>CAZEFW010000340.1:0-1529 GCA_964511535.1 uncultured Myxococcales bacterium | reverse complement strand
CTCAACAGAGGAGGTGGTCCAGGCCGGGCAAGACACAGGCGCCGGCCCCTGCACCGACGTCAACGAGATGGCCGCCCTGCTCAGGGCCGTCAACAGCGGCGCGTTCACCCCGGGCGCGGGCCAGAAGGTCGCCATCATCGGCGCGGGTCCGGCCGGCCTGACCGCGGCCCATGACCTCTGCTTGATGGGCTTCTCCCCGGTGATCTTCGAGGCGGAACCAATCCCCGCGGGCATGCTGGTCTTCGGCATCCCCGCCTACCGCCTGCCGCCGGCGCTCATCGAGGCGGAGATAGAGGTGATCAAGGCCCTGGGCACGGAGATCCGCTGCTCCACCCGCGTGGGCGAGGACGTGTCCTTCGACGAGATCCACGACGAGTACGCGGCCGTGATCATCGCGGTTGGGGCCAAGAGATCCCGCGAACTGGGGCTGCCCGGCGAGCAGGGGCCTGGCGTGCTTGGCGGCGTGGACTTCCTGCGCGCGCAAGCCCTGGATGAGCCCCTGGAGATCGGCGAGCGGGTGCTCGTCATCGGCGGCGGCAACGTGGCCTACGACGTGGCCCGCACGGTTGTGCGCCAGGCCGCCTACGACGCGGCCCGCAGCGCGGCCCGCATGAGCACCACCCGCCAGACGAACCTGGTCTCCCTGGAGACCCTGGAGGAGATGCCCGCCGACACGGTTGAGATCGTGGAGGGAGAGGAGGAGGGGGTTGAGCGGGTCAACGGCTGGGGGCCGCTGGAGGTGGTGCGGGGCGACGATGGCCAGGTGACGGGCGTGCGCTTTCGGCGGTGCCTCCGGGTGTACAACGACCAGCGCCAGTTCTCCCCGGTGTACGACGATGACGACCAGCAGGTCATCCCCTGCGACACCGTGCTCATGGCGGTGGGGCAGGCCCCGGACCTGGGCTTCCTGGGGGAATCCTCTGGCATCGAGATGATGCGGCCCGGCTGGCCCTCGGTGGATCCCGACACCCTGGCCACCTCGGCCCCGGGCGTGTTCGTGGCCGGCGACCTGGCCCACGGCACATCCCTTGTTATCAACGCGGTGGCCTCGGGCAAGACGGCCGCCCGCGCGGTCTATGCCCACATCATGGGTCAAACCCTGGCGCCCGCGCTCATCGAGCGGCACCTGAACCAGGACCCCTACCACCGCGAGCACGGCTACGAGCAGCGGCGGCGGCTGGAGATCCCCGCCACCCCGCCCGAGGAGCGCCTGGAGGATCCCCGGCGTCAGGTCGAGGTGGGCTACTCGGACGAAGAGGCCAGGTCAGAGGCCGGGCGCTGCCTGGACTGCGGCGTGACGCCGGTGTTCGACGGGACGCGCTGCGTGCTGTGCGGCGGCTGCGTGGACGTCTGCCCCACCCGCTGCCTCAAGCTGGTCTCGCTGGACCGCCTGAACTGGAGCGGCGAGCTCACCGCGGTGGCGCGCGACGCCCTGGGCGAGAACATGCCTGGCGACAGCATCGCGGGCCCCGCCGAACACTCCGCAATCCTCAAGGACGAGGACCGCTGCATCCGCTGCGCCCTGTGCC
>CAZEFW010000339.1:0-1538 GCA_964511535.1 uncultured Myxococcales bacterium | reverse complement strand
GGGCCAGGGTGAACGGATCGGCCAGGGTGAGGGGCAGGGGGGTTACTTTGAGGCGAATTGATGATGGTGGAAGCATGTGCGCTCCAGAATGCCAGAATGCCAGATTGCCAGAATGCCAGAATGCCAGAATGATGTGGCAGGTGCCGAGGTGAGTTTTTGATTCGAGTCTGGTTCATGGCGTTGCTGCTGGCGGGGTGTTCGGGATCCGCCAAGGGTGAGCCTCCCGCGCCGCCGACGCCGGCCACGCCGCCGGCGGTCAATGTGCTGCTGCTGGCTCAGGAGCGGCCGGGGGTGTTTCGGCTGGAGCAGCGCATCGCGGCGGAGCTGAAGCGTGAGGGGATGCGCGTGGGGGGACATGCCTCGCTGCAGGATGTCACCGCGGAGCTGCTGGCGCCGTACCACGTGGTGGTGTTCTACCAGCACCGCATGGTCCCCGCGTTGACCCCGACGGTGCGCCGCAGTCTCGACGCCCTGCGCGCCTTCGTGCGCGAGGGGGGCGGGCTGCTGGTGACCAAGGATCTGTACAGCCGCCGGGGGGCGACGCTGTACCGCGCGCTCCTGTCTCCCATGGGCGCCGGCGTGCTGCACGAGCAGGTCGTGGAGGGCGACCCGTCCATGGTGCGGCAGCTCTCCACCCTCACCGCGCCTGCCGGGCGCTTCGCCTGGACCGACGCCATCGCCCGGGGGCACCCCGCCACCCGCGGCGTGACCGGCCTGTTCTACAACATCGGCCGCTGGGAGCCCGGAGAGCCCGGGTCTCTGCCGGTCAAGGTGGACAGCGCGTGGACCGTGCTGGTGAGCGGGCGGCCGTCAGCCTCCACCCGGGTGTCGCGGCCCACAGGCTTCGATCCGGTGAAGGACAACCGCGGGCCGGGCAGCTTCACCCGCTCGCCGCCGCTGCTGGCGGCGCGCCCCCTGGGCAAGGGGCGGGTGGCGCTGTGGCCCACCCTGGCAAGCTTCACCCTGCTCGACGGCTACTCGCCGGTGCTCGAAGGGGGGCTGGTGATGCGCCCGGGGCAGCGCGGGGCGAAGCCTAGCCACGGCGCCCGGCTGACCTACAACCTGCTGCGCTGGCTCGCCGGGGACGCGCCCGCCCCGGGGCCCTCGCCGCCGCTGCTCACGGCGCGATTCAAGCCGGTCCCCGCGGTCAAGCGCCGGCCCGGCAAACGCCGCCCCCGGGTGAGGTCGCCCGGCGTGGCCCACCGCGGCCTCATCGGCGCCTATTCGCGTCACTCGGGCGGCCGGGCCGACCCGGGCCAGCTCATCGCCGCGGCCCGCAAGGCGGGGTACAAGTTCATCGCCTTCGCGGAGAACCTGGATCGACTGAGCCCCCACAGCTGGGACCAGCTCAAGCGCACCTGCGCCGCCGCATCCGGCCAGGGCTTCGCCGCCATCCCGGGGCTGCGCTACCGCGGCGCCGACGGTGACAGCTTCATCGCCCTGGGCCCGATCCCGTACCCGCCGGCGGCCTGGGCCGACCCGCGCACGCCGGGCAAGAAGATCCTGCACAACGGCACCCTGCGCATGGCCCTGGAGCC
>CAZEFW010000338.1:0-1596 GCA_964511535.1 uncultured Myxococcales bacterium | reverse complement strand
CCGCTACTACAAGCACAATCCCAAAGCGTTTGGCAGCTGCTCGAATAAAGTCGCTGCAGATTACAAGCCCTGCATCAGTGGTTGCGGATCGCTTCCGGCGTCCTGCCGCTATTCAGACAAGCAGACCCCGTCGCCTGGTATCTCCCGCTAGGAAAACCCCCAACGGGTTTAATTTTCCACGCAACATTCTCTGCGGCCTGCCGGTAACCCCTGCATGTCGCTACCACGCCCGATACTCCCCGGAAGCACCTCTTTCCCGGTCAATGAATCCTCTCTCGTAGCCGCTGAATCAGCCCTCCCGGATCCATTTTGCTCACCTGATCCAGCACGCCGCCCAGGGTGACGGTGAGGCCCTGCAGCGTGCCATCCATCTGCGGCAGCTTGGTGAAAAGGAAGTAGCTTGCAAGGAAGATCGGCACCCCGAGCTGGGGCGGGAATGGGATGCGCGCGAGGGTTTGCAGGAGCGGGATTGTGCGCGGGACATGGGCTCCGATGAAGAAGAACTTGTGCAGCCGCTCGATGTGGCGAATCTCCCCACCCTTCAGGGGCGAGCTGCCGTATCCGAACATGGAGTGCCCGTCCCCGCTCGCCGCGACTTCGCCAAGGTCGGTGCCTGGCAGCGGCAGGAAGATGGAGCACACCGTGACGTTCGGCCGGATCTCGGCGTTGAAGCGGATCGTCCGGAGGGCCTGGTCCAGCCGCTCGCCCGGGAAGCCCATCATGTTGGTGGTCGACACGGGCAGGCCATGGCGCCGCAGGTTGGCCACGCCGTCGCGGATCTGCTCGTCGCTTACCTGTCGTCGCAGCACCTCACGCCTGACTTGTTCGTCGCCGCTCTCCAGGCCGAAGCTGACCCACAGGCACCGGCCCGCGGCGGCAATGGCCCGGGCTCGCTCATCGGTCACCTGCTCGATGCGGGTGGCCAGGGCGAAGGGGAGGTCGATCTCCTGGCGGTAGCGCTCCAGCAGCTCCAGCGACCAGCGGCCGTGGCTGAAGAAGTTGTCCGCCCCGAGCCAGACCATCGCGTCAGGCCGGTCCCGGGCAAGCTGGTGCAGCTCCTCCATGATGCGGTCGATGTCGCGCAGCCTCACGCGCCTGCGGCACGCGACGATCTTCCTGTAGGCGTGGTGGAAGCAGAAAGAGCAGTCGAAGCTGCAGCCCCGCGCGATCCAGACATAGGTCATCCGCAAGCGGCTGATGAGCCAGTGATCGTTGTAAAGATCGCGATCCGGGAAAGGGAGGGTGTCCAGCTCCTCCAGGGCAGGGCGCGGATCGTTTCGGTGCACGGTCCCGTGCGGGCCGAGGACCCAGATGTTGCGGATGTCCGCCGCCGGCTCCCCTCGCTCCAGGGCGGCCGCATACTCCAGCAGCGCCGCCTCCCCCTCGCCCACGCAGATGGCGTCCAGCCCGTGGCCGCCGCTGATCAGGTCGGGCTCGAAGGTGGGCAGCTTTCCGCCGAGGATGATCCGCGTCGCCGGCCCCAGCAGTGCGCGCACGCTGCGGACCACCTTCAGCGCCCAGTCGCGCTCCACGCTCATGGCGCTGAGGCCCACAACATGCGGCGCAAACGCTCGCAGCGCGCCGAGCCCGCCGGCC
>CAZEFW010000337.1:0-1666 GCA_964511535.1 uncultured Myxococcales bacterium | reverse complement strand
ATCTATATGGGCAAGCAGAGGGGGTTGAGGCACAGGGGCGCGCAGACCCAGATGATGGTCACCGGGCAGCAGCACGGGTTCTGGGGATCCTTCTTCTTGCACTCGGCGTTGTTCTGACAGCCGATCTTGGGCACGTCCTTCTTGACGCTCTTGTCCGGGGGCGGCGGCAGGTCCGGCTTGATGAACTGGTCCGGGTCGGCGGGCCAGTAATCAGCGACCACGCTCATGTCGGGCTGCGGGGCGTCGAATGACGGCCCCAGGTCCTGCGTCGGGCCCGTGTCGACCGCCGGCTTCTTGCCGTCAGCCGTGGCGACGTTGCCGTCCAGCTGGGGCGGGCTCTGTCCTTCCATCACGCACAGGCGCTTGCCGCCGCTCTGCACGCACAGGTACCCCGGGGGACAGGGCGGGTTGCCGTTGTTGCAGAAGAAGGGCGAGGATCCCAGGTCAAGCTCGATGCAGCCTTGCCCGGCAACGGCAACCAGGCAGATAAGCGCCCCGGGGATCCACCCAGGAGCCCTGCTCAAAATCGCACCTGCCCGGTCATGCCCATGGTCCCCTGGCCGATGACCGGCGCGAAGACCACCCGGCTCTCCGACGCGTCAGCCTTCTTCTTGGGGCCGGACACGACGTTGACCACGATGAGCACCACGCCGGTGCCGAGCAGCACGCCGCCCGCCACGAAGCCGCCGATGGCGCCCTTGTTGAAGCTGTCGTAGGACACCACCAGGTCATGGTGCTTCTTGCTGTACGACACCGTCGGCTTGTTCATGTCCGGGTTGCCTTCCTTGACGATGTCCTGCAACTCGCTGGCCTTGCCGTTGGCCAGGCCGGCCATGACGCCGCCGACGATGATGCCCACCGCCCCCAGGGCCGCGGTGGTGACGCCGGCGATGAACAGCCCGCCGGAGCCGCTGTCCTTGGTGCCGCCGCGCTCGCCGCCGCGGCGGGTGCTGCCGCCGCCAGCGCGCTGGGCCGCCTTGCGCCGCCGGTCAGCCGCCAGCAGCGGGTCCTCGTCGTCGGCGCCCAGGGGCTGGTCCACGGCGCTGCGACGCGGCTTGGGCGCGGGCCGGGGAGCGGGAGCCGGCGCGGGGACCGGGTCGTCGGGCGGCGGTGGGGCCGCGGTGTCGGTCCCGGTGTCGTCATCGGGCATGGGCGGCGGAGGCGGCGGGGGCGGCGGCGCGAACTCGTCCTCCTCCTCGTCCGCCGGTCCCACGATGAGCTCCAGCTGGCGCACCTTGGACTCCACCTTGGCGCGGTCAGCCGCCATGGGCGCCGCCTTGAGGTACAGCCGGAAGTACTTGATGGCCTCCTGCGCCTGGTTGAGCTTGTAGTACGTCTCGCCCGTGTAGCGCAGCAGCGCAGGCATCGGCTTGAGCTTGTACGCCTTCTTCAGATAGATCAGCGCCTCGCGATAGTCGCCCGCCTTGTACGCCTCGCGTCCCTTGCGGTACGCCTCACGCGCCTTGGCCATGTTGTCGGCGTGCGCCACGCCAGAAGTGAGCATGGCCGCCAGGGCCACGCAGATCACCAGTGTCTTTCTCATCGCTCCACCTGCCAGGGTTTCATGTACTCCTTGTACGTACCCGGTACCCACTCTCCCCCCGGGGTACGGGCGCGACACCCCACTGTAGGCCAGCGCCGGTTGCGGGGTCAATAATCCCTGGTG
>CAZEFW010000336.1:0-1673 GCA_964511535.1 uncultured Myxococcales bacterium | reverse complement strand
GGCGGCGGCGCCAGATCCGGCGGCGGCTTGACGTCCGGCCAGGGCTGCATATCCGGCCACGGCTGCACGTCAGGCCATGGCTGTACGTCAGGCCATGGCTTGACGTCGGGCCACGGCTTGAGGTCGGGCCAGGGCTGTACATCCGGCCACGGCTGTACGTCGGGCCACGGCTGCACATCCGGCCACGGCATCTGGTCGGGCCATGGCTTCTGGTCCGGCGGCGGCGCCTGATCGGGCGACGCCTGGTCGGGCGGCGGCGCCTGGTCGGGCGGCGGCGCCACATCCTGCCGCTGGTCCAGATCCACTCCGCTCTTCTGGTCGACCACCGGGCCCAGGTCTACTTGCCCTGCCGCGTCCAGGTTGGCGTCCACCACGCCGGCGTCTGTGGGCCCGGCAGCCCCCTGGTCCCCGTCCTCCCCTGGATCACACACCGGCCCGGCCAGCACCGTGGCGCTCAGCAGCACCACCACCAGTGCGGGTCCCTTGCGCATCATGCCCACGATTATACGCCCTCGTCGTGGAGCTCCCGCGGCAAAGCCATACTCATTCGCGCTTCTTCCTGGTGCGGACCTCGGCGCGCAGGGCCCTCAGCTCGCGGCGGAGCTGTCGGATGGATTTCTGCTGGGACTGGACGGTGGCCAGCAGCATGCTTGTGTAGCCGTACAGGTCCACCTGTCCGCGGGCCGGGTCTCCGGCGTAAGTCCTGCCGGCGTCCTCCAGGATGAAGCCGAGGTGACGCCCCGCGCCGAGGGCGGGGTCCTTGTAGAGGTAGGTGGCCAGCCGCACCTGAAGCAGCTCGCGGCTGATGGCCGCAGCCTGGGCGTCGGTGAGGTAGACGATGTCACGCTTGGCGCGACGGCTGGAGACCGGGCAGGGGTGGCTGGAGGCCCGGGTCCAGACCTTGCCCTTGCACTGGCGCGCGCCGTCGGTGCCGCAATGGTAGGTGCACTTCTTGCCCTCAACCGAGCAGGGGGCGCCGAGGTTCGGTTTGCCGGCCGGACACTGGGCGTCCGCGCTGGGCACGTCGCACTTCCACTTGAGCGGGCCGCTGCAGTGGGCCACCGGGTAGGCGATGCAGTTGGTGCACTGACAGACCAGGTCGCCGGGGTAGCTGCAGTACGCATCCTTGACCTTGCACTGCTTGCCGGCCGCGGCGGCGCGGGTGGCCGGGCAGGTGTCCTTGGGCAGCGGGGCGCACTTGGGAGCGCTGACCTGCCACTTGCCGCCCGTACATGAGGCGCTGGGCCGGCAGCTTCGCCGCGGGTCCTTGCCGAACTGACACACCAGGCCCTCGCGACTGCACGCGGCCGACGGCGCGGGCAGTTTCGCGGGGCAAACGGAGGCTGGCGGCTGGCTGTCCTTGCCCGCCGTGCTGTCACCGGCGCGCTGGTCGCCGCTCGCGTCCTTGCCGCCAGTAGCGCGCCCCGAGTCGCAGCCCAACAGGGCGACGGCAATGACCATCAGCGCAGGCTTGAATCTCAATGTCCCGTATCGCATGGCTCATATCCTTGGGTGGTGGGGTTAATCAACAGAATACCCCGACCCCGACCCCGCTCCCGACCCCGCCCCCGACCCCGCCCCCGCAGCCCCGCCCCCCGCCGCCCCCCGCCCCGCCGCCCCGGGGCCGCATCCTCGGAACCACCAACTTCCTCTCCTTTCTCTTCATGGCCGTC
>CAZEFW010000335.1:0-1678 GCA_964511535.1 uncultured Myxococcales bacterium | reverse complement strand
TGGCCGGCCCCTCCACGAAACCAGCGCCGCGTCGGCGCTGGCGAGCAGCTTGACAAGCTCCTGGAGCCCCGCGGCCCGGCCGCACAAGTCGCGCTGCTTGGAGATTTTTTCGCGGAAGTCGTGCGGCAAGCGGTCAAAACCTCGAAGGCATCAACGCTCATCAAGAGCAGGTCGCAGGGGGACCAGAGCCTTCGGAAACCCCGGGGCGATTCAGCCTGCGCTCACTGCTTCTGCTGTAAGATGGCCATGGCAGCTCAAGCCTGATGTGGGCAGAGAAGGAGAAGCAGATGCATACCCGTCACCCTGTCCCATGCGTGGCGCTGGCCCTGGTCTTCTTCTCCCTTGCAGGCTGTGGCCGCGGCTCGTTGGCCGATGGCTCTGTGCTGGTAGACACCTTCGCCCCTGCCGACGATGCACGGAGCTCCTCGAAGCAACAGGACGCGGGGACGCCAGACACAAAGCTGCCCAGGGCCGTGCGGGTGCTCTTCATCGGCAACAGCTACACGAGCACAAACAGCTTGCCCAAGGTCCTGGAGAGCCTCGCCAGGGCGAAACAGTCTCCGGTGCGGTTCACCACGGCGCACCACACGCCCGGCGGTGCGACCTGGGAAAACCACGACGTCAACCCGGCTGTGACGCAGCTGATCGGGCAGGGCTGGGACTATGTCGTGCTGCAAGACCAGAGCCAGCAGCCAGGGGTCATCACAGATGTTAAAAAGGCGTTCCTCTCGCTGGACAGCAAGATCCGCAAGACCGGTGCCCGGACCGTTCTCTTCATGACCTGGGCTCGCAAGCTGGCGCCGCCCTCTGCCTTCGTCTGGAACGCCAGTATCAGTCGGTACTACGAGGTTCACGCGCAGCAGGTGGGCGCCATTGTTGCGCCGGTGGGCCGGGCGTGGGAGCGCGCGCTGCGTGACGCCGCTGTTGTTCTACACGCCAGTGATGGCTCCCACCCTGGTACAAAGGGGACTTTGCTGGCCGCGTATGTGTTCTATGCCACTTTGACCGGCGAGAGCCCGGTCGGGCTGGGTACGGGAGGTCTCTCCGTCAGCAGCCAGGAGGCTGGCAAGCTGCAAAAGGTGGCGGCGGCGACCATCGCCGCCCGGCGGCCGCCTGCGCTCCCCCTCATCGGTAGCTGGCCTCTAACTGCGAGCGCGACAGGGAACGACCTGATCCCCGGGCCTGGAGTAACCCTCGGTGACACCGCAGGCCCGGGCGCGCTGCCCAAGTCGGCCACCCGATTTGGCAACGGGAAAACCGCGATTGCGGTCGTCCCGGGCCCACCGCCCAGGACCTTGAAGGTCTCTTTCCATGCGCATCGCGCGGACTGGAACAAGCCCACCACCGCAGGATCCGAGTACCTCCTCACCGGACCGGCGTTCACCATCCGTCACTCGGCGCACTCGCTATATTTCCATATCAGCCCGGTGGGCTCAGCCCCGGCGCCCGCCGCCATGACCCACGACGCGAGGAAGCTTGGCAGCGGATGGCACCATTTCATGATGTCCCACGATGGCGCGACATGGTCCGTACAGATCGACGGGGCCCTCGTCGGATCAAAGAAAGTCAGCGGCCGCCTCGACAGGCTCGATTCATGGAACGTCATCAGGCTGGGCAACAAGTTCGGGCTCTTGTCGCTTGATGGTGGGTGGTTGATCCAGAAACGGGCATGACCCGG
>CAZEFW010000334.1:0-1795 GCA_964511535.1 uncultured Myxococcales bacterium | reverse complement strand
AACGAGAAGGTGCTGGTGCTGCGCATGAACGGCAAGGCCACCAAGAAGACCGACGTCCTCGGGCGCAAGTGGGAGTTCGTCGAGACCGTGGGCTGCATCGAGCGTACTGCCGAGTACCTCAAGGAAGATCCCACCCGTTGCCGCATCTACACCACGACCTTCAAGCGGGTGAAGGCGGGCGGCGGCTGGAGCTCCTGGACCTGGGACGGCTTCCTCGGAAACAAGCCGAAGATCCTCTGCAAGAAGGTCAAGTAGACAGCCCGACCGCGCCGGGCTGGACTGCCCGCGGCCGCTGACGCATCCTCACCTTCATCAGCAATGACCCAGCCCTACCGCCAAGGTGAGATAAGGCCCCTGTGCCTGGTGTGCGGCGAGATCGCCGACGGGGGGTGTCTGCGCTGCGGCCGCCCGCTGTGCGAGGAGCACGAGCACGGGGAGACGGATCGGTGCCCGCGGTGTGAGCGGTCGTTCTTGCGTCGGGTCAACTTCGGCGTCACCTCGCTGAGCCTGGCCGCGCAGCTGACCGTGGGGCCGCTGTACGTGCTCACCGGCTGGCCGTCGGTGGACGCGGGGCGCTGGCGGCAGCGGTTCCTGGACGCGGCGCGAGCCAGGTTCCTGCGCCAGCGCAAGGCGAAGAAGAAGTAGCGCGCTACCTTTTCGGCAGCAGCAGGGACCAGGCGGGGCGGGTGAGCAGCAGCGCGGCGAACATCAGCGCCGGCTGATACTTGCCCTTGCGGCGCAGGAAGCTGAACTGGGCCTTGAGGAAAGGCGGGCTCAAAAAGGCGGTGGCCAGGTCCACCGACTCCCGGGCGTTGACCGCCTCGAGCTCCTGTTGGGTCGCGCCGCCGCGGTACTGGCGGGCCTTGCCGCTGGCGATCCATTCCTCGGCGATGCGCTGGGCTTCTCGCCCCAGCGCTTCATGGGGCACCACATGGTCGGCCAGGCCCACCTCGGCGGCCTCCTTGCCGGTGGGCTTCCAGCCCTCGGGGCCCAGCAAACGCTGCGCGGACTGGCCCAGGAGCTTCGGAAAGAGCAGGCTCGAGCACCCCTCGGGCGGTATGCCCAGCGCGGCGAAGGGAGTATTGAAGGTGGCGCTCTCGGAGGCCAGCAGCGCGTCGCACAGGGTGGCTGCGGTGACGCTAGCGCCGATGGCCGGGCCGTTGACCGCCGCCAGGATCGGCTTGGGGAAGCGGATGAAGGCCTCGAACAGGGCCTGGTTGTGCTCCACGATGAGCCGGTGCAGCGTGGCCGGGTGGCCGAGCTTCAGCGTGGCCCCGAGGTTCACGCCGGCCGAGTAGTAGGGGTCCACGCCCGTGAAGACCACCGCCCCGGTCGCCGCGTCATCGGCGGCCCGGTTCAGCGCGGCCTTGAAGGCCTCCATCATCTGCATGGTCCAGCCGTTGAGCTTGGCCGGGTTGTTCATGGTCAGGGTGGTGACACCGTTTTCATGGGTCCACAGGACGAGATCGGAAGCGCTCATGGCCGCATGGTAGCCCAAACCGAGCCCCGATGAACCGCCTGCGTAAAATGTCAAGTGGCGGGGTCTGACCCCCCTACTTGACACTTTATTCGGGCCGTTCGGTAAAATGTCAAGTGTAGGGGTCTGACCCCTCTGGTTGACATTTTATTAGCAGGTGCGCGGGCGGGGTTCGGCTTCGGGTTGAATGAGCAGGCGGCGGCCGCCCATGTCGTTGTCCAGCCACACCTTGCCCGGGCCTGTGGTCGGTCGGGGGCGGGCGGCGCAGCCGGTTGTCCCCACCGTCCACAGCAAGCGGGCACAACGGAACGAGTAGGC
>CAZEFW010000333.1:0-1824 GCA_964511535.1 uncultured Myxococcales bacterium | reverse complement strand
CCGCCCATCCAGCGTGTGATGAGCTAAGGTGATGTGCAGCTACGGATCAACTCCAGACGAGGCTCAGGACCAGGTCACGCCAGCGCCGGCCGACCAGCCCCCGGAGCGTTCCTGGGGGCGGCTGCGCCTCGGGCTGATCACCGCCGGATGTTGCTTCCTGGTGCTTGCAGCCGTGGCCGTCATTTTGAGCGTGTCCGGCGGAGCAAGGATCGGCGGGCCATGGATCCTGAAGAGCGCCTTACCCTGGACCTTGAATTTCAGCTGGTCCGGCGGCGGCGAGGAGCCCGACCTGGCTGCTGCCATCGCGGCCATCGACAACCTGTCGTGCCACAGCGCCGCAGAGCAGGCCCCCTCCGACATGACCAGGGAGGCCGCCCTCAAGGCTGTTGAGGCAAGCAAGGCCCGGGCATCCAGGGCCCCCGGGAGCCGCCGCCTCGCGCGCGACCTGGCCTCCTCGTACCTCTCGCTCGCCAGCGCGGCTCACAGGCGCCACGCCGAGCTCCTGGGCAGGGATCCTGACGGCCATGAATTTGATGATCGGACCCGTGAGGCGGCCCGTCAAAGCCTCCAGGAAGCCCGGAGGGCCGCCGCCGGGGCGCTGGAAATCACCCGGGGACTCGTCAAGGCTGAGCCGACCAACCCAGCTCACAAGCGCGACCTGGCCGATGCCTTTCGCCAAGTTGGGGAGGTGGCCGAGGACCAGCAAGACCTGGCTGCCGCGGCCAGGGCATACGCCCAGGCGCGCAAGCTCTACCAGGAGCAGCAGGCCGCCGCCCCGGGCGATGTCGCCATCAAGCGGACGCTCGTGGAGTTGCTCAAGAAGGTCGCCTCCGTGGCCGAAGCCCGGGACGACCCGGACAAGACCCTCGCCACCAAACGACAAGTGATCCGGCTCTACAGGATCCTCCTGGGCGGGTGCCCGGAGGACTCGGCAATCCAGCACGATCTCGCCCGCGCATATTTCAATCTGGGCAACATGTACTTTGACCGGAGCGAGCGGGCGCTGATTTTTGCCCAGAGCGAGGTTGAGAACGCCCACAGGCACTTCTTGAAGGCCCTCGAGGCCATGAAGCCGCTTGTGGCGGCCGACCCCGGCGCCGCCAACGAGTCGGGTGACCTCTACGTCGTCTTCACGTCGTCCATCTACCGGAGGTTGGGCAAGCTGGCCCGGACGCCGGCCCGCAAGGCAGAGGCCCATGAGGGGCTGCTGGCAGCGCACAATATCCTCGAGTCACTGGTCTCCGCCAACCCCACCAACGGCAACTACATCGGCAACCTGGCCACCTCGTCCGACAACCTGGGGAAGATGGCCCTGGCGCGGGGCGACCGGAAGGGAGCGATGGCGGCCTTCCATCGTTCGGTGGAGCTCAACAGCTCCCTCGTCGCCGCAGATGACACGTCCTCCACATACAAGCGTATGCTCCTCAACAGCAATCTCCAGGTTATCCGCCTGGCGCTCGAGCAGGGTGACGCGGCCACCGCGCGAAAGCACCTGAGCCAGGCGCTGAAGCTGGTCAAGGTCCTGGACACCATGGGCCTGATTCCCGACGCGCTGCTCAAGCGCCAGCGCCAGGAAGTCCTGATGCTGGCCAAAAAGCACCTGTCCTGAGCCAGGGCCCGCGCAGGATCCGCGCCCGGACGCCCCACCTGAGAGCCCCCCCTCTTCGACGGTCAGCTATCCCTCAACCCGCTCACGCGGCCACCGATACCTTGGCCGGGCGGATGACCTGATCATCTGTGCGGAAGCCCGGGGCGATTTCTCGCACCACGGTGCCGCGCCCGAATCCGTCGACCCGTTCGGCGAGCACTGCTTCGTGGATCGTC
>CAZEFW010000332.1:0-1927 GCA_964511535.1 uncultured Myxococcales bacterium | reverse complement strand
CCTTCGGGAAAGGTCGTGGCGATCTGCACCACCTACCGTGCCCGTCAACCCGCTCACTTCGTTCGGGGTTGACTGTGCCCGTAATCCGGCTGGATAGCCGGATTACTCCACATAGGGGGGCGGGGTAGGTTGAACGCCGGGTATCCGGGGCTGTGCCCGGTGGTTGTGCCCATCCTGGCCCCCCGCTGCTCCCCTGTACCAAGGAGGGAGCGGGTACCGACCGGAGCCGCGGCCGCTGCGCGGCCTGCGACGCGGGCGTCCCGCCCCACTCATGGCTACGGGATCGCCCTCATGCTCACGCGTCGCCAGCGACGTTCAACACATCCGGCCGCCCTTCTGGGAGCGCCAAATGCTCCCTCGCGCCTCGAGTTGCCAGGAGAGGACCAGCGCCCCGGTAGGGACGGCCGCAGCGGACATCCAGTGGGGAGTTGCGCCACGAGCGCCAGTACAGGGGTGAACGGCGTTGCGGCCAGGTCGCGATCAATCCGGGAGGTGCAGAGATGAAACGAAGCGCCACGCTCTTCGTGGGTGTGGATTGGGCCAAGGACAGCCATCAGGTCTGCGTTGTCGGCGCAGACGCCACCGTCGAGGCGGAGCGGGCCGTAGAGCACGCCGGGCCTTCCATCGCGGCCTTCGCGGACTGGCTCCACCAGCTCGCCGGTGGGGCTCCGGAACGCGTGGCCGTCGCCATCGAGATTCCGAGGGGCACAGTCGTTGAAACCCTCGTCGAACGAGGCTTCCCAGTCTACGCGATCAACCCCAAGCAGCTGGACCGGTTCCGAGACCGCTACAGTCCGGCCGGCACCAAGGACGACCGCCTGGATGCCTACGTACTGGGCGACTCCCTGCGCACGGACATGCACTGCTTCCGGCAGGTGCGCATGGATGACCCGGACGTCATCCAGTTGCGGGAGCTGGTGCGCATCGCGGATGAGCTGAGAAGCGAGCTCAACCGCGAGAGCAACCGGCTGTGCGATCTGCTGCACCGCTACTACCCGCAGATGCTGCAGGTCTCATCATCGCCCTCGGAGGCCTGGGTGCTCGATCTCATCGAGCTGGCGCCCACACCAGCCCGTGTGGCCAAGCTGCGCAAGGCGCAGGTTGGCAGGGTGCTGAAACGCAACCGGATCCGACGCATCACGCCCAGCGAGGTGCTCGAACTGCTTCGCGTGCCTCCCCTGGTGCTCGCCGAGGGAAGCGTCGAGGCCGCCAGCGCTCACGTCGGGTTCATCATCCCCAGGCTGCGTCTTCTCCAGCAGCAGAAGAAGCGGGTGGACAAGCAGATCGCTGCTTTGCTGGAGGCCATGTCTGCTCCTGCCGCGGCCGACGCAGCTCTCCAGGAGGCGACCGAAGGTGACTCCCCTGAGCAGCGCAAGCACCGTGACGCCGAGATTCTCCTGTCCTTGCCGGGAGTCGGGAATGTCGTCGCCGCCACGATGCTTGCAGAGGCCGCCTGGCCCCTTGGAGAGCGAGACTATCTCGCGTTGAGGGCACATGCAGGGGTTGCCCCCATCACCCGGGCCAGCGGGCGAAAGCGTCGCGTGGGCATGCGCAGGGCCTGCAACCTGCGGCTGCGCAACGCGGTCTACCACTGGGCGCGGGTGGCAACCCAGCACGATCCCTGGGCAAAGAACAGGTACGCGGCCCTGCGAGCTCGGGGCCATACGCATGGCAGGGCTCTACGGGGCCTCGGTGACAGGCTGCTCAACGTGGCGTGCGCCATGCTCCGGGATGGGACCCTCTACGACCACACACGGCTCCGGTCGGCACCCGCGACCCCCGCCAAGGAAGCTTGACAAATGGTGGGGAGTCCTCTCCCCGCCGGGGGAGAGGGGCTGGGCGTGAGGGGGTAGCGGGATCGGCTAGCGGGATCGGGATCGGCAGCCGGCAGCGCGTACGCGCTCCCGGCAGGCGCGCCGGATCCGGA
>CAZEFW010000331.1:0-1975 GCA_964511535.1 uncultured Myxococcales bacterium | reverse complement strand
GGCGGACATCGTGAAGGTACTCTACGAGGCCGGTCGGGCATCATTCCGGTGACGCGCCCCGTGCACCACCCCGTTCCAGCCACCGCCCGTGGTGGCCACATGCACCGGCGGCACGATAACAAGCAGCGTCTTCAGCTCGCGGAGGCCTCCCTTGCAGCGCTTGTGGAGCCGCACGCTGGCCTGGTGGGACGCCATGGCTCCCCAGCAGCGCCGCACCATCAACGCCTTGAGCCTGTGCATCGTGGGCTTCATCGCCCACTACCTGGTGTTCACGGTCAGCCAGCCGTTCTACATCGAGGACGCGGGCATCAGCTTCGCCTACGCCCGCAACCTGGTGGACGGCCACGGCCTGGTCACCTACCCGGGCGGCGAGAGGGTCGAGGGCTACTCGAACCCCACGTGGACCTTCCTGATGGCATTCTTCATGCTGTTCAAGGTTTCACCGTGGGTCTCATCCAAGGTGCTGGGCGCGGTCTTGGGCGCCATCACCCTGCCCCTGGCCTGGGCCATCACCCGCCGCGCCCGCGGCGGCGTGGACGACCTCGTCAACCTGGTCCCGCCCTTCCTGCTGGCCGCCTCCACCCAGTTCGTGCTGTGGTGCGGCGCCGGCCTCGAGAACTCCGTCTTCTGCGTGCTGCTGGCCGCGGGCATGTACCGCACCATCCGCGAGGGCGTGGACGGCGGCCGCCCCTGGTCCCCACTGCTGTGGTTCCTGATGGCCATCACCCGGCCGGAGGGCGCCATGTACGGCGTGCTCGGCCTGTTCGCCTTCGTGGTGTTCCGCGCCCACAAGGCCGTCACCGAGCAGGACGGCAGCCTCGGCCAGCGCATCATCAAGGGCGTGGTCATCCCCACCCTCACCTGGCTGGCGGTCTTCGGCATCCCCCTGGTGCTCTACCACTGGTGGCGGTACACCTACTTCTCCTGGGAATATCCCGCGACCTACTACGCCAAGCTGGGCTCGGCCAAGCGCTTCCGCCCCTTCTCCTGGGACATCCGCGGCTGGGGCTACGTCAAGAAGTACATGACGGCCTACTGGATCGCCTGGGTCATCCCGCTGTTCTTCTTCGCCACCGCCGGGCTCAAGCGCAAGCGCGGGGTCATCGGGCTCGTCCTGCTTGCGATCTTCGGCCTGATGGTGCTGTGGGACGGCAAGGGCGGCCCCTTCGACACCTGGGAGTTCTGGACCCCGATCCGCCGCAAGTGGGTCATCGCCCGCTGCTGGTCCATCTACGGCGGCGCCGTGATCCTCGGCCTGCTCACCCTCGGGCGCCGCGGCTGGCAGGCCCTGTCCATCACCTGGGGCGCCTACTGCGCCGCGATGTTCTTCAACATCTACGTGGGCGGCGACTGGATGGACGCCTTCCGCTGGGCGAGCTTGTGGGTGGTGCCCCAGTCCATCCTACTGGGCCTGGGCCTGGGCGCCCTGGTGGACCGCATCCCCGGGCTGACCTGGCGACCCTGCCGGCTCTCCCCGAAGCTGCGCACCCTGCTCACCGCCGCCGCCGCCATCGCCATCGCCGCCCCGAACGCTTGGGGCAGCGCCGACTTCGTGGCTCGCCCCGAGACCGGCGTGCGCGACGTCAACCGGCGGGTCCAGTACATGACCTGGGCCCAGGAGCGCCTGCACATCGACCACATCACCCTGCTGGATGTGGACATGGGCGCCCACATGTGGTTCTCGGGCTGGCGCATCATGGACGTGGCCGGCCTGGTCGACGTGCGCATGGGGCACCACAACTACCAGAAGGAGTTCATGCGGGAGTACGTCTTCCAGGAGGGCAAGCCCGACTTCATCCACTCCCACGGTGGCTGGTCCCGGAAGACCAAGATCAACAACTTCCCCGAGTTCAAGCGCGAATACCTCGAGATCCCGGGCTACCCCGCAGGCCGCAAGGCCTTCCACATGGGCAACCACGTCGCTCGGCGCCACATGGCCACCGACAGCTACGACGGCCCGCCCCGCATCGACGTC
>CAZEFW010000330.1:0-2014 GCA_964511535.1 uncultured Myxococcales bacterium | reverse complement strand
GCCTAATCTACGGACAGCGAATTCGGAGCCGGTCACTTCATTGTGACTACCCTACGTCTCCAACGTACTCAGATCCCCCTGAGCCTGTAACGCCCGCGGCGGGCCCGATTTGCGGCCGGCCCCCGCCTGCGAGATGATTACGGGGATTTTACATTCTGACGGCTGGACTTGGGGGACCGCTCCAGGGGCGACACGGCCGTGGCATGGCGAGGGTACATGAGGGCTGACCCGCTCATAGGACAGGTCCTGCACGACACCCATGAGGTGGTGCGCCTTATTGGCCGCGGCGGCATGGGGGCGGTGTATGAGGCGCGGCATGTGCGCCTGCGCAAGCAGCGCTTCGCCATCAAGGTCCTGCAGGCGAGGATGAAGGACGAGCCCACCATCCTCTCCCGTTTCCAGCGGGAGGCCGAAATAGCGACGGAGATCGGCCACCCCAACATCATCTACGTGCTCGATTTCTACGAGTCCGACGACGGGCGGCCCTGCATGGTGATGGAGTACCTGGAGGGCGAGGACCTGAACATTGCGCGGCGTCGGGAGGGGCGCTTCTCGCCCGATTTCACCCTGAAGGTCATCACCGACGTGGGCAGCGCGCTCACCGCCGTGCATGAGAAGGGGATCGTGCACCGGGACCTGAAGCCGGGGAACATCTTCCTGGCCCGTAACCCCAGCGGCCTCCCGCGGATCAAGGTGCTGGACTTCGGGATCTCGAAGATCCGGGACTCCCGGTCCCTCACCGGCACAAACGACGTGCTCGGCACCCCTCAGTACATGTCCCCGGAGCAGGGGGAAGGCGACGCCAAGGCGGTTGATCACCGCACCGACATCTTCGCCCTGGGCACCATCACCTACTTGATGCTCAGCGGCAGCTTCCCCTTCAACGCGCCCACCCTGGTGGGCGTCATCCGCGCCATCTGCGACCGGCCGCACAGGCCCCTCGGGCAGCTGGTGGAGGGGCTCGGCGACGCCGTGGAGCAGGTCCTGGCGCGCGCTCTCGCCAAGCGCAAGGAGGAGCGATACCAGCGGGTGAGCGCCTTCGTGGAGGACCTGTCGGCCGCCATGGACCAGGCGGAGATGCCTCTGGACGAGAAGGCCAGGGACCGGGCGGGCGTGGGGGGCAAGGGTAAGCGCGCGCCGGCCGCCGCCCCTTCGCCGGAGAAGGCCGGCGGCACCGAGATGTTGACCCTCGACGAGCTGGTGGAGGTGGAGCAAGCCCCCGAGCTGGTTGTCGAGCAGGAAGAGGAGGAGGAGACCATCCGTCCCAGGCCGGAAGTGGCCAAGCGCTTGCTGGCCGCTGCCCAGTCGGCCCCGCCTCTCGCTGCCGCGCCGGAGGAAGAGCCGGCAGCGGACCCGGGCGGAGCGGAGCCGGAGGAAGGCGTGGAGTTGAACACCACCCTCGGCGCGGCCCTGGGCGAGGCGGAACCAGCCGCCGCAGCCTCGGAGGCGCGGGGTCCGCGCCCGGGCCTTATGGTCGGGCTGATCACGGCGGCGGTGGTGGTGGCGGGCTTCGGCGGGGCGCTGCTGCTGGCTGGCGGTGAGGCGTCGGACGCTGATACCACGGCGCCGGAGGCCATGAGCGCAGCGGCGCCGCCGGCCCTGGCGCCTGCCGAACCTGGCCCAGCTGATCGGGGCGTGGCAGCCGCCGAGGGCCTGGCAGAGGCCGCTGCGCCGCCGGACCTGGCGCAACCGCCAGACGCCGCGCCGCCTGCGCCGGTCAAGATCGTGGAGCCCAAACCCAGGCCGCGCAAGAAGCCGGCTGCCGGCAAGGCGAGGCGGCGCAGGGCTTCACCCGCCCGGCAGAAACCCACGAAGCAGGACCGCCCCGCGGGATACCAGAGCCTCTGATGACAACGGCACGCAACACCCTGTTCCTGATCCTGTTGGGCATCTGCTTGCCTTCCCTCGCGCTGGCCAAGCCGGGGGACAAGGACCGGGCCACAAAAATGTTCCACGAGGCCAACGCGCTTCGGGCCGGGGAGAAGTTCGAGCAGGCTCTGGAGATGTTCAAGGC
>CAZEFW010000329.1:0-2054 GCA_964511535.1 uncultured Myxococcales bacterium | reverse complement strand
CTAGCAGCGTTCGGGGTTTGTCCCTCAATCTCAAGTAGCTGAGCCGTCCGTCGACGGAGAGGCCGCTCTCGTCAGGCCATCGCCTGGCGACTCGTGTACATCCGGTGGGGGCTGAAATGTCAAAAGCCCCCCGCCAGGCGGCACCGCAAGACGCAGGAGTGCCGTCCCCGGGGTGCCCGGTACGCGGAGGTCGCTCCTCCGGGCAAAGCTGGGATGCAGGCCGTCGGTCAGGCCGCGTTGAGCAGCGTTCTATCGTCCTTTGCTAACGCCCGGGCCAGCAGCTGCAGATTGCAGCGCATGGCGATGAGATGAGCCTGGAGCTGGGCGCTGCCCTGTCCCCAGCCACGCGCTCGTCGGGCGCCGTGCCGAGTGAGCTGGTTGACCAGTCGCTCGCACTGGCTGCGTTTGCGGTATTGCTCCCGGACCTGTGGGGTTTCCCATTCCGCCCTGGCCCGGCGAAGCTCCTGCTCGTGGGGATGCAGTCGCACACGGTGGCCACCTTGACGCTTGCCATTGCAGCGTTGTCGCAGGTGACAGGCAGCACAAGTATCCTTGGGCCAAACAAACGCCGAGACATGGCACTGGTATTCGGCGGACCAGACGCGCTGATGCTTGGCGGTGGTGACGCCTGCCGCACAGGTGGCGGTCAGCGCCTCGAAGTCGATGTCAATATCGCGCCGCCCCAGTTTGTCTCCCCGCTTCCTGTTGTCCGAGGGAGGTGGGGCCACGATGCCGACGTGCAGCTCGGTACGCACCCGGTGGCGCAGCGTGGCGCCGCCATAGGCGGTGTCGCCCAGCACGGTCTCGATGTTGTCCGCCAGGGACTTGGCGCGCCGGATGAGGCGGTGAGCCACCGAGCCGTCGTGCTTGTTGCCGGCGGTGACCGTCACCGAGGCGATCAGCCCGCTGACGATGTCGCCCAGCACATGCACCTTGAAGCCATTGAAGGTCCTGGAGTTGCTCTTGCGGCCATGGCGGGCAGTCGGGTCGGTCAGGCTGACGATGCGGTCTTTGGCCACCCGCCTGGCGATGACCAGGCGGCCCTGCTCGTCGGTCTCAAAGTCCTGCTCAATCACCCGCAGCAAGGCGGCGCAGCGACGGAGCAGCCGCTTGCGCCGCGTGGCCCGCGCCACCGAGATGTTGCCCCGCACATGCTCGACGGCGCGCAGGGCCCCGTGCGCCACCGCCTCAATGACCTCGGCGCGCTGCTGGCCATCGCGCCAGTCAATGCGGAAGTGGCCCTTGATGCTCTTGGCCAGGATGTACGGCACCTGCCACTTTTCGGCCACCTGCTCGACGGTGACGCCGGTGGCTTTGGCCCACTGCCGCGCCAGGTCCCGGGTCCCCTCGCCGAGCAATCTCACCGTGTCCAGCACCGCCCCGTAGCACCACATCGGCGTGCTGTCGAAGCTCCAGGTCGCCGCCTTGCCCACCACCCCGGCGTCGAGGCACCAGCGCACGATGTGCTCGTGCAGCAGCAGGTAGCGCGGCTGCCCGCAGCTCGGGTGCCGGGTGCGCAAGAAGGCCTCAAATTCCCGCAGCGTCTTCTCGTCGGGCACCTGGGTCTGAAGGTGCAGCCCCATGGCCGCCCGCCAGCTCACGTCCGTCTTGGCCCGCTTGGTGCTGCCCAGACGGCTGATACCCTCCTCGCTCCAGCGCAGCACGAGCAGCGCCATCAGCACCACCGGCGGCCACGCATCTCGCCCTCGCCGCCCCTGACCTCGCCAGCCCAAAAACAACCAGTCCGGATACTGCTCCGAGCGGTAGCGAGCCAGCAGCCAGGGCACCGTGCCCGGCTGTAGGCAGTCCGGCATCGCAAGCTCGGGGTCGTAAAAAGAACGCTGACAAAGGCTACGCTGGGGCATCGGCTCCTCCTCGGAGCCTTGCCTCTTGCGCTGCTTTCAGGCAGCTTGAAGTTGGCTCCGTCTGGGTGTTCTTTTGGTTTCTCGCAACTCCAAATCAACACTCCAGTCGGCAGCCGTCAATCCGCCGGATTGCCCGTTCTCTAAGTGATCTTAATCATTTCTGATTTGATTTTTCCCGAACGCTGCTAG
>CAZEFW010000328.1:0-2097 GCA_964511535.1 uncultured Myxococcales bacterium | reverse complement strand
CCCTCAAGCCTCAAGCCTCAAGCCTCAAGCCTCAAGCCTCAAGCCTCAAGCCTCAAGCCAGGCCGCAAAGCGGCCCCCCTACCGGTCCGGGCAGGGATAGCTCAGGATCCACATCGGGACCCCCAGCGGCGCGGTCTCGACGCAGGCGTTCCCCAGGCCGGCGCACTCGCGCACCAGGTAGAGGTCGCACTCCTCAGGATCCCAGACGATGCCCTCCAGCCGGGTGGAATCGAGCTTCTCGGTGTGGGTGACCTTGCCGTCAGGGCTCACCAGGTACACGGCGCCGGCAAAGAAGCCGGGGATGGCGATGTGCCCGTCGGGCAGCAGGACCATGTCGCCGCCGTGCTCCTCGAGCACCGTGCCGTCCTGCCTGGTGATCGGCCCCACTGCCCCCTGGAAGCCCCCGTCGGCGCCGAAGGTGACCCGGTACATCTTGTACTTGTTCTCCTCGCTCCGCTGCTGGCGGACGTCGCTCTCCTCGGTCATCAGCACCTCCCAGCCCTCGTCGCTGGGGGCGAAGCCCTCCACCGTGACCGCGTTGGAGCACCCGGCGGCCTTGGCCGCTTCCGCCACGCCGAGCCAGATCTGATCTCCGCCCACGTTGATCCCCCAGCGGTGCCCGGTCTGGTGGAGCAGGGCCACCTCGCCGTCGACGTTGGCCACCGCCTCGAGGGACCCTGGCGCGCCTGCCTTGCCCTGACCCGAGAGGTAGGAGCCGTCCTTCGGCGAGGAGAAGGTCACGGCCGGCGGCCAGGCGGGCAGGGCGCCGCCCTTCCACGCCCTCGGCAGCTCCTCGCCCGGGGACAGGTCGCACACCGTGGCCAGCCGCCGGTCCTTGCCCTTGCCAAACATGGCCATGCCCGAGGCGTTGAACACCCGCGCGAGGGTGACCTTCCTCACCTCCGGTTCGACGCCGTCCATGAGCTCGATCAGGGACGCCGGCCTGGCCTCGGGTGGTTTCGGCCCGGGCCTGGGCGCCCGCTTGGCGGGGCCAGGCCGCGGCGGCCGGGCCGTGGGCGACGGCTCGCTCGGTCCGGAGCAGTCGCGGCAACCGCCCAAGCCGGGGAGCAGGATCAGCGCAAGCGCCGCCGCGGCGGCGGCCGGCAAGAGGCGATGTACGCCACTGCGCGATCCGGTGCTCATGAAATTTTCCATACCACAGAAGTAGTGACAAAAGAGCACAATTGGGTCCCGCCCCCTCATTGAAGGCGCATTTCCGCTGTGCTACCGTTCCGTATCTAACTCTCGATAAATAGATGGATTCCCCGCAACCCCGCGCAGCCACGGAGAGCCACATGAGCAGCAGCAACGGAGACGGGTCGCTGGTTGGCAAGATAGCCAGCCTGCAGGACTACGAGCAGTACGCCGACCTCCACTGGGAGGGCAGCTTCGAGCAGTACCTGGAGATCGTCAGGGAAAACCCGAAGGTCGTGCGCAGCGCGTTCCAGCGCGTGTACGACATGATCCTGAGCTACGGCCGGGAGGAGTACTTCGACGCCAAGAAGAAGCTGGTCAAGTACCTCTTCTTCTCCGACGACCAGGGCGGCGGTCGTGACGCCATCTTCGGCCTCGACATCCCGCTGATGAAGCTGGTCAACATCTTCCGCTCCGCGGCGCATCGCTACGGCACCGAGCGGCGCGTGATCCTGCTGCACGGCCCGGTGGGCTCCTCCAAGTCCACCATCGCCCGGCTGATGAAGGAGGGCCTCGAGGCGTACTCCCGCTCCCCCGAGGGCGCGCTCTACACCTTCTCCTGGGACCTCAAGGGCACCGGCATCGCCGGCGAGGAGGACCAGGACCTCCACCCCTGCCCCATGAACGAGGAGCCCCTGGTGATCATCCCCCAGGCGTGGCGCGCCAAGGCGCTGGAGGAGGCGGGGATCAAGGGCGACACCTACCCCATCCGCATCGACGGCGACCTGTGCCCGGCCTGCCGCTACACCTTCGCCAAGCTGATGGAGCGCTACAAGGGCGACTTCAGCAAGGTGGTTGAGCATGTCAAGGTCAAGCGCCTGATCCTGTCGGAGCAGGACCGCGTGGGGATCGGCACCTTCCAGCCCAAGGACGAGAAGAACCAGGACTCCACCGAGCTCACCG
>CAZEFW010000327.1:0-2145 GCA_964511535.1 uncultured Myxococcales bacterium | reverse complement strand
GGCGTCTCCCTCGCTGACCGGTTTCTTCCCCGAGCTTCCCCGCCGCTGACCGGTGTCTTGCTGACGCTGACCGGTGTCTTGCTGACGCTGACCGGCGCCAATTCGTAGCGCTGGAAATCTGTGGGCGCGAAGACTCCCGAGCAAGCTCTCCTTACCCACTTTCCCGCTGCTGACCGGCGCTGCGGGGCAGCGAAACCGCTGGAAGGAGGCCGAACCCGGTGCCTACCCTTTGGTCATGGAGCCCTGCCCGTGACCACCCCGAACACCAACGCCGAGCCGAGCACCAGCGCCCGCAAGGACGGTGGTCAACGCGCCAACACCAGGCGCGCTCGGCCCGCCCGCGTTGGCGATGTGATCACCAGCAAGGGCACTCCCGACCTCGACGCCTGGGCCTCCTGCCTCACGCTGGCTGACCTGCAGGCTGCTATCGATGCCGGGCTCGGGGAGGGTTCTGCGGAGAACAGGTAGGCAATGAATCGACGTTATGTAAAATACAATGGGATCTTTCCCACGGGGAGCCCCTCATGATCATCGGAGCCGCCTACCTGCGCTGCAGTGACCCACGCCAAGATAAATCGGTGGAGCAGCAGCGTGAGGTCATCCTCCAGCGCGCCGCCGAGGATGGCGTCCACATCCCACCCGAGAACTGGTTCATCGACGAGGGCATCAGCGGGCGAGCCGCCCGCAAGCGACACTCCTACCAGGCCCTGATCCGCGCCGCCGAGGCCCAGCGCGACCACCGCAAGGGCCGTCGCCGCCGCGCTCCCCCGCGCCAGCCCATCGAGCGCCTCTACGTCTACGCCTTCTCCCGCATTGCCCGGAACATGACCGACTGCCTGCGGGCTTTGGCCGTGCTGGAGGAAGCCGACATCGAGGTGCTCTCCCTGACCGAACAGGACGGCCAGGATCGCTCCATCCGCAGGCTGATCCGACCCATCCTCGCCTGGTTGGCGGAGAGATACTCCGAGGAGCTGTCCAGCAGCGTGCAACGCGGGATGCGCTCCCAGGCCAGCAAGGGCCTGTGGGTCTACGGCCGCCCGCCCTTCGGCTACGCGGTCGAGGACCGCCGCCTGGTGGTCACCGACGAGACCCGCCCCGCCTTCGAGACGGTGCAACGGGTCTTCGCCCTGTACCTCGAGGGCCGCGACGGCTGGAAGCGCCTGGCCGAGCGGCTGACCCGCGAGGGCGTGGCCCCCCCGGTGCGCGAGGACAACCCGCGGCAGCGCTCCCCCGGCACCTGGACCCCCAAGCACGTCGCACAGATCGTCACCAACCCGGTCTACTGCGGTCACATGGCCCACAAGGGCGAGGTGGTGGCCCGCGGCGTCCACGAAGCCGCCGTCAGCGACGAGGACTTCGAGCAGGCCCAGGCACTCCGCAAGCTCAAGACCCGCGCCCGCAAAGACGGCACCCGAAACGGCACCCACCCCATCCGCATGGGCGAGCGGGGCATCTTCACCCCCTGGCTACGCTGCGGGCTCTGCGGCGGGCCGGTGTCCATCACGGCGGGCGGCGGGGCCAATGGGCGGCGCTACTACTACTACCGCTGCTCCAGTCGGGCCTCGAACAAGCAGTGCTGCTCGGGGCTCACCATCCGAGTGGAGAAGTTGGACGCCGCCCTGCTGGACTGGATCGAGGCCGAACTGCTCACCCCCGACAACGTCCAGGCCCTGGTCCGCTCTGCGGTGAGCAGGCTGAACGAGCAGCCCGACGAGGTGCAGGCTGAGCGTGAGGGGCTGGAGCGCAGGATCGCTGACCTCGACCGCCGCATCCGCATCGCGGGAGCCCAGGTGGTGGAGGGCGTATTGAGCATGGACGACGCCCGCGCCCTGAACGCCCCGCTCATCGCCCAACGCGAGACGGCCAAACTCAAGCTCGCAGGGCTACCGGCCCGTCGCGTGCTCCCCGGCGCGGACGAGATCGATCCCGGCCGCTTCCGCGAGGCGGTGCTCCTGGCCTGGCGGCAGCGACCCTTGGACGAGCGCCGGGACGCCCTGGATCGGCTCATCGAGGAGATCACGCTCTCGGAGGGCGGAGCCCAGGTGGCCTACCGGGTCAAGGACCCCAGCCTCGGGTTTCGCTACCAGGAACCATACGGCCCGCCGTAGTGGTCCAGACAAACTCGGAACAGAAACCGCCGGAAGC
>CAZEFW010000326.1:0-2220 GCA_964511535.1 uncultured Myxococcales bacterium | reverse complement strand
TGGCGGCAACCCCGGGACGTGGCGGCTTGCGGAAGGCCACCACCAGGGCGGCGACCAGCCCCACCAGGAGCACGGCTGCTGCGGCGACAATGGACGTGACCACCACCCCCAGGCCATGCAACCCCGCCCCAATGCCAGCCCCTCGGGGCGGCCCGGACATGGCGGCCACGGCAAAAAATGCGGCTCCTGCTGCCGGTATTGAGAGCAGGAAGATGATAATGGCCGTGGCAGGGCGTCCCTTCATTTCAAGTGCTTCCCATCGCAGGTCAGCGGTGACGACCCAAAAAGGCCAGCCTGCGCAGGGGCCAGAACAGGCAGGGCAGCGGGCCGATCAGCAGGAAGACCACCAGGGCGGCGCCTGTTTCGTGCGCCGGCAAGTATCGGCCCAGCGGCCCAGCGACCAGGCCCGCGAGCATCAGCACGGCCGCCGTCAGGTTGAGGGCCAGCTGAAGCCACAGCGCCTTGCCGGTGGCTGCGGCGTAGCGCTGCTCGCACACCTGGCAGCGGCGCATCACCTCCGGCGTGTGGGCCTCGCAAAGCGGCCGGCCGCAGCGGCCACAGCGCTGGCCCCGGGTCGGCTCGGCGCACTCCGCGCACAACTCGAGCGGATCATCCCGGCGGTAGGGTTCGCGGTCAGGGTGGTGGCCGGCGTCGCTGCTCACGTGCGCAATGTCCGCTTTTGAGAGACTATCGATGCAAGGGTAGCATGAGGGCCACGGGACGCGGAGGAGGCGGTGGAACCGAACGAATCAACTGCAGAGCGGCCCTCCAGGGCGTTGCCGCTGACGCTCGGCATCCTGCTGGCCATAGCCTGGTGGTTCGGCTTTTCACTGGTGGACGAGGCCCCCGAGCCGCAGCTGCCGCTCGACCTGGAGCGGCAACAAACCCTGGCCCGGTGGGAGCTGCAGGTGCAGGTGGTGGGCGTGAATCGTTTTGTGGCCCGCCACGGCAGGCTGCCGCGGTCGCTGTCCGAGGTCGGGGCCCTGACCCCACGGCCCTTTGACTACGATCCCCGGTTCAACTTCCCCGACTACTGGAAGTACGAGCACCTGGAGTACGCCCGCTGGGCCTGGACCGCCTGGGCGCGATGTGCAAGCGCCCTGCGGCTGGCGGGGCTGAGCAAGTACCGCCACGACATGGACGCCTCGCGCGACTGCCGGGACAGGCCGCTGATGCTCTCGCCAGGCGCTCCGGTTGGTCAGGGAGCGGACTGGCTGGAACATGGCGCCAGGCTGCATCCCAAGCTGAGGTTGTACATCGAGCACCACGGAGGCAACCCCCCGGTGAGCCCGATCCCTTTCTTCGTGGGCTCAGTTACCTCCCACCAGGTCTCCCGCCAGCTGGCCAGTTTTGGAGACTGGCGAGCCACCGTACGTCTTCAGGACGCAGCCCGGTGGGGCGGCGCGGCCGGCCTGCTCTTTGCGGCCGCCTTCCTGACGTTGATCTGGAGGGGACGCCCCATGACGCGGAGCAGCTGGCTGAAGGTCATCCTGCTGCCCATGTTGCTGCTGGCCCTTTGCGGGCTGGTCCAGTTCTGCATCGATGTCGCGTCGGCGCCCGGATTTGAGGGCTATCCGATCTACTGAAGACGCGCCATGCGCCGGGCAGGCCGCTACCAGCGAACGATGACCTGCCGCCGTGGATCCTCTCCCAGCCATCGGCACGAGGCCCGGGTCAGCAGTACGAAGGTCCCTTCCGCTGCCCGCCGCAACTCAAAGCCCTGGAGATGAGGATTCAGATCCACGTTTCTCAACCGGCGGAGTCCACGATCTGGCTCTGCCCTGGCGCGCGCCAACGCCACAACCTTCTGCGCTCTTTTGGGCCCCGGCGTCAACGGCCCGATGCTGCAGATGCGGCGGGTCATGCGCTTGAAGAAGCGCTGAACGGCCGCGGGAGATGTGGCCGCGAAGTGGAAGGCCGCTTCTCCGCCATTGCTCGCCGCGCTGCCCGACATCCTGAGTGCGTGACCATTATTCGGATGCACCGGGACGGCAGAGTACCTCGTGGACAGGACGAGGGTGATCAGGGCTGCGTGTTCGCGTTGTCGCAGGAGGGCAGCTTCTTGAAGCGTCTTGGCCAGCGCGCATCGTTCGCTGGCCGGGTCCCGCATGCGGCTACAGCCAGGTGCGAGGGTGGGCATCCCATCGGTTATGAGCGTCACGGTCCTTGGGCTGCATCCTGCCTTGCCCAGCTGGCGACGAGCCCGATTCAGAGCGTCGC
>CAZEFW010000325.1:0-2312 GCA_964511535.1 uncultured Myxococcales bacterium | reverse complement strand
GGCGCGCCGCCGCCCTTCGACATGGGCGTGCTGGCGCGCAAGGGCTCGCTCTTTTTGACGCGCCCCACCCTGTTCGACTACACCGCCAGCCGCGCGGACCTGCTGTCGTCGGCCGGCGCCCTGTTTCAGGTGGTCCAGGACGGCGCGGTCAAGGTGCGTATCAACCAGACCTTCCCCCTGCAGCAGGTGGCCGAGGCCCACCGCGCCCTGGAGGCCCGCGCCACCACGGGCAGCACGGTGCTGCTCACGCGATAGTCAATAATGTGAACACCGCTGCACTTGCCCTTTGCCCGGGGGGATCGGAAGATCGCTGGCTCATGGGGATGGTCAAGAGGCCCTACGGGCCATGGAGCCAGCAGATGCTGGCCGGGCTGCGCCAGCGAGGGCTGCTCAAGGTGGAGGCCTTCGTGCAGTGGCTCGCCGACCGTGACCTCGGCGTGGACCGCACCCTGGTCTCGCACTGGGGCTCCGGCCGCTCTCACCTGCCCGCCGACCTGCTGCCGCGCCTGGCGGAGTTCACCGGACACCCGGAGCATGTGTTCGGCGACTACGTGCGCGCCGTGGGCTGCGAGGTGGTGCGCCTGCCCCGGGGACAAGCCTCCAGCGAGGCGCTGATCCAGCTGATGCTCGAGGCCGGCGCCCTGCTCGGCCGGCTGCAGCAGGCGCTGATCCACGCCATCGCGCCCGACTCTCCGGGCGGCGAGGCCATCACCTCGGACGAGCGCCAGGAGCTGACCGAGCGCCTCGACACGCTGATCCACCAGCTCGCCGAAGTACGCCAGCAGCTCAAGCGCTGACCCGACGCTTGCTTGCCGGTTGACAGTTCCCGGCCAGGTCGTTGCTCTGGCGCCGATAACGCGTGAATTCAGTTGGATTTTCTTGAGTATTTCTGTTTTCCGAGGGTTGATTTTCACACCTAACCTGATACACTTAAACTTCCGAAATCAATAAGAAAAAGGCCAAAATGACCCTGGAAAAATCCAGCGAGAACGCGCCCGATCTGTCTCGAGATTCCAATGACGAGCTGGGCGACAAGATCGCCATCCTGTCCGCGCATATCCAGGCTGCCACTTGCCGGTTGCTGCTGCTTTTAGCGGATATGGACCGGCGTGAGGCATGGGCCGACCTGGGCTTCATATCGTGCGCCCACTGGCTTGCCTGGCGCACCAACGAGAAGCCGGGCACAGCCAGGGAGAAGGTGCGCGTGGCTCGCAAGCTGGTGGACTGCCCGCTCATTCAGGAGGCGTTCTCGCAGGGACGCCTTTCGTATTCCAAGGTGCGAGCCATCACCCGCATCGTCACGCCAGACAATGAGAGCACATTGCTGGAGTGGGCCCTGGACGGTACAGCCTCACAGCTCGAACGCATCATTCGAACCTACCGCAGAGCCAAGCCGGCCGAGCAGGAGCTGGCCCAGCGGCAGACCGATGAGCGGTACCTGAGTTATCACTATGACGAAGACAACATGCTGGTCCTGAAAGGCCGCCTGCCGCCCGAGCTGGGCGCGCTGCTGGTCAAGGCGCTGCGGGTAGCCTCCGAGGAGCGATGCGACGACAGCGATGCAGAGCCGGACCAGCGGCTGGCCGACGCCGTGGGCGAGGTGGCAGGAGCGGCGCTGGACAGGGGATTGGCTGACCGGGCAGGCAAGGCGCGGCCGAAGAACTACCAGGTGATGGTTCATGTGGATAAAGAAGTGCTGGAGGAATCGGAGGAGCAGGGCCGCTGTGAAGTGGAAGGCGGCGTTGGCATCTCCGCCGAAACGGCCCGGCGCCTGTGCTGCGACAACCCCGTCCTCGAAATGCCGGTGGAAAAGTTCACCGGGGCGTTTCAGCTGAAACGTTCCAGCCGTCGAGCAAGCGCTCCGCTGGAGCGGGCAGTGAAAATGCGGGACGAGGGGGTCTGCCAGTTTCCGGGGTGCGAAAGCAGGCGCTTCTTGCACATGCACCATGTCAAACACTGGGCAAAGGGCGGACCGACGGACCTGGACAACCTCGCGCTGCTCTGCAGCACCCACCATCGGGCGGTTCACGAGGGTGGATTCAGCTTCAAGAAGACAGAAGAAGGCGAGCTTCGATTCAGTTCACCCGACGGACAGCGCCTCGAAACCATGCCGCAACCCGTTGTGCTGCCACCGCGCCCTGTGCAGGCGCTGCTCGACCAGAATGAAGCTCTTGCCATCAACGCTGATACAGGGACGCCGACCTGGGATGGCATGGTGCCTGTGGATTACGACATGGCGGTGGACTGGCTGCTGGAACTCGACGCGCGTTCGTAGGGCTGTGGACATGACGCGCCCTGGGGGGCGCTTGGAC
>CAZEFW010000324.1:0-2381 GCA_964511535.1 uncultured Myxococcales bacterium | reverse complement strand
CCATTAGACCACGCGTGGACTTCATCTGGAATTTCATCCGTCGCCTCCCTTGAGTTGTAAGAAAGGCGAACGATACCACAGGCTAGGTTTGGGCCGTCCCGGCCAGCCAGTCACCCTTGGCGAAGACGTACAGGCGATGCCGCGCGCGGGAGGCGGCGACGTAGCGTGCGTTGAGCCCGCAGCGCTGGTCGTCGGGGTTGACGTCGAGCATGATCACCACATCTGACTCCAGCCCCTTAAAGGCGCCGATGGTCGTGTGCAGCAGTTTGCCCTCGCGATCGTTTGGCAGGTCGGCCAGCGGCACGTCTGCGAGCTCGGTCATCCCGGCCAGGGTGGAGTTCTTGCGCGTGTGTGGCGTGAGGATAACGATCTGCTCCGGCACGAGCCCCTGGGTGGTCAGCATCTGGGTCAGCAGCGCCTCGAGCTGTTTGCGCGTGTTGCGGCCTGAGCCCTGGGGATATACGGACGGCGCCTTGCCCCGGGGGCACTTGTCGCAGGGGATCATGTCGACCCGGCCCAGCCGGTGCACCACGTCGGCGATCTCCCAGGTGTTGCGGTAGTTGCGGCTCAGGTGGTAGTCCACCGCCTCGCCGGGGATGGACAGCTCGCGGCCGAAGATCTCCTGGGCCGAATCGTGGAAGATGAACAGGCGGCCGTCGTCTTGGTCGCGCTGCATCTCTTGCAGCACGTCCCACCAGCTGGCGTGGAAGTCCTGCCCCTCGTCCACCACCACGTCGTCCACGCGGTCCAGGTCGCCGGCGGCCAGGGCGTCGAGCACTGCCATGGGCGCCTCGTTGTCCCAGAACGCGGCCGCCGAACCCGGGTCGCCTGGCACTGAAAGCGGCTCGTCCCGGTGGGCCCTCCATGCGTCGGCGCAGACGCCGTGGAAGTGGCGCGCCCGCACCTGGCCCTCGCCGGTGTCCATTGCAGCGGCGCAGCGGCCAAGGAACCGCCCCAGCGCGCGGTTGTAGCAGACCAGCAGCACCGAGCGGCCCTGGCCGGCCAGGCGCCGCGCCGCCTCCAGCGCCATGACCGTCTTGCCCGAGCCCGCCCCGCCAGCGACGGTGAGCCGCTTTTTGTGCAAGAAACCATCCAGCAGGTTGGCCTGGTTCTGGCTGAGCAGATGAAGCTGCTGCGCCTCGGCCGCCATGTCCGCGCCCATGCACGAGACGATGGCCAGTTCCGGGTGCAGCACATGGTTGCGGAAGCGGTTGAACCGCTGCTCGTCCAGCGGCTTGACCTGCCCCGCCGCGCGCCGCCAGAAGGCCATGGTCTCGGCGACGCGTTCGCCAATGCGAACCATGTCGCGGCCGGTGTAGAGAATCTCTGGTTGGAACGCCAGGGGCAGGCGCTGCGACAGGCGCACCTTTCGAGGGAAGGCCACCGCGTGGCCAAATGCGAAGGGCAGCCGCTTGAGGTCCATGCCCTTGACCCCGAGCATGCGCTTCTTCAGCTCCTTCACCAGATCTCTGACCTGATCCTTCGCCTGCTCCTCGGGCGATCGGGACATCTCCTCCTCGCCATGGTCGCACATGCGGTACCAACGCCCGTCAGGTTTGAGTTTCACCCCATTCCCCTTGCACTCGATGACCAGCATCCCCTCCGTGCGGTGCAGCACCAGGAAGTCCACCTCCCCCTCACCCGCACGCCCGCCCTCGAGATAGCGCAGGTTGCAGTAGACGAAGTACTCGTCCGACAGCCCGTCTTGCAAGGCCTCGAAGAGCATGCGCTCGGCCTTCTTGCCTTCCCCCGGTCCCGGGGGCGTGTCCGGGATCATGTGCGCCATGTGCGGCTCCTCTGATGGGTGATGTGAGGATTATCGTCGACGGCGAGGCCGGTATACAAGGTGCGGCTGCGGGGAGGGCTTTCTGGCGATCCTGCATTGAATGCAGCAGAGGAAAGTTGGAGTTGGTATTCTGCCGGTTTCCAGATCAGCCTGCTCAACAACAGGACTCATCAGGACAACACATCCACAAGCAAAGGGGGAAGCATGACAGAAATGCCTGATGCTCTTAGAACGCGCGCGGTAGCTGAACTGCTCGATGAGCGGTTCATCGTGCCGAAATACCAGCGCGGTTATCGATGGACCAAAGCCGAGGTCAAGGCGCTGTTGGAGGACATCGAGTCTTTCAGAACGGATCCAGACCAGGGCGATTTCTATTGCCTGCAGCCCGTGGTGATTCGCCGGAGAAAGGACGGCTGGTGCGAGGTCGTCGACGGCCAGCAGCGGCTTACGACGCTGCGCCTGATCATTACAGCTATGGGAGACAAGGCTCGCGACTACGGGGTGAATCCATATCCGCTCAAGTACGAAACGCGTGATGTCAGCGAAAGATTCTTGGAGGATCCATCAGGCCTGCAGGCAGAAGCAGATGCCGACT
>CAZEFW010000323.1:0-2417 GCA_964511535.1 uncultured Myxococcales bacterium | reverse complement strand
CGTACATGCTCGCCCTGCCCCCATGGCCGGGAGGTGTCTCTGTCGGCCCCAGGTGAGGCTGACTGGGTAGGGAGAGCGGCCCTCAGCTTTGTTGAGGCAGAGTGATGGCGCCGGGAGACTTGATGGCGTTGGTTGCAGCCTGGGAGAGGTAGGCCTTTGGCTCAGAGCCAACGAGTTGTGCAGACTCGAGCAGGGAGTAGAACAGGGCGGCGACCTCGGTGCCCCGCCTGGATCGGGAGCCGTAGTGGTTTTTCCGGCCCAGCACGGGCCTGCGCATTTCTCGCTCGGCGAGGTTGTTGTGGATGGGGATCCTGGGGTTGTCGACAAACCTTACGAGCCCGGCCCACTGGTTAAGCATGTACTTGATCGCCTTGCGCATGGTGCTCTGCGGCAGCGTCTGCTGGCGCCGGGCCCATGCCAAGATCTGGTCCAGGACCGGCTTGGCGTTTTCCTGGCGCAGTTTGAGCCGCGTGGCCAGGGCCACCTTTCGCTCTTTGTCCTCGAGCAGCCAGGGGTCCGGTGCCTGTCGCTCGATGGCAAACAGCTTGCCGATCAGCTCCAAGATCTCGGCTGCGTCCCGCGGATAAAACTTCTCGGCCTCGACAAACTTTCGCCGCACATGTGCCCAGCAGTAGGCGAGGGTGAACGAGCCGGGCCCGTCGCGGGACAGCTTGTCGTAAGCGGCGTAGCCGTCGGCGACCACGACGCCGTCGTAGGCGCCCAACAGTTTCTCTGCCTGCTGTGCGGAGCGGCCCTGCAAGATGCGGTAGACCACCCCATCCGGCACGGCCGCACACCAAGCGTACCACCGCTTCTTGCCCCCCTTGCCCAGCAGCGGCCAGGGTGTCTCATCGGCGTGGAGCACCGGGTGCGATAGCACGTAGTCGGCCAGGGCCTCGTAGCTGGGCTGCAGGTGCCCGGCCAGGGCCTCTATCTGGTCCCAGAGGGTCTGGGTGTCCACCACCAGGCCCTCGCGGGCCATGATCTTGACCTGTCGGGCCAGCGGCAGGTGGTCGAGGTACTTGCCGCTGGCCACCTCCACGGCGAAGTCCACCGAGTACCGCCCGCCCATGATCAACCGCGGCGGCGGCGGGGTGGTCACCACGTTTGCGTTGCAGCTGCAGCGGTACTTTTTTCGCTTGTGGCGCAGCAGGACAAACTTGCGCTGGACCACCGTGACCTCGTCGGAGGTCTCGAACTGGTCCTTCCATTCGGACAGCTGCCCGCCGCACACATCGCACTTCAGGTCATCATCTTTCAGGCCAGCCAGGATCTCCTGGACCGGCAGCTGCGGCTGGGGTCGCGGTCCGTGTCCGCGTTTGGGCTTCTTTTTCTTTTCGCCCTGGTCTTCGGACTTGTCCTTGTCGCGGCTTCGCCGCTCCGACGTGGCCGCGAACATCCGCTGCTGCATCAGGGCCATCTGCTCTTGCAGCTTGACCAGCTCCAGCTCCAGCTGCTCGGCGCCCTCTTTGCCCTTGGCCGCGGCCAACTCCGTGACCAGCGCGGCCAGGCGCTTGTGCAGGCGGGCATTCTCATTTTCGAGGAGCAGGGCGACCTGCTTGGCGGTGTCGAGATCTGAAATGTCCTCGATGCGCAACACGGCCATTGTTAGATCAAATATTGATCTGCAGCGCAAGGTCTTTTCGCTTCAACACCGACGGTGAGAGCGGTTTTTTTCCCACGGCGTGGCTCCCCTCCAGAAACAGCGCCAGCTCCGTGGTCGTCAGGGTCACCTCGGGCGCGTCTGGCTCGCCCCACAGGCAGGCGAACGTCCCCTTCTCCAGCCGCTTGCACAGAAGGCACAGCCCTGTGCCGTCAAAGTAAAGGACCTTGGCGCGCTTGCGGTTACGCGCCACGAACAAGAACAGGTCGCCGCGCAGAAGGTCATGCCCAAGGCTGTCGCGGACCAGGGCGCTGAGCGAGTCGTACCCCTTGCGCATGTCGCAGGGGGAAGGGTAGCCGAAGACGCGGACCGCTCGGCTCGGTGAGATCATCCCAGCGACTTGACCAGGTAGACCGCCGACTGCAGGTCCGACAAGCCCTCCACGACAAAGCCGGTGGGGGTACGTACGCGAAGCCCTCCGCTGGCGCCGCCGTAGACGGGCGCCTTCTTAACCCGAACCGGCACCATCCCCGCGGGCGACGAATGTCTCCCCAGCCACGCCCCAAGCGTCGTGGTGGCCACACCGAGCATCTCTCCTACTGCGGTCAGTGAGGCCCCCTGAGCCAGGTGCTCTTGCGCAACCTCCAGGGCGAGGTCTTTGGCCTCCTGCGGGTAATTTGCCTGTGCTCGGCCGCGCCGGCTGGCCAGATCTCGGAATTTCTCTACGCGGGGGTCCATGGGCCACCTCCTTGACGTGACCCATCCTGGCTGAACGAGATGCAACCGTCACGACGGGGGACGGCGAGCATGTACG
>CAZEFW010000322.1:0-2469 GCA_964511535.1 uncultured Myxococcales bacterium | reverse complement strand
CCTTTCACGCCGGCGACGCGGGTTCAAATCCCGCTGGGGACGCTGAAGACGCCGCTCATGATCGGGCGGCGTTTTTCTATGGGAGGGCCCTGCCTCAGTCGAGGTCGATGAGCTTGCGGCGGATGGCGAAGCGGGTGATGTCGGAGTTGTTGCGCAGGTTGAGCTTCTCCAGCACGCGGCCGCGGTAGGTCTCCACGGTGCTCTTGCTCAGGCTCAGGGACTCGGCCACCTCCTTGGTGGCCATGCCGCGGGCCAGCCTGAGCAGCACCTGCATCTCCCGGTCGGAGAGGACCTCCTCGGGGACCTCCCCCTCGGGGTTGCCCATGCGAGCCAGCATCTTCTCCATGATGGGCGGGCTGACGAAGACCCCGCCGTTGGCCACCTTGCGAACAGCTGCCTTGAGCTCGTCGGTGGACGCCGCCTTGACCAGGAAGCCGGAGGCGCCGGCCCGGATGAGCCGGGTGGCGTACTCCTCGTTGGCGTACATGGTGAGGATCAGCACCTTGATGCCGCGCTCCAGGGCGAGGATCTGGCGGGTGGTCTCCAGGCCGTCCAGGTCGGGCAGGCCGTAGTCGAGCAGCACCACGTCGGGCTTGTGCTCCCCACAGTACCGCACGGCGTCATGTCCTTTGCTGAGCTGCTCCACCACCTCGATGTCATGCTCCTTGTCCAGCAGCCTGGCCAGGCCAGCGCGCACCAGGGTGTGGTCGTCCACCACCAGCAGCTTGATCATTCGCTCATCTCCTTTCCTGCGCCGTCCAGCGGTGCGCGCAGGGTCACCCGCGTCCCCTGGTGGGGCTCCGAGCGCACGTCGAGGGTGCCGTGGATCAGGAAGGCCCGCTCCCGCATGCCGGCGATGCCGAAGCCGGATCCGGAGCGATCTTCGCGCTTCTTGCCCATATCGAAACCCACGCCGTCATCGTATACCGACAGGCAGAGTTCGCTGTCGGAGCAGCTCAGGGAGATGCTCACCGATGAGGCGGAGGCGTGACGGCGGATGTTATGCAGCGACTCCTGGAGCACGCGGTACACGCAGAGCGCCACGTCCGGGGCGATGGCGTGATCCGAATCGTCGAGCTGGATGGCGACGTCCGCCTCCAGGCCCGTGCGCCCCTGCTCCTCTTCGATGAGCAGGCGGATGGCGGGCTCCAGGCCGAGGTCGTCCAGCAGGGGAGGCCGCAGCCCCCTGCAGATGCGGCGCAGCTCCTCGGCCGCGCTCTCCACCATCCCGGCGGCGTTGCCGAAGGACTCTTGCAGCTCGTCCGGCGCGGAGGTCGACTCCTCCCGGATCCAGTCCAGCTCCAGGTGGAGCGCGGTGAGGATCTGACCCAGCTCGTCGTGCAGATCTCTGGAGATCCTGCGGCGCTCCTCCTCCTGGGTCATCAGGACCTTGCGTGACAGCTGGGTGTGGCGCTCCACCGCTTGCTTGAGGTCGCTCACGTCGGTGAGGATGGCCAGCAAGCGCGGCGCGCCGTCATACTTCAAGGTCGTGCCCCGAATCTCGACGTTGAGCACCGAGCCGTCGCCTCTCTTAACTGCGGCCTCCAGCCGGGCCGCGCCGAAGCTCTTGACCTGTCGGAGAAAGTCATCGAGGACCCCGATTCCCCGGCGATCATTGTCGAAGAGCACCTGCATGGAACGCCCGGCGAGCCCGCCGGCCTCATGGCCGGACATGTCGCAGGCCTGGGGGTTGGCCTCCATGATCTGGCCCGCGTCGTCCAGCACCAGCAGCCCGTCGGTGGCAGAGTCGAACACCCCGTGGTAACGCGTCTCCGCGTCTCGCAAAGCTCGCTGTGCTGCCTTGCGCTGCTCAACCTCGGTCAGCGCCTGATCCCGCGCCGCGCGGTACATGGTCATCCGGCGGTAGAGCAGGTGAACCAGCAGGCCCACGCAGAGGGACAGGAAGTAGCCCAGCAGCGGCGTGGTCAGGGTGGCGGCCTTGCTCACGGAGGCGCGCTCACCAGCCCGCGGCTCGATGGTCAGGCTCCAGGTGCGGTTGGCCACCGGGAAATGCCTGAGCTCGGTAGCTCCCGGGCCCAGCGCCTCGGGCGAGGGCAAGTCAGGGAAGCGGAAGAGGGTGGTGGCTCCGTCCTGGAGCTTGAAGGTGAACTCCGAGCGGATGTTCTCCCGGAATCCGCTGCCGATCATGCGCGCCGAATCCAGCTCCATGACCATGACCTCCTGGCCGCTCCCTCGTTTCAGCGGGAGCGCGGCGAGGATGACCGTGGCCCCGTCGGCGGGCTTGATGGGAGGGGAGAGCTTGACGCTGTCTCCTGAGCTCGCGGCCCGCAGGAGCTCGGCCGGGACCCTGGGCGATGCACCATCAGGCGGGGGGGAGCGCCACAGCTCGTTTCCCTGGTTGAACAGGCGGACCGCCTGGCAGCCGGGGAGCTCCCTGAGCAAGACCGCCGAGAAATCCCGGAGCTGCTGCGGCGTGAGCGTTGACGGCGAGACCAACGAGAACTCCCG
>CAZEFW010000321.1:0-2580 GCA_964511535.1 uncultured Myxococcales bacterium | reverse complement strand
TGCCCCACCGGGACGTCGGTCTGGAAGATGGTCAAGGTCAGGACCACCTCGGTCCCTGGGCGGGGTACGCCGCGGAGCAGCCGCTGCGGCACCTGACAGGCGCCGATCTCGAGGGTGCCGCCCAGCCCGCCGCACAGCGGGTGCGTCGCATCACCGCGGCGCAGGGTCAGCTGGTGGCGCGCGCCGACGACGAGCCCGGCCGGCGCGTCCACCTCCACCTGCCGGCGTCGCCCGGGCGCGGCGGTCACGTCGAGCCCCCCTGCCCCGCGCGTGATCTTCAAGGCCGCTGGCGCAGAGAACCGGTGGCGGCGCAGCGCCGGCTGACCGCCAAGGCGCTCACGCGCTGCCCGGTTGACGGTGAACGCCAGGCTCGCCGCGCGCCGCCATGTCCCGCCCAGCGGCGCCTCGATGCGGGTAGTCATCCTGTAGCGCCCGGGCGCCAGGGTTCCGGGCAGCGCGTGACTCCAGGGCCTGGAGGTCTCGCCGGGCCCCAGCAGGTACAGGATGGAGAGGCAGACCCCGCCATCGTCGCCTCGAACCGGCTTCCACCCCGCCGCGGTATGCCGCTGGAGGGTGGCGCCGCACAGGTTGTAGCCCACCCGCCGGAAGGAGCCGTTCTGCAGCCTCACGCTCACGCGCTCCCCGGCCATGACTTCATGTCGGTCCAGCCGCAGCCGCAGGGCGCCCGCACCGCAGCCCGCCAGGGCCAACGGGCCCGGCGCCAGGAGGGCGAACATCAGCGCGAACCGAACCACCAGCGACCTCCCTCGGGCTAACCCTGGATATTGCGCCAGATGCCCTGCTGCGGCGTCCGTTACCGTCGGCGCAGCGGCTCCCGCGCCGCCTCACCATACGCACCAGTATGCTTTCGTCGTCGCGGGTCCCCTGCGCCTCGGTCCCGGACGCCTCGTGACGGCCCCTTGGCGCAATATCCAGGTTACGGCTTCTTGCAGCCGAACTTGCCCCCTCCGTAGCTGGAGGCCCCCAGCTTCAGCGCGTCGTCCAGCCCCAGGGGGTGGAGCCAGAACTTCGCCTTCGCGGCCACCGGACCCGCTCGCCTGGCCAGCCCCAGGAGCCCGCGCAGGGCGTTCATCTTCGTGGCCGCCGCCTTGACCCCGCCGGTGAGCTTGGCGCGCTTGTCGTGGGAGCGCGCCGCGTACAGCTCGGCCCACTCCGCCGGCGCCGCCAGCTTGATCTTGGCGCTGACGTTGCCCTCCGAGCCGTCGGCCAGGTGCTCCGACTCGTCCTCGATGTCGTCCACCTTCATGGCGGCCTTGGCCTCCTTGTAGTCGTTCCAGCGGTTGCCGGCGAACAGGTTGGCCGCGAGGGTCACGGGCGTCCCCTTGTTGATCTTGATCAGGTTCACGCCGTACAGGTCCGCGAAGCCGAACAGGTTCCCCTTCACCGTGGCAGACAGATCGGTGTCCACCATCAGCCCGTTGCCCACGGCCTCGTCGATCTCGGAGATCTTCCAGGAGAAGAGCACCGTATTGCCGGCCACCACGAACCTCGGCAGGTGCTTGCGCATGTGAGCCATGTGCCCGGCCTTGAAGCCGGAGAGCAGCACGATGCCGTCGCCGGTGTTGTTGGCCACCAGGTTGTTGCGCAGGATCACCTTGCTGCCCTTGCCGCCGGACACCACGACGGCGCCCGTCTTCGACGCGCAGTTGATCACCGCCGAGTTCTTCACCGTCACGTTGACGTATGGCGAGGCGGTGATGCGGATGCCCGGCGTGCCCGGCGTGGGCTTGAAGCCCTCCTTGCGGTTCGCCTGGCGCTTGATCATCTTGCCGTCGGCCACGTACTGGTTGCGCTCCCGGTTGTCCACGATGATCCCGTCCACCACCACGTGGTGCTTGTTGCCCGCCCGGGACTGGTGGCGCAGGTGCAGCTCCAAAAGCAGGCGCGGCCCGGCGTCGGCGTTGTCGCTGGTGTTCAGCCCGGACAGCACCGTGCGGTGGGCGCCCCAGGGGTCGCGCGCCTTGAAGGCGTCGTCGTAGCCGCCGAGGATGGTCACGGGCACCTGGATCTTGTAGTGCCCGTTCTTGCCCCTGCCCCGGTACACGCCCCCGGCGATGTGCACAGTGTCTCCCGGCTTCAGCTTGCTGATGATGTTGCCCAGGTCCCTGGCCGGCTTCTCCTTCGTCGCCTTCTTGCCCTTGCCCCGGGCCGCCGAGACGTAGTAGTCAGCCGCCCCGGCCGGCGCGGGCATGGACAGCACAAAGAGCATGGACAGACCACCGCACAACGACACGAACGTTCTCCGCATAGCACGACCCCTCTTGTGTAATGGTTCGTGGGATAATACGGCATGAACGGCATCTGCAGGAAGTTCGTCGCGCCGCTGGCGTGCTGCATCCTCGGCTGCGGCGCGCCACAGCCCACGGCGCAGGAGCTGCAGGAGACCCCGGAGAAGTTCGGCGAGACGGTCACCACCCCGTGCGACGGCTACACCCTGTACGGCACCGGCGATCTGGCCGCGCTGCAGCCGATCCTGCGCCTGGTGGACATGGCCGGCAAGGAGGTCAGGCGCTGGAAGGTGGTGGGCTACCCCGCCAGGTTGCTGCCGGGCGGCGACGT
>CAZEFW010000320.1:0-2669 GCA_964511535.1 uncultured Myxococcales bacterium | reverse complement strand
ATCAAGAAGGTGCTGGCCTACTCCACGGTGAGCCAGCTGGGCTACATGTTCATCGGCGTGGGCGTGGGCGCCTACTGGGTCGGCATCTACCACCTGCTGACCCACGCCTTCTTCAAGGCCTGCCTGTTCCTCGGCTCCGGCTCGGTGATCCACGGCATGCACTACGTGGCGCACCACCACGACGACCACGGTGAGGGGCACGGACACGACGCACCACCCGGCGATCTGCGCAACGCGCCAGACCCGACCGACCCGCAGGACATGCGCAACATGGGCGGGCTGGCCAAGCTGATGCCCCAGACCCGGATCACTTACCTGATCTCGTGCTTCGCCATCGCGGGCATCCCGCTGTTCAGCGGCTTCTACTCCAAGGACGAGATCCTGTGGAAGGCGTTCTCCACCGGCAACCTGCTGATCCCGGGCTGGATCATCTGGGGCCTCGGGGCCATGGGCGCGCTGTGCACCGCCTTCTACATGTTCCGCTCCTACTACATGACCTTCCACGGCAAGCCGGCGACGGAGGAGCACCTCAAGCATGTGCACGAGTCGCCGCGCTCCATGACCTGGGTGCTGTGGTTCCTGGCCGCTGGCGCCGTCCTGATGAGCCTCATCGGGTCGGTGTACTTCATCCCGGCAGTGCTGCTGCACACCCACCCCTGGATCCATGACTTCCTGGCGCCGGTCACCTCGCTGGCCGAGAGCTTCCAGAAGCCGGCCGCGGTCACCAGCCACGCCTGGGAGTACGGCCTGATGGCCTTCTCGGTGGTGCTGGCCGCAGCTGGCATCCTCGCCGCGCGCTTCGTCTACAAGGACATGGAGAAGACCGGCAAGCGCATCGAGGCGCTCAAGGCGCAGTGGAAGGGCGTGCACACGCTGGTCTACAACAAGTACTTCGTCGACGAGATCTACCACGCCACCTGGGTCCGCGGGTTCATGGCGCTGTCGCGCGCCCTGGCCTGGTTCGACCTCAAGGCGGTGGACGGTCTGGTCAACGCCTCCAGCTGGGCGCTGCGCACCGTCGCCTCCCTGTCCGGCGCCATCGACCGCATGTTCGTCGACGGCGCGGTCAACGGGGTGGCCACCGTGGTGCTCGGCCTCGGCAAGCGCGCCCGCAAGATCCAGACCGGGCGAATAAACGGCTACGTCATGGGCGTGGCCTTCGGTGTGGTGGTGCTGCTGTTCATCGTCTGGTTCGTCACGCCGGCTGGCGCGGGACAGTAGGGGGGGGAACAAAAAATGTACAAGACAAGCAATCATCTCGAGGGAACCAAGATGACGCGCTCCAACATGGTCAATGCCCTGATAACCTGCCTCGCCCTTGGTGTGCTGCTCGCGCCGGGGGCCGCCGCCGCCCAGGGCGCGCGCGATGCGCTGCCCCGGCTGGACATGAGCCCCGGCGAGCTGACCTTCGACAAGGCCGGCGACGCCCGGACCTTGACGCTGAAGAACACCGGCAAGGGGGAGCTGAACATCCGCGAGGTGCGGGTGGGCCCCGGCTCCGACGAGGGGTTCCGCATGGAGCCGGCCCAGCCCAAGACCCTGCGACCGGGCGAGAAGATGACCGTCACGGTGCGCTACCAGCCCGAGGGGGAGGGGGCGAAGCGCAAGCAGGCGTTCGGCAACGTCCAGGTGCTGTCCAACGATCCTGACGCCAAGGAGCACAAGGGCACCACCGGGGTGCAGCTGATCAAGGGCAAGAGCTACCTGCTGACGGTGATGGTGTTCTTCCCGTTGCTGGCGGCGCTGTTCATCCTGCTGTTCCTCAAGGACGGGCAGACCAACGCGCTGCGCCTGGCGGCGGTCATCGGCGCGGCGGTGCCCTTCATCCTGAGCGTCTACCTGTTCAAGAACTTCGACCGCACCCTCGGCATGCAGGACGCCAACTACGGGTTACAGTTCGTCCACCACTTCGTCTGGATCAAGAGCTTCAACATCGAGTTCTTCTTCGGCGTCGACGGCATCAGCGTGGCCATGATGATCCTCACCGGCCTGGTGAGCCTCATCGCGGTGGGCGCGTCGTGGAGCATCAAGAAGCAGGTGCGCGGCTACTTCATCATGTTCCTGCTGCTGGAGACCGGCATGATGGGCGTGTTCTGCGCCCTCGACTTCTTCATGTTCTACGTGTTCTGGGAGGTGATGCTGCTGCCGATGTACTTCCTCATCGGCGTCTGGGGCGCGCCCTCGCGGGTGGAGGCCGACGGCAAGGTCCGCGGCGGCCCCTACGCGGCGATCAAGTTCTTCCTCTACACCCTGGCCGGCTCGGTGCTGATGCTGCTGGCCCTCATCGCCATCTACTACAACTCGTCGCCCACCACGCTGGTGGACGGCACGCCGGCGGCGCACACCTTCAACTTCATGAAGCTGACGCTGCTCAACAGCTTCACCCTGGCGGCGCCGATCCTCGGCATGACCTTCCACAAGGTGATCTGGGTGGCGCTGTTCATCGGGTTCGCCATCAAGATCCCGATGTTCCCGTTCCACACCTGGCTGCCCGACGCCCACGTCGAGGCGCCCACGGCCATCTCGGTCATCCTGGCCGGCGTGCTGCTGAAGATGGGCACCTACGGCATCTTCCGCATCAACTACCAGCTGCTGCCAGAGGCGACCCAGTGGGCCGGCCTCGGCATGGCCATCTTCGGCATCATCAACATCTTGTATGGCGGGCTCTG
>CAZEFW010000319.1:0-2701 GCA_964511535.1 uncultured Myxococcales bacterium | reverse complement strand
GCGTCTGCTACCGGTAAAAATCCACGCCGGCGGGGGGGGCTAGCCCAAAAATGGCGCGGGCGAACAGGCCGGCGGCGGCGGCGACGCGGGCGCGGGCGGCGGCGCCCGCGCCGCCGGTGAAGCCGAAGTCCTCAAGCGCCCCGCCGGTGAAGCCGAAGTCCTCAAGCGCTCCGCCGCGCAAGCTGGCCTCGGCCGGCGGCTGCAGCCTGGCCGAAAGAGCCCCCGCCTCACCCCTGGCGCTCTGCTGGCTCTTGCTGATGGCCGCGCGGCTGCGGTCGTAGACGCGGCGTCTCGCCGCGTAAACTTTCAACCCGACAGGTCGGCCATGCGCGCCACGCCAGCGGCGAGGCGGGTGGTGGCCCCCAGATCCACCGTGCCGCTCACCGCCACGCGGATGGTGGGGCCGAGGCCCACGGAGATGGGCGCGCCGTTGCTGTGCAGGATCTCTCCGTCCACGGTATAGATCGGCTCGTCGGTGCGGATCTCGTAGCGCCGCGCGGTGGTGTTGATGTAGCGCGGGTCGAGGGGGAAGGCCTCCTTGCCCAGGTAGGCCATGGCCAGCCGCTTCCACGCGGTCACCGGCTGCAACAGGGACTTGGCGTCGATGGGGCGGTGGCCCCGTACGAGCATCGGCAGCAGCACCACCAGCTCCCGCTTGCTGATGGCGTAGTTCATGGTGAAGAACGACTCGCGCTCCCGCGGCCCGGGGAACGGCTCCACGCCGATGTGCACCTTGCCCGTGACGTTGCAGAACCCGCCGACCCACCGGTCGTAGGGCAGGCGCTCCTCGTCGAGGAAGATCTCGGCGTCCATCTCCTGCAGGATCGGCTGGAAATCGTCCGGCTTGCCGGTCCAGGCTGAGAGGGCCGACTTGGCCGCGATGTTCAGCGCGGCGGGGATCCCCTTGGACCCCTCCTCGTAGGCGTTGAGGATGCGCACCAGCGGCCCCATGCCGAAGGTAAATCCGTAGTGGGTCTCATCGCCCTGCCGGATCTCCAGCAGCGGGACCTCCTTGAGCAACAGCTGGCCGCTCTTGTACGCCTTGATGATGTCGCGGAAGTTGCGCCCCGGCTTGCCGCCCAGCCCGCACCAGCGCGCCGCCACGTTCATGGTGCCGCCGCCGATGAAGGCCAGCTGAGGCTGCTCCTCCTGCAGCTCGGTGAACAGCCGGTCCAGGATTCGCTGGATGGTGCCGTCGCCGCCGTAGATGCACAGCAGCTGGGTCTTCTGACCCAGATCGGCCAGCGCGGGGCCGATGTCGCCGATGCGATCCGTGACGATGCGGCGCACATGCTGCGCCTCATCCGAGTCGAGGATCTCCGCCAGGTTCTTCCACCTGCCCCCCGCTTGCGGGTTGCAGAGGATGACGATGTCCAGCTCCTCTGGCGCTACTTCCTTGTCATTGGCATCTGTGTTGGGCTCATTGTCGGCAGGGCTCATGGCTCAAGATGCTAGGCATCGCGCGCCGGCGAGGTCAAGGAAGACAGTTACCGGCGAGCTATTCTGGCATCCCGGCGTTCTGGCATTCTGGCACTCTGGCATTCGGCGGCGGGACGCCGCCGCTAAGGTCCGATCCAGATCGGGCTGCTCCACGCCATCTCCCCGTCCTGCTGCAGCACCGTCACCAGCACATAGCGGCTGCGTTCCCTCGCCCCGGCGATGGTGTGCCGCAGGGTGGCGTCCTGTGAATCGGGGGTGACGAACGCCTGCTCCTCACCGTCCACCAGCACCGACACCCGCCGGAGCCCGGCCGTCCCCCGCACCTCCACCTCCAGGGCTCCCGGGCTGCCGGCCGGCACCTCGCTTCCCATGGGCGCCCCGTCCAGCTCCACGCGGAGCAAGATCCTGGCGCCGCTGGTGGCGTAGCAGCGGCGCGCGCGCAGGGCGGCGAGCAGAGACTCCCGCGTCGGCTCACAGTACACGGCGGTGAGCCCGCAGAGCTGCGGGTCAGCCTTGTGCCCCACCCCGTGGTGCCAGCGCAGCCCGTGGTTGTCGGTGCCTCCCACGAGGCCAAAGCGCAGCCCCGCGTCCAGGGCGTCGCGGATGAACTGCCCCGGCAGGATCACGTCCGGCCGAGGTGGGATCACCTGGTCCCCGCCGTGCTCGTACGCGCCATGCACCGAGCAGACCTCCCACACCGGCTGCTGCGCTGGATCATGGTGATCCATGTCCGCCCCGGTCCAGGCGGTGTGATGCGGCGCGGACAGCGATGGATGGCGGGCGAGGAGCTCGTCCAGCCGATCCGGATCTCTGCCGGGCAGCTGCTCGGGGACCTCGTCGTCGAAGTAGACACACTTGTGCCCGCGCCCAGGCTGCCGGCTCCCCGTGAACTCGAACCCTCGCAGCGTGACGAAGCGCCCGGGCTCATCAAAGCTGTCCGCCAGCCGGCACTGGCGCTTCCAGCTCAGCGGCCCGAGGCACCCGCCCGCCAGCCCGTCATGATCCGTGATGGCCACGAAGTCGAACCCGTAGACCTCCCGCGCCCGCCGATATGCATCCTCCACCGTGCCCAGCCCATCCGACTCCATGGTGTGCTGGTGAATGTCTCCGAACAGCGGCATGGAGCCAAACATGGACGTTGATGGTGACGAGGGCGGGGAAACAGCCGCGGCCGCGGCCGCGGCCGCAGCCTCAGCTTCAGCCCCAGCCTCAGCCTCGGCCTAGGCATGCACGCCCACCACCCCCCCCCCCAAGGCCCTCC
>CAZEFW010000318.1:0-2712 GCA_964511535.1 uncultured Myxococcales bacterium | reverse complement strand
TGGAAGGTCTGGGGCACTTGACCCTCAAGCCTCAAGCCTCAAGCCTCAAGCCTCAGGTCTCGAGCCTCAGGCCTCCACCTACTTCAGCAACTTCACAATCTGAGCGCGAATCGCCGCGGCGGCTCTCTTGTCGGCGGCGGCCACGGCGATGCGCTTGCGGGCTTGCCGGGTCTGCTCGGTGATGTCGCTGGCGCTCTCCTTCCAGGCAGGCTCGGGATCGAAGGTGCCCGCGGGGTGCTTGACCGCGGGGTCGATGGCCTTGACCTCCACGCGCATCATCTCGGTGTCGCCATCGCCCAGGGACCAGCGGCGCGGCAGGTAGTCGCGGCTGGACACCCAGACCTTCCAGACGGCGGTCATCTTGATCACCTGCGCGGCCATGGCGGGCAGGCCCAGGTCTGGCCGCGGATCGATGCCCGCCTTGGCCTCGGACTCGCGGGCCAGGATCATCGGCCCCAGCACGCTGGGCCGGGCCAGCATCTCGTCCATGAAGGCACGCGGGTCGTGGCGGCCCACCAGCAGCAGGCAGGGCTCGCTGCCCACCGCTTCCTCGGTGGGCTTGCGGTGGAACCGGTAACGCTTCAGGTAGGCTTGCAGGGTCCCCACCAGGTCGAGCCCTTCCTCCAGCCCGTGGCCCCGCATGGCGTAGCCGGTGTCGAAGGGGCGGTCAGGCGGAGCGAGGCCTCTTTGCTGCTGCTTGAGGGTCTGTACATGCGGCTTGCCGGGAACCGCCCCCTTGCCTGACGGCAGCTGCATGGCGGTGGAGACCCAAACCCAGTCGCCGGCGTAGACCAGGGTGGTGCGCATCTCGGTGTCGGCGTTGGTCATGCGCACGGTCTGCCGCATGCGATCCGGCAGCTTGGCGGCCAGCTCCGTGTGCACCGTCATCTTCAGCTCGTCCGGGTCTGCCTTCATCTTCCGGGCGGCCGGCATGAGCGCTGCAGGGTTGACCGTGGTCTCCAGCACCGCCCTGTAGGACGTGGCGGCGCGGACCGCCGCGTTTACCCGGGCGACGGGGTCCGGCGCGCTGGTTTTGGGCTTCTGCTTTTGCCCCGTGGGCGACGGGCAAGCGGCCAATAAAACGGTGAACAGCGGGAGGAGCATGCGGGGGTACATGCCGCCATCTTACCATCCTGGCGTGGTACCTTATGGGCACCATGAGAGCATCAGCCAAAGCATTGACGTGCGCGGTCCTGTTGCTGGCCGCGGGGTGTGACGGGGGCGAGACCGAGGGGACGCCGGACAGCGCCCTGGCGCCTGACGCCGGCGTGGCGGACCTGAGCGCCGACATGGCCAGCGTGGATCAGGGCGCGGCCCTGGAGGCCGGAGGAGACGCGCTGGCGCCGGATGGCCAGCAGGCCACGCCCGACAGCCAACAGCCCACCGCCGACGCGGGCGCACCGGACGCGCGCACCACCCTGGTGGCGGTCACCTTCAACACCGGCACCTCCGAGAAGATGGGCCACGATCTGCCGCCCAAGGACGGCTACACCTCCAAGCACGCCAAGACCTCCGACACCTACTACGGTGACGGGCTGGCATGGATCAAGGCGGTCACCGCCACCAAGACCTGGTTCGCCGGGGTCAAGCCGGACCTGGTGGCGTTCCAGGAGATCTTCTACAGCGAGGAGTGCGCCAAGATCCCCACGGCGGCCAAGAAGGACTTCATCTGCGAGACCTGGAAGAAGGGCGACCCCACCGTGGCCAACCTGGTGCTCGGCAAGGGCTACCAGGTGGCGTGCCACAAGGGCAAGTCGGACAAGTGCGCCGCGGTGAAGAAGAGCTTCGGCAGCTTCGCTGGCTGCACCAAAGATTTCTGCCTCGAGGGCCTGGTGGGCTACACCGTCAACGACTGCGGCAAGGGCTCGCGCATCGGCAGAGGGGTGATCAACCTGGTGGGCGGCGGCACCATGACCCTGGTCTCGGTGCACGGCTCGTCGGGCGTGGACAAGAAGACCATCAAGTGCCGCGAGAAGCAGTTCGATCAGATCTTCAAGGACCTGGGCGACGGCAAGCCCGCCGCGTCAGGTAAGCGCAACCTGATCATGGGCGACTTCAACACCGACCCGGGGCGCATGGCGCTGTTCGATAACAGCGCCGATCGGATCAAGAAGCACGTCGGCCCGGGCAAGAAGTTCCACTTCATCTCCGACGTGGGGATCCTGGCCAAGCCGACCTACGCCGGGCTGTTCAACATCGATCACGTGATCAGCGACCACTTCAAGGGCAAGTGCTGGGCCGCCGGCATCACGGCGGGCAAGCCGAAGGTCATTAACGCGACCTACTTCGACCACAAGCCCATCGTTTGTACGGTTGGCTGGCCCTAGAGCCGCTCCGGTCTCGCTCCGCTCGACCGGTCGCGGCCTGTGGTGGGCCTGTGCGTGGCCCGGGCGCTGAGCGCTCTGCTTTCTCGTTGTGCTCGTGCACACGCTGGCGTGGGGCTGACCAGGGCGGAGGTGGGGTGGGACCTTTGACGTGTTGCCGTTCCGCTGTGCTTGCTTGCACCGTTGCCTGGGCCTGTTGGGCTTGTGGGCTGACGGGACGCGAAGCGGCCCGGCGGTCCACAAACCAACAGCAAGCGGGCACAACGCATCACACGACCACCAACGCGCCCCGAGCAACGATCAAGACCACAAACAGAAAAAGAAACCGCCGCCCGTGAACCGTGCCGGGATTTCCGGAGGCTCCATAAGTTGAGAGGATGGAGTCATG
>CAZEFW010000317.1:0-2734 GCA_964511535.1 uncultured Myxococcales bacterium | reverse complement strand
AGGAGGTCGCCCAGTGATCACACTTGATGCGACATCTTTCTTGAAACTCACCGCGGGATGGGTGATTTGATCACCATTCGTTTTGTGGTGGACGAGCGCCATGATGGCTGGCGGCTGGACCACTTCATCCGGGCCAAGATCCCGCGCCTGTCGCGCAGTCGGATCCAGCAGATGATCCGCTCGCAGGAGGGAATGGGGGCAAGCGCCCAGCGGCCGGCGCGGCGCGTGCGGGCGGGCGAACAGATCGCCCTGCTGCGGCCGGCGCCGGCCGAGCCGGACGTGCCGAGGCACTTCGAGGTGCTGCACGAGGACCCCCACCTGATGGCCATCGCCAAGCCCGCGGGCCTGCCGGTGCACGCCACCGCCCGGTTTCACAAAAACACCCTGACCGCCCTGCTGCGCGAGCGGTTCGGCGACGCGCAGCCCCCTTCCATGGCCCACCGGCTGGACCGGGAGACCTCCGGCCTGATGCTGCTGGGCCGCACCCGCGAGGCATCCAGCGCGCTAAAGGAGGCGTTCCGCCGCCGCCGGGTGCACAAACGCTACCAGGCGCTGGTCCATGGCGCGCCCCCTGAAGCCGGCGAGATCGACCTGCCTCTGGGGCCGGACCTGGCCTCGGGGATCCGGGTCAAGATGGCCGTGGTGCGTGGCCGAGGCGACGGGCTGCCGGCCCTGACCCGCTACCGCACCCTTCAGACCCGGGGCGACGTGAGCCTGGTGCAGGCCGAGCCGCGCACCGGTCGCCAGCACCAGATCCGCGCTCACCTGGCCGCTGTCGGCTTCCCCGTGGTGGGCGACAAGCTGTACGGCCCGGACCCGGGCCTCTTTCTCGAGTACCTCGAGACCGGCTGGACCGAAGCCCTGGCTGCCCGCCTCCCGCTGCCCCGTCACGCCCTGCACGCCGCGGAGGCCACCTTCCCCCACCCGGCGGACGGTCGCGAGGTGACCCTGCGCTGCCCGCTGGCCGTGGACCTGCAGGCGTTCTGGGATGGCCTCGCATAACAGCCTCCCTGGAAGCGCCCACTGATTTGTGTACAATAGGGTCTGTTGACCCCAATCGTCGTGAACCGATCCCCGGGAGGGTGGACCGCACCCGGGAGGAGAGACATCCCGAGTGGGCAAGAGCGCCAGCAAATTCATCGACTTCATCCCCGCGACCAAGATCGCTTATCGCGAAGGTCGCCCCACCGAGCTACACCTGCGCAAGTGCATATTCCTGCGCCAGGCGGGCTCGCGCCGCCTTGAGCGGGTGTTCGACCAGGCGCTGGTCACCATCGGCGCCATGGACGACAACGACATGGTGATCAACGAGGAGACCGTCTCGCGCTACCACGCCAAGGTGGTGCAGGAGGAGGAGGGCTACGTGCTGTCCGACCTCGGCTCCACCAACGGCACCTACATCAACGGCGTACGCATCCGCGAAGCCTACCTGCAGACTGGCTGCGCGCTGCGGCTGGGCAACCTGGAGCTGACCTTCAGCTACGACGACGAGAAGCTGCCCATCGTGCCGTCGCAGAACGACCGCCTGGACAAGCTGATCGGGCGCAACGTCAAGATGCGCGAGATCTACGGCATCATCGAGAAGATCGCGCCCACCGGCACCACGGTGATCATCGAGGGCGAGACCGGCACCGGCAAGGAGGTGGTTGCCCAGACCATCCACAACCTGTCCACCCGTGCCAAGGGACCGATGATGGTCTTCGACTGCGGCGCTGTGCCGGAGAACCTCATCGAGAGCGAGCTGTTCGGCCATGAAAAGGGCTCGTTCACCGGCGCCATCATGACCCGCCAGGGCATCTTCGAGATGGCCCACGGCGGGACCCTGTTCCTGGACGAGCTGGGCGAGCTGAACCTCGACCTGCAGCCCAAGCTGCTGCGGGTGCTCGAGCAGCGCGAGATCCGCCGGGTCGGCACCTCCAAGGCCATCCGCGTGGACGTGCGGCTCATCGCGGCCACCAACCGCAACCTCGAAGAGGAGGTGCGCGCCGGCCGCTTCCGCCAGGACCTGTTCTATCGCCTGAGCGTGGTGCGCATCATGATCCCGCCCCTGCGCGACCGCCCGGAGGACATCCCGCTGCTGGCCCAGCATTTCCTCGACACCGGCCCGTTCAACCGCACCCCTGGCGGCGGCACCCGGGTCAACAGCATCTCCCCCGAGGCCATGACCCTGATGTCCGGCTACAGCTGGCCAGGCAACGTGCGCGAGCTGCTCAACGTCATCGAGCGCGCCGTCTCCTTCGCCGACGGCTCGATCATCGACGTGCGCGACCTGCCCGAACAGCTCCGCCCCGCCGCGCCGCCCAGCCAGGAGGTCCAGCCTTTCCCCGAGAGCGACGTCGCCTTCAAGGAAGCCAAGGAGCGCTGGGTCTCCTCCTTCGAGCGCGACTACCTGATCAAGCTGCTCGCCCGAAACAAGGGCAACATCTCCCACGCCGCCAAGGAAGCCGAGATCGACCGCAAATACTTCCGCAAGCTGATGCGCAAGCACGGCGTCACCGCGGACATGATCAACGAGGAATAGGTTTCTCCTTCATCGACCCGCAATACAGGGCAGCAATCATCCTGCTGCTGCTGGCCAGCGCTGGCTGTGGAGATGATTGTGAATTGCAGATCAACGTAGAAACCTACTGCTCTGCCAAGACCGCCTGGGCCACGGCCTGTGGGATGGCCACGAGCAACCCCATGGAGGCATGCCGGGAGCGTGTAAAGGATCACGCGCCCCGATGGTCCACTT
>CAZEFW010000316.1:0-3193 GCA_964511535.1 uncultured Myxococcales bacterium | reverse complement strand
CCAGGGAGAAGGGGCGGATCAGGGTCCGCTCGTACGCCACGCGCAGCCCCTCCAGCAGCCACCCCCGGCTGGCCATGCCGAAGGGGTTGATGATGATCGTGTTGGCCGGATGGCTCAGCGCCAGCCTGTCCACCGGAGCCTTCGGCTCCGCGGGCTCGTCGCCCAGGGCCGGGGCCGGCACCATCAACAGCAGCAGCAGCGCCGCCAGCGGCGTGTATCGTCTCCCCCCTGTGGTGCTCACATCACCAGCCCTTTCGCACGTAGACGCCCTTGAGGCGCTTCTTGCGCAGGGCCCTGGCCGCCGCCAGGGCAGCCTCGCGCGTCTTGTGCCGCCCGGCCAGCACCACCTGGTAGCAGCAGAACAGCCGCGGCGCGGCCCGACTGTTGATCACCTCCACGCCCTCGACCTTGCGCGCCTGCAGCTTCTTCCTCAGCGCGGCCAGGCGCCTCGGCGTGCGCTTGCTCGCCGCGGGGAAGCTGCCCACCACCACCATCCACGGCCGATCGTCGGCCAGCGCCTTGACCTTTGCCGCCGCGGCGGCGCCGTCGAGCACCACGCGCGCCCGGGCGTCGCCGCCGCGCTTTTCGGAGAACCGCTTGAAGCGCAGCGCCTCGAACTCCAGCAGCTTGTAGAGCCACTCCTCTGGCTCGCCGTTCTCGCCCCGAAGGTCCTCGGTGACCTTCTTTCCTGTGAAGCGCCCCTCGGCAACCACCACGACACCGAAGCGCTCATTGTAGGCCGGCAACTCCGCCACGGGGCCGAGCTTCACCGACAGCCACGGGCCGCCTCCGGTGTCCGTGGAGGTGCCGATGAAGACGTCCGGGCAGCGGCAACCCCAGCCCATGGAGCGGTAGGAGACCGGGATACGAACCAGCTCCGGCTTGCCAGACTTCGCCGCCTTCAGCCGGGCCTTGATCCAGGCGTCGAACTTCTCGTCTTCGATCTCCAGGCCCTTGCCGGCCCGGGCGGGGGAGGGGACCAGCGCCAGGGCGAGAGCCAGTGCCAGGGGCGCGGCGCGGTGCATCAGCTGATGCGGCTCCACATCTGCCGGGCCAGCTCCCTGCAGCGCGCGGCGATCTCCTCCTCGTCCAGCGACAGGATCTGCTTGCCCTGCATCAGCACCTTCCCTCCCGCGATGGTGGTGTCCACCACCGCGTCCACCATGCCGAAGATGAAGTGGCCCAGGAAGTTGCCCGCGTTCAGGTCGGTGGGCGGGATGTAGTCCAGGATGGCCAGGTCAGCGGCGGCGCCCACCGTCAGCTCGCCCAGCGTGACCGGGAAGAAGCGGTTGGCGATGGTGGCGTTGTTCCACAGCAACAGCTGGGGCGCCTCGCAGAACGCCACCCGCGGGTCCTTGTTGGCCAGCCGGTGCACCAGGTAAGCGCAGCGCATCTGGGCCAGCATGTCCGAGGCCATGCCGTCGGTGCCGAGGCCCACCAGCACGCCCCTGTCCATCAGCTCCAGCACCCGGGCCACGCCAACGGCGTTGTTCATGTTCGACTCGGGGTTGTGCACCACGACGGTGCCGGTCTCCTTGATCAGGCCCAGCTCCTCGTCGTCGATGTTGATGCAGTGCACGAAGATGGAGCTGTCCCCGCTGATGCCGAGGTCCACCAGCCGGTTGACCGTGCGCTTGCCGTACTTCTCCAGGGAGTGGGTGTGGTCCTCGACGCCCTCGGCCACGTGGATGTGGCAGCCGACGCCGTACCTGTCCATCACCTCCTTGCAGGCCGCGAGGGTGTCGTCGGACACCGTCAGCGCCGCGTGCACGCCCACCATGCCCGCCAGCTGCTCCGACGGCTCACCCGCGAGGCGCTCCAGGAAGCGCGCGTTTTCGGCCACGCCCTCGGCGCCGCCGCCGTTTCGGTCGGAGACCTCGTAGCACAGCGAGGCTCGGATGCCGCCCTCGAGCACCGCCTTCGCGATGCTGTCGAGGCTGCCCTCGCGGCAGGAGGGCGACGCGTGGTGATCGATGACCGTGGTGGTGCCGTTGCGGATGCACTCGATGATCGGGATCAGCGCGCTGTAATAGACGTCCTCCTCGGACAGCGCCCGGTCAACCTTCCACCACATGCGCTCCAGGATCTCCTGGAAGGTGAACGCCGGCTCCCCCGGAGGGGCGAAGCCGCGCGCCATGGTGCTGTAGAAGTGATGGTGCGCGCAGATGAACCCGGGCAGCACCGCCTTGTTGCGGGCGTCGATGCGCGCGGCGTCCGGGACCTGCTGCTCCAGGTCTGCCGTGGCGCCCACGGCCGCGATCTTTCCATCCTTGATGTGCACCGCGCCGTCGGCGATGACCTGGTTGTCCTCGCCGAGGGTGATGACGGTTCCGTTGACGATGAGGGTCTCGTCGGCCATGTCTCTAGTCCTCCTTCAGCTGGGCCATCTCTTCGGCCGTGCGCTCTCGCATGGTGATGGCCTCGGCGAAGCACTTCTTGGCGCAGATGGAGCAACCGATGCACTTCCCCGGGTCGGTGCTGGGCGAGCTGCCCTCCACCATCTCGATGGCCAGGTAGGGGCAGCGGGTGCAGTTGCCGCACTGCAGGCAGAGCGCCGGGTCGGTCTGGCTGATCTTCTTGGTCGGCGTCAGCTCCATGAAGTCGGTGATCGGCCCGGGCAGGGCCGCGCCGACGAGCTCCTCCATGGAGGTCATGCCCCGCGCCGCCATCAGGTGGCTCACCCCGGCGCAGATGTCGTCGATGACGCCGTAGCCGTACTTCATCACCATGGTGCAGAACTGGACGTTCTTCGCGCCGAGGGCGAGGAAGTTGGCAGCGGCCCGGTACTCCATGGGGCCGCCGTTACCAGAGATGTGCACGCCGAGGTGCGCCACGCTGGCCAGGCTCAGGTAGCTGATGTTCAGGATCCCCTCGCCGCTGGCGCCCACCACCACGCCCTCGTCCCAGCCCGGCTTGGCGCCCGGGCGGAAGGCGAGGGTGGGGAAGCTGTTGGCCAGGGTGATGCCCGCCGGCTTGTCCGGGTGCTTCTCCAGCACCTCCTTGACCGCCATGACGATGGCCGCGATGGAGGTCACCGCGCCGGTGAGCTTGAACAGCTTGGGCACGTCGCCCGAGCCCTCGGTGAGGATCCAGTCGATGATCTTGGCCGTCAGCGCGGCGTTCTGCGAGACGATGTCCCCCTCGGTGCCGTCGCCGCCCTGGGGGCAGGAGAGGCTGTACTCGATGCCCATGG
>CAZEFW010000315.1:0-3327 GCA_964511535.1 uncultured Myxococcales bacterium | reverse complement strand
AAGGGCAAGAAGGTGATCTTCTCCCGGGCCGGGGTTCAGCTGATCTTCCCCTTTTCCCTGGCAAAACACCTTCAGCGGTTCCTGGCCCATAACGGCCCGGCGTCCTTCCCCGAGGAGCGGGCGCTGCTGGCCCACCTGCAGCGGCAGGCTGCCCGCGGCGATGACATCACCATCGACGCGGCCTATCCCTGGTACCGGGGACCGCGGAACATCATGAAGCGCCGCGTCTCTTTTCTCCTGGCAGATCTGCTGGCCGCCGGCGAATTCGAAATCCGCGCGCCCGGGGCCAGCGCTCCGGTCATGACGCTGACCATGGCTGAGTACGGCTCGTACTGTGGGGAGCTGTGCGGCGTGGGCGGCCGGGCGTTTTTGCTGCCCGGCTGCAAGGTGGTGCTCTACACCGTGGACTGGATCAGCTAGCGGCCCGCTGGCTCGCTTTCTGCTCTGCTCTACGCTGGCGGCGCTGGTCGCGGCGCTCCTGACGACGCGCCATGAAGGCGGGGAACGACAGAGGGATCTCCTCGTTGCCGCTGGCGAACCGCCCGCGGGTCCCGCGCTCGAGGTAGGCGTTGTAGGCCTGGCGGTCTGACTCGCTGGCCTGCTCCCAGGCCCACCGGCCCTCGTACTCCATGAGGTGCCTGCTGAGTCGGGGCTTGAACGGCATCGTGTAGCGTCTTGGCATGATGTGCTCCTTGCGACTTCTTTTATATTGGTAGCATGCGCGACAGAACTGTTCAAGTGTTCAGATGTTGGTATTCCTGTGGGTATCTCTGTGAATTAATGTGGATTAATGTTGATAAGCTGTTGATACATTCAGGCGCCCGATCAACGTGATCCCGGAACTGGATTGCAGCTTAGCGCGCATGCCGGACACCTCGGGTCACGGCAGGAACAGGGCAGGTTCAAGGCAGGTTCGCTGATAGTGGACATGAAGCGACGGGTGGTCCTATGCTCCCTGCATGCCCGACAACATCAAGACGTTGAAGGACTCCGCGACCATGCGGTGGATGGTGCTGGTGCTGGCCTCCTCCGTCATGTTCATGAACTACTACTTCTACGACGCGCCCAACACGCTCAAGCCCCTGCTGCAGAAGCTGCTCGGCTGGTCGTCGGCGGACTACGGCATCTTCACCTCGGCCTATTCGGTGCCCAACGTGTTCCTGCTCATGGCGGTGCTCGGCGGCATCATCCTGGACAAGGTGGGCATCCGAAAGACCGGCTTCGTGTTCACGCTGCTCATGGCCCTGGGCGGCCTGGTCACGGCCTACGGCGCCACCGACATCTTCAACAACGGCGGCTTCGGCCACGGCCTGGCCAGCATGCTGCCCTGGTCGCCGTCGCTGGTGTGCATGTCCTTCGGCTTCTTCCTGTTCGGGCTCGGCGCGGAGACCAGCATCGTGGTGCTGTCCAAGGTGGTGGTGAAGTGGTTCAAGGGCAAGGAGATGGCCCTGGCCCTGGGGCTCAACCTGGCCATCGGCCGCCTCGGCTCGGCCCTGGCCATGTACCTGACCCCCAAGATCAGCGAGCCCGCCTGGCACGTGGGCATCTGGGTCGGCGCCGCGCTGATGGTGCTCGGCTTCTTCCTCTACATCGTCTACATGGGCTTCGACCTCAAGCTCGACCGCCAGCTGAACGAGGCCATGCCCAGCGACCCGGAGGACGAGTTCCGCCTGGCCCACCTCAAGGCGCTGGTCACCGACAAGTCGGTGCTCTACATCACCGCCCTGTGCGTGACCTTCTACTCGGCCATCTTCCCGTTCCTCAAGTACGCGCCCGACCTGCTGATGCACAAGTTCGGCATGGACAACGACATGGCCGGCGAGGTGAGCTCGTACCTGATCTTCGGCACCATCGTGCTCACCCCGCTGTTCGGCTGGGTCACCGACAACAAGGGCAAGACCGCCACGCTGATGTACATCGGCTCGGCGCTGCTCATCGTGTCCCACGGCCTGTTCGCCCTGACCACCGTGCCGCCCTATCTGCCGCTGTTCACCCTGGGCGTGGCGTTCTCCCTGGTGCCCGCGGCCATGTGGCCGGCGGTGGCCAAGATCGTGGGGGACGCCCGGCTCGGCACGGCCTACGGCTTCATGTTCTCGGTGCAGAACCTCGGCCTGTTCGCCTTCCCGATCCTCATCGGCTGGGTGCTCGACGCGTCCAACCCGGGCGTGGCCGAGGCGATCAAGGCCGGCCAGAAGAGCGTGCACTACGACTACACCAACCCGATGCTCGTCTTTGCCGCCCTCGGGCTGGCCGGGCTGGTCTTCGCCTTCTTGCTCAAGCGCGAGGACAAGGTCTCCGGCTACGGCCTCGAGGTGCCCAACAAGCAAGATTAGGAGATACCGATGACGGCCAAGATTTCTGACGAACAGCTGCAGCAGTGGGCCCAGATCCTGCTCGATCACTCCCTGGGCGGCATCACCAGCGACGACGTGGTGATGATCAAGGGCGAGCATGTGGCGTGGCCGCTGATCAACGCCCTGCAGGAGGGCGTGATCCGCGCCGGCGGACTGCCCGACGTGTGGCTGGTGCCGCCGGACAACGACCGCGGGCGGGTGTGGGGCGGCGCCATGGCGCGCCTCGGCACCGTGGCCCAGATCGACCGGGTGCCCCCGTGGTGGATGGGCCGCTACGACAACATGACCAAGTACATCGAGGTGCTCGGCGCCGAGGAGCCGGCGCTCTACGCCGGGCTGCCCAAGGAGACGGCGGGAGCCATCGCCGCGGCGGACCACCCGTTCATGACCGCCCGGCTGGCCAAGCGCTGGGCCCTGACCCTCTACCCGACCCAGGGCTTCGCCGACATGGAGGAGATGTCCCTGGAGGATTACACCCGGGTCATCGTGGACGCCTCGCTGGCCGATCCCGAGCCGCTGGTGGAGATGGAGGCCGCCATCGGCGAGGCCATGGAGAAGACGTCCGAGATCAAGGTGGTGACCCGCTGCCCGGACCGTGACCGGGACCTGGAGCTGACCATCGACATCGGCGGCTGCCTGATCCAGCAGAGCTATGGCATCCACAACTGGCCCGACGGCGAGGTGTTCACCAGCCCCGACGCCAACTCGGTGCAGGGCGAGATCTTCGTCGACCTGCCGATCCTGTACGGCGGCACGCGGATCCAGGGGATCTACCTGCGCTTCGAGGGCGGCGTGATCCAGGAGTACAGCGCACAGAAGGGCGGCGATCAGCTGCGCAACATCATCGAGACGGACAGCGGCTCGCACCGGCTGGGCGAGGTGGCCCTCGGCATGAACCCGGGGCTCAAGGAGGTGCTGTGCCACCCGCTGTTCGTGGAGAAGGTGGGCGGCACCCTGCACATCGCCATCGGCG
>CAZEFW010000314.1:0-3336 GCA_964511535.1 uncultured Myxococcales bacterium | reverse complement strand
CCCGGCGGGGGTGAGCCGGCTGCTGACGCTGGCCGTGGCCCATTTCCCGGTGAGCGTGGGAGAGGACGGCGTGCTGCACACGTGGGAGTGGGCGTTCTTCATGACCGACCCAGAGGTCGAGGACGACAAGTCGGAGCGCCTGCCGCGCCCGGAGGAGGAGGGGGAGCGATGAAGGACATGTTCATGAGGCCGCTTCGGCGGCCGGGGCCGCGGTACCGGAAGATGGACCTGGAGGTGGCGGACCTGCGGTACGTGGCGCGCAAGCTGCTGGTGCAGCTCGAGCGGTTGGTGCGGCGGGGCGAGCGGCTGGAGACCCCGCTGATGGTGGCCCTGTGCTGGGTGCTGGGGCCGGAGGCGACATCGGTGGTGCGGGAGCTTTCGCCCCTGCTGCGCGGCAAGCGCAGGCGGCGCCCGCGGGACGACGACGATGACATGTACGTCCGCGATTCGTTCATGCACTCGCGGCGGATCCCGCCGGTGCTGGTGGACGACGAGGCGCTGATTGACCTGGTCAACATCGGCCGCAAGGACGAGGAGCGCCTGCGGGCCGCGCTGCTGCAGGCCATCGCCCGGCGGCGCGAGGTGGTGGCCGGCAAGAAGGGGAAGAAGTCGCGGCTGCGGCGCAACCTGCGCCACCTCAAGCGCACCCTGGGCCTCGGGCGGGTGGGGCGCGACCTGCTGCTGCTGTGCTACCTGGTGGGCGCCTGCCCCGCGGTGGGGTTGCTGGTGGACGACCAGCTGGGCCACGGCGGCCCGGAGGCGCGCCGCGCCGTGGCCGCCATGCTCGGCGCGTCGGACAGGGCGGTGTACGACGCGCTGCACGGCCGCCTGGGCCGCATGGGGCTGCTGCCCGAGCCGGCCCGCTCGCTCATGCTGGACCCCGAGTTCTGGGTGCTGCTCGAGGAGTCGCCCGACGCGCTGATGGAGCGCAACCTGTTCCGGCGGCTGCCGGGCGGGGGGCTGGAGCTGTCGGCCTTCGACATGTCGGACCGGGTGCTGCGCGTGCTGCTGCGGCTGCTGGGCCAGCGCCCGGAGGACGGCGCGATCCACATCCTGCTGTGGGGGGCGCCCGGCTCGGGCAAGACCACCCTGGTCCGGGCCATCATCGAGCAGCTCGGGCTGCGCGCCTACGAGGTGACCACCGCCGAGGACAGCCTGCAGCAGTCCCGTCGCGCGGGGCTGCTGGCGTGCCTGCACCTGACCAACCACGACGACGGCTCGGTGCTGGTGGTGGACGACGCCGACGCGCTGCTGTCCACCGAGCGCCACTTCGCCGGCGCCGGCGAGGTCAACGACCACGGCTGGCTCAACCAGCTGATGGACGAGCCGGGCGCGCGGGTGGTGTGGATCGCCAACGAGGTGGGAGACATCTCGTCGGCGGTGATGCGGCGGTTCGCCTTCAGCGTGCACATGCCGGAGCCGGGGCACCGCCAGCGGCAGCGGCAGTGGCAGGGGGTGGCCGAGCGGCTGGGCGTGGCGCACCAGCTGGGCGAGGACGGGGTGGCGCGCCTGGCCTCCGACTACCCGGTGACCGTGGGGCTGATGGAGCGGGCGGTGCTCACGGCCACCGGCGCCAGCGACGGCGAGGAGGCCGACCTGGAGCGGGTGGTGCGCCTGGCCCTGGACAGCTACATCGAGCTGCGCGGCCTGGACGTGCGGGCCGCGGCGCGCGAGCGGGTGGCCGAGGAGTTTTCGCTGCAGGCGCTCAACGTGAGCTGCGACGTGGACGCGCTGGTGGCGGACGCCCGGGGCGTGGACCGCATGCTGCGCGAGGAGTTCGAGGGCGGCCCGCGGGGCATGTCGCTGCTGTTTCACGGCCCGCCCGGCACGGGCAAGAGCGAGCTGGCGCGCTACCTGGCCGGGGAGCTGGGCCGCGAGCTGATGATCCTGCGGGCCAGCGACCTGCTCAACATGTTCGTGGGCCAGACCGAGAAGCAGATCGCCGGGGCGTTCCGGCGGGCCGAGGCGTCGGGCGCGCTGCTGGTGTTCGACGAGGCGGACACGTTCCTCTACTCCCGCGAGGGCGCCACCCACTCCTGGGAGGTCAGCTTCACCAACGAGTTCCTCACGCGCATGGAGCGCTTCAGGGGCATCATGGCGTGCACCACCAACCGGCTCGAGGGCCTGGACCCGGCGTCGCTGCGGCGGTTCACCCACAAGGTGGGCTTCGACCACCTGACCCCCGACGGCGTCGAGCTGCTCTACGCCAGCTACCTGGCCCCGCTGGTCAAGGCGCGCCTGAAGGAGCAGCACCGGCGCGAGCTGCGCCGCATGGAGCGGCTGACCCCGGGGGACTTCTCCGCGGTGCGCGACCGGTTCGCCTTTCGCGTGCCGGGCAGCCTCGGCCACGGCCGCCTGGTGGCCGCCCTGCGCGAGGAGGCGCGGCTCAAGCAGATCCACAACCCCAAACGGGCGGGCTTCGCCTGCTGATGAGAGGAGGATGACGATGAGTTCGACCACGAAACAGCCCGAGACCCTGGCCGGCGAGCTGGTGGACATGGGCCTGGTCCCCGAGGAGCGCCGCGATGAGCTGGCCGAGTACCTGCAGGCGCGGCTGCGGTTCCTGGACGTCTTCGCCGACTGGGAGGAGAGCACCGAGCGCCGGCTGATGGCGTACCTGCGCAAGCTGGAGAACATGCACAGGGCCGCCACCGAGGCCGCCGCCGCGTTCGCCGCCCACCGTCAGGTACTCAGGGAGCAGGTGCTGCCCGACCTGAAGGTCCTGCTGAGCAAGGACGAGCAGGCTCTGGCGGGCATCCGCCGCGCCATGGACGGCCTGGAGACGCTGCCTGAGCCCGGCGAGGCGCTGCTGGGCGAGCGCGACGCCACCGGCCGGATCCTCGAGGCCATGAACAACATCACCGAGCGCCTGCTGAAGGTGCGCGCGACGTTGACGGGCGAGGGGGAGATGGCGGCGAAGGGGAGGGCGCGATGAACCACCGTGAGCTGATCGAGCGATCCTTCTGGCTGCAGGTGGAGCAAGGGGAAGTGCCCCCGGAGCAGTGGTGCAAGCTGGCGCTGGACTGCCGCGGGTTTCTGGCCGAGCAGGGGCCGCACGGCGCCGTGGTGTGCGGGGTCAACGCCGCCAGGGGGCGCTATTCGGACCTCCGCCTGCTGCGGCCGCCGGGGCGCCGAGGCCGCCCGGGCCGGGACGGCATCCTGTTTCCGACCCCACGCGACGAGCGCCACGCCCGCGCCATGGCCCGCCACATCCTGCGCGCCGGCCTGCCCAGCCTCAACGGCATGACCGCCCGAGACGACTTCACCCCCCCCGGCCTGCGCTTCAAGAGCGACTGGCACCGCTTCCGCAAAGCCCGCTGGGGCCCCCGAATCCCC
>CAZEFW010000313.1:0-3408 GCA_964511535.1 uncultured Myxococcales bacterium | reverse complement strand
CATCGATTTCCTGAAGGAACTGCTCGAACTGGCCAAGGACGTCGTCCGCTTGGAACGGGAGACGCCCGTCGAAGAGGAGATCGACCAAGGCAAGGCGGCGCTGACGCAGCTGTTCGAAGAGGCCCGCAACGGCGAGACGCCGGTCATGGTGCAGCGGATCGTGGATGACATCGACGAGATCGTCCGCCAAGTCCGCTTCGACGGCTGGCAGGACACGCACGCGGGCGAGCGCGAGGTAAAGATCGCGCTGCGCAAGACGCTGTTCAAGTACAAGCTGCACCAGGACAACGAGTTGTTCAATCGGGCGTACGGATACATTCGGGAGTATTACTGATCTGCATCAGCACGCCCCCGATTCCCAGAGACGGCCACACTGCGTGTGGTAATCGGCGCGTAAAACGGGCCCACCTCGGGGGGACAATCGGCGCGTAATCTGGACCCACCCCAGCAGCCTCCAGGCTGATCGGATACCGTCCTGGGCAGCAAGCCCAAGACGGCTCGACGGCCAAGGAGGCAAGGATGCTGACGGTGGAAGATTACGGAGTTATCCGGAGAGCCCATCGCGATGGCATGAGTATTCGGGCCATCGCCAGGAAGTTTCGTCATTCCCGGCGGAAGGTCCGCGACGCCTTGGCCAGTCCCGAGCCTCAGCCGTACACCCGCACCAAGCAGCGGGAGGCGCCCAAGCTGGGGCCGTTCAAGCCGGTTATCGACCAGATCCTCGCTGATGACGAGCAGGCCCCGCCCAAGCAGCGGCACACCGCCATGCAGGTGTTCCGACGACTGCGGGACGAGCAGCATTACCCAGGCGGCTACGATCAGGTCCGCAGGTATATCTCCGGCCATCGCCAGCGGCACGAGGTGACGTTCATTCCGCTCTGTCATGATCCGGGCCAGCGGCTGGAGCTGGACTTCGGCCACATCTACGCCGACTTCCCCGACGGCCGGCGTCAGGTGCCGGTGCTGATCCCGACCTGGAGCTTCTCGAACTATGCCTTCGCCATCAGCCTGCCGACCGAGCGGATCGAGGCGATCCTGGCGGGTATGGTGGCGGCGTTTGAGTTCTTCGGATGCGTGGCGCAGGAGGGTTGGTGGGACAATCCTCGTACCGTGGCCACGGGCATTCTGCGGGGCCGGGAGCGTCGGATGAACGTCCGCTACGCCGCCCTGGCCAGCCACTATGGCTTCGAGCCGCTGTTCTGCATGCCCAGGACGGCCACGGAGAAGCCCGCCGTCGAGCACAGGGTCTATGGCCTCCAGCGTCGCTGGTGCACCCCGGTGCCCAAGGTTCAGAACCACGATGAGCTCAACGCATATCTGCGCCGCTGCTGCCTGGCCGACCTGAACAGAACCTGTGCCGGCCAGACCCAGACGATCGGCCAGCGGTTCGCGATGGACAAGGCCGCGGCCCTGCCACTGCCGCTCCACGCATTCGACCCCTGCGTCCGCGATCCCAAGAAGGTGGACAAGTTCCAGACGGTCGCCTTCGACTCCAACCGCTACAGCGTGCCCAGGCGATGGGCCTTCCAGGCCGTGACCGTCAAGGCCTACGTCGAGCGCATCGAGATCATCGCCAACCACCAGGTTGTGGCCCGGCACCAGCGATGCTACGGCCGCAGCCAGCAGATACTGGACCCCATGCACTACCTGGTGACGCTGGGCCGACGGCCCGGGGCGCTGGACCACAGTGGCGTGTATCGCAACTGGCAGTTGCCAGAGGCCTTCACAGAGTTGCGAACAGCTCTGGAAGATCGTCATGGCGTCCACGCCGGCAGCCGGCAGTACATCCGTGTGCTGCAACTGCTGGCCGAGCATCCCCAGGGGCGCCTCCAGCAGGCGATCGACTTCTGTCGCATCCGGGGCCTGCTGGACTCCGAGTTGATCCGCGGCCAGGCCGAGCGTCTGGCCCTGCGCCAAAAGCCTGCCATCGCGGATGAGTTATCGCCGGCATCGATTCATCAGATCCAGGTCCCGCGTGCGGACCTGAGCCGATTCAACCAACTTCTTTCGATAGGAGAACCTGTCCATGGCTGAACCCCAGACCATGCTGCTCAAGAGCAATCTCAAGCACCTGCGCCTGCCCACGATGGGCGCGGAGTTCGCCAAGCTGGCCCGTGAGGCCTCGGCCGCCAACGAAGGCTACGAGCAGTACCTGCTTCGGCTGACGGAACTGGAGGTGGCCGCCCGGTCGGCCAACGCGATCAAGGCCCGGATCAAACGGGCGGGCTTTCCGGTGATCAAGGATCTGGACACCTACGACTTCCGCCTGCTGCCGAGCCTCAGCAAGCCGAAGATCCTGGAACTGGCCCGCGGGGAGTGGATCGATCAGCACTTCAACTGTTGCCTGATCGGCAACGCGGGCACCGGAAAGACCCACTTGGCCATCGCCCTGGGCCTGGCCGCCTGCCGACTGGGAAAACGGGTGCGGTTCTTCACGGCCGCGGCCCTGGTGACGTTGCTGGAGGAGGCCCAGAAGGAATATCGCCTGGACCGACTGCTGGGCCACTTGGACAAGGCGGACTTGCTGGTCGTGGACGAGCTTGGCTACCTGTCCTTCAGCCGGGCCGGGGCGGAGCTGCTGTTCCAGGTCTTCGCCGAGCGTTACGAGCGGGCCAGCCTGCTGATTACCAGCAACCTGGCCTTCGGCGACTGGGGGCAGGTCTTCCAGGGCGAGCGGATGACGGCGGCCCTGCTGGATCGGCTGACGCACCGATGCCACATCTTCGAGATGAACGGGGAGAGCTATCGATTCCGGGAGTCGGTCAAGGCCGGCAAGCGGACCAGAGCAACGTCCGCCGCAACGGAAGGCAAGGCCGCCTCATCGCAGAAGGCGTGAGCATGACGTGTCTCAATGGAAATAGCCCTGTGGCGGCCGGGCCCGGAGCACCCTCGGCGATCGCCGCTCGTCAAACCTGCTCCGCTGCGGGAGTCCTCGCTGCGCTCGGCCTCCCTCCGCTCCGCAGGCTTGACGGGCCCAGGAGGGCACGAGACACAACGAACCCGACATGACCCTTTACGCCGCCTTACCAGGCGGCTTATACTGTGAACCTGGTGGGTCCGAATTACGTGCCGAGGTGGGCCCATTTTACACGCCGATTACCAGAGAACCAAATTCTGCTCGCAGGGCTGACCGTGTGCGCTGGCCGGGTGGGGCACCCTGCCGTGGCGATGCGAGTGCGACGCTTGTTGAGTGTCGTTTCTGAAGTATGCACACCAAGTGATGTAGATCTACGGCAGGTCCGTACAACGTTGGTCTACAACCGCATGAACGAGCACTACCGGGAGGCACATGAGTTAGCTTGGCTCATTCTGGACGCTCTCGGCATCAACGACATCTATGCAGCCGGCTCTCAACGATGTTTCGCCTTCTTGCTCGACATGAATAGGTTGTTCGAGAACTTCGTCACC
>CAZEFW010000312.1:0-3408 GCA_964511535.1 uncultured Myxococcales bacterium | reverse complement strand
GCGCCGCCGAATGCCAGGGTGCCAGAACGCCGGAATGCCAGAATGCCAGAATTGCTGGCGGCGGCTGGCGCTGGGGCTGAAGCTAAGGCTGAAGCTGAGGCTGTAGCTGAGGCTGTAGCTGAAGCTGAAGCTGAAGCTGAAGCTGAAGCTGTAGCTGTAGCTGACGCTAACGGGTCCGGGTCCGGGAGCGCGGCCGCCGGTCACCGCCTGGCCAGCCGGGTGATCACCTTCGGGTCGAAGCCGTAGAGCACATGGCCGCCTAGCTGGAACACGGGGACCACGCTGCGGCCTCTGGCGACGCGCTTCCAGGCTGCCCTGGCCGTGGCATCGCTGTCCACGTTGCGTTCGCGCAGCCTGAACCCCTTGCTCTTGAGCCAGGACCTGGCCCGGGCGCAGACCGGTCAAGTGGGGGACATGAACATGGTGATCGCCGTCCCCCGCAGGCTGGACCGCGAAGCCCCACCCGGGCGCCTCGCCGTGCGAGACCGTCCGCTGGACCGGATGACCCGGGATGCACCTCCCCCGGAGCGGTTGAGCAACAGCCGCGCCTTGTCGGCCCGGCGTTTCTTGCGCTGGGCTCGATTCAGCTTCTTGCGCCGCTCGCGCAAGGTCCGCCGCGCGATGAGCCGCCTGATCATCATTCGCCGCTTCCGCTCCTCCCTGGAGAGTTCCTGGTCCTGCTCAGCAGTTGGCGCCTCGGGCTGTTCACCCGCAGACAGATCACGGGGTCGCTCCTGGCCGGCGTCTGCCGGGCCTCCGACCCCTTGCTCGTGATCCGCCCGGGCCGGGGCGCGGGACTTGAGGATGTACGCCATGCCCCCGCCACCGGCCGCCAGGATCAATACGGCAAAGATGGCGGCGTATCGTTGTGAATTGCCAATATATGAAGCCATCATCCCCCTCCAGTCTCAGACCTCATTTCCTTGCGCAGCGACAGCGACCGCCCTGGCAGCTGCACATGTAGGGCGATTTCTGGACGCATGTATCGCCGGGCCAACAGGGGAACCCTGGCTGGACCCACCTGTGGGGCGGCGCCCCGCCGGTGGCCAGGAAGAAGCCCGCCAGGCTCTCCTTGTTGCCGGGGTAGCGCACGGTCACCGTGTAGATCCCCGGCTTGGGCGGGGTGAACCTGAGCAGATGGTTGCACGGATAGTTGGATCTCGTGAGCCCGGTCTTGAATCCGCCGACCTCCGCCACCCAGTGCTTGAGGCTCTGGTGGAAAAAGCCGCCCCTGATGGCCAGCTCCACCTCCTTGCCCGCCGACCCGGAAGAGGGCGCGATGCGCAGGGTGCCCGGGACGAAGCTCCTGGCGTGATCGGGCAAGCAGATGGGCACCCCCACAGCGGTGATGCACCGCTCCTCCCAGGCATGATGGCTGCATAACATGCCGGACGGGCAGGGGTAGGCCGCTCCCGCAGAACAGATCTTGGCGCAGGTGCCCAGCGCAGCCGTGGCCGCGCAATGGCCCAGGACCACCGCATGCCCCGACTGGCAGCGGCAAGGCATATCCGGCCGCACGAAGCTGTCCGAAGCCACGCCGATGTCAAGGTTCGGGGTCTTGCCTGCGTCCGGCCCTGACCAGCTGACAGGCGCGCGAGTACAGCCCACGAGGCAGATGGCGTTGACCAGCATGGCAAGGACGATGCGGAGCATGGCGAGTCTTGTCCCCTTGCAGGCACATCCCAGGATACCACCCACAAAAAACCGCCTCCGTGGCCACCGAGGGCCCCCCCGCAATAAAATGTCAAGTGCAGGGGTCAGACCCCATCACTTGACATTTTAATGCGGCCTCAGGCCGCGCGCCTGGGCCGGTGAACCAGGACCCAGAGCATGGCCGCCACCTGGTCCAGCGCCGCGTCCGCTTTCAGCAGCGCCGGATCCTCGATGTAGCCCCACGCCGCCGCAATTTGCAGCGCCGCCCGGGCCTCCCGGCATTCCGAGAGGGCCACCTGGAACTTGGCCACCTCGTTACGCCCCCGCGCGCTCCGACCCTCGGCGATATTCAGGCACATGCTCTGACCAGCGCGCCGCAACTGATCGGCCAGGCTGCGGTCATGGGTACCCACCTGGTCAATGAGCGGCTTGAGCATACCAAGCGTCTGAAGCGTCTGGTCGTAAACGATGAATGACATGAACCACCTCCTTTTTGGCCATCGGGCGTAGCCACCGCCCTCACCCCAAGTGGGGCGGGGGCGAAGCCCGAGGGCCAAAAAGGAGAAAGCCGAGCAGAGGCGAAGCCAAGGCGAAGCCGAGGCTGAAGCCGAGGCAGAGGCGAAGCCGAGGCAGAAGCCAAGGCGAAGCCGAGGCAGAAGCCAAGGCGAAGCCGAGGCAGAAGCCAAGGCGAAGCCGAGGCTGAAGCTGAAGCTGAAGCTGAAGCTGGGGCTACTACTTGATCCGCTGGCGCAGCGTGGACGTGATACCCGCGCTGGCGGCCTTGCTCGGCAGCTTGTCGAAGCTCAGGTTGAACCACACGTCATGCATGACGCCCGCCGAGCCGTTCGTGCGCTCGAAGTCCAGCGCGCGGGTGGCGGAGTTGCCGTAGGTGTCGGTCCAGGCCAGGTCGAGGCGGGACTCCAGGCTGATCTTGCGGACCTTCGCCTCGGCCAGCGAGATGATGCTGCCGCGCATGTCGGTCAGGCGCAGCTTGCTGAACACCGCGTCCTGCGCGTCGATGACGCCGTCCTTGTTGTCGTCATGCTGGGCCAGCGCCTCGATGCCGTCGGTGCAGCGCGCGGTGCCGCACAGGGTGGCGTTGCCGAACAGCTCCAGGCCAGAGTCGATGGCGCCGTTGCCGTCATGGTCCAGGGCAAGCAGCCGGTCCGCGCCGGCGGGCCGGGCGATGCGCGCCGGCTCACCAGTGGACGCGATGTCGAAGGACACCTTGTCGGCGTTGTCCAGCTTGACACCGTCGCTGTCCAGGTCGAGCACCAGGGGCGAGCCGATGGGCTTGGCCGTTGCGTGGTCGCCGTTGCACTGGGCCACCTTCTGCGTCACGTAGCCGTACAGCTCCACGCCGTTACGCGGCGGGATGCGCTTGTAGGTGCTCTTGGGGAAGCAGTAGATCGGGCCCTTGCCGCTGTAGCGGGCGAAGCAGAGGCACGGGTCGGGCGGCGGTACGCAGACCCAGGTCTTGACCAGGCGCACGCGCAGGGACTCGTAGGCCGACTGGCCGCCCTGCTTCAGGCCCTTCATCCGGTTCGACTCTTCCTTGGTCAGGTCCACATTCTCGGCCAGGTCCTTGGGCTGGTACCCCTTGCACAGCGGGTTCGACTTGACGAAGGTGTCGTACTTCTTTTTGGCCTCGGCGTAGATGGTCGTGGCGATGATGTCGGTGTTGCACTGTGTCTTGGGGATGGTGGGCAGCACGGCCTTTTCGGTCTGCTCCAGCAGCGCCTTGCCCTGCTTCTC
>CAZEFW010000311.1:0-3410 GCA_964511535.1 uncultured Myxococcales bacterium | reverse complement strand
ACGCCCACGTGGAGGCGCCCACGGCGGGGTCGGTGATCCTGGCCGGCGTGCTGCTAAAGCTCGGCACCTACGGCTTCATCCGCTTCGCCATCCCCATGTTCCCCTGGGGCGCGGCGGCCTTCGCCCCGTACATCACGGGCCTGGCCGTGACCGGCATTATCTATGGCGCGCTGGTGGCCTGGGTGCAGCGTGACGCCAAGAAGCTGGTGGCCTACTCGTCGGTGAGCCACCTGGGCTTCGTCATGCTCGGGCTGATGTCCATGAACACCATCGGCGTGGAGGGCGCCATCTACCAGATGCTCAACCACGGCATCTCCACCGGCGGGCTCTTCCTCGCAATCGGCGTCGTGTACGACCGGCGCCATACGCGGCTGCTGCGGCAGTTCGGCGGGCTCTGGCAGCAGATGCCAGTGTTCGGCGGCGTGTTCATGATCATCATGCTCAGCTCGGTGGGGCTGCCCGGGCTCAACGGCTTCGTGGGAGAGTTCTTGATCCTGCTCGGGTCGTTCACCCACAACCAGGAGGCCCTGGCCAACGGCCTGCCCACCTTCATCTGGCACCCGCGGGTGATGACCGCCATCGCCGCTCTGGGGGTGGTGCTCGGCGCCATCTACCTGCTGCACCTGTTCCAGAAGATGATGTTCGGGCCGCTGACCCACCACAAGAACAAGACCCTGCCCGATCTGAGCATGCGGGAGCTGTGGACCTTCATCCCGCTGATCATCCTTTGCTTCGTCATGGGGATCTACCCGAAGCCGTTCCTGAACAGCATGGAGCCGGCGGTGAACAACTTCATCAAGGAGTACAAGGTCAAGTTCGACGCCAGCGAAAAGCACAGCGGGACCAAGCCGATCAAGGTGTCCGAGCTGGAGCGGATCCGCGCGTGGGGGACCGGGATGGCAGTTGCCCGGGCTGATGCGCGTATTCGGAAGGAGGTGATCCGATGAACGCCTCCATCAACACCGCTGACTTCCTGCACATCCTGCCCCTGCTCTTTGTCACGGGCTGGGCCTTCATCACAATCATGGCAGACGCCCTGGGCAAGAGCCGGAGCGCCCGGCTGTGGCCCCTGGCTGCCTTCGGCCTCGTGTTGAGCCTGGGCGTCACCGCCTGGTCCTGGAAGACCCACGCCACCCCCGCCACCAACCTGTTCGGCGGCATGCTGGTTGTGGACCGCTTCGCCCTGTTCCTGGACATCGGCTTCATCGCCGCCGGGCTGATCACGGTGCTGCTCACCGGGCCGTACCTAAAGCAGCAGCGCACGGCCTTCGGCGAGGCGTCCAGCCTGATCCTGCTGGTGATCAGCGGCATGATGATGCTGGTCCACTCGGCCGACTTCGTCATGCTGGTCATCGGCCTGGAGACCATGTCCCTGGGCGTCTACGCCCTGGTCTCCTCCTGGAGCAGGAACCCCAAGAGCGCCGAGGCGGGCTTCAAGTACTTCATCATGGGCGCGGTTGGCTCGGCCTTCCTGCTCTACGGCATCGCCCTGATCTACGGCGCCACCGGCGAGACGAACCTCATCATCCTGGCGGGCAACGCCGGCAAGACCGTGGGCTCGCCTCTGTACACCCTGGGCATGTTCATGGTGCTGGGCGCCATGGCCTTCAAGGTGGCGCTGGTGCCGTTCCACGGCTGGACCCCCGACGCCTACGAGGGCGCGCCCACGACGATCACCGGCTTCATGGCCGCGGCGGTGAAGGCCGCCGGCTTTGGCGTGTTCTGCCGCGTGTTCATGCTCGCCTTCGGCGACGCGGGCTTCATCTACGGCTCCGCCGGCTGGGCCAACGTGCTCTGGCTGCTGGCCGTGCTCACCATGACCCTGGGCAACGTCGCCGCCCTGCGCCAGAAGAACATCAAGCGCATGCTCGCCTACTCCTCCATCTCCCACGCCGGCTACATCGTGGTCGGCGTCATCGCCGCGGCGGTGGTCAAGGGCGCCGGCATGGGCCCGGTGCTCTACTACCTGCTGGCCTACACCTTCACCACCCTGGGCGCCTTCGGCGTCATCGCCTGGGTGGGCGACAAGGACAACGAGCGCGCCGAGGTTAGCGACTGGAACGGGCTCGGCGCCCGCCACCCGGTGGCTGCCATGGCCATGACCCTGTTCATGCTCAGCCTGGCGGGCATGCCGCCCACGGCCGGCTTCTTCGGCAAGTTCTACATCTTCAAGTCTGCCCTGGGCCACGAGGGCCTGCTCTCTCTCGTCATCATCGCCGCGCTCAACAGCGTGATCAGCATCTACTACTACCTGCGCCCCGTGGTCGCCATGTACTTCGAGGAGCCCGAGGGCAAGTTCAACCCGGTGCGCTCGGGGGCGGCGACCACCGCCCTGTTCCTGGCCGCGTTGTTGGTGCTGCTCCTTGGCCTGACCCCCGGCCAGTACCTGGCGTGGGCCGGCCAGAGCGTGATGGCGCTGGTTCCGTAACACACCTCGTGCGACCCTTGGCCCATGCTCAAGGGCCAAGCTCTCTCCCTCCCCCTTCTTCTCCTCTTTGTCTTTGCATGCGGTGACGACCCGGCCGAGCCGGGGCCCGAGCCGTTCGCGGCCATGGTGATCAGCGACACCCATGTGCTCACCAAAAAGGGCATGGACGCCGAGCGGATCCGCACCCTGGTGGAGCAGCTCAACGCGGGCAAGCACCCGTCGGTGAAGCTGCTTTTGCTGTCGGGCGACAACGTGGACACCCTGTGGGACAAGTACGACGCGGCCGACCCATCCAAGGGGGACCTCCGCCTGGCCAACTTCATGGACGCCCTGTCCGGGCTGAAGCCGGCGGTGGCCAGGGCGTACCCGGTGCCCGGCAACCACGACTACAAGTACGACGACAACAAGAAGGCGGAGACCGAGGCGGAGGTGCTGGAGCTTGAGAAGCTGTGGCGCAAGACCACCGGCCACGAACCCTACTTCTCGGTGGAGTACAGGGGCTTCCTCTTCATCGCCCTGAACAACTTCCGCGGCAGGCGCATGGGCGCCAAGCACTACTTCGACGACAAGCAGATGAGCTGGTTCGACAAGGAGCTGAAGAGAGGGCTGCCCACGGTGGTCTACTTCCACTACCCGATCAAGACGGACCACGAGCGGCTGTGGACCCTGGACAAGTCGAACATCGTGCCCCGCAGCCAGACGGGCTTCTACAACGTGGCGGCCAAGTACAAGGAACAGATCAAGGCCATCTTCGTGGGCCACGGTCACATCTGGATCAAGGACACCCTCTTCTCGACCATCCCGGTCTACGAAACCTCCTCATTTGGCAAGACCATGCCCGCGGTGGACAAGTACCACCTGGCTTCCTGCGATCCGGCCACGGGGGAGGTGAAGGTTACCAAGGGCACGAGCGCACCGTATTTTGAGTGAGTAGTCACAATGAAGTGACCGGCTCCGAATTCGCTGTCCGTAGATTAGGCTT
>CAZEFW010000310.1:0-3435 GCA_964511535.1 uncultured Myxococcales bacterium | reverse complement strand
ACAGCCGCTCCAGCCACTGCTCCCACTCCACCAGCAGGTAGCGCCGCTGCTTGCCGTCGCTCGCGACGTAGAAGCTGCGCGTGTTGACCTTGCTGATGCTCAGCGCCTTGCCCAGGCTGTAGCAGCTGCCCCACTGCAGCCAGAAGCTCATGCCGGCGCGGGGTTTGGCCGGCGGCTTCGCCCCCCGCGGCGCGGCGGACGACTTCTTTTTTCGTGGCATTTATCCCTCCTCAGACCTGGACGATTGTGCTCACAGATCTCTGACACCTCGGGTCAAAGGAGCCGCTGTCGTCCATTGGGTTCAGGGTAACTACTCGTCAGGAACCGGTTCTAAACCCACTAATTTTCAACCGCCCGGAATCGCTCTGTTCTTTTTTCTCGGCGGGGCCGATTGGACATCCTGCTGGCGTGGCCAGCCCATATCCCTTGTAATTAGGAGCATGGCTGCAGACGGAGACAGGGACCCGGACCGCCGGCACCCGCAGATCCATCATGTGGAGGTGAGGATCCGCAGGCCGCTGCTATCGACATGGCTCGGCCGCCTCGCCCGGTGGGGGCTGGTGTACCTCGGCGTGGCCACCGTGGTGGCGCTGCTGCTGGGGAAGCCGACAGGGCTGGTCAAGGTGGTGGTCGTCGGCGGGTTCCTGGCCGGGCTGGCCGGCGCGCCTGTGATGGCCCTGCTCGGGCTGATCTGGCGCGGGATCCGCTGGCAATCCGGCACATGGATCATCGCGCCGGGGAGCGACGGGCTCGCCGTGGAGGGCAGCTGGTGGCCCCGGGCGATCCCGCGCAGCGCGGTGCGCGATGGGCTGCTGGTCCCCGGGGCGCGGGGGCGGCTCGATCTGGGCATGCGTGACGGCTCCACCCTGCAGCTGACCTTCGCGGACAGCGCCGCTGCCCTGGCCATCAGGGAGAGCCTGGGGCTGGGCCCTTGCCGCCAGCGGCTGACCATGGAGCTGGGGCGGTTCACCTCCAAGCTGGCCATCGGCATCATGGCTTACGTGGGCACCACCATCGTGCTGGCCTTCACCATGCCGCTGCTGGCCCGCACCTTCGACCTGGCCATCGGCGGGCTGTGGGTGCTCTTCACCCCGTTGACCATCCTGGCCACCTGGGCCGCGGTGCGCTACCTCGCCTCCTGGCGGCTGACGGTCGGCAGCGACGGGGTCGAGGTGCGCCGCGCCCTGAGTCGCCAGTTCTATCCCATGGCCGACCTGCGCCGGACCCACGCCGCGGGGGATCTCCTGGTGCTCATGCTGCACGGCGAAAACAGGCGGGTGTCGCTGCGGGTGGGCAGCGGGCAGGCGGCGGGGCTGTCAGCCAGGCTGGAGGAGGCGCGCGCGTTCGCCCGCGGGCTCTCGCCCGACGAGGCCGCGCTGGCGGTGCTGGATCGGTGTGGTCGCCCCGTGGAGCAGTGGCGGCAGGAGCTGGCCGAGCTGGGCCGGATCCAGCCGGGCTACCGTGTCCAGGCCGTGGAGCCCGCGCACCTGCAGCGGCTCCTGGCCGCTCCAGGGACCTCGCCCGAGCGCCGGCTCGCCGCCGCCATGGTGTTGCTCGAGCTTGACCCGGAAGGCGCCCGCGGCGCGGTGGAGGTGGCGGCCCGGGCGAGCGCTCGCAGCGCCCTGCGAAAGGCCCTGTCCCGCCTCGGCCGCGGCGAGGCCACCGACAGGGACATCCTGGGAGCTCTGAAGGAGGACGGCGCCTGACGGCCCCGCCGGAACAACCGGCGGCCAGGCGCTCCACCCACCGCGCGGCTCAGCCGCCCTTCATCTCGATCCAGGCGTGGATGACCGCCTCGAGGGCCTCGCGCTTGGCCTCGATGTCGTCGGGGCCGTGAAACTTGGCGGAGCGCGCGGTGTCGCCGCTCCCCTCGAGGATGTCATGGTCGCCGGGGATGCTGGCGCCCTGGTGGAACATCAGGCTCACGTGCTTCTTGGCCCGGGGGAAGAAGCTGGCGATGTTGCCCTTGAACTCGAAGGTGGGCGCCTTCCACTTGATGCTCTCGGTGACGCGCTCGTCGGCGGCCAGGATGATCTCGCGCACCCGGTTGACGGCGTCTTTCTGGGGGTTGTCGTAGCTCTCGAACCACTCGTCGACGACGGGGTTTTTGTTCATCTCGCGGCTCCAGATGGTGGGTGTGACGCAAAGCCTAGCACTCGCCTGGCCTCGGGGGGAGCGGGCAGGGCGCTGAATGGTTCCCGGCCCCCGGGCAACCGAGTATTGTAGGATCTACAGGGTCACGGGGGTGTCGAGGATGTTTGCCAGGAGTCTACCCGGGGGGAGGCTGGATCGTCGCGCGGGCCTCGCGGCTGCCGCGCTGTGGCTCTTTTTCGCGGGCTGCGGCGCGCAGGACCGCGCCGAGGTCGCGCGCGGCGCCGGGACGCTCAAGCCGGCCACGGTCAAGCTGACCCACAAGCTCACCGCAGCTGATACGAAGAAGAACCATGAGCTCGGCTACTCGGTGGCAATGGATGGCGACACGATCCTGGCGGGCGCCCCATTTTCCGGAGGAGGCTTCGCCGTGGGCGCGGCGTATGCGTTCGTGCGGTCGGGCAAGACCTGGAACCAGCAGGCGAAGCTCATGGCTGCCGACGCGTACACGCACGCGTTCTTCGGCGTCGACCTGGCCCTGAGCGGCGACCACGCGCTGGTCCTCGCCACCAACCGCTTCGACGAGGAGGAGCTGTACGCCTTCGCGCGCAAGGGGGGCAGCTGGAGTCAGACCCAGAAGCTCGTCCTGCTGAAACATGACTCCTGGAATGATCCCACGCCCTCCATCGCCATGGATGGCGACACGGCGGTGGTGGGCATGCCGCCCGAGGCCCCGAGTTACAAGTGGGACGCCGGCGCGGCGTACATCATGGTGCGGTCGGGCAAGACCTGGAGCCAGCAGGCCAAGCTCCTGTCGCCCAGCCCCGGGGCCAACGACTTCCTGGGCCGCGCGGTGGCCATCGAAGGGGACCGCGTGGCGGTGGGGGCGCCGGGCGATGACCCTTCCGGAGCGGACGTGGGCGCGATCCACGTCTTTTCCCGCAGCGGCACCCAGTGGACCCATGAGCAGAAGCTCACCCCGCCGGCGGGCACAGCGTGCTGGCTGGGCGAGGCGGTGGCCCTGAGCGGGGATACGGTGCTGGCCGGGTGCCCAAAAGGCCGGTACCAGGGCAAGTGGACGGGCTCGGCGATCCTCTACCGGCGCGCCTCGACGACCTGGAAGTTCCAGCAAGAGATCGGCCCCGCCGATGGCGCGCTGGCGCGGAAGTTCGGCGCGTCGGTGGCCATGCGGGGCAACATGGCCCTGGTGGGTGATCCCGACAACCGAACCAACGCGCTGGAAGCCGGCGCCGCCTACATCTTCGTTCGCAACGGCGTGACCTGGCGCCAGCGCCACAAGCTCGTGGCCACCAAGGGCCAGAAGAAGGACTCGCTGGGCAACGC
>CAZEFW010000309.1:0-3444 GCA_964511535.1 uncultured Myxococcales bacterium | reverse complement strand
GTCATGGATCTCTCCTCGGGAGGCTCATGAGCAGCCGCCGCCCTTCTTCTTGCGCGGCTTCGGCGTGTACCCCTTGCTCGCAGGCGGCGGGGGCAGGGGCTTGCGGCCGGTCATGGCTGCGTTGAGGCCCGCGCGAAACTTGTACTCCTCTCGCGCGGCCAGCGAGGCGCCGGCCGGCGGCAGGGCCGGGGCCTGCAGGGCGTAGGTGCGCCAGCCTGCGAAGCCGCCGGCCAGGATCTTCACCTGCCCCGGGTAGGCCAGGGCCGCGGCCGGGGCCCTGGTCAGGGTGCGCTCGCCCACGAGCACCAGGTCCCGCGCGCCCGTGGCGTAGCGCAGGCCCAGCTTGTCCAGGCTCGCGGCGGGGGCGCACTCCGCGCCCGGTACGCGCTGTTTGGCGCACGCGGCCCGGGTGCGCAGGTCGAGCACGCGCACCCGCCACGGCTCGTCGAGCACGCGGCGGGCCAGGTCTGCCTGGGAGATGGTGCCCGCCTGCCGGGCCTCGCCCGCCCCGGTGGTGCCCGGGATGGCGACGGTGATCAGCGCCAGCGCCATCATGGCGCCCAGGGCGCCGAAAGCCAGCCGGCGCGGTCGCCGCGGGGCAGCGGGCGCCGGCGCGCCGGTGCGGCGGCGGGTGAAGATCTGCTCCACCTTCTCGGCGCCGAAGAACATGGCGATGGCCGCCGCGGCCACCCCCACGGCCAGCGCCTGGGGCGAGACGCCGAGCAGGTCGTACAGGAACAGGTGGCCCAGCTCGCCGCTGTCGTGGAAGCTGGCCAGCATGGGCTGCAGCTCGCCATAGACCAGGGAGCCGGCGATGACGCCGACGAAGGTGAACAGGCCGTCGACGTTGCCTGACGCGGTGGCCACCAGCGAGGTGCCCGGGCAGTAGCCGGAGACGATGAAGCCCACGCCCAGCAGCAGGCCGCCCACCAGGTGAGGCCAGAGGTAGGTGTAGCTCACGGCCGACTGGGAGATCTCGGCCAGGTTCACCAGGCCGAAGCCGGCGGCGCCCATCAGGCCGAGCATGGCGGTGATGATGGCGGTGAACATCACCTTGAACACAGTCATGTCGTGCAGGTAGAACTGCGCGGCGAGCTTGTCGGCGCGGCCGAAGCCGGCCCGCTCCAGGGTGAAGCCGAAGCCGAACCCGAGCACCACCGCCACCACCAGGCCGATCTCGTGGTGCTCGGACAGAAGCGTCATGAAGGGCAGCATCAGTTCCACTCCTTCCTCAGGTGGTAGGCCAGGGCGTAGGCGCCGCCGAAGACCGCGAACATGAACACGAAGGAGCCCACCGACAGCAGGGCCCCGCCGCTGAGGGCCTGCCCGGAGGTGCACCCCCGGGCAATGCGCGCGGCCACGCCCATGATGGCGCCGCCGAACAGGGCGAAAAAGAGGCGCCACTTCACCGGCACCTGCGGGCCGCGGATCACCTTGCGCCCGAAGCGCCCGGCGGTGTAGGCGGCCACCAGGCCGCCCAGCAACACACCCACCAGCATGAACACGATCCAGTGGTCCAGGGCGTGGCCAGCGCTGCTCATGCTCGCCATGTACTCGTTGGCCGCGACATGAGCCGGGGCCACGGCGGACAGCGCGTGCACGCCGAGCCGGTTGGCCCCGCCAGACGCGCCGAGGCCCTTGCCCATCACCAGGAAGGTGGCCAGCAGCACCAGCCCGAGGGCGAAGCCTGCCACATAGGGGTTCCAGAACCGGTCGGCCTTCACCGTCGGGCCGCCCGTCTCTGCGGTTGCGTTCATCGACATCCCATCAACTCCTGGTCAAAAAGCGCAGCCGGGGGCGCAGCCCCAGCTCCGGCTTTAAGGTCTTGTGCGGGCGGCGGGCCAGCAGCCGGCTCGCTTCGCTGTCCCGTGCGCCCAGGTCGCCGAAGGTCAGCGCCTTGGTGGGGCAGATCTCCACGCAGGCGGGCTGCTTGCCCTCGCTCACCCGGTGGTGGCAGAAGGTGCACTTGTCCACATGCCCGTCGGGGTGGGCGTAGCGGGCGCCGTAGGGGCAAGCCGCCATGCAGGTCTTGCAGCCGGTGCAGCGGCGCGGGTCCACCAGCACCACCCCCTCGTCGGTGCGGTGGCTGGCGCCGGTGGGGCATGCGTCCACGCAGGGGCTGCGCTCGCAGTGGTGGCAGCGCTCGGAGCGGATCTCCAGCGACAGGTCGGGGAAGCGGCCGCGGCCCACCGTGATGATCCAGTCGCGGAAGCCGCCCTCGGGGACGCGGTTTTCGGCCTTGCAGCCGAGCACACAGGCGTTGCAGCCCACGCAGCGGATGGTGTCCACGGTCATGCCGTATCGGGGGGTCTTGTCGCTCATGCCTGGGCCTCCCGTTCGATGCGTACGAAGTTCACGTTCATGCCGGTGCCGCCCATGATCGGGTCGGTCTTGTAGCGGGTGGTGAGCTCGCTGTCCGAGGCGCCGCGGCCGCGGGCGAAGCGCAGCCCCTTTGCGGTGTGGCCGTAGCCATGCACCATGAACACGCAGTCGCCGCGGATGCGCTGGGTCACCCGGGCCAGCACCGGCCTGGAGCGCACGCCGTCCTGGTTGACCAGCACCACGCGGTCGCCGCTGCGCAGCGGGCGCTCCTCGAAGCCGGGGATCGCCCGGGCCGCGTCGGCGTTGATCCAGACCTCGTTCTCCGAGAAGACCTGGGACAGGAAGCGGTTGTTGGTGGTGCGCCCGAAGGTGTGCATCGGAGCGCGGCCGCTGAGCATGCGGAACATGCCGGGGGAGGGCTCCTCCGGCGGCACGAACTCGGGCAGCGGGTGGAACCCGAGGTTGGCCAGCTGCGCCGAGTGGAGCTCGATCTTCTTGCTCTCGGTGTCGAAAGAGAGCTGCAGCCCCTCCTCCTCGCACACGGGCACCTTCTCGCCGAGCACCACGCCGGTGCGCTGCATTGCCTCGCAGTCGAAGCCGCCCTTCTTCACCCGGTGCTTGGCATACTCGAAGCTGTCCTTCCAGGGGAAGTAGTCGTTCAGCCCCAGGCGGCGGCCCAGCTCACGGGCCATCCACCAGCCCGGCTTGCTGTCGTACATCGGCTCCACCACCGGCTGGCGCACCGCCGCGAAGGGCTGCTTGTAGGCCGGCGTCCACACGTCGTCGCACCGCTCGAGGTAGGTGCACTCGGGCAGCACCACGTCGGCCCAGCCGCAGATCTCCGCGGGCAGCACGTCCACGGCCACCATCAGGTCGAGGGCCTGGATCGCCTTGCGGGTCTGGCGCGGGTCGGGCAGCGCCTGCATCAGGTTGGTGCCGTAGACCAGCCAGCCCTTGAGCTCGTTCTTGGCCTCGCCCGGGATGGTGGCGTCGCACAGCCCCGAGGCCAGGGTCTCGTCGGCCAGGGGGTAGAGGCTCGGCTCCTGCCGGTCGCGGGGCGACTCGCTCGACTTGTCGTAGGGCGTGTACTCGTACTTGGGCAGGGTCAGGTTGGAGGGCAGC
>CAZEFW010000308.1:0-3554 GCA_964511535.1 uncultured Myxococcales bacterium | reverse complement strand
CAGCATCGCGAAGTACGAGGCCGAGCTGGACGCCATCTATGGCCTGGGACCGGACTTATCCGCCTCTCTGGACAGGGTGGCCGGGGAGCATGCGGGACATGCCGCGGACAACCAGGTGCTCCTGGACCTGCTGAAGACCAACGCCGGCGACCAGCCCTTGCTGGCCAAGCTGATGAACATGGTTGCAAAGCGCCTGGATCTGACCCGGATCAGGCGGGAGCTGCTGGAGACCAATCGCCCCAAGCTCAAGCTCGGCCTCGGGACGACGGTCATCTGTTCCGCCATCATTAGCGCGGGCGACCGGTACCTGGACATCCTGAAGCAGGGCGAAGAAGCTGAGATCAAGCGGCTGGTCGAGCGGACGAAAGACGCCGACAGCTAGCCCGGTCCCGACCCGACGTCGCGCTTGATCTCCTCCAGCTTGCGCTCGATCTCCTGCTGGCGGGCGTCCGCCGTGCGCGCGGCTTCCTGCGCTTCCTTGCGCTCTCTCCGCCCCGCGCGAAGGTTAGTCAAAAAGCGCGTGATGGGAGGGCCCACGAAGTACCACACGCCGTAGCCGAGCGCGGCCAGCAGCACCAGGCCGATGGCCCACTTGATCAGGCTGAGGAACACTCCGGCCAGCAGCACCAGCCCCACGATGGAGACCGCCACGATGGCGATGTTGCGCCGCCGCGCCCGGCGCTCCTGCTTGCGCTGTTCATCCAGTGCGTCCACGACCTTGCGTCCTGCCTCCATGCCGATGCCCGCCAGGAGCCATCGAATCGGGTTCATGTTCAGATTATACCGTCGCGGCCGGAACAAGCTTCGAGGGATATGACCTCCAGGTGACCGGGGCGTTATGGGACGCTGCACAGGAGTACGGCCGCGGCACGGACCCGGTACGGGTGCCCGTGGCCTGGCTGGCCGATCGGCCCGCCGACCGTGGTACAAATGGCCCTTGGCATTCCCAGAATTGGTTGGCGTACATTTGCCGGAGGTTTCTCTCATGGCCAGGTCGAAAAAAAAGACACCCGAGACCACGAGCGTCTTCGCTGAAAAGGGGCAGGCGCCGGATGATGCCGCGCTCACCGAGCAGTTGGGGTGCCGCAAGTCTCTGTGGGACGCGCTGCTGGCCCTGGCAGGAGACCATCTGCCGGCGGTGGACCAGGAGTGGAGCTTCTATACCAAGAAGTCAGGCTGGATCTTGCTGCTCAAGGGCAAGGGCAAGACCATCTGCACCTGCATCCCGGCCGCGGACAACTTCCTCGTGGTATTCCTGTTCCCCGAACGGGCGGTTCAGGTGGCGCTGCAGGACAGCGCGCTGGCTCCGGTCCACCAGGCCATCGAAGAGGCGAAGCAGTACAAGATGGGCCGACCATTCAACGTGCCGGTGAATGCCAAAAAAGACCTGAAGATCGTGAGCGCGCTGATGGCCATCAAGATCGAGAGCTGGAAGGGATGAGCTGGCACCACGGAGGCCGCAGTGAAGTCTGACCTGTTCTGGAATTTCACCATCGCCGCCGCGGCGTTCACCATCGTGGGCGAGCTGGTGCTCTACATCTTCGAGTGGCTCCCCCTGGCCATGGCGGTGTCGGTTTCCGGGACATACTGCGTTCTGGTGATGATCCCGTACGCGCCGGACACCCGGGCCGAGCGGATCTACACCTTCATCGGCGGCGCGCTCATGGCGGGGCTGGGCGGAGTGTTCATCGGCATCTGGTACTACGCGCCCGAGGGGGATATGCCGCTGTTCCTCACGGCGGCGGCGGTGATGCTGGCCATCAGGGGCTTGGCCTTCGTGATCCAGTCGTTCATGCCGGAGTGGTGACGCATGAAGGAGCCGAGGATCATCCCGCCCTATTCTTCGCAGGCCCTGCTCGAGGCGTACATGGCCGGCGATATCCCCATGGCCCGTGAGACCGAGCACTACGCCTACTCCGAAGTTTTTTTCTGCGAGGTCGCGCCCACCCCGGTGTTCCTGCTCAGCTCGGTGGAGCCCATCGACTTCGGCCAGATGCCTGGCTACTTTGGGCGCATCGACGACATCGACGCCGCGGCGGACGAGGCGGGCGTGACCCCGCCCGACGGCGTCACGCCCATGTGGCTGTACCACAACGCGGCGGACCAGCCCCTCGACCCTGGCGGCAACCCGGTGCGCTCGCCGTTCCGGTTCGAGATCGGCTTCGAGATCGAGTCCGGCCACGGGGCGTTTCGGCAGGAGTCCCCGGAGGGCGGGGCGTTCAAGGTGGACGCGCTGCCGGCCATGGCGGTGGCCAGCGTGATCTACCGGGGGAGCTTTCCGCACCAGGAAAACAGCGGCTTCGATGAGGCATGGATGACCCTGGTACCCGCGGCGGAGGCGGCGGGGCTGCGCTGCGCCTACACGCTGTACCGGGAGATCTATCACCTGATGGACTGGGAGGACCCGGCCGGATCGATCTCGGAGATCCTGGTGCGGCTCGTCTCGCTGGACCGCGGGTGATCAGGAGGGATAACGACCGATGCGTATCGGCGACCTGAGGCAGACATTCGACCCGGCGGACCCGCCGGCGTACCTGTTCTTCTGGGGGCACACGGAGAAGCCGGGCCAGGGGCCCACGCGGGCGTGCCTGAGCCAGTGGTACCCGTCGCCGTTCGAGGTGGACGGGCGGCGCTACGCCACGGCGGAGCACTTCATGATGGCGGGCAAGGCGGCGCTGTTCGGCGACCAGGAGGCGCGGCGGAAGATCCTCGAGGCGCCGGACCCGGCGGCGGCCAAGAAGCTGGGCAGGGGCGTGCGGGGCTTCGACCAGGAAATGTGGGAGGCGAACCGGGAGGCCATCGTGCTCGCGGGCAGCGTGGCCAAGTTCTCCCAGGACGAGGCGCTGGGCGGGTTTTTGCGAGCCACCGGGGACAAGGTGCTGGTGGAGGCCTCGCCCCGGGATCGCATCTGGGGCATCGGGCTGGGCGCCAGCAACCCCGCAGCGTCCGACCCCCACCGCTGGCGCGGCGTCAACCTGCTCGGGTTCGTGCTGATGGACGCGCGGGAGCAGCTGGCGTGACGGGCGACGCAGAGCAGCAGACGGCGTTCCTCAACGTGGACTTCGAGCTGACGTCCAGTGAGCGGCTGTCAGCGCTGCTGGCGGAGTTCGATCCCGGGGCCACGCCCATCAGGGACGACTGGGACGGCCAGGTGCACCACGTGACGCTGGAGGTCTTCGACGAGCAGGCCACGGTGCGGGGGTGCATAGCCGGGTTCCTGCGGGCCACGGAGCAGCTGTCCGCGCCCGCGCGCGAGGCGCTGGACCGCTGCAGTCGCCGGTGCGCCAGCGTCGGCGTGCAGGCGGGCGCTGATGCCCGCACGCTCTCGCTGATGATCGAGCTCGATCAGCTGGCGGCGCTGGCGGCGCTCGGCTTCGCGGTCGAGTTGTGCGTGTACGGGCAGGGCGTGCCGGGAGGAGGGGGCTGATATGGGCGGCGCTGGCGACAGCTGGAGGGCGTTGGTGATCTGCTGCATCCTCGCCGCCGTGGGGGCCTCGGCCTGCACGCCGTGCTTCCAGGTCACCGGCCTCGACCTGCAGGAGACGCCGTACTAC
>CAZEFW010000307.1:0-3564 GCA_964511535.1 uncultured Myxococcales bacterium | reverse complement strand
GCGCGGGAGAAGAAGTTGTTGGCGTTGTTCACCACGTCCTGGCGCTCGTTGCTCATGGAGCCCGACTCGTCGATGACCCAGATGATGTCCGCGATGGGCAGCTGGGTGATGGTGCCCACGTCGCACTCGTTGCTCACGGTGTCGGCGCTGATGGCCAGGGGCGTGCCGTTGGACAGGTCGTCCAGCAGGAAGCCAGTCTGCAGCTTCGGGTTCTGGTAGTTGGTCTTGGACGCGATGGCGCCCATGATGATGACGCGCCACTTCTTGGTGTCGCCGCCGTCGATGGGGTTGCCGCTGGAGTCGGTGACCAGCTTGCCCGAGCTGTCCTTCTTGAACCCGAAGCGCCGCACGGTGGTGAAGCGCAGCACCAGCGAGGTGTGGCTGGAGCCGAAGGGCGCGGTGACGTTGGACAGGTCCGCCAGTTGCTTGCCCAGCAGCGCCGCCACGATCTGGTTACGCGCCGACGAGACGTCCATTCCGCCGCTCGGGGCGATGTCGATGAGCGTGCCCTCGATCTGGTCGTACTTGTCGTGGCTCTTGTTCTGGCTACCCGAGGCGCGCACGGTCACCGTACCGATGCCCGAGGAGGAGATGGAGGACATCAGGGCGGTCAGCTCGTCCTGCACCTTGGAGTTGGTGGTGTCCTTGGACACGATGAAGCCGGCCACCTCGTCGGTGCTCTTGTCGTAGTTGATGCTCGCCGCCGCCATCTTGGACGACGCGCTGGCGATCTTCATGGCGCCGTACTTGGCGAACTTCTCGATGGCGATGTGCCAGTCGCCGGTGGTGTCTTTGCGCAGCTGCACCGCCTTGCGGCCCTGGGGCTTGTCCTCGGTGGCGTCACGGCAGATGAAGGTGCCGCGCTCGTTGTCCAGCTTGCCGTCGCCGAAGGTGTCCTTCTTCAGCGGGGCGGTCTCGCCCTCGGAGCACTTGAACGCCGCCGACGGGGTGCACTTCTTGTTGACGCACTTCTGGCCGGCGCCGCAGCCGTCCTTGGTCAGCTTGCAGTTGGTCTTCTGCCACTTGACGTCCGGCTTGTTGCACTCCTTGAGGCAGCAGCCGAGCAGACCGTCGAAGTTGGCGTCCTCGTTGCCGTCCTGGAGGCCGTCGCCGTCGGCGTCCTTGTCCAGGTAGTCGGGCACGCCGTCGCCGTCGGTGTCGCACGGCCACTTGTCCTTGGGCGGCTTGGCACCGGCGCACTTGCCGCTGCTGGCCTTGGCGCCCTTCTCCACGGCGTCGGGGACCTTGTCGCCGTCAGAGTCGAAGTCCTGCCAGTCGGGGATCTTGTCGCCGTCGGAGTCGCGCCCGGTGAGGCACCCCTCCAGGGCGTTGGAGATGCCGTCGCCGTCGTAGTCGCCGGTGGGGTCCGAACAGATGTCCCCCGCGTCGGAGAAGACCACGCTGTCAGGGGATATCCCCCCGCCGTCAGCCGGGTCCTGAAAGTCGCCGTCCACATCCGTACAACCCGCCATGATCACGGCAAGGCCAATGGCAATAATAGGGTTCCGCCAACGCATGGGTCCTCCTCCTGAGGGCTTCGGTTCAGTCTCTTACCAGATGTTCTTTATAGCCGACAAATACCACGGTTCACCACTGCCCCCTATCTACGCCGCGCGCGCGCAGGGTGGCTGCGGAATAACAAGCCTGAGGTACTTTTTATTCTTCGCCAATAATATCGGCGGGTTGTTATCTGAGCTGGTGAACTCCGATCCGTCGCCACCAGTCGAGGAATTTCTCCTGGGCGTCCAGGAGATCGTCCGCCTCCATTTCGGGATCATATCCGAAGGAGAGGCCGGTGATGGCGAACAGCTCCTCGAACGCCGCCTGCCGATTGGAGCCGTCCGCCTGGGTCAAGGCGTCCATCAACCACTCCATGCGGTGGAAATCCCGGTTCCGGTTCCACCAGTCGCGCCAGCGGCCAGCGTCCAGCCCGAAGTCGTGGCGCGTGAGCTCAACCAGCGCCCAGGAGGCGGTCTCCATCACCTCGGGCTCCTGGTCCTCCAGCAGCGACAGCAGCCCGGGGATCCCATTCCGGTCGAGCAACCGCGCGATGCCCTCGCACCCGTTGCGGCGCGTCTCGGCCACGGAGTTCTCCAGGTTTCTCAGCAGGTCCTCTTGCACCACCCGGAAGTGGGGGAACTCGCGCATGTGGTCCAGCCCGAAGGCCGCCACCAGCCGGATGCCGGGGTCCTCGTCCTGCAGCCGTGAGGCGAGCAGCACCACCGACTCGGGGTAGTTGAGCATCGCCATGATGTAGGTGGCGAAGAACCGGGTGTCGTCATTGCTGTGGTTCAACAGCGGCGACAGCCCTGCGATGAGGGGACGGTCGAATTTGCCGAGGCAGGACAGGAACGGCCCCAGCTCTTCCAGGGTGGCCAGGCCGATGCGGAGATCGGGCCGCGGCGGCGGGTTCCGGCCGGGGAAGCGCGCCAGGACGGCCTCCATGGCTGGCTGGCCCATGTTCAGCAGCTTCTCTGCGGCCGCCTCGGCTCCATCATCGCCCATGTCCAGGGCCTCCACCAGCAAGGGGAGCGGCTCGCCGTCAGCTTCGGGGGTGGACGGCTGGCTGGTGCGGTTCTTCTTGTTGCGCAGGATCATGGCCGTGAAGGCGAGGCCGGCCTCGGCTGTCAGGCGCTGCAGCGCGTGCTCCGCTCCGGTGGACAGCGGCGGCTTGTGCGCGGTGCCTACCAGGAGGCACGCGATGCGCTGGCCGATGAGGACCGGGGTGAGGATCACCTCCTCGATGGGGCCGAAGCCGATGCGATACAGGATCTCGGCGCTGCCGTCGGTCTGGGGCACGGGCCCGAGGAACATCTCCCCCTGGGACAGGGTGGAGGCGAACACGGAGTCGAGCTCCATGGAGATGGAGACCTTGCGAATGGCCTCGATGTCCAGGTTGCCGTCGTTGATCTCCAGCCAGCCGCGCAGGTGGCCATGGCTCAGGACGTAGAGGTGCAGCCGGCGAAGGTGCATGAACACGCCGCGCCCGAAGGCGAGCAGCAGGGCGTCGCGATCCCGGGCAGCGTGCATGGCAGTGATGGAGGCGTCCAGGGGAGCCGGGGAGCAGGGCTCGGTGGAGGCCAGGGCAGTTTCACGAAGGGCCGGGTCCTCCTCGCGGTCGGAGGGGGGAGGGTAGATTCCGGTGGGAACGTCATCCGTGGCCACGGGCGCCAGCTCCGGCTCCAGCTCGGGCTCCTCGTCGAAGGTGGGCGCGCGCGTGGCGTCCAGCTCCGGCTCAGCGGGCGCTTCCGGCTCCTCGGGTTCGAGCGCAGGTTCGGGCGCGGGAGTGGGGGCTTCGGAGGGAAATGATTGCAGCTCGGAGCTTGGCTCTTCTGCCGGCTCTTCTGCCGGCTCTTCTTCTGGCGCTGGCGTTTCTTCGAGCAGCGGCTCCAGCTCGTCCTCGTCGAGGACGAGGTCGTCTTCCTTGGGGAGCGGGGGCATGTGCTCGGGTTCGGGTTCGGCTTCGGGATCTTTGGACTCAGCCTCGGACTCTTCGGTTTCTTCGGGCTCTTCGTGCTCGGGCTCGGGCTCGGGCTCGGGATCGGGCTCGGGCTCTTCGGGCTC
>CAZEFW010000306.1:0-3597 GCA_964511535.1 uncultured Myxococcales bacterium | reverse complement strand
CGACCTGGACGGCTTCCGCGTGGACGCGGTGAAGCATGTGGAGCCGAACTCGATCTACAACCTGCGGGCCAAGCTGAGCCAGCGGTTCGAGCAGGGTGGCGCGCGCGTCTACCTGCTGGGCGAGACCGCGGTGGGCGAGGGGGACAAGTACAACTTCTTCTGCGAGAGCTTCTCCAACGGCTACAAGTGGATCGACAGCTACACCGGCCAGAACGGCCTGGACGGGCAGTTCGACTTCCCCACCCACCATGCCACCCAGTCCGGGCTGGCCGGCGGCTCCATGGGCTTCGACAGCGTGGAGGCCGTGATCAAGAAGGCGGAGTCCAACTACAAGGACGCCAAGCTGCACGTGCGCTTCCTGGGGGCACACGACTCCAGCCGCATGGCCAGCAACGCGGCCAACGACAGCAAGAAGAACTGCAAGTGGAGCCACGAGTGCGGCGGCTCCATGCCGCCGGGCGCCTACACCGCTGCGGACGTGTACAAGAAGATGAAGCGGGCGCTCACCGTGCTGTTCACCATGCCGGGCATCCCGTTCCTCTACGCCGGCGACGAGATCGCCCTGCCGGGCGGCGGCGACCCGGACAACCGGCGGGACATGATCTGGACCGGCAGCCTGAGCAAGCTGACCATGACCAAGGGGGGCGGGCCCACCACCCTCAACAGCCAGCAGACCGACCTGCTCAACTTCGTTCGGTCCCTGGGCATCACCCGGTCCACCAGCAAGGCGCTGCGCAAGGGCACGCGCACCACGCTCTGGTCCTCGTCGGATCTGTATGTCTACGCCTGGTACGGCAGCGGCAACAAGGAGCTGGCGCTGGTGGTGGTCAACCGGGGCAGCGCCGCCGTCAGCAACAAGGCCGTGGGGTCGCTGTCGGTCACCGGCGGGGTGACCAGCTTCAAGGCAGTGGCCGGCAAGGGCACCGCCACCCTGTCGGGCAAGAGCGTCACCGTGAGCATCGGCGCGGGGGACGCGGCGCTGTTCGTGGGGAAGTAGCCCGCCGCTTCCAGAGAGCAAGTAGACTCGGCATCCTGCCGCGTTCCATTGCGGCCCTGCTGCAAATGAAAGCGGCGAGACGCCGCTTCTACCGCCCGTTTCGGGTCCGAGAGACCTCCGGCCTGGCGGCGACAGCCGTCGCCAGTGACATCGCACCGGTTATCGGTCATGTGAACCGGCCAGGCCTTGTGATTACAGCCAGTTGAGGTTGGGCCCGGTCCTTGCAGTAAATGGGGTCATGAAAGTTTTGCGTTTCTCCGCCCTGGCACTCATCGTGCTGCTGGCCGGGAGCGTGGCCGGCGCTGCTCCGGCCGCGGACCGGCCGATCTGTTCCCTCACCCGGTGCACGCCTGCCGAAAAGAGCCTGGCCAAGAAGTCCCTGTCAGCCATCCAGCGGCGGGGGAACATCGACCCGGCCATGATGGACCAGCTGATCCACAACCCCGCGGCCAAACCGTTTCTGCCCAGGGCGCTCAACGCGCTGAACAAGGTGGACCGCATGGCGGGCACCTTCGACGTGGTCAAGCGGCTGGCGCGCGCGGGTGACGAGGGGAGCGCGAGAGGCGCGGCCTTCGAGCTGGTGGCCGGGGCGGCCCTGAGGAAGAAGCTGGTCCGGCTGAGCACGGTGGTGGACGGCAACGAGTGGGACGGCAAGCTGCGGGACGGCACCGTGGTCTCGATGAAGTCGATCACCACCCAAAATAAGAACCGCATCGGCGGCGTCCTGCGGCACGCCACAAAGCAGCTGATCCGACGCACCTCGGGCGGCCGTCCCGCCATGCTGGTCATCGGCCACGAGCCGGGGGCCCGGATCAAGAAGAACTGGAAGCACATGGCCAGCCGCATCGGCGGCGACCTGACCGTGGTCATGGTTCAGCACAAGACCGGCCGCTACAGGACCGTGTTCTCCACCCTCAAGCGCGATCCGCTGGCGCGGCCTCGCGCCACCAGGAAGCCACCGCGAAAGCGCCCCGCGCGGACGCAGAACCTCACCAGGCGCCGCGCCCGTTGACCCCTGCTTTCGAGCAGGCTCTGCATTCTGGCATTCTGGCATTCTGGCACCCTGGCACTCTGGCATTCGCCAGCCCGCCAGGGCCGGCGCCTAAGCCAGCCCTTCCGCCCGCAGCCCCTTGACCACCCCCACCATGGCCTTGCTCTTGTCCATGGTGTAGAAGTGCAGCCCCGGCGCGCCGCTGGCCAGCAGGTCGCGGCACTGGTCCAGGGCGTACTGCACGCCGAAGCGGCCGAGGGCGCCCTTGTCGTCCGGCAGGTCCGCGATGCCCTGGCGCACCCGGTCCGGGATCTGCGCGCCGCACAGCGCGGCCAGGTTCTCCATCATCTTGACGCTGAAGATGGGCATCACGCCGGGCACGATGGGCGCGGTCACCCCGGCCCGGGCGGCCAGCTCCGTGAACCGGTGGTAGTGCGCGTTGTCGTAGAAATAGTTGGCGATGAAGAACGAGGCGCCCTGGTCCTGCTTGAGCTTGACGAACTCCAGGTCGCGCTCCAGGGACGGCGCCTCCTTGTGGCCCTCGGGGTAGCACGCGCCGCCCAGGCAAGGGGCGCCGGGCCGGGCCGCGGCGAAGGCCAGCAGGTCCGATGCGTGGGCGAAGGCGTCCGGATGCGGCTCGAAGTTGTCCAGGTCGCGCGGCGCATCACCCCGCACCAGCAGCATGCTCTCCACCCCCAGCGCCGCGTACGCGTCCACCGTGGCGGCCACCTCCTCCGGCGCCTGGCCGTAGCCGTTGAAGTAGGCCAGCACCTGCTGGCCACGGTCACTCAGCAGCGCGCGGGTCAGCGCCAGGGAGCCCTCCCGGGTGGAGCCGCCGGCGCCTGAGGTCACCGCGAAGAAGTCCGGCCGCGCGTCGCACAGCCGGTCCAGCGCCCGCTCCAGCTTGGCCGCCCCCCTGGGCGTTCGCGCGGGGAACACCTCGAAGGAGAGGGTCGGCCCCTCTTGTCGTTTCCACAGCTCATCGAGTCTCATCGGCGCTCCTCCTTGGATGCCCCGGGGCGGCACCCCGTGGGCCGCGCGCTCGCCCCCCCGGCGCGAGGTTCGGGTGCTGGTATATCATCCGCGCCCGCTTGAAGCTCCGGCGGTTGCCAGCCAGCCCGTCATAGAACATCAGCTCCCACACCCGGCGGCGCTCTCGCCGGCCGAGGGTCGTTGGGGCGCTCTTCAGCCCGGCCAGCATATCGGCCACGCATCGCTGGCGGCGCGCTTCGTCCACCGCCTCGCCATCACGGATGTAGCGCTCGCAGATTGCGCCCATGTAGTCGACGGGCGGGACATGCTGGCGCCAGATCTTTCCGGTGACATGGCGGCCATGATCCAGCCGGTCCGCGGCGAACCGTTGGGCCACCACGAAGCGCTCCACGATGGCCTCCGCGATGATCTTGTTGGCGGTCAGGTTCGGGTGCATCACGTCGATGACAAAGCGACCGTCGATCACCGGATCGCCGTGGGTGTAGCGCTTGATATGCTCCTCGATGTCCACCAGATACGCTCCCTGGACCTCGGCCGCCACTTCGCGCAAGGCCCGCAGATACGCCTCATGATAGATCGCAAGTCGTTCATCGTGTGTAGTGCGGTCAAAGAGACC
>CAZEFW010000305.1:0-3642 GCA_964511535.1 uncultured Myxococcales bacterium | reverse complement strand
GGGGGGGGGGGGGGGGTGGTGGGTGTGGGGGGCCCCGGGGGGGGGGGTTGGGGGGGGGGGGGCCCCGGGGGGGGGGGGCGCGGCCGCCGGCGCCGGCTTCGCCTCGTCCGCGGGCTTCTTCGCCGGCGCCTTTTTGGGCGTCGCCCCCGCCGAGGGCTTGAAGTTGAACGGGTAGCTCACGATGACCACCCCGCCCCCGGCCGGCTTGGGGAACAGCCAGCGCTTGACGGCCTTCGTCACGCACGCCTCCACCTTCTCGTTGCCCAGCGTGGTGGATGCCACCGAGGCTACCGCCACCTTGCCGGTGGGGCTGATGGTGAACCGGATGGAGAGCTTGCCCGCCAGGGTCGGCTCGCCAGCGAGCTCTTTCTGGTAGCAGTAGCGCACCTCGTTCATGTGGCGTCGGATGATGCGCCGGATGATCTCCTTGCTCAACGCCCCGCGGACCACGCCCTGCCCCGCCACCACCCGCGGGCCGCTGGACCGGCGGCCGCGCAGCCTGCCGACGCCGCGCCCGTAGCCGGCGCCGTACCCGCCGCCGCCTCCCTTGCCGATGGAGCCGAGGGTACCGAGGCCGATGGTGCCCTGGCCCGAGCCGCCGCCGCCCCTGCCCGTGCCCTTGAGCGCCAGGCCGCCCACGCCGTACGACTCGCCAACCTGGTTGCCGATGAGCCCGCCCAGCGAGGCCTCGGAGTCCGCCCCGAGCGCGGAGCCGGGGCCGAAGGCCGACGCGACCCCCTTGCTGCCAGCGCTCTTCGCCCCGAGCAGCCCCAGGACCCCCGCGTTGGCTGCATGCTTCGAGGCATCCTGCGGGCTGGCGACGCCAAAGGCCGCTGCCGGCGCGGCCTTGCCGCTCACCCCCTGGGGCAGCGGCACCGGCTGGTCCACGCGCCGGGACTGGCCGGTGAGGTTGCGGACCTTCTGGTCCACCGCCACCAGGCTGGTGAACTTGCTCATCAGGTTGTAGGCCAGCGCGGTCCTGAGCACGGACGCCTTGAGCGATTTCTGCCGTCGCTGCTCCGTGGCGTACAGGTCCATCATGTTGGCGATGCGGCGCCGCGCCCACAGGTACGCCACGGCCTCGTTCTGCGCCGCGGATGTGGTGGGCAGCGACACCGCCAGGCGGCGCCTGAACGGCTTGCCCGCCAGGCGGCCGTGCACGGTGACATGCCCCTTTCCGCCCTTCTTGAACCGCCCCGTGAGCACCACGGGCCTGCCCCCGAACAGGTCAGGGATGGCCACCGGGCTCAGGTCGTCCACGGTCACGCCCTCCCACTCCAGATCGATGTTGGTCAGCGACGGACGGGAGATGGTGGAGAAGATGCGCTCCACCACCGCGCTCGCCTTCTCCTGGTTGAGGATGTAGAACGGCGCCCCCCCGCCGATGCGGGCCATGCCGTCGATGAGGAACCGGTTGACCGACGAGCCGACGCCCAGCGCGAACACGTTGGTGGTGCCGGCGTGCTCGCGCAGGTAGCGCAGGATCTCGTGCTCATAGCCCACGTAGCCGTCGGTCATGAACAGCACGATCCGGCTGCGCGCCGGGTCCCGCGGCGCCTTGAGCGCGCGCTTCAGCGCCGGCAGGAACCGGGTGCCGCCTCCGCCGTGCATGCGCCGCACGTAGCGCATGCCGCGCTGGATGTTCGCCTTCGACGCGAACAGCGGGCGCGCCGCCATCTGACCGGCAGAGCCTGCGAAGCGGATGATCTGGAAGGTATCCACATGCCTCAGGTTGCGCAGGCTGCGCTCCATAACTGACCGGGCCTGCTTCATCGGGAAGCCGTGCATGGAGCCGGAGTTGTCCACCACGAAGACATACTCCCTGGCCGCGATGTCTGCCCCGGTCATCTTCGCCTTGGGCTGGATCATCAGCATCAGGTGTCCGCCGCGGCGGTCCCGGTGGGTCAGCACGCCCACCCCGGGGCGCTCGCCGGCCAGCTGATAGCGAACCACGAAGTCCTTGTTGGGGATGGCGTCGGACCGATCCAGGGTCACGCTGGCGGTGTCGGTCTGCTGCGACACCGTCGCGCGGTGGGTCACCACCTGCAGGTGGCGAACTGCCACGCCGCCGCCCTGGATGCGCAGCCGCACCGAGATGTCATGGCCCGGGCGCTTGCCCTTGCGCAGCAGGCGCGGCGTGATGCGTGAGGCGTCGGGGATGCGCGCGCTGTCCTTTCCCCAGCCGCCACCCTTGGCCGCCCGCGCCAGGGCGGCGCCGCCGCCCACGTAGCGCGGCCCCACCACCATGGGGAAGACGAACTCGTAGCGGTTCCCGTCGGGCAGCAGGTCCTCCACGTAGGACAGCTGCACGCGGATCTCCTCGCCCGGGAGGATGTTGGCCACCGACTGGGTGAAGATGTTGGGGCGCTCCTGCTCCAGCAGCGCGGCGGTCTTGCCCGCGGCCCGCGCCTTGCGATAGATGGCCCGGGCCTCGGCGCGCTCCTTGACCACGCCGGCGATGCGGCGGTTGCCCACGGTGATGGTCATGGCGTACACCGCCGCGCGGTGGGGCATGGGGAAGACGTAGACCGCCTCCATCGGCTTGTCGCTGTCGTTGGCGAACCGCTGGGTCAGCTTTACCGACGCCACGGTGCCTGCGATGTGGGCCTGAACGTCGGTGTGCTTCAGCGGCAACGGCCGCGCCTTGCCGTCGGGGCCGGTGGTCTGCATGAACCCCCCGTTGGTCACCCGCGGCCCCCGATCCGCCCGCGCCTCTCCTGCGCCCGCCAGCGTCAGCACCATAAATTGAAACAACAGCACTCCACCCACGCGGCGGATACCCATGGTCTCCTCCTCTTCGAAGATGTCCGATTGTCAGCCCCGGGCGGGGCCGGTCACAGGGGGTATGACGCCGCGACTGCGGATAGGTTCCGGAGGAAATGAAGGCTTGAGGCTTGAGGCTTGAGACTTGAGGGGAGAGTGTCGGCTCGCTGCGCCTCGCTACTTGAGGGATTCCTGCCGCTTCCAGCGCTTGTAGCTGGCGATGACCTCGCTGCCCTTCTTGTACTTCACGTTGATGAAGACCAGCGAGTTGGCGTTGGTGCGGTAGTCGAAGCCGTTGGTGCGGCTGCGGTGGACCTGCACCGCGTCCATGGCCACGGCCAGGGAGGAGGAGATGGGCACGAAGTCGAGCACCACCGGGGACGCCTTGCCCACGATGGAGTCGATGATCACCTGCAGGGTGTTGCCCAGGTTCTTCTGCGCCACCGACGCCATCTGGCCGCCCAGCTTCTTGGCCAGGGTCATGTGGCCGTGGTTCATGCCGTAGCTGGTGCTGCCGCCGCACACGTTGCCGATGATGTGGTACATGGCCGCCGCCTCGGGGTCGGTCACGCCGGTGAACAGGTTGAGGTACGGCTGCAGCGCCTGGTCCAGCTTGGTCTGGGTCGCCGCGTCGAGGGGGCACTTCTTGGAGCTGAACCCGATGCTGTAGAGGCTGTTGGCCGGCTCGTCGGTAGCCACGATGATCACCAGCGTGGCGCTGGTGCGGATCTTCGACGGGTCGTTCTGGGCCCGCGGCAGGTGCTTCTTCACCGCGTCCCTGGCGTTGTACAGGCTGTACTCGCTGCCGCCCTCGTAGCAGGGCGGGTTCTTGATGCACGACGAGAAGATGGTCTGCTCGGTGGGCAGCAGGAACCGGTC
>CAZEFW010000304.1:0-3733 GCA_964511535.1 uncultured Myxococcales bacterium | reverse complement strand
GGGATCCCCGTGGTCCGGTCGGGCCGCGAGAAGAACCCGCTGTCGGCGCAGCCGGCCAGGCAGGTGATCAAGATCAAGGTGATGCCGCGCATCCGATACCTCCGCCGATGATTATCGAACTTCAACCCGTGCCCGGTCAACGTGGCTTGAGTGGTGGTATAATTCGCCTGGTTCAGGCGACCGGGGGGTTTTATTGATGTCCAATGATGGAGCAGATGCTGGAAGAGCGACGCCCGCGCGGCTGGCGGCGCTGGAGCGTGAGGTGTCTGAGCTGCGCGAGCAGGCGCGCTACTACCGCGACATCTATGAAAACGCGCCCGACATGTACGTCTCGGTGGACGCTGATTCGGCGCGCATCAAGCAGTGCAACCGCACCCTGTGCCAGCGCCTGGGCTACAGCCGACAGGAGCTGGTAGGCCGCCCCATCTTCAAGGTGTACGACCCGAGCTGCATGCCCAGGGTGAAGGCCGCCTTCGAGACCTTCGTGAAGACCGGCGAGGTGCACAACGCGCGGCTGGTGCTGCGCACAAAGCAGGGCAAGACCATCCCGGTGCTGCTGGACGTGTCCGCGGTGCGGGACGAGCAGGGCAAGATCCTGCACAGCCGCTCCTCCTGGCGCGACATCACGGACCTGGTGGCGGCCGAGGAAGAGCTGCGTAAGGCGCTGGACGATCTGGAGCGCTCCAACAGGGACCTGCGCCAGTTCGCCTACGTCGCGTCCCACGACCTGCAAGAGCCGCTGCGCATGGTGGCCAGCTTCACCGAGCTGCTGCGACGCAAGTACCGGGGCAAGCTGGACGCCGAGGCAGACCGCTACATCGACTACGCGGTGGAAGGCGCCACCCGAATGAACCGGCTCATCGTGGACCTGCTGCAGTACGCACGCCTGGGCAACGAGACCATGGAGCTGGAGCCGGTGGAGGTGGAGCCGCTGGTGCAGGGCATCCTGGATGACCTCGGCCCGAGGCTGGAGGCGTGCGGCGGCGTGGTGGAGGTGGGGCCGCTGCCCACCCTGATGGCAGACCGCTCCCAGCTGCGGCAGGTGCTGCAGAACCTGCTGTCAAACGCGGTGAAGTTCCATGGGGCCGCGCCCCCAAGGGTGCACCTGACAGCCGAGCAGGTGGAGGGCCGCTGGCGCTTCTGCGTACAGGACAACGGCATCGGCATCGCGCCCGAGCACACCGAGCGGATCTTCCACGTGTTCCAGCGGCTCCATGTGCGTAAGCGCTACGCGGGCAGCGGCATCGGCCTGGCCATCGTGGAGAAGCTGGTGGAGCGCCACGGCGGCCGGGTTTGGGTGGAGTCGGAGCCGGGCAAGGGGAGCCGGTTCTATTTCACGATGCTCGCGCTCTGATCGCGTCCTCCGGGCGCGAGGGACCTGGCGACGAAACGACGAACTGACAGAATGACGAAATGGGATTCTGTGCCAGGTCGCGGCAGCATCTCACAGCAACGGGAGTATGCCCCAAGGGCCCATGCTCGGCAGAATCTCCAGAGTCCTCAGCAGTCTCATTAATCTTCTGAAGTGGCCGGCAGCGCTGGCGTCAGTGGCGCTCCTACCCTTCATGGTGGTCGCCGCCGGTCGGCTGGTGGCGCGGATCGCTCAGGCGCCGCTCACGGTGGCGCCCTTCGCCGCCGGCGCGTTGCTTTATTACCTGCTCTGGCGGACCGTGCTCGGGCGCCCTGGCCTGGGCTCCTTCTTCACCACCCTCGAGCACGAGTTCACCCACGCGCTGTTCGCGTGGCTCACGCTCCACACGGTGACCGGCCTGAGCGTCACCTGGCGGGACGGCGGCAGCGTTACCATCAGAGGGCCTGGCAACTGGCTCATCACAGCATCGCCCTACTTCTTCCCCACCCTGACAGTGATCCTGCTCCTGGTAGCGCTGCTGCTGCCGCCCGCATCGGCCACCTGGTTTGGCGGCCTCCTCGGCCTCTCCTTCTGCTATCACCTGGTGACGAACTGGCGGCAGATCCACCGGAACCAGCTCGACCTGCAGCGAATAGGGTTCCTCTTCTCCTGGCTCTTTCTTCCGGGCGCGAATCTGTTCGGCTACGCGTTGATCATCGCCGTGTCCAGCGGCGGCTCCACGGAGGTCGCGCGGTTCCTGCGCGACGTTGCGTCGCTGTTGCGTGCCGGATTCCAGGCCCTGCCGATGTAGATGGGCATGGCCCGGCGTGGGCGGGAGCGCCAACCCGCTCAGGGCGCCGTCAGGTAGGGGTTGTGCAGGTACTTCTTTGAAAACGCCCCGGGGATCTTCAGGTGGGTCAGCGCCGTCTCGGCCGGCCTGAAGAAGAAGCTCCCCCGGTATACCGCGCCGTCGTCGGGATCGTCCCAGGCCCAGGGCGGGTTGGCGGCATCACCCTTGTGGGTGTCGCCGTCGAACGCCTTGCCCAGGGTCCGCCCCTCGAAGATCATTTTCTGATCGAAGGTGCAGCCGCTGTCGCAGATGTCCTTGCGCCGGGTCCAGAGCGTGGTGCGCAGCGGCGCCAGCGCGTAGCCCACCTTCCGGTCGTTGCCCCCCGAGGGGACCTCTGCCTTGCCCGTGGGGTAATAGACGATCCCGTCGCCGCCAGGGAACGGGTCCTTGCCCGCGCCCATGGGGTGCTTGCAGTGCTTGCTGCCGGGGTAGGTCAGCGCGCACACGCCGTGCCCCTTGGACTCCACGTACAGCTGCACATGGCTCCCCTGCTCGAAGGTGACCTTGTTGCTGCCGAGGCTCTTGGTGGTGCGGGCGGTGATCCCGGGATCGTTGGTGTGCACGTGCAGCACGTTGTGGGCCTCGGTGTAGAGCAGGTGAAAGGTCCCGTGCTTGCCGCCCGCCTTGCGCACCACCACCATGGCGCCCTCGAGATCGTTCTCGTGGCACTTGTTCGGCCACAGCGGCAGCGGCTTGCAGTTCTCGTCCCAGTCGCGCGGGTGGAAGTCGCAGTAGAGCAGAAACCAGTGGGTCTCCGTCTCCACCACCGAGTAGTAGATCACCGCCCGCAGGTCTGCGCTCTTGTTGTGCAGGTTCTCCCAGTTATTGTCGGAGCGCGTGTCGCCGTCGAAGTCGTAGGCCACGATGTAGTCAGCCTTGTAGTCGCTCGAGTCGCTGTCCTGATACCAGATCGGCGCCCAGTGCATGGCGAGCTGAAGGTGGGTCGGTCCTGCCGGCGCGTCCGGCAACAGCAGGTCAGGGCGCGGCAGGTCACGCTTGCCCCTGTCCGCGGTCGAATCTCGCAGCGCGCCCCCCAGGTCCAGCGCGTCGGGATCGGAATCAGAGCACGCCGCCAGGAGCAAGGTGACGAGCACGAAGGACGATTTGATCATGCTGCAAAGCTTAGCAGCCGCACAGGGGGGCGCGCCCTGCGGCGCGAAAGACTGGGGGACTAACCGATGAAAACACCGAGCTGCGACTGCTGGCTCATCACTTGCAATCTTCCTGAGCGATCTTCACCCACTCGAACATCTTGTCCGGCTCCCCCGAGTTGCTGTAGAGATCCACTGCCTTCCTCGCCTGAGCGCACGCATCGGCGGCGGTGCCGTTCTTCTTGGCGAGCTTGTATTCCCGCTCGACCTCTTGAGCCTTGAGCAGCGCCGCCTTTCGGGCCTTTTCCGTGATGGTGTCTGCCGAGCCACCAAAGATCAGATAGAAGACGACGGAGATCACGGTGAGGATCAGGAAGATTGCCGTGAGGATTCGTCCCCAGCGCCACTTTAGTGCCATGCTGTCCTCCCTCCACTGCTGTT
>CAZEFW010000303.1:0-3741 GCA_964511535.1 uncultured Myxococcales bacterium | reverse complement strand
TTTCTTTGCCGGGGCCTTTTTCTTTGCCGGGGCCTTTTTCTTTGCCGGGGCCTTTTTCTTTGCCGGAGCCTTCTTTGCCGGAGCTTTCTTTTTGGGCTCAGCCTTCTTCTTGGGCGCAGCCTTCTTCTTGGGCGCGGCCTTCTTTTTGGGAGCGGCCCCCTTCTTTGGAGCGGCCTTCTTTTTGGGCTTGGCTTCGGTCACGGTGAATTGGCTGAGAGCCTACAGCAACTGGAGGCAGCTTGCTGTGGCTTACAGCGTCCCATGATACTCCGACTCGGGGCTTACGAGTAGCCAGTGATCGGCTGCCTCATCTCTTCATGTCTGATGACCGGAAACCAGGGGTTCTCCGCGTACACCAGCCGCCCCTGGTCCTGATGGTCGGCGGGCGCGATCCGCGCCTGCGGTCCTTCTGCCATTTCTTCGGAGCCGCCGTCCCCCAGGAGAGCCAGAAACCGATCTCCGCAGGCATCCATCTCCCTCAGCAGTCGGGTGGCGGATGCCGGCTCCAGCTTTCCGTTATCCCCCATCCACGCGATGAACTCCCCGAGCCCGAGCAGCGCATCCCGGGGGCCGTGGCAGGCCGGCAGCCCACCGAGGGCGATGCCCTCCAGCAGAAACTCCCTCACATCGAGCTCCTCCCAGCTCGGGTGAGGGCCACGGGCTCGCGCGAACAACCAGGCCAGGGCGCTGTCCACGATGAACGCCGGCTCGTCCGCCCAGCGCGTGGTCCCGCTGGCCAGCTGCTCCCACAGCCAGGGCTCATGTCGCTCGAACCACTCGCGCTCCATGGCGCAGTCGTACCGGTCGTGGCCCAGCAATCGGCGATGTTCGAATGGGGATGCTTCAACCATGGTGTCGCCTCCTGTTCTCTTGCGAGTGAGGAGTGCAGGTCGAATGCCATCATTGGTGCGTCATGATTTCGGGTTGTTGCGCCTTCGCCAGCGTTTCCTGGTCCGGCCGGCCGGACGCAAGCTCCGGCCAGCCGGTCAGCGGATCCCTTCCACCCCCGTGGCCTTCACCTGCTCACGGACCCGTCAGTCCCGGTGGGCGCGAAGCCGATGCTGTTGCCGTTGCCCGCGGCGCTGCCCTGCGCTTCCTCACGGGCCGCGCTCTGCAGGTGCCGCTGGGCCAGCGCGCCTCCCTCCCGCGCCGCCCGGTAGGCTGCCTTGAACACGGCGTTTTTGATCAGGCCGCCGCTCAGGGCATACCGGCGCGCCAGGTCGGCCAGATCCACGTCGTCCTCGGTGGGCACGGTGTCCGGCAGCAGGCGGCGCCAGATCTGCTCGCGCGCCGCGGCGTCGGGCATGGGGAAGCACAGCCGGTAGGTCATCCGCCTGCCGAGGGCGCGGTCCAGCCGCTGCACCAGGTTCGTGGCCAGCAGCACCACTCCCTCGTGACGCTCGATGAGGGCCAGCAGGGTGTTGACGGCCGAGTCGTCATGCCGCGAGGCGCGCCCGGCGCCCCGCTCGGTGAGCAGTGAGTCTGCCTCGTCCAGGAAGAGCACCGCCTGCTGGGCCCGGGCGCGCTGGAACAGGCTGTCCAGGTTGCGCTCGGTCTGCCCCACCCACTTGCTGACCACCGCCGGGATGTGGGCCGTGAGCAGCGGTCGGTTCAGCTCCGAGGCGATGGCCTCGGCGCACAGCGTCTTGCCGGTCCCCGGCTCGCCGTGCAGCAGCGCGCTGAGGCCCTTGCCGTAGCTCAGGTGGGCGCCGATGCCCCATCGCTCCAGCACGGTGCGGCGGTTGCGCGCCGCGTCCACGAGCTCCTCGATGCGGGCCATCACCTCCGCCGGCAGGATCACGTCGCCCAGGCGGGCCACGGGCGCCACCTGATCGGGCTCCTCCTCGGCCGGTCGGCGCAGCTGATCCCGCGCCGCCGCCTCCAGGTGGTCCTGGCGCATCACGGGCGCGTCTCCCCCCTCGTGAACGGCCGCGGCCAGCGCCACCAGGATGGCGTTCTTGATGTACCCGCCGCTCATCTCGAACCGGTCGGCCAGCGCCTCGAGGTCCACGTCGGGCGCCAGGGGGGCGGCGTCGGGCAGGTGGTTGCGCCAGATCTCCAGCCGGGCCTGGCGGTCCGGATCGGGGAAGCGCACCTTGACCAGGAGGCGCCGGTCCAGCGCCTCGTCCAGCACCTGCGGCAGGTTGGTGGCCAGGATGGCCACGCCGTCGAAGCGCTCCAGCTCGGTCAGCAGCAGGGTCATCACGTCGTTGCCGTACTGGCGCCCGGCGAAGATCGCCTCGCACTCGTCGAAGAAGAGCACCGCGTCCTGCAGCCGCGCCTCGCGGAACAGCCCGGGCATGAACCGGTCGGCCTCGCGGTTCTCCAGGAAGGTGGGGATGTCCACGTTGAGTACGCGCTTGCCCAGAGTGTGGGCCACCCCGTGGGCGGTCATGGTCTTGCCTGTGCCCGGCTTGCCGTAGAAGAGCATCAGGGCGCCGCGGCCGTAGCGGATCACCTCGTCGAACCCCCACGCCTCGCGGCAGGCGAGGTACCGATCATGGCGCTGCACCACCGACAGGATGCGCTGCTTGTCCGCCTCCGGGAGCACCACCTGCGACAGCCGCGCCCGGGGCCGCTCCACCGACGAGAACTCGAGGAACTCGTCCGAGATGGCCATGTCACCCACCAGGTAGCTGAAGGTGCGCCCGGTGAGGTTGACCTCCGTGCCGAGCAGGTCCTTGGGGCTGGTATAGCGCCCGCTCAGGTCCACCGTGATCAGGTCCGCGGACACCAGCGGCGCCTTGCGCGAGAAGCACCGCCTGCGCGCCACCCGCTCGGGGACCGGGGTCTGCATGAAGATGAACGCCGCCTCCACGGTGAGCCCGCCGTGGAGCTTCTCGTCGTCGAGGTACTCGTAGATGTCGTCGAAGCCGTGGCTGATGCAGGGCGCCACGGCCAGCAGCAGCACGGTGCGCTCGAACGCGTCGAGCTCGTACTTGTCACACAGCCGGCACAGGGCGGTGAGTTGCCCCGCGTCGCGGCCCGCCTCCAGCCTGGCGTCGATGCGCTTGCGCAGCTGCCGCTCGCGCCGCCCGTGCCGCTGCCGCGCCCGCCGCAGCCGATCCGGCGACTCGTCGTCGTCGCTGTTGCCGTGATATCTCCAGCGCACGCTGGGCCGGCTGTCGTCGTGGCCCAGCCGCCCCAGCCGCGAGTCCGCGCCGATGCGGCGCGCCCGCGCCTCGATCCAGTGCAGCTCGTCCTGCAGGTACTCGAGGTCGCCCTCGTAAGGCTCGACGGACTTCCGGTTGCTCTTCGTCGCTCGCTTCTTGCTCGTCATGATCCCCTCTCTGCTTCAGTTCAGTTCGATCACCTGGCCCCAGGGGGCCTCGCCGTGCATGGGGGGAGCGACCCACAGCACGGGGTAGGGCGGCTTGCGCGCCGGGAACCGGCTGCGCAGGTCGGTCAGCCCCACCAGCAGGTCGGGCCGCCGGTTGCGCTGCTCGAGCCACGCGAACACCGGCCGGTGGTCGGTGCCGCCGCCGCCCTTGAACCCATCGCCCCGCATGCGGTCGAGCACCTCGTCCCCACGCAGCACCTCGCGCACCTGCGTGTCCCCCACCAGCAGGGTCACCTCACGCGCCAGCGGGACGATGGCCTCCAGCTCCCCGGCCACCGCGTTCAGCTCCTGCGGGCCCATGCTCCCCGAGGTGTCCAGCGCCACCACCAGCTCGGCCACCTGCTCGCCGTACAGGCCTGGCACCACCAGGTCATGCTCCAGGTAGCGGCGGTTGGGCCGCG
>CAZEFW010000302.1:0-3745 GCA_964511535.1 uncultured Myxococcales bacterium | reverse complement strand
CGCAGCAGCTTGACCTGCATCTCGCTCGGGATCTCACCGATCTCGTCGAGGAAGAGGGTGCCCGAGTCGGCCAGCTGGAACCGGCCAGGCTTGGAGCGGGCCGCGCCAGTGAACGCGCCCTTTTCGTAGCCGAACAGCTCGCTCTCGATGAGGGTATCCGGGATGGCCGCGCAGTTGACCTTGATCAGCGGCGCCTCGGCCCGGGGGCTCTGCTGGTGCAGGGCGCGCGCGATGAGCTCCTTGCCCGTACCCGACTCGCCGGTGACCAGCACCGTGCTCGGTGTGCGCGCCACGCGCTCGATGACGTTGTACACCTCCTGCATGGCAGGTGACTTGCCCACCAGGCCGTAGCGGCCGGTGGCCTCGTCCGACCCGGGCAGCCGCACCTCGCGGCGGCGCAGCTCGTTGGTGCGCAGCGCCTTGGCGATGATCTGCTTGATCTGCTTCTGCTCGAACGGCTTCTCCAGGTAGTCGAAGGCGCCGAGCTTGACCGCGGCCACTGCGCTGTCCACCGAGCCGTGGGCGGTGAGCATGATCACGGGCATGTCCGGGTAGGTCGGCACTGCGCGCTGCAGCAGCTCCATGCCGTCCATCTTCGGCATGCGCAGGTCCGTGATCAGGGTGTGAACCTCGTTGTCCGCAAGCGCCTTCCACGCCTCCGCGCCATCGCCCACGGCGATGACCCGGTGGCCCTGTCGGCGCAGGATCGCTCCCAGCACCTTGCGAAGATTGTGCTCGTCGTCGGCGACCAGGATGGTTTTCTGCTGGCCTTCGTCTTGGTCTGGCATGGGTGGTCAAATTCTGGGAGGGGGGAGGGGGAGTGTCAAGCGAGGGCCGCCAGGCCGAACCTGTGGCCAAGCCGGCGGAGGGGCCTCGATCCGCTGGAGCGTCGCCCGCCCAGCGCAGCTCACGCCCCGCCTCCGCCCGGGTCTGGCGCAGCGCACCGGGGGAGCTTCGGCGGCGTCAGGCGACGGTCGCCAGCCCGCAAAACCCCGTTGGCCAGCCACCAGGCGAGGCGCCGGGCATAGTATCGGTGCCCGGCGTCTGCCATGTGCCAGCCGTCGTCGGTGTAGAAGCCCCACCGCAGCATGCACTCGTCGAGGGCCTGGCTCTCGATGTCGAACAGCGGGATGCCGCGGCGCCTGGCGGTGGCCCGCAGCGGATCATGCACTCCGCCGGAGATGTAGCTGCCGGTGGCCACCGGGATCTCCCGCGCGCGCCCCAGCTCGTGCAGCGAGACCACCCACTTCGCGAGCAGCGTGTTGGCCCACGACATGAAAGCGGGAGATTCGCGCCAGTAGCGCGTGAGCGGCTTGAATGTGGTCTTGGTCGGGTTGTCCAGCTCGGCCATCCCGAGGTGGTACGCCGCGTTGTCCATGCCCCAGGTGGCCCACCGAGGCAAGCGGTAGAGCAGCCTGACCCACCCCGGGACCTCGTAGGCGCGCGGGCTGTTTTTGATGAAATGGGACTGGAACCTGTGAGCGTTGATATTGTTGGCGCCGGTGATGATGAAGATCAGGTCAGGGACCTGGCCCGACTCGCGCAACCAGCTCTTGATCTGACGGTAGTGCACCGGGGTGGTGCTTCCCGCCAGTCCAACGCAGACCGCCTCGACCTCGCCGGCGAAGCCGAGCTCCCGGAACGCCTCGGGGAGGTAAGCGGCGTACCCCACTCCGGACTCGGACAGCTCTCCTGCGGTGAAGGAGTCCCCCACCACCAGGATCTTGAGGCTGTCCTGCTGCTTGAACCGCCCCGTTCGTCGCGCCTCGAGATCCTTGCCGAGCCAGATCCAGTCCTGGTCGAGGCGCCACGAGAGGAAGGCGCTGATCAGGACGATATTGACAAGCACCGTGACGAGCGAAACCAGGAAGATTTTCAAAACGAGCCTGCGCCGCGGAGCCATGGCGCATTGAATCACTACCTGCCTGCGCCGGGCAAACATGGCGCGACGACACCGCCAAAAATGTCAAGTGTGGGGGTCAGACCCCACCACTTGACATTTTAATCGATGGCTACATGGTGACTCCCGGCATGCAGCGGCTGTGGGTGACCTTCACCTGGTAGGCGCCGTTGGTCAGGCGGACCGTCTCGCCGGTCAGGGAATCGGTGAGGGTGAGGTCGAAGCGGCCCTTGCTGCGCTCAACGTCCTCGCCGCGCTGATTTTCGCCGAGGTCCTCGACCTGCTGCACTTCCAGGGTACCGCTGGCCTGCCAGCGTGGCGGGGCCAGGTCGAGGGTGCCGCCCTTGAAGGAGCATACGGTGAGGCGCGCGCCGGTGATGGCCACGCTTCGTTTCTTGCCGATATCGTCTCCCAGCTCGAGCACCAGGGCCTCCACCTTCTCACCGTTGCACCCCGGGAGGTGGTAGCCGGAGAGCTGGCCGCGGCTCCAGCGGTCCAGGGTCAGCCGGGTGTTGTCGGACAGCTCGAGGGGCGATCCCTCGCTGTGGTCTTCGGCGTCGGTGTAGTAGGCGTCGCCATCGAAGCGGTAGTCTTGAGACGAGCCGTCCTGCAGGGTCAGCGTGGCGCTGGCGCTGGTCTCGGCAGTCCAGCAATTGTCCTGGATGAAGCACCCCTGTGACATGACGAGCAAGGAGAGGGCAGCAGCAAAATACAGGTGATGTTTCATGGGAGCCTCCTTTGCCCGGGGGAACGAAGCAATACAGATGCCAGCCCAATGCGACCGTTTACTTTGTTTGATATCAGAGGTTTACGGTGTGCCGTGGTACACGCCGGCGTCTCGAATCTGTTGAGATCCTGGCAGGTGTGAACGACAGTTCAGGGGGGAAAGGTGAGGCAAGCACTCGCCAGGGGAAGAGGCCGGCGCGCCCTCGGTGTGGTGGTATCATCCAATCATCAGCCGGGATCCCGGGGCGCGCCCGGGGTGAGGAGGGACGGAGATGGCACCCGAGAGCACACTATCCACGCTGGACGAGTTGCTGGACTGGCTCATCGGCATCGAGCTGCTGGCCCATGACGTGTACAAGCAAACTGCCGCGGCGCTGAGCTCGGATCCTCTGATCTCCGAGTTCCTGAGCGAGCTGGTCGAGAGCGAACTGCAGCATGCGAACCTGTTGAAGGGGATCAGGGACGAGCTCGCCGCGCGACAGCGTCAACCGAGCATCGACTTTCGGCTCGACGCCGGGCTGCGCGAGAACATCGAGGCGCCCCTGCGGCGCCTCATGGTCGGTGCCCGGTCCGGCACAATTACCCGGAAGAGCGCCATCTCTCTCATCGCCGAGGTGGAGGTCGCCGAGTGGAACGAGGTCTTCCTGTACGTGCTGAAGAAGTGCCGCGGCGAGGGGCGCGAGGTTGAGAAGGTGGTCGCGCACATCCAGGAGCACGAGCGCTCGGTGGAGGCCTTCCTGGCGACCCTCCCGCCGCACCTCCGTCCAGAGCAGGACCTGTCGAAGCTGGCCAAGATCTGGAGCGTGCGCATCCTCGTGGTGGATGACGACCCGGACCTCCGCAGCCTGACCTCCATGATCCTCGCCTCGGCAGGGCAAGTCACCACCGTGTGCGACGGTGTGGAGGCCCTCGAGGCCACCAGGCAGAAGTTCTTCGATGCGGTGGTGACGGACATCGACATGCCCAACATGAACGGCCTGGAGTTTCACCGGGAGGCCACCCGGGAGCATCCGGATCTGAAGGACCGCTTCGTTGTGGTCTCGGGCGCCAGCAGCCCGGCGAAGACCCGCTACATGGAGCAGCACGATCTGCCTTTCGTCCCCAAGCCGTTCGGGTGCG
>CAZEFW010000301.1:0-3883 GCA_964511535.1 uncultured Myxococcales bacterium | reverse complement strand
TTGCGAAAGGGGGGAGTCGAACCCCCATGACCTTGCGGCCACTGGAACCTGAATCCAGCGCGTCTGCCAATTCCGCCACTTTCGCGCCAGCAACAGCGGGCAAATAAATAGCCGCTGGCTGTCGGCATGTCAAGGGGCCTCTGGGGGTTCTTGCGTTACTTCCTGGAGCTGGCTCCAGTGACCTGGTTCAGGTGCGCCAGGGCAAACTGTAACCTCCAGGTTCCAGTTTGGATCGAGGGTCGCTGGCGCGTTACCTGCGGGTAACACCTTGGCGCCGAAAACCCCTTTAATTTCAGCAGAGAAAACTAGCATGGTTCTTGTATTCGATATCGGTATCCACAAGCAAAGGGGTCCACATGATGACAAGAACGCTGCTCAAGATCCTGCTCTCTGCCTGCTGCCTGCTCCTCGCCGTCGGCCCCGGGGCGACCGCCCACGCCAGGACGTTCAACATCGTGCTCAGCGCAGGATCGAGCGGCAACTTCGACGCCAAACGGCAGAAGGGGTGCTCCCGCGAACACGCCGAGAGTTGCAACCTGTATCAACTGAAGTACCGGGCCAAGGGCTCCACCATCCACAACGCGGGCTACGCCATCTCCTCCAGCCAGTTGACCAACTACGGCTCGAACTACTCCGCCATCTTCCCCGCCGTAAGCCCCAGCGGCAGGTACGTCGCATTCGACCGCCAGTCCTATGTCTCAGGGGCCTCGTCGACCCACTCCCTGCGCATCCTGGACATGAACGCTTCAACTCCCACTCACCAGCACCTGCGGGACGACGCGCGCTTTCCTGACTACTACCTCGACGCGGCCGGCCAAGAGCAGATCATCTTCACCGACTCCGCGACTGGCAACATCGGACAGTTCTCATTCCTGGGCGGCGCCTCCACCTCCCGCCTGATGACGATGTACTGGGTCTACACTACCTTCCTCACCGTCGAGGCGTCGCGGGTCGGCGGGGGTATGCGGTCGTACAACGACCCACAGGTCAGCCCGGCCAACCCGGAGTGGGTCGTCTTTGCGGACAAGGACGACATGGGCGATCCAACGGCGGACCCGAAGATCCTGTCGGTGGTTTACAACTCGCGCACCGGCGCGTTTTTCGAGGTGGACCAGACCACCACCGACGCCTACCTGGAGACCGTGGACAGCAAGGGGAACGTGACCGTGGTCCGTGAGGCCAACCTGGCCCACCCGGCGTTCAACATGAGCGGAGACGAGGTGGTGACCGGCTCCATCGTGCACGAGCCCTACGGGTTCTCCTACAGCGGCGGCACCAAGACCTGGGTCAACTCCAGAGCTGCCCCTTACTCGGACAAGAAGATGTTCGCCACCTTCAGCGCCGCGGAGATGGCCTCACTCGTCACCGGCGCATCGCCCAGCACGGCCGGCACGGGCTATGGGCAGGCGCTGCTGGATCCCGCCAAGTACAAGAAGTGGAGTTCCTTCAAGGTGCTGCACTCCTACGTGCAGTTTTGCCAGGACGACGACTGGGTGGTGGTGAGCGTGATGGCGGCCCGCGCAGACGCCGCCGACAAGCACGATGACGCCAAGAACCTCACCGAGGCCGAGTACAGCCGCGCCTACCTGGTGGACATCCGTGATCGGCAGAACCCGATCTACTACGACCTGATCCTGCCCCTGGAAGACCCGGACCACCCCTACACCATGGAGGGCTTCGGGGCCGCCTGCTACCCCGTCAACAACTGAGCCGACACCCCACCTCCCCTGATGCTCACCCGGGCCATGGTCACTCTGGCCGCACCGCCCACACAAGCGCGTCCGACGAAGAGGCCCGCGTGGTCCAGGAGCGCTCGCCCAGGGTGATCGCTCCGAAGGCGCGCCCCACCACCACCGCCACGCCCCCGGGGAGCCACACCACCGCCCGCCCATCGCTGGCCCCGGTTGGCCCGGCCGCGCGAGCCCAGGTGGCCATCCCCCGCCCGTTCACCCGGGCCACGAACAGCCGGGAGAAGAGGTCGTTGGTGGAGGGGAGCTTCAGCGCCCCCAGCGAGGCGTCCCCCACCACCGAGCCGGTGAACAGCGCGCCGCCGCCCGGGATCGCTGCCAGGCCATGGGCCCGCGACCCGAAAAAGCCACGCAGCGCCAGCGCCCAGCTGACCTGGCCCGTCGGCGACAGCCGGGCCACCAGCGCGTTGGCGCCGAGCAGCGTGGAGGTCAGCCGCGCGTGCCCCATGTTCACTGTCCCGCGAAAGTAGCCGGCCAGCAGGGTGTGTCCGCCCTGGCCCGCAGCCACGGCCATGGCGCCATCATCAGGCCAGCCCCCGCCAGTCCCCAGGAGCATCCTCACCCGGCCGGCCCGGTCCAAACGCGCCACGAACAGATCGTAGCCGCCGCGGGTCTCCAGCTGCAGCCCCCCGACGCTGGCGGCCCCCTCGCTGCGGCCGCAGAGCAGCAGGCCGCCATCGGCGGCAGGGCTCAGCCCCGCCGGGTGGTCATGTCCGCTGCCGCCCAGCCGACGCGCGTCCAGCACCTTGCCCGACTCGTCCAGCCGCACCAGCAGCAGGTCATGAGTCTCGCTGCTCCCTTCCAGGCCGCGTCCCCCCACCTCGACCCGCGCGCTGGTGGTATCGGCGGCGAGCCACACCTGCCCCGCGCCGTCCACCGCCAGCGCCCTGCCGAGCTCCCTCCCGTCGCCGCCCACAGATCTGGCCCAGCGCCAGGCCCCGTCCGGGCCGAGCCGGGCCACGAAGATATCGTCGAGCCCGCTGCCATGCAGGGTCGTATGGCCAAAGCGGCTGCCGCCGCCGGCGGGGTCGGTGTCCATCAACCCGGTGAGGTAAATCTCCCCCCCTCGACCCACCGCCAGCGCCGTGCCGAGCTCTTGCAGGCGACCGCCCGCGCTCGTCGCCCACTTCACCGCGCCGGTGCGGCCGTCCAGCTTGGCCACGAAGACGTCCCGGGTGCCTGCCGTGGTCAGGCGCACCGGTCCGAACCTGGCCACCGCGCGGAAGTACCCCGTCACGATGACGTCCCCCGCCACATCCACAGCCGCGGCGATGGCCTCATCGGTGGAGTCACCGCCCAGCAAGGCGAGCCACTGGCCGTCGCCAGGCCCGGAGGAATCCAGGGGCGGTTGAATCGGCGCCAGATCAAGCCGTGTGCGGTCGGGCGGCCTGGAGATGTCCGGGGCGCCGGGGGCGGTTTGCTCCGGATTGCAGCCGATCCACAGCAGCCAGGCGAGCCCGATGATTCCGATGCGAGGTCGGGCCATCCAGAAGGCTAGCGCGACGCCGGCTTGGCCGCGAACCACTTGATCCAGATCAACCGCATCTGCCCAATGGCATAAATGGATGGTGTTATCCTTTATTAATGGCTGCCGTACCCCCCTCCTGCTGAAACCTTCTCCCATTGCCGCGGGTTGTTCCGAGGTCGCCATGGTCCGCCGCCCCGTAGGTGGTTGGGGGCCTGACATGCAAAGGAGCGTTGCGCGATGTCCAGAAGCAAAACTGCGACCCAGCTGCTCATGGTGCTGTGCCTGCTGTTGGCCTCGGCCTGCGGCGACCAGGGGGTACCCGGGACAGTAGGCCCGGTGGACCGCGGCGGTGGAGGGCCAGACCAGGTGGCCCGGGACCAGTCCGCCGTGGGCTATGATGGCCCGGGGGACCTGTTCACCGCGGACACCCGCCCCGACATGCCCGCGCCGGACGCGCCGCTGCCGAGCTGCTCGGACAAGGCGAAGAACGGCGACGAGACCGACGTGGACTGCGGCGGTGCAGCCTGCCCCAAGTGCAGCGATGGGAAGAGCTGCGGCAAGGCGTCCGACTGCGCAAGCGGCGTGTGCAAGGGGGGCGTCTGCGCGGCGCCCACATGCACCGATGGGGTGAAGAACGGCGACGAGACCGACGTGGACTGCGGCGGCC
>CAZEFW010000300.1:0-4035 GCA_964511535.1 uncultured Myxococcales bacterium | reverse complement strand
TCGGCATCGGCCACGCGGGCACGCTCATCTCCGCCATCCTGTTCCTGCTGCGGCAGAAATGGCGTACCTCCATCAACCGCTTCGCCGAGGCGATGACCATCTTCGCGGTCATGTGCGCGCTGCTGTTCCCCACCATCCACGTGGGCCGCATCTGGCTGCTCTACTGGGTCTTCCCCATCCCGAACCAGATGGACGCCTGGCCCAACTTCCGCTCCCCGCTGCTGTGGGACGTGTTCGCGGTCACCATCTACGGCTCCGTCTCGATCCTGTTCTGGTACGTGGGCCTGATCCCGGACCTGGCCACCATGCGCGACCGGGCCAAGACCCGCCTGCGCCAGATCATCTACGGCATGCTCTCCCTCGGCTGGCGCGGCTCGGCGCGGCACTGGCTGCACTACGAGAAGGCGTACCTGCTGCTGGCCGGGCTGGCCACGCCGCTGGTGCTCTCGGTGCACACGGTGGTGTCCTTCGACTTCGCCGTCTCCCAGCTGCCCGGCTGGCACACCACCATCTTCCCGCCCTACTTCGTCGCCGGCGCCATCTTCAGCGGCTTCGCCATGGTGATCTCGCTGATGGTGGTGGCCCGGGTGCTGTTCAAGCTGGAGCACCTGGTGACCATCCGGCACTTCGAGAACATGGCCAAGGTGATCCTGCTCACCGGCTCCATGGTGGGCTACGCCTACGCCATGGAGTTCTTCATCGCGTGGTACAGCGGCAACCCGTACGAGTCGTTCGCCTTCGCTAACCGGGCGTTCGGCGACTACGCCTGGGCCTACTGGATCATGGTCTCGTGCAACGTGCTGTCGCCGCAGATCTTCTGGTTCAAGAAGGCGCGCACCAGCATCCCGATCCTGTTCATCGTGTCGATCTTCGTCAACATCGGCATGTGGTTCGAGCGCTTCGTCATCACCGTGACGTCGCTGCACGCCGACTTCCTGCCGTCGAGCTGGGACTACTACAGCCCCACCATCTGGGACATCGGCGCCTTCGTGGGCAGCTTCGGGCTGTTCTTCACCCTGTTCGCCCTGTTCGTGCGCTACGCGCCCATGGTGGCCATGGCCGAGGTCAAGACCGTGCTGCCCGAGGCCGACCCGCACCACGGCGACGACCACGATCCGGACCCTGCCGAGCCTGCCGCGGCCGCCAAGACCGCCGAGGAGGGGGCCAATGCCTGACGCCGAGACCACCAAGACCTTCGGCATGCTGGCCGAGTTCGACGGGCCGAGGTCCCTGTACCACGCCTGCGAGCAGGTGCGGGACGGCGGCTTCACCCGCTGGGACGCCCACAGCCCGTTCCCGGTGCACGGCCTGGAGAAGGCCATGGGCCTGCCCAGCTCCAAGCTGCCGTTCATCGTGCTCGTCATGGCCCTGACCGGCCTGGCCGGCGCGTTCGGGTTGCAGAGCTGGGTCCACATGGAGGCCTACCCGCTGGTGATCAGCGGCAAGCCGTACTGGAGCTGGCAGGCGTTCATCCCCGTCACCTTCGAGGTGACGATCCTCTTTTCGGCCCTGGGCGCGGTGCTCGGCATGTTCGGCCTGAACAAGCTGCCGCGGCACCACCACCCGCTGTTCCGCTCGCGGAACTTCGAGCGGGTCACCGACGACGCCTTCTTCATCTCGGTGGAGGCGAGCGACCCTAAATACGACGACCAGGAGACCGAAAAGATGCTGCTCGACATGGGCGCCATGAACATCGAGCGCATCAAGGAGTGACCATGAAGGGATACCTCCATATCTTCCCCCTCGCCCTGCTGGCGCTGAGCCTCGGCTGCCAGGGCGAGCTCTCGAAGGAAGCGCCGATTCACCTGAACCCCAACATGGACGAGCAGGACCGCGTCGACCCGCAGGAGGGGAGCGCGCACTTCGAGGATACGCGCGGTATGCGGCCTCAGGTGCCGGGCACCGTGGCCCGCGGCGAGCTCGGGGCGGATCGCCACCTGCACACCGGGAAGGTCGGCGGCGCGCTGTCGCGCGAGATGCCCGCCGCGGTGAAGGTGGACAACAAGCTGCTGGCCCGGGGGCGCGAGCGCTACGACATCTACTGCACCCCGTGCCACGGCGGCGCGGGCAAGGGCGACGGCATCGTGATTAAGCGCGGCCTGCTGCCGCCGCCGTCGTTCCACGACAAGCGCATCCGGGCGCTGTCGGTGGGGCAGCTGTTCGACGTCATCACCCGCGGCGTGCGCAACATGCCGAGCTACGCGGCGCAGATCAACGCCCTGGACCGCTGGGCCATCGTGGCCTATGTCCGCGCGCTGCAGGCCGGGCGGAGCGCCACGGTGGACCAGGTCCCCGCGGACATCGTTGACTCCAAGGGCTGGAGCAAGGGCAAATGAGCCACGCACACCACAGAGAGCTCAAGGCTGAGGACGTGACGATCCCCGCGGGGCACGCCCTGGCGAAGCTGCCGGTCATCGGTATCGTGCTGGCGGTGATCGGCGGGGGCGCCACGGCGGCCCTGGCCGGCGCCGACCTGAAGCAGTTCTATCACTCCTACCTGGTGGCGTTCCTGTTCTTCCTGTCCCTCGGGCTGGGCGGGCTGTTCTTCGTGCTGGTGCAGTTCGCAACCCGCTCCGGCTGGAGCGTGGTGGTGCGGCGGCTGGCCGAGAACCTGATGGCCACCCTGCCGCTGTCAGTGTTCCTGTTCATCCCGGTGGCCCTGGGCGCCCACGACCTGTTCCACTGGACCCACGAGGACGCGGTGGCGACGGACAAGCTGCTGCAGTGGAAGGAGCCGTACCTGAACATCGGCTTCTTCTACGCCCGCGCCGCGGCCTACCTGTTGATCTGGACCGGGCTGAGCCTCTACTTTCGCGCCCGGTCCACGGCCCAGGACCGCTCCGGGGACCACGGCATCACCCGGCACCTGCAGAAGGTGGCCCCTCCGGGCATCGCCCTGTTCGCGCTGAGCCTGACCTTCGCGGCGGTCGACTGGATCATGACCCTCGACCCGCACTGGTACTCCACCATGTTCGGCGTGTACTACTTCGCCGGCTCGGTGGTGGGCATGTACGCGCTGATGTCGCTCATGGCGGTGGGGCTGAGCAAGGCCGGCCTGCTGGACGGGCGGGTCAACGTGGAGCACTTCCACGACCTGGGCAAGATGCTGTTCGCGTTCACCGCCTTCTGGACCTACATCGCGTTCTCCCAGTACTTCCTCATCTGGTACGCCAACATCCCCGAGGAGACCCTCTGGTTCCTGCACCGCTGGTCCGGGTCATGGAAATACCTGACGCTCACCCTGGGGGCCGGGCACTTCGTCATCCCGTTCTTCTTCCTGCTGCCCCGCACCATCAAGCGCAACACCAAGACCCTGTCCCTGGCAGCCGTGTGGATGCTGACCATGCACCTGCTCGACATCTACTGGCTGGTGATGCCGAACCTGCACAAGCACGGGGCGCACCCGAGCCTGCTGGACCTGACCTGCTTCCTGGCAGTGGGCGGGGTCTTCATCGCCGCCCTTGGCATGCTGATGCGGCGGGCGCCCTTGATCCCGGTCAAGGACCCGCGGTTGCCCGAGTCGCTGTCGTTCGAGAATATCTAAGGGGAGCTGATCCAAATGAGCCATGATCCCAAGGAAGCGCCAGACCAGAAGGTGATGCCGGACATCCCGGCCACCAGGAGCATCACCATCATGCTCGTCGGGCTGGTGATCTTCCTGGCGGTGTCCCTGGTGGGGCTCACGTCGCTGTTCAAGAGCGCGACCCGCGGTGAGCTGCAGCGCAAGGACCTGGGGCGGCCCAACCCGGAGCTGCTGGAGCTGCGCGCCAAGTACCGCGCCGCCCTGGAGAAGTACGCCGTGGCGGACGAGAAGAAGGGGCTGTACCAGATCCCCATCAACAAGGCGATGCAGCTGGTCATCGAAAAGCCGGAGTTGCTGGATCCCGCGCCGCCCGCGCCAGCGCCGGCCGCGCCCGCGCCCGGCGACGCGCCCCAGGACCCCGCTCACCCGACGCACGGCGCAACCCCTCAGGGAGCCGCAGCCCCCCGCGGCGAAGCCGCCCCCCCTCCCGCTCCCTGAGGGGTTGCGCCGTG
>CAZEFW010000299.1:0-4085 GCA_964511535.1 uncultured Myxococcales bacterium | reverse complement strand
GAGGCGTAGGCGTAGGTCTCGGTGCCGTCGCCGCCCCCGGCGTTGGCGTGGATGGACAGGAAGTAGTCCACGCCCATTCCGTTGGCGTAGTCGGTGCGGGCGGACAGCGAGACCTCCACGTCGGTCTCGCGGGTCATGTGCACCTGCCAGGAGCTGCCGCCATCGCCGTCGGAGCTGTCCAGCTCCAGCCAGTCCCGAAACGCCAGCCCGGCCTCCAGGTTGACGTCCTTTTCATTGATGCCGTTGGCCACGGCGCCGGGATCGGAGCCGCCGTGACCCGGGTCGATACAGATGGCGCTCTGGGCCAGCGCAGCGGGCGCCAGCAGGGCGCAGAGGGCGAGCAGGGGGCTCATCGCTCCACCTCCCGCAACGCGCCCACCCAGACGGCGCCATCGCGCACGAAGGCCAGCTTGCTGCCATCCGGTGAGACCGCGGGATGGCGCTCCAGCGCGTCGTCGGTGGCGCTCAAGGCCAGGGCCGAGCGCTCCTGCACGGACCAGGCCCAGAGATCGGCCGCCGTGAGCCGCAGGCCGTCGTCGCGCGTGCGTTCGAAGACCAGCCAGGCGCTGTCCGGGCTCCAGGCCGGGCGCCCCCCGCCACCCAGGTGGTGCAGCTGATCCATTTCCAGGTCCATCACGTGCAGCCCGGTGGCCAGGCCTGTGAAGGCCAGCCAGCGGCCGTCCGGGGACAGCTGGGGATCGAAGAAGCGATCCTCGCCCCGGGTCAGGCGCAGGGGGCCGTCCGCCGTGTCCAGCCAGATGTCGTCGCGCTGCGCCCAGACCAGGGGCTGGTGTTGCGCATCGCACAGAGAACCGTCGGACTGCAGCTCCTGGGCCGGCAGCGTGCCCCTGGTGGGCAGAAGGATGCGCGGGGGCTGGTCGAGCCAGCGATGGCGGAAGCCCGAGAGCGCCTCGGGCGCGGCCAGCGCCTGCAGCTCCCCTTCGAGGCTGACCAGGGAGAGGCCCCGATGGCCAGGCCCGGAGAAGCTGATGGCGCGACCATCCGGGGTCCAGGCGGGGTCGGTGCTGGGGCCGGCCGTGGTGAGGGGGCGGGCGTGATCCAGGACCAGGGTGGGCGCGGCCAGGGCGGGGGTCGCCCCGAGCAAGGCGCAGAAGCAGGGGATGCAGAGCGCGCGCATATGGGAGGCCTCCGGTGCGCGGAGCGGGCAACCTAACAAGAAACAGCTGCGCTCGGGCCCGCCACCGGCCTTACGCCGCGTCGGCGAGCTCCACCTTGCACCCCAGCTTCTCAAGGCGACGGACCATGCGCCTGGCGGTGCGCTCCGATGGAGGACCGTTCGGCCATCTCTGCCGCCAGAGAGGGGACTTGGGTCCGCGCGGGCCGTTTCATGCTTCGGGGAGCGGCGCGGAGAGCTGCATGGGGAACCAACCGGGTTCGGGATGCTGGAGGGCTGCCGCTCTCCTGGTTGCGATGCAAAGCGGAGTTTCGGGTTCTGGCAGCGAAAAACGTCTCGAAGCCTGATCACTCCCGTAAGAAAAGGGCCCGCGTCGAGAAGAGCCCCCTGGAGGCCTGTTCCCGCCCGTTCCTCCCCTGCCGCCCGATCCCTCGCCGGCTTCGGATTCCGAAGCCTGCAGCAGAATGGTGCGCAGCTCGATGGTCCCCTCGGCGGTGTCGATGGTGATCCTCTCGACCAACTCCTTGATGACGGCGCGGCGCTCTGCGAAGTTCAGGTCATCGAGGGTGTCCTTCATAGCGGCCAGCTTCGCCTCGGTGGCCTCCAGGCGGGCCTGTTGGTCTTGGAGGCCCTTGCGCTTCAGGAGGACCAGGTCGCGGCGCTGGAACAGGGGGGCGCGCTGGCGTTCGATGTCCTGAAGCTCTTTCTCAAGCTCATCCTCTCTGAACAGCCCCTTCCGAAAGCCGCGGACGAGGCGTGACCGCTCCTCGTCGAGGTTCCTCAGCTCTCCGTCCAGCTTGCGCAGCGCGGCTTCGGGCTTCACGGCGTCGGCCATGCCCTCTTCGACCATGCGCTCCACCTCGGCACGCAGGGCGCCGGGCTCGCGGATGAGATGGGCGATGTGAGCCCAGACCAGGCTGTCCACGCGGTCGGTGCGCAGGGCGCCTCTGGAGCCACAAGGGGCCTTGTTGAGCGGGGGGCGGCCGATCTGGGCGCAGCGGTAGTACTGGTAGCTGTACTTGCCGCCATGGCTTGTGACGGTATGGCCGCGGGCCGGCCCGCCGCAGCAGGCGCAGCGCACCAGTCCGCGCAGCAGGTAGTCCTCGCTCATCTTGCGCTTGGGGAACTTGGGCGCGCGGTCGATGGCCCGGTTGGCGGCCTCCCAGACCTCCTGGCCAATGAGAGGCGGGATGCGGACGACGTAGTCCGGCAGGGAGTTGGGCTGGGGCGTCCAGTCACCCGTGCGGTACGCGGGATTGCGGATGATGCGCTTGATGGTGGCACCGGTGATGTAGCCGTCCTTGCCCTTCACTTTGCGGCCGCGCTTGATGCCGCGGCGCTTCAGCTCCCGGGCAACTCCGCTGGCGCTTGCTACGCCTTCCGCGGCGATGGTGAAGGCGGCCTTGACGGCCTCGGCTTCGGAATCGACGATGACGGTGGCGCTGGCATCCACATCCCAGCCGTAGCCCAGCGGATCCCACTCGTGCCGGATCACGAAATGCTGCGTCAAACGTGGCTTATCGACAACACCTAGCGCAGGAGTGGCTCGCCAGCTATGAGCCAGCCACCTCCAGGGGTGGTCCCTGGAGGGTAACGGCCGCGGGTCATCTTGGCCGATGACACACCCCGCGGCCGCCTCCAGAGAGGATGGTCATCATGGCACGCAGTTCGACCGAAGTCACCTATGGAACCCTGGATGTCTCGCGGATCCCCGACAAGCTGACGGAGGGCGTCGCCCTGCTGCTGAAGCTGCGGGACAGCGGCAAGCTGGATCAGGCAGGGCAGCGGGTGCATATCCGTCGGCAGGGCGGGTACTGCGGGCTGGACATCATGCTGTTGCTGCTGCTGTTCTACTCGTCCAGCGCCAGCGATGGGGTGAGGAAGCTGTGGGAGGTCCTGGGGCGCCGGGTGAAGGAGGTGGCCGCGGTGGCTGGGCGTCGCAGCCTGCCATCACCCGCGGCGGTGTCCAGGGCGCTGGGCGCGGCGGAGTTCGGGCTCGTGCGGCAGTGGGCGAGCTGGTTGCTGTCCTTCTTCGCTGGGATCGACGTGGTGCTCCAGCACCCGGCGGTGAAGAGCTACGACGCCCGTGGCGAGGGGTGGCATGTCTACGATCTCGATCCCACCGTGAAGGCCATCCGGCAGCGGGACCTGCCCGAGGGGGATGATCTCCCCGAGCCCCGACGACGCGCAGCAGGAGCCGGCGCGCCCGGGTACTCCGGCCGCAAGCGAGGGGACATCCAGCACCGGCAGGTCACCGTGCAGCACTCGGGCTCGGGCGCGTGGGTCCACGCCCACCTGTCTCTGGGCAACGGGGAGGGGGTCATCGACTTCGAGCGCGCGCTGGACAGCATCGTGCAGACCAGCGTGCGGCTGGGCCACCCGATGGCGCGCTCGCTGGTGAGGATGGATGGCGAGTACGGCAGCGTGCCGTTCTACAGCGCCTGCCGGGCGCGCGCGCTCCCCTTCATCACCCGCCTGAACCGCCCGAAGCTGTACGAGGATCCCGATGTCCTGGCCCGGCTGCGCGCGGCGAGGTGGAGGCTGGTCCCGGACAGCGGCGCGGGTCCACAGCGCACCGCCGCGGACCTGGGCATCCTGACCGTGGCCCCTGGGGAACGGACCAGGAGGCCGGACGGGGGCCGCTACGAAGCGGTCGAGGTCCGGGTCGTGGCGAGCATCTTCCCGAAGCGTGGCGAGGCGAAGCGAGGCCGCACCCTCGATGGCTGGCAGGTGGAGCTGTTCGCGGTGGACCTGCCCGCCGATGCGTGGCCGGCACCCGACGCCATCGCCGCCTACTTCGGGCGCTCGGCCCAGGAGAATCGTTTCGCCCAGGAGGATCGCGAGCTGGGGCTCGGCCGCACGGTCAGCCAGCACCTGCCCGGCCAGGAGATGGCCGTCCTGGCAGGGCTGGCCCTGTGGAACATCCGTCTGGTGGAGGGCTTCGCCCTCG
>CAZEFW010000298.1:0-4291 GCA_964511535.1 uncultured Myxococcales bacterium | reverse complement strand
GTGCAAACGGGGTCCAGGGGCGGGAGCCCCTGGCGGCGCCAGCTGAACCATGTTGAAGATCATCACCATCCCCTTCGACCCCTCCCTCGGGCTGTTTCCCGACGAGGCCCTGCGCGCCGTGGACCAGCAGTGGGAGGTGCTGTCGCACCACGCCGAGTTGTTTCATCACGGCGGCCTGCCCTACTGGTCCGTGCTGCTCGAGCTGCGGCCCCGGCAGGGGCTGGTCGCCGCCGAGGTTGAGCGAGGCAAGGAGCGCCGCGAACCCGCCGGGCGGCCGGACGCCGCCGAGCGGGCGGCGTTCCTTCGCCTGCTTGACGAGCTGGACGAGGTGGAGCGCGCCCGCTACCAGGCGCTGCTGGACTGGCGCGCGGAGCGGTCCATCAAGGACGGCGTGCCGCGCTACGTGATCCTGACCAACCGCCAGGCCATGGAGCTGGCGCGGCGCATACCCCGCACCCTGGAGGAGCTGCGCGCGGTGCGGGGCATCGGCAAGAAAAAGCTCAAGCGCTTCGGCCGCCGCATCCTGGAGGTGCTGCATGGCGACGCCCATGATCCCGGGCCCGGACAACCTGCCGCTGTTCACGGCGTGGATGGAGACGACGCGCTGGCTGATGCAGGTGACCGAGAAGTTCCCCAAACACCGCAGGTTCAGCCTGACCAACCGCATAGACGGCCTGGCCCTGGACATCCTGGAGGCGATCACGGCGGCGGCCTACAGCCGGCAGCCGGCCGAGCCGCTGGCGAGCTGCAACCTGATGCTGACGCGTCTGAGGATCCTGCTGCGCCTGAGCCATGAGCTGGGCCACCTGCCCAACGCGGCCTACGAGCGGGCCGCGGTGGAGCTGGGCGAGGCCGGGCGCATGCTGGGGGGCTGGATGAAGCAGGCCGCGGCGCGGCAGTGACGGCGCCGCCGGACAGCCTGTGGGAGCGCGTCGTGGGCTTCGGCGGGCTGCTGCGCGCCTTCCGCCGCGCCTTCCGCGGGAACCGGCGCAACCCGGCGGCCTGCCGCTTGCACCTGGAGCTGGAGCCGCGGCTGCTGGCCCTGTCGTCCCAGCTCCGCCAGGAGACCTACACCCCGGAACCCTACCGCTACTTCTGGATCCGCCACCCCAAGCGCCGGCTCATCTCGGTGGCCTCGTTCCGCGACCGGGTGGTGCACCATGCCCTGGTGGGGGCGCTGGAGCCGCTGTTCGAGCGGCGGTTCATCCGCCACAGCTACGCCTGCCGGCGCGGCAAGGGCACCCACCGCGCCCTGCGCCAGGCCCGCCGCTGGTGCGCCCGCTTCCCGTACTGCCTCAAGACCGACATCGACAGCTACTTCGCCAGCATCCGCCACGAGTCCCTGCTGCGCGCCATCGCCTCGGAGGTCACCGATCCGCTGGTGCTGCGCCTGTGCCGGCGCATCATCGGCAACGCACGGCTCCCCACCGTGCCGCCCGGCGAGGCCCGGGGGCTGCCCATCGGCAACCTCACGAGCCAGTTCTGGGCCAACGTCTACCTCGACCCGCTCGATCACCACGTGCGCGACGCGCGGGGCATGGGCGCATACCTGCGCTACATGGACGACATCCTGATCTTCGACCACCGCAAGGAGCGCCTGTGGCAGGCCCTGTCGGACCTGCGGGGCCTCGCCGGGGCCGGGCTGGGGCTGCGGGTCAAGGATTCGGCCACGCGGGTGGCCCCCACCCGGGACGGCGTGTCATTCCTGGGCATGCGGGTGTACCCCGCCATGGTGCGCCTGGACCATTCCAGCGCCCGGCGCCTGGCCCGGGCCGTGCGCGACGCGCGCCGTCGGCATGATCAGGGCCTGATATCGCACGCAGATGCCGCAACCGTCCTGCAGAGCGCGGCGGCTCACGCCGGGCACGCGGCCAGCCGGAGTTTCTTGCGCGGTGTGCTGGCGCGAGTTGACCGGCCGCACCCTGGCCGGCCATGATGCCGCAGGGCGCGGGCCCACAGCGACTCCAACCGGGTCAACCGTGGCGGCAGCTGGAACAATGATGCGGGCAACCTGCGGGCTGCCAACCGCAACAACAACTCGCCCGGCAACCGCAACAACAACCTCGGGTTTCGTTGTGCCAGCTCGGGTGCGACGCGAGACGGCGGGCGTTCACGGACGCCCGCCCGGGGCCATGCACCGACCATGCGGCTCGCGCCCCGCGCCGGCGATGCCGGCCGAAGCATTCCCCGGCCCGCCGGCGCGGCGCGAGGGCGCGCCTCCCCGGCGGGCCCCTTTCGGGGGCCTTTGCCGTCATCCTTGTAATGGCCGGAGCCGGTGCCTTACCATGGGGCCTGCTTCGCTCATCAAGGGGAGGGCATGACGCCGGCCCGGTTGACATTCATGCTGGTCCTGTTGGCGGCCTTTACGCTGCCCGGGACCACGCCCGCCCGCCCCCGCGCGCCGCGCGTGGCGGTGTTCGAGCTGGAGCTCCGCAACGTGCGGCTCAAGGCTTCGATGGCGAAGATCCTTCGAGATTACCTGTCGGACCGGCTGGCCGCGACGGGCCGGTACCGGGTTGTGCCCGGCGACAAGACGCGGGCGGCGTTGAACCGCGAGCAGCTTCGCACCAAGAGCAGCTGCTTCGCCAAGAGCTGCCAGATCCGCATCGGGCAGGCGCTCGCCGCCGACCGTTCGCTGTCCACGCGGGTGATGCGCATCGGCCGTCGCTGCACGGTGACGGCGACGCTGTACAACCTCGAGACCCAGGTGACGGAGAAGGGCGCGTCGGCCAAGGCCGGCTGCGGCGAGGAGACGCTGCAGGGGGCCATCGAGCAGGTGGTACGCCAGCTGACGGGCGGCGGCGGCCCGGTCGCCGGGTCGGGCCCCGGCCCGACGCAGAGCGGCCCGGTGGTGGAGGGGGGCGAGGTGACGCGGGCGGCAGCCCGGCTCATCGTGCAGGTCAAGCCGCGCACCGCGCGCGTGAAGGTGACGGGCCCCGGCCGCTTTTCGTCCACGGGGGGCTGGAGCTGGGAGCGGTCGGACCTGAAGCCGGGGCAGTACACGGTGGTGGCGGGCGCGCGGGGGTACGTCAACACGACCCGCGAGCTGACGCTGTCGGTGGACGACCTCCGGACGGTGAAGATCACCCTCGAGCGCCCGGGCAACCTGCTCGTGACCGGCACGCCGGCGGGGGCGCGCGTGGAGGTGACGGGGCCCGGCGGATTTTCTGCGGTCAAGGGCATCCCCCTGAGCGTCAAGGGCGCCACGGGCGGGACCTACCAGGTGAAGGTGAGCCGGCAAGGCTACCGCGCCGAGCAGCGTGAGGCGCAGGTGCGAGCGGGTCAGACGACGCGGGTGGAGGTGCGGCTGAAAAAAGAGGCGGGCGCGAGGCTGGCGTGGGTGCGTATCCCCGGCGGTAGCTTCCGCATGGGCTCCGAGTCGGGAGCCTCAGACGAAAAGCCGGTACACGCGGTGCGTGTTTCGAGCTTCGAGCTTCTGAAGAGCGAGGTGACGGTGGGTCAGTACGGCGCGTGCGTGAAGGCGGGGAGGTGCAGCGCTGCCCATGCCGATGACGGCAGCTGCTATGTCTATCGCGGGGGGAGATGGCAAAAGGGCACCCTCCCGGCCTCGTTCCGGGGCAAGGACCAGCCGGTCGTGTGCGTGGACTGGGAGCAGGCGCGTGCGTTCTGTAGGTGGGCGGGCGGCCGGCTGCCGAGCGAGAGTGAGTGGGAATACGCGGCGCGTAGTGGTGGCCGCGCGCAGAAGTACCCCTGGGGCAACGCGAAGGCGACGTGTAATCGTGCGGTGATGAACGATGGCGGCCTTGGTTGCGGCAAGCAGCGCACTTGGCCGGTGTGCTCGAAGCGCGCGGGCCACAGCACGCACGGTGTCTGCGACCTGGCGGGCAACGTGTGGGAGTGGGTGGAAGACTGCTGGCACGGCAGCTACGAAACTGCGCCGTCAACTGGCAAGGCCTGGACAGAAAACTGCAGCGTCTCCCGCCGGGTCCGCCGTGGCGGCGGCTGGGACGGTGTTGCGGGCTACCTGCGGGCTGCCGGCCGCCGCCTCGACTCGCCCGGCGCCCGCGACGACCGCCTCGGGTTTCGTTGTGCCAGGTAGTTTGCAGTTTTACCCTTGAATCCTTTTGCCCCTTGTCCTTGATCGTTTTTTTGGGGGGCGGAGGCTTGGGTGAAAGGTGGCGCGAGGGCGTAGCCAGCGAAGCCAGGCGGAGCCCCGCGGCCGACCCGCGACCCTGGCCGGGTAGAGCACGAGGCGCGTCAAGCCGGCGGGCGCCTTTTGGTCGCAGCGCTATAAAAGTGATCCAGTCAGCGGCGAAAAAGTGATCCACCC
>CAZEFW010000297.1:0-4332 GCA_964511535.1 uncultured Myxococcales bacterium | reverse complement strand
AGCTGGATGGTCTGGCTGGCGTTGGACGCCACCTTGACCTTCACCTCCACCTGCAGCCGGCTGAAGTGCAGCAGGTCGAGCACTTCGCCCTTGCTGTCGCTGACCACGGTGCCGTTTTTGAGCAGGCTGATCACCTTGTTGTCTGCCATGGGTCTCTCCTGTTGCCGGGGCGATGGAGCGCCCTCAGCTTTCCTTGGCCACCAGGTAGACCGACAGCGTCGGCTGGGTGGAGATGCTCGCGCTGGCCTCGAGGCGCACGTAGCGCAGGAAGTTTTCATAGTTCTGCGTCTTGTTGCCCGTGGACGCGATGTCGATGGTGCTTCCCAGGTCCTCGAAGGCCCCGTCCTCGTTGAAGGCCGAATGCTGCATCTGGATGGTCTGGCTGGCGTTGGCCGCCACCTTGACGTGCACGTGGATGAAGAATTTGCCGTAGGGACCGAGGTCAATGACCTCGCCCCTGGCATCGCTGACCACGGTGCCGTCCTTGATCAGGGTGATCACCTTGTTGTTCATTGTCTTCCCCTTGGTCGTTTTGCGCTGCTCGTGATGGTCGTATCGATTCTGGTGCTCAGCCCTTTTTGGCCAGCACCGCTATGGACAGCGTGGGCTGCGTGGTGATGCTGGTGCTCGCCTTGAGCCGCACGAACCGCAAAAACTCGTCGTACGACTTGGTCTTGCTGCCGGTGGACGCGATGTCGAAGGTGGTGCCCAGGTCGTCGAAGGCGTCCTCCTCGTTGACCGCCGAGTGCTGCAGCTGAAGGGTCTGGCCGCTGTTGGCGGCCACCTTGACATGCAGCTGCACCTGCAGCGTCTTGTACTGCAGCAGGTCGAGCACCTCGCCAGTCTCGTCCGTGATCATGGTCCCGTCCTTCATCAGGATGTTCGAGCTATTGTCTGCCACCTTCGCTCCCTCCTATCGTGCGGGTGGACGTCCTGGCCATGTTCGTCGACGCTCGCGGCTCGCGCCGATGTTGCCGCGAGTGCCCACGCGAGTGCCGGCTCATGACTGTGAAAGGAGCCCCCCTTCGTTGATGATGGGAGAAATGCTGGCGGCTCGAATCATTCTGTCAACCTTCATTTTTCAGAATATCGCGTAAATCTTTCAAGGGGGGGGATTTGCTGTATTTTCTGAAGGCAGAACGCCTCAATATGCGCGCCGGAACCCCGGGCAGGTATGCTGATTGGCCACCTTCGCACAGCCCCCTTTTGACGACCTCCGCCCCGGCGTCGGATACGCGACCTCAGCGAAGGATGGCAGATAACCCGAAGCGATCTGCAGGAGCGACCTGATCATGAGCAAACCTTACATGGGCAAGATCCTCAACGTGGACCTCACCGCGGGCACCTGCACCGAGGAGACGATCCCGGACGCTGTCTACGAGCATGTGCTGTCGGGCATGGGCCTGGCGGCCTACCTGCTGTACCAGCGCATCCCCGCCGACGCCGATCCGCTGGGGCCGGACAACATCCTCGGGTTCTTCTCGGGGTTGCTCACAGGCACGGCGAGCCTGTTCACCGGGCGGTGGATGATCGCCGCCAAGTCGCCGCTCACCGGCGGCTGGGGCGATGCCAACTGCGGCGGCAACTTCTCGCCGGCGCTCAAGAAGTGCGGCTACGACGCCATCCTCGTGTCGGGGGCCAGCGAAAAGCCGGTCTACCTGCTGGTCAACGACGGCGAGTGCGAGCTGCGCGACTCCGGGCACCTGTGGGGCACCGACGCGGTGGTGAGCGAGGAGAAGCTGCTCGAGGAGGTGGGCATCAAGGGGGCGCGCGTGGCGTGCATCGGCCCCGCGGGCGAGAGGACGTCCCGCATCGCCGGCGTTGTCAACGACCGCGGCCGCATCGCCGCCCGCTCGGGCCTGGGCGCGGTGATGGGCAGCAAGAAGCTCAAGGCGGTGGTGTGCCGGGGCCGGGCCAAGATCGGCGCCCACGACCCGGCGCGCATGAAGGAGCTGACCCGGGCCTCCCGCGAGGCGCTCAAGGTGGACCAGCCGCTGCCGTCGGGCAGCATGAGCGGCTACCTCGGCGTGCTCATGCGCTGGCTGCCGGTGGTGCTGCGCCAGGACGGCAACCAGTACAAGAGCCTGCTGCGCAAGTGGGGCACCTGCGGGGTCAACTCCCTGTCGGTGGAGAACGGCGACGCCCCGGTGAAGAACTGGCTCGGCAGCTACCTCGACTTCAAGCGCCCCCAGAACAACAGCTTCAACCCGGACCTGATCACCGAGCGGGAGTACAAGAAGTACAGCTGCTACGCCTGCCCGCTGGGCTGCGGCGGGCTGTGCAAGGGGGGCGGCAAGTACGAGGAGACCCACAAGCCGGAGTACGAGTCGACCATCGCCCTGGGCCCGCTGCTGCTCAACGACGACCGCGACTCGATCTTCCACCTCAACGAGGTGCTCAACCGCGGCGGCATGGACACCATCAGCGCAGGGGGCGTGGTGGCCTTCGCCATCGAGTGCTTCGAAAAGGGGATCCTGACCACCGAGGACACCGACGGCCTGGAGCTGACCTGGGGCAACACCGAGGCGATCATCGCCCTGGTGGAGAAGATGGTGAAGCGGGAGGGGATCGGCGACCTGCTGGCCGACGGGGTCAAGGTCGCCGCCGAGCGCATCGGCGACGGGGCCGAGGAGTGCGCCATGCACGCCGGCGGCCAGGAGCTGCCCATGCACGACGGCCGCTACGACCCGGGCTTCGCCCTGCACTACAACGCCGACCCGACCCCGGGCAAGCACACCAACGGCGCGTATGTCTATTACGAGATGTTCGAGCTGTGGAAGAAGGTGGATGGCCTGCACAAGCCGTCGCTGCTTTACGGCAAGGGCCGCAAGTTCGAGGCCGGGCCGGACAAGGCTCAGATGGCCGTGGCCTGCACCAAGTACATCAACATGTACAACGGCGCGGGCCTGTGCATGTTCGGCGCCTTCGCCGGCACCGAGCGGCTGCCCCTGTTCGACTGGCTGTCCGCCGCCACCGGCCTGGAGCGCACGCCCGAGGAGTGGATGGAGGTGGGCGCCACCATCCAGACGCTGCGCCAGCAGTTCAACGTCAAGCACGGCGTGGAGCCCCGGGACTTCTTCGCCGCCGACCGGTCCAACGGCCTGGCGCCGCTCAAGGAGGGCCCGAACAAGGGACGCACCGTGCCGGTGGAGGAGCTGCTCAACGGCTACTGGGGGCTGATGGGCTGGGACACCGAGACCGGCAAGCCCACGCCGGAGCAGGTGAGCGAGATAGAGCGGGCGCTGGGGATGTAGCGGCGCGGCGCGGCGGCGGCCCATGGCCGCCGAATGCCAGAATGGATGGCTGCTGTAGCTGAGGCCGACGCTGAGGCTGAGGCCGGGGCTGACGCTGACGCTGACGCTGAGGCTGAGGCCGAGGCTGAGGCTGAGGCCGAGGCTGAGGCTGAGGCCGAGGCTGCGGCTGAAAGGACCGGGAACTGGAAAGAGAACGGGCGCGGAAGCGGGAACGGACGCGGGAGCGGGCTCGGGGCTCGTGGCTTGCGACCACTCGCCGGGGCGGAAGCGGGGCCCGAGCATTTGTCGAGCCCCGCCGCGGTATCACGCTGCCTTCCTGGGACGATGAATCAGGACCCAGAGCATGGCCGCCACCTGATCCAGGTCCGCATCCGCCTCCAGGTATGACCGCTGCTCCACGTAACCCCACGCCGCCGCGATCTGCAGCGCGGCGCGGGCCTCCCGGCATTCGGCCAGCGCCGTCTGAAACCGCGCCAGCTCATTGCGCCCCCTCGCGCTCCGTCCCTCGGCAATGTTGAGCACCATGCTCTGCGCTGCCCGCCGCATCTGATCTGCCAGCGATGAATCATGCCGCCCAACCTCGTCGATGCTCGGCTTGAGCAGCCCGATCGCCAGCAATGCCCTGTCGTAAACGATGAATGCCATCTGTCACCTCCTGTTGGACCATCGGGCGTAGCCACCGCCCTCGCCCCCAACGGGGCGGGGGCGGAGCCCGGTGGACCAACAGGAGGTCGGCCGAGGCTGAGGCCGGGGCTGTGGCCGAGGCTGAGGCCGAGGCTGTGGCTGAGGCTGAAGCTGTGGCCGAGGCTGAGGCTGAAGCTGAAGCTGAAGCTGAAGCTGAAGCTGAGGCTGAGGCTGAGGCTGAGGCTGAGGGGACCTACCGGTACGCCGTCATCAGCTGGTTGACCTTCACGTCAGCCTTGGTGGGTGGCTGGATGTAGGGCGGCATGATGGGCGGGCGGGGGATGCCGATGCCCGGCAGCTTGGCCTTGGCCCTGTCCACCAGCGGGCGGAACCAGGGGCTGCGCTGGCTCATGCTCAGGGTGGTGGTCACCTGGTTGCCGCGACCCTCGCCCTG
>CAZEFW010000296.1:0-4430 GCA_964511535.1 uncultured Myxococcales bacterium | reverse complement strand
GGACTTTCTGGCGAGCCGTTGGCAGGCTGTCTCCAGTGCGGTGCGAGAGCCAGTGGGCGCATGAGATGAAGCCCAGGTCGGCCCAGCCCGCGCGCCGGTCCATCTCCGCTATCAGCAGCAGCAACCGACAAGTGGCGGCCTGGATGTGGGCGGCCAGGATGGCGATCTCATCAGCCAGATCGTCGGTTGATTCAGGGGACAGATCGGGCGCGCTCTCGATGGGTTTTTCGAGGGTCATGGACGGGCCTTTTTGTGATTTATTTCGGAAGCTTAAGTATAGTTCGAGGACAGAAAAAGTCAACCCTCAGAAGTCAGAAATACGCTACAAAATCGGCGGCTTTGGGGTCGTCTAACAGATGCGCGGGAGGGGTTCGGCTTCGGGTTGCATGAGCAGGCGGCGGCCGCCCATGTCGTTGTCCAGCCACACTTTGCCCGGGCCCTGGGCCGCGACGCCGATCTGCACGGCGCCCGCGCCCAGGGGGACGGCGCGCATGCGCTGCAGGGAGTCCTCCGCGACATCCTCCGCGGCCACCACCAGCACCCTGCCCTCGCAGGCCAGGTGCAGGGGGTCCAGCCCCAGCAGCTCACAGGCGGCGCGCGCGGGCTCGGTGGCCGGGATGGCGGCCTCCTGCAGCACGAAGTCCACGGCGGACGCCTCGGCCAGCTCGCACAGGGCCGCGGCCAGGCCGCCACGGGTGGGGTCGCGCATGGTGCGCAGGCCTCGCGGGTCGGCGAGCAGCGCCTCGGCGATGGGGGTCAGCGGGGCGCAGTCCGACTCCAGGGCCCCCGACGACGAGAGGCCGGCCCGGCAGGCCATGATGGCCGCGCCGTGCTGGCCGATGGGGCCGCTGACCAGCAGCCGGTCGCCGGGCCGGGCACGGTCAGGGCCCATGCTCACCCCCGGCAGCAGCTCGCCCACGCCGGCCGTGGTGATGTAGCAGCCGTCCGCGCTGCCCCGCGGCACGACCTTGGTGTCGCCGGTGGCGATGCGCACGCCGGCCACCTCGGCCGCCGCGGCCATGGCGCGCACCACGCGCTCGAGCACGGACAGCTCCAGCCCCTCTTCGAGGATGTACGCCACCGACAGGGCCGCCGGCCGGGCGCCGCAGACCCACAGGTCGTTGACCGTGCCGCACACCGCCAGCTCGCCGATGTTGCCACCGGGGAACTCCATCGGGTCCACAACGAACGCGTCGGTGGTCATGCGGAGCGGGGCGCCGCCACCGGTCGGCACCGGCGCCGCGTCGTCCAGGGGCGCCTCCGCCGCCCGGGGGCAGAGGTGCGCCACGAACAGCTCATCGATGAGCCGGCGTGACATCAGCCCCCCGGCGCCGTGGCCCAGCTGGACCCGGGTTGGCCGCCCCATGGCTCAGACGCCCTCGTAGCGGTAGGCCGCGGCGCAGGTGCCCTCGGACGAGACCATGCAGGCGCCGTGGGGATCGGCCGGGGTGCACGCCTTGCCGTAGAGCGGACACTCCTGGGGCCGGATCTTGCCCGCCAGGATGTCGCCGCAGCGGCACCCCTCCGGCTCCCGGGGCGCCTCGATCTCCACGTCGAAGCGATGCGCCGCGTCCCGGGCCACCAGCGCCGGTCGAAGGGCCAGCCCGCTGCCGGGGATCTCGCCGATGCCGCGCCAGGCCGCGTCGCACGGCTCGAACACCCGCTCCACCAGCAGGCGCGCCCTCGGGTTGCCCTCGTCGCGCACCACCCGGCTGTAGGTGTTGTCCACCCGGGCCTCGCCGTCTCGCAGCTGCTCCAGCAGGTGCGCGATTCCCATCAGGACGTCAATGGGCTCGAAGCCGGCCACGGCGCAGGCCACGCCCTGCTCGGCCAGCGGCTGGTACAGGTCCAGGCCGGTCACCGCGCTGACATGGCCCGGACAGAGCAGGCCGTGAAGCGCCCCGGTGCCCACCAGGATGTCCAGCGCCACCGGTACCGTTTTGTGGGCGCACAGCAGGCTGAAGTTGGCGATGCCCTCGGCCTCGGCCCGCAGCACCGTGGCCGCCACCGTGGGCGCGGTGGTCTCGAAGCCCACCGCGAGGAAGATCACCTCCCGGTCCGGCTCGGCGGCGGCGAGGTCCAGCGCTGCCAGCGGCGAGGTGACCACCTCCACCCGGGCGCCGCAAGCCCGCTCGGCCTCGAGGGACGAGGAGCTGCCCGGCACCCGCACCAGGTCGCCGAAGGTGGTGATGGTCACGCCGTCCAGCCGCGCCAGGGCAACGGCGTGATCCACGTAGCCCACCTCGGTGACGCACACCGGGCAGCCTGGCCCGCTCACCAGTCGCAGGTTATCCGGCATCAGGCTGCGCAGGCCGAAGCGCGCGATGGACATGGTGTGGGTGCCGCAGACCTCCATCAGCGTCACCTGCTCCAGCCCGGCCGCGGCTCTGCGGATGCGCTCCAGCAGCGGCTCGGCCAGCGCCGGGTCACGGAACTCGTCGAGCCACTTCATGGCGGGCCCTCCCCTGGCGCTGGCTCGCCGTCCACCATCACCCCGGCCTGCCGCAGCAGGTCGAGGGTCTCCGCCGCCTCCTCCGCGTCCAGCCGCGATATGGCGAAGCCGGCGTGCACGATCACATAGTCCCCCTGCTCCACCTCGGGCAGCAGCGCCAGGCTGGCCTTGATCTCCAGGCCGCCCTGCTCCACCACGCCGAGGTCACCTTCACGGCGCACGAGGCGCATCGGGATTCCCAGGCACATGCCAGTAATAATGACAGAAGGACAAAACGGCGAAACGACAGAATGACAGAATCGATAATGCCGTGGCCGCGGACCGGCGCCAGATCCGCGGCGTCCCCCTCCGGGGCCCCAAACTCCACCTCCAGCAGGGATATTTCCGTCGGGGTTTGCTATAGTCGCTTTTTCGGATTCGCGATCTGATTTCAGCGGGTTCGGCTGGCACGGCGTTCGATGCAACCTGGCGATACCCTCGGCAAATACACCATCGAATCTCTCATCGCCATGGGAGGCATGGCGGAGGTGTGGCTCGCCACGGCGCGCGGGGTCGGCGGCTTCAAGAAGCGAGTGGTGCTCAAGACCATCCTGCCCCAGCTGGCCGAGAACCCGGACTTCGTCGGCATGTTCGTCAACGAGGCGCTGCTGGCGGCCAAGCTGAACCACCCCAACATCGTCCAGATCTTCGATCTCGGACAGGTGGACGGCCGCTACTTCATCGCCATGGAGCTGGTGCACGGCCGCACCCTGCGCCAGATCTCGCGCTGCCAGCGCAGGCACAACAAGCTGCTGCCGCCCTGGTTCCTGCTGCAGGTGATCAAGGCGGTGGCGGACGGCCTGAGCTACGCCCACGAGTTCAGCGACGAGCGAGGAGAGCGCCTGGGCCTGGTGCACCGGGACGTGACCCCCGAGAACATCATGGTCACCTTCACCGGCGCGGTGAAGCTGCTCGACTTCGGCGTGGCCAAGGCGACCCAGGCGCCGTCCATGACCCGGGCGGGCACCATCAAGGGCAAGTACGCCTACCTCTCGCCGGAGCAGGCGCGGGGCAAGCCCGCGGATCAACGGTGCGACATCTACGCCGTGGGGATCATCCTGTACGAGCTGCTCACCGGTGTCCGTCCGTTCTGGGCTGACAACGAGCTCATGCTGCTGCGCAAGGTGGCCGGGGGCAACCCGGCCAGACCGCGGGAGGTCGCCGCGTGGGTGCCCGAGGCCCTGGACGAGATCATCATGACCGCCCTGGCCTACCGCGCCGAGGATCGCTTCTCGGACATGAGCCAGCTCGAGGAGGAGCTCACCGCGGTGCTGAAGGCCAACAGGGACCGCTCCGGGCGCCGCGAGCTGGGCCAGTTCGTCAGCTCGCTGTTCGCCGAGGAGGCGGACATCCCGGCGGACGTGCTCAAGCGCCTCCGCCGCCGCGCCGGAGGTGTGCCGGCGCCCCCCAGAGGCCTCACCAAGCGCCCGCCGGCGGAGTCGCTCGTGGGCGGCCCTCCCGGATCCGCCACCGAACCCCCGGCCCCCGGCCCCCCTCCCAGGGATGTGTCCGGCGTCATCGGAGAGCCGGACCGCACCACCACCGCCAGGGAGCGCGCCGCAGCGCAGCAGACGCCCTCGCCAGCCCTGCCCGGGGAGACCCGGGAGGAGACCTCCGTCGCCGGGGAGACCGACATGCTGTCCCCCACCAGCGTCTCAGGCTCGAGGCTGGAGGCAGCACAGGACCAGGCAGGAGACGACGACCTGAGCGAGACCTCCGCCGTGCCGGTGCCCACCACCCTCCCGCCGCTGGAGGAGATGCAGGACGAGCCAACCACCCCCTCGGGCGTCTCCTTCGACGACGCCGCGGCCCGGCACGAAGACACGCCAGTCTCGCCGGCAAGCACCGAAGAGGTGGACATCGAAGACATGGTGATCAGCGCCGAGCCCGACGACGCCGAACTGTCGGCCCCCTCTGCCGCTGCAGCCGCGCCAGCGCC
>CAZEFW010000295.1:0-4609 GCA_964511535.1 uncultured Myxococcales bacterium | reverse complement strand
GGGCAAGAACGTGGCGGTCATCGGCTCGGGCAACACGGCCATGGACGCCTGCCGCTGCTCCATCCGCATGGGCGCTGAGAACGTGTACTGCGTCTACCGCCGCACGCGCCAGGAGAGCCCGGCCCGCGCCGAGGAGATCGAGCACGCCATCGAGGAGGGGGTGCAGTTCAACTGGCTCACCGCGCCGATCCGGATCAAGGGCGACGACGACGGCTGGGTCAAGGCCATGGAGTGCATCAAGATGGAGCTGGGCGAGCCCGACGACTCCGGCCGCCGGCGCCCCATCCCGGTGGAGGGCACCGAGTTCGACTTCGAGGTGGACACGGTGGTCTACGCCATCGGCACCCAGGCGAACCCGGTCATCGCCCAGACCACCCCGGGCCTGAAGCTCAACCGCTGGCAGTACATCGAGGTGGACGACGACCAGATGACCAGCATCCCGGGCGTCTTCGCCGGCGGCGACATCGTCACCGGCGGGGCCACGGTGATCCTGGCCATGGGCGCCGGCCGCACCGCCGCAGTGGGCATGCTGAAGTACATGGGCATCGAGCCGCCGCCCCGGCCTCCCCGGCCCGAGACCGGACGGCTTCCCAAGAACAAGCGCAAATAGCAAGAGGCTCGCTGGCGCTCGCCGGCTTCAGGCTTCAGGCTTCAGACTTCAGGATCTTGTCTTGAGGCCTGCTTCATGATCGACACTCACTGCCACCTGTTCATGGAGCCGCTGGGACTTGACCCTGGCGGCGCCATGGACCGCGCTCGCGCCGCTGGCGTGCAGCAGCTCATCATCCCCTCGTTCGACCGCAACAGCTGGGCGCCCACCGCGCACCTCGCCGCGGATCATCCGGGCGCCCACGCGGCGTACGGCATTCACCCCTGGCCTGATCTTGAGCCCCAGGAGCTGGACGGGCTCGCCGGGCTCCTCCGCGGCGCAGTGGCGGTGGGGGAGGTGGGGCTCGACTTCGCGGTGGCCCGCACCGCGGAGGCGAGGGCGGCGCAGCTGGAGCGCTTCGACAAGCAGGCACGCCTGGCCGCATCCCACGGCCTGCCGCTGATCCTGCACTGTCGCAAGGCGGCCGATGAGCTGCTGCGGGTGCTGCAGGAGGCGGCGCCGGGACACCCGGGGGTGGTGCACGGCTTCTCCCGCGGCCCGGAGCTCGCGCGGCGGTTCCTGGACCGGGGGCTGCACCTCGGCTTCGGCTGCATGGTGGTGCGCCCCGGCGCGCACCGCGCCCGTCGAGCCGCGACGTTCGCGCCCCAGGATCGGCTGCTGCTGGAGACCGACGCCCCGGCCATGGGGCTGCCCGGCGTGGCCCAGAGTGCGGTGGAGCCGGCGCACGTGGCGCTGGTCGCCGACACCCTGTCGCAGCTGAGGGGCGAACCCGTGGACGAGATCATTCAGAGGACAACGCACAATGCCGCCAAGCTCTTCGACCTCGGCTGAAAAGGCCGGCGCCTTCGTTCGCAACATCGACCTGGTGGGTGAGGAAGGCCACCGCCGCCTGCGATCATCCCATGTGGCCGTGCTCGGGCTTGGCGGCGTGGGCAGCCACGCAGCAGTGGCCCTGGTCCGGGCCGGCGTGGGAAGGATCCGCCTGGTGGACTTCGACCAGGTCACCGCCTCGGGGCTCAACCGGCACGCCGTGGCGCGGCTGGCCGACGTGGGCCTCGCCAAGGTGCAGGTGGTGGGCGACCACCTGCGCGCCATCGCCCCCGAGCTTCAGCTGGAGCAGCAGCAGGTGTTCTTTCACGAAGACACCGCCGACGCGCTGCTGGGCGATGGCCTGGACATGCTGGTGGACGCCATCGACAGCTTCACGCCCAAGGTGACCTTGCTGGCCGCCTGCGTGGAGCGCGGGTTGCCGGTGATCAGCAGCATGGGCGCATCCGCCCGAACCGATCCGACGCTGCTTCGCGTGGGAGATCTGTCCGAGACCAGGGTCTGCCCCCTGGCCCGTGCCGTACGTCGCGGGCTGTCCAAGCGGGGCATCAAGCGAGGCATCACCTGCGTCTATTCCGAGGAGGCGCCGCTGCCGCCCCTGCCGCCAGACGAGGGCGATGAGGTGATGCAGCGCGGGCGCGTCCGCAACCGCCTGCCCAGCCTGAGCGTCATGCCGGGGGTGTTCGGCTACGCCGCCGCCGGGGCGGCAATCCTGCGCCTGGCCGGCGTGGACCCTCAGCCGGCGCGATGACCCCTCTGTCGCGCGACAGGGCGCGACATACGCGACGCTCAGGCAGCCTTCCTTGGCGATTATTGCTTTAATTTCAACAGATCAGCCGATGGCACAGTCCCTGCTTTGTTCATGGCCGAAGACGGGCAATCAAGCCCGCGAAACAGGAGGCTGTCATGGACAATACTCATCTCACCATTCTGGCAATCGCCACCGCCATCCTCATCTGCCTCGGCGCAGCCGTCGGATGCGGCGATCAGGGACTGGACAACAGCAGCACGGTACAGAGCACCTGCAAGGCCCAGATTCAGGGCGAGGACGGGGTCAACGCCACCGCCAGCGGCGCCACGGTGACCATCAAGCATGTGGACGCCTGGTACAACTGCGCGGCCAAGGTTCGCCTCGACAGCGGCATCTTCGGCCCTGTCATCTCCGTATACGAGGTGGTCACCAACCCGGGCGAGGAGCCTGACTGCTACTGCACCTACGACCTGAAGGTGGAGGTCAAGGATGTGCCCGCGGGCAACTACGAGGTGCGCGTCTACAAGGCCACCGGTGAGCTGGCCGGCACCGCCAAAGTCACGGTGCAGGCCGCGGCCGCGGGCGGCAGCAGCGCCGAGTCGGTCAAGGGGAGCACCTCATGCGGCCCCTGGCCCGGCGGCGAGTGCGGCAAGTCCCAGGTGTGCGACATCAAGAGCTGCGCGGTGGGTGCCGGCGGGGTGTGCGTGCCGAAGGTCAACAACTGCCTGCGCAACTGGGACCCGGTGTGCGGCTGCGACGGCAAGACCTACCCCAACGATTGTGTCCGGCTGCGGGACAGCGGCGTGGCGCTGGCCTACAAGGGCGAGTGCAAGCTCAGCCCCCCGGCCACCGACGGCTACGACCCCAAGACCGGCTGCAAGTGGACCGTCACCAGCGTGGGCGTGACCCGCAAGGCCGACGGCGCCCTGGACGACCGCGTGCTGCTCAAGGGCAACTTCCCGGTGAGCGCGCCGAGCATGATCGAGCGCCCGTCGTTCTACGTGAACAGCTTCTTTCAGGGCGAGTCGAAGTTCTACGACGGCACCTCGCGCGCCATCACCGGCGCCGGCTACCTGAACAAGAGCGACCGCAACATCGTGCACCTGCGCTTCTTCAAGCCCCAGTGCCACATCTACCTGCACAGCTACACCTTCGCCTTCGATCCGGCGTCGGTGCCTGCTGGCCAGACGGTGTGGTTCTAGAAGGTCCCCCGCAGCACCAGGCCGCTGGCCTGACCCGTCACCGGCGTGACGGTGAGCCCCTCCCACAGTGACGCGCCCCGCCGCTCCTGCTTCTTGCCCCCCTCCAGAAAGAAGAGCGCCACGGCGGTACCCGCCAGCACGCCGGCGGCGCCCCACAGGCCGTAGGCCGCGTACTCCCGGGTGCGGATGCCGTCCTCCAGCTCATCGAGCCGCGCGTCGTCGGCTGTCCCCGCAGCCTGCTCGTCTTCCCATGTCGAGTGTTTGGCGTCAGCCCAGAGCCACATGCCGAGCCCCACGCCCGCCGCGGCCACCGCAGTGGCGCCGACCACCCATGTCCAGAGGCGGCCGCCCTCGGCGTCCTTCTTCGGCTTCTTCGTCGCGCGCCGGCCCTTGAGCTTCAGCTTCACGGTCACCTTGCGGTCGGGGTACACCACCACCGATTGCTGCCGCTTGCTGCCACCGGGGCCCTCCAGCTGGACCAGGTGAGATCCGACCGGCACCGCCGCCTCGTAGGGCGTCTTGCCCACCTTCTTGCCGTTGACCTTGACGCGCGCTTGGAGGTTGGAGGTGACCGCCAGGGTGCCTCTGGCGTCCTTGCGAAGCTGGGCGTACAGGCTGCGCACCGCGGTCTTCATGTCCTCGGGCGCCTGCAGGGTCGGGTCATGCTTCAGCGCGCCGAGCATGGCCGCCCTGGCCTCCGCCTTCTTCTCCATGTCCAGGAAATTGGCGCCTATCAGCAGTCGAATCCTGGCCAGCTCGCCGGGGACCTTGGTCGCCTCCAGGGCTTGCTCGAGCAGCTTCATAGAGCCCTCGAAGTCGGCCAGCCCGCGGCGCATCACGGCCTCGTTGAGCAGCTCCTCGGCGGTCTTCTTCTTGGGGGCAGGGGCAGGGGCCTTCTTGCTCTTCTTGCCTTTCCTGGACTTTTTGATCTTCCGAGACTTTTTGGATTTCTTGCCAGCGTCAGCCGGAACATGGGGTGGGGCGGCCATGATCAGGCAACCCGCGATGAGTGCGACGAGGAACCTCGTGAGGCGAAGCATGTCCCCACTTTATTGGGTCGAAGGATGAGAGTAAAGCGCAGTTGAGAATTGCCAGAATGCCAGAGCGCCGAAATGCCAGAACGCCAGAATTTCCCCGGTGCGCGCATGGGACGGTTGGGCACGTGCAGCGCCCCTCCGGGGGAGCGCGCCGTGCTCGCCTCGCTTCGCGAGGCTCCGC
>CAZEFW010000294.1:0-4655 GCA_964511535.1 uncultured Myxococcales bacterium | reverse complement strand
CCCCAACGACCTGCTCTACGAGCTGGACATGATGTCCTTCGACATCCTGGAGACCTCCGAGCATGTCGAGGCGAAGGTGCGGCCCATCGTGGTCATCACCAGCAACAACGAAAAGGAGCTGCCCGACGCGTTCTTGCGCCGCTGCGTGTTCCACTACATCGAGTTCCCGGACCGGGAGCTGATGGAGCGCATCGTGCGGGTGCACCACCCGGACCTGGAGCAGCGCCTGCTGGACGACTGCATCGCCTCGTTCTACGCGCTGCGGGAGGTACAGCGGCTGCGCAAGAAGCCGTCCACCAGCGAGCTGATCGACTGGATCGCCGCGCTGCGGGCCTCGGGGGTGGACACGCGCAAGATGGGCTTGCAGGTGCCGTTCCTCGGGGCGCTGATCAAAAATGAGCGGGACCTGGAGCTGATCGACGCGGTCGCGTCGGGCAAGCGCCGGTACTGAGCGAGCTTTTATCAGGAGAGAATAAAACCTGTGCTGCTCGACTTCTTCTACCAGCTGAGGGCCCACAAGGTGCCGGTGGGGCTCAACGAGTGGCTGGCGTTGATGCAGGCCCTGGCCACGGGGCTGCACGAGAGCAGCTTGACCGGGTTTTACCACCTGGGGCGGGCGATCCTGGTGCACAGCGAGGCCCACTTCGATGCGTACGATCAGGCCTTCGCCGTGGCGTTCAAGGGGGTCGAGGCGCAGGCGCTCGACCTGAGCGACGAGCTGGCCGAGTGGCTGGCCGATCCGGCCATGCTGCAGTACCTGTCCGAGGAGGATCGCGAGGCGCTCAAGGGCCTCGACCTGGATGAGCTGCGGCGGATGCTGCGCGAGCGCATGGCCGAGCAGCGGGAGAGGCACGAGGGGGGCAGCCGGTGGATCGGCACGGGCGGGACCTCTCCCTTTGGCCAGGGGGGCTTCCACCCGAGCGGGGTGCGCATCGGCGACATGGCCGGAGGGCGGAGCGCGGCCCAGATCGCGGCCCAGCGACGGTTCAAGGGGTACCGGCGCGATCTCGTGCTCGACGTGCGCCAGATCAAGGTCGCCCTGCGCAAGTTGCGGGAGCTGCGCCGGGAAGGGCAGCAGATGGAGCTGGACCTCGACGAGACAGTGGACAAGACCTGCAAGAACGCCGGCGAGCTGGAGCTGATCTTCCGGCCGCCACGAAAGAACCGGGTCAAGGTGGTGCTGCTGATGGACGTGGGCGGCAGCATGGATCCTCACGCTCGGGTGGTCAGCCGCCTCTTTTCGGCGGCCAACCAGACCAAGCACTTCCGCGCCTTCGACGCGTTCTACTTCCACAACTGCGTCTACGAATCGGTCTTCCGGGACTCATGGATGTCCGACCCGGTGCCGGTGGCCGAGCTGCTGCAGAAGTTCGGCCCGAGGCACAAGCTCGTGGTGGTGGGCGATGCGCTGATGCACCCGCTGGAGCTGCTGGAGTCGGGCTGGGCCATCGACTACTGGCACCACAACCGCAAGCCGGGCATCGAGTGGCTGCGCATGCTGGCCGACCACTTCGAGCGCAAGGTGTGGCTCAACCCGGAGCCGCGGGGCGCCTGGCAGCACATCACCGTCAGCTCCATCCGCGAGCTGTTCCCCATGTTCACCCTCACCCTCGAGGGCCTGAGCGATGCAGTAGATACTCTGGTAGGCGCCCGCCGCGCCATCAAACACGCCACGAAAAACGTCATTTAGGGCGCCCGCCGCGCGATCAAACACGCCAGCTAAAATGTCAAGTAGGGGGGTCAGACCCCCCCACATGACATTTTGTTAGCGGCTGACGAGGGAGTTGAGGTATCGCTCGGAGCGGGCCTTTTCGATGACCCGGGCCAGCTCGAGCAGGTGGGGTTTGCCCAGGCCGATCTGGTAGCACAGGCGGACGCGGCCGAGCATCTCGGCCCGCTCCCGGACGTCCTTGGCCTTGATCCGGTCGGCGGTGTTGGCCACGGCCACCGCGTTTACCACCGGCTTGAACAGCTTGGCCTTGTCGGGGCGGTCGTGGAACCGGGCCACCTCGGCGAACAGCTTGGGCAGGCGCCAGACCCCGATGACCACCGAGCCGATCTGCCCGTGGTGCATGCGCATGGCCTCGCTCACGGCCTGCGGTGTGAGCAGCTCGGGCTTGTTGCGGGACATGGTGGCCAGGCCAGCCAGCACGGCGTGGTGGCCGATGTCGTGCAGCAGCCCGCACAGGTAGCCCTTCTTCGGGTCGAGCTTGAGAATCTTGAAGATCTCGGCGCTGGCGCATGCCACGGCGAAATTGTGCCGGTACTGGCCCTCGATCAGGGCGTGCAGCTCGGGGGAGTGAAACACCTCTGACTGGCTCAGCTCCAGCAGCCAGTTGATCAACCGCCGCACGCCCATGCGCCGGATGGCCTTGGGCAGGTCGAGCACTGGCTTGCCCGGCCCGATGGACGCCGTGCGGGCCCGCTTGAGCAGCTCGCCAGCCAGGGCGGCGTCGCGCTCGATGAGGGCCATGACCGAATCGGTCAACTTGGTCGTATTACCGCTCAGGCGGTTGAGTTCGGCCACCACACCGGGCAGGGGCGGAATTCGGAACGAGGGGCGCAAGACCGCCTGGGTCAACTTCTTGCGAAAGTGAACGTCCACTCCTGGCGTGTGCTCATCATCAGGAAAATCAACGTGATACGTTTTCTGTTTCTTGAGCTGGTCTGTCCGTCTTCCGAAATGCATTTCAACACCGCCTCGGCATTCTTCCGCGGGCGCACATTGCCATGCGCGGGTCCATAAGCTCAGCTTAGCGCAAGAAGGCCCAATGTCTATAGCCATACTAGACATTCCGGGTGAACCTTCCACGTCATTGAATCCTTGAAATGGCGGGCCCGTGGCCGTAATCCTTGACCACGCCATGAGCCTGCTCGTGCTGGAACATGCATCTCTCGCCTTCGGGCCCCGGTCCATCCTGGACGATGTCAACCTGCGCCTCGACGCCGGGGAGAAGGTGGGCCTCATCGGACCCAACGGCTCGGGCAAGTCGACCCTGCTCCGGGCGCTGGTGGGCGAGCAGGCGCTGGACGGCGGCGCGGTCAATCGGGCCCGGGGCAGCCAGCTGGGCTACCTGCCGCAGGACCTCATCGAGGCACCGGAAGGCACCGTGCTTGGATCCGTGCTTGGATCCGTGCCCGGGAGGGCTGACCTCGGAGAGAAGATCCAGGACGCGGAGGAGGAGCTGGAGCTGGCCGACGAGCCAGAAGAGCAGATGGCAGCGGCGGCCCATCTGTCAGATCTCCGGGACCGGCTGGATCACTTCGAACGCTATTACGGCGAGCACCAGGCGGTGCGCATCCTCAAGGGGATCGGCTTCGCCCAGGAGGACCACCAGCGGCCGGTGGTCGAGCTGTCGGGCGGCTGGAAGATGCGCGCGGCGCTGGCGGGGTTGCTGTTTCAGCAGCCTGACATCCTGATCCTGGACGAGCCCACCAACCACCTGGACCTGCCGAGCGTGCTCTGGCTGGACCGCTTCCTCAGCGAGTACCGCAGCGCGCTGCTGCTGATCTGCCACGACCGGGCATTCTTTAACCGCCATGTCCATCGCCTGGTCAGCTTCGAGCCGGAGGGAGTGAGGTTCTACCGCGGCAACTACGACCAGTACCTCGAGCTGCGCGCTCAGGAGGAGGAGGTGCTGGAGGCCACCGCCCGGCATCAGGAGCGCAAGATCCGGGAGATGGAGCGGTTCGTCACTCGCTTCAAGGCCAAGGCGACCAAGGCGCGGCAGGCCCAGAGCCGGGCCAAGCAGATCGCCCGCATGGAGCGCGAGCTGGAGAAGCCGCCCGAGCGGATCAAGAAGCTCAGCTTCTCCTTTCCGCCCACCGAGCGCACCGGGCGTGATGTGCTCAAGCTGGAGGGGATCAGCAAGGCGTTCGGCGAGCGGGTGCTCTACCGGGAATTGAGCCACAACCTGTTCGCCGGCGATCGGGTGGCCATCATCGGCGCCAACGGGCTGGGCAAGTCGACCCTGCTCAAGCTCATAGCTGGCGAGCTGGACGCGGATGATGGGGAGATCTCACTCGGCGCCAACGTCAAGCTCGGCTACTTCGCCCAGCACCACACCGATCAGATCAACACCCGGCGGACCGTGCTGGAGGAGGTGTGGCGGGTGGCCCCCGGGGTGGGCGAGTCCCGGGTGCGGAGCATTTGCGGCGCGTTCCTCTTTTCGGGGGATGACGTGGACAAGGCGGTGGGGGTGCTGTCCGGGGGCGAGCGCGCGCGGGTGTTGCTGGCGCGCCTGCTGCTCTCACCGGGCAACCTGTTGCTGCTGGACGAGCCGACCACGCACCTGGACATGGTGGCGTCCGAGGCGCTGGTGGACGCCCTGGACAGCTACGACGGCACCATGATCCTGGTGTCCCACAACACGACGCTGCTTGACCGTCTTCCACACAAGATCTGGGATATTCGCGACAGCGGGGTGGAGGAGTATCTGGGGAATCTGAGCGAATATCTGGACTGGCGGCGGCGGCAGGATGAGGCAGCGGCCGAGGCGGCGGAGCGCAAGGCCAGGGGGAAAGGGGGCAAGGGCAAGGGTCAGGGAAGGGGGCCCAAGGGGGGCAAGGGCAAGGGTCAGAGAAGGGGGCCCAAGGGGGGCCAGGGCAAAGGCCAGGGCCAGGGCAAAGAGAAACGGACCGAGTCTCAGAAGGAG
>CAZEFW010000293.1:0-4675 GCA_964511535.1 uncultured Myxococcales bacterium | reverse complement strand
GAGACTTGAGACTTGAGACTTGAGACTTGAGACTTGAGACTTGAGACTTGAGACCCGGGGCTAAATAGTCCGCGGCATTTTCCCCTCAAGCCTCACCGCCTCAAGCCTCAAGCCGGCGAGCGCAGCGAGCCCTATTCCCACTCCACGTCGGACCACTGCATGGCCTGCTGCGCCAGCTTGGCCGCGGCGGGGTCCTCTCCGTCGGCCATGGTGGTGACCTCCATGGCCGCGTTGAGGTAGATGCCGCACAGCGGGCGCAGCACCGGCTCCATCATGGCAGGGTAGGGGGCAGAGAGGATCTCACGCGCCAGCCGCAGCACCTCCTCGCCGCGCAGCTGCCGCACCAGCGCCGCCGCGTCCATGGCGTCGGGCTCCTCACCCCGGCGCCCACGCTCCAGCGCCCGATCTGCCGACGGCGCGTTGCGCCGCACCCACAGCAGGTTGCTCACCTCATCGCGCCCGTCACCGTCCTGGCGGATCTGCTCCATCAGGCACGCCATGAGGGGCACGGTCAGCTTGGTGGCGCTGAGCCAGGCCCCGGCCATGGCCATGGGCCGCCCGCCCAGCCGGATGCCGAGCTCGGCCATGGGCACGATGAGCGGGTGCTCGAGCTTCTCCACCACCGCCAGCTCCAGGGCGTCGATGAGCCACAGCGGCCGGGCGGCGGCCATCACGCGCGGGGCCACCACGGGCGGCAGGGGGTCGAGGCGCAGCAGATAGCTCAGCGCGTCCGGCGAGTAGCGGAAGCTGGCCAGGGCACGGCTGATGAGCGCCTCGTCCTCGGCGCCCGAGCGCCCGAGCGCCCGCCACTCCTCCAGCGAACGCGGCGGCTGGTCGTGCAGGATGTCGGTGAACTGGTCCATGGCGCCAGCCTCGGCCAGCGTCTCCAGCAGTAGCTGGCGGCCCTGCCCCGACTCGGTCAACACCCGTCGAATCACCCGGCGCGCCGGCCGACTGGTGACCCAGGACAGGTCGGCGTGGTGCAGCGCCTCGAGCAGCAGCAGGGCCCGCTCGCCGGTGGCCGTGCGCAGGTGAGCCAGCATCAGGTCCACCAGGTCCTCGCCCATGATATCTGCCAGCGAACAGAGCAGGTCCACGGTGCACGGCTCGCCCAGGGTCTCTAGCAGACGCTGCAGCTTCTCCTCGTCGCTGGCCACCAGCGGCGCCATCATGTCCATGGCCGCCAGGTCGGGGATGAACTCGTCCTCGTGCTCGTAGCCCAGGTAGCCGAGCAGCTTGCCCTCCAGGGCGAAGCGCCAGTCCTGGCTGGCCAGCAGCGAGACCGCCGCCTCGCGTCGTTCACGCAGAGTGCCGGCTCCCTTGACCTGCTCAATCAGCGTCTCGGTGGTGCTCATGATCTGAATGCTCTCTCGCCGCTCGGACCATCCGCGCAGAGTCTGTGGATGATAGCAGACCGGGCGTTTAGTCGACAGTCGACAGTCGACTGCCAACAGCGGACAGATCGCACCAGGGGGCCGGGCGAGGCGGTCCTTGACGCAGGGCCCTGCTCGGTGATGCATTGTGGGTCTGGAGGTTGACTGTCATGCGAACCCTGCTCGCCATATCGTTGCTGTTCACCCTGCTCCTCGCTGGTTGCCCGGACAGGTCATCAACACAGAAGCCATCCCCAAAAAAGGCCGCGCCGGCCACCGAGACGCCGGCCACCGAGACGGCGGCCACCGAGGCGCCGGCTGCGCCGGCCACCATCGAGCCGGTCGCCCTGGGCGAGCTGACCAGCGAGCCCCTGGCCGCGGTGGTGGCCAAGCTGACGCAGGCCCACTACGACGCCGAGAGCCTCGGGCTCAAGGGCCTGGAGGGGAGCGTGGAGTTCACCTCCAGGAAGATGGAGGTCCTGGCCCGGGCGAAGGTCAAGTGGACCAGCGGCTCGCCGCCGGAGGTGTCCCTCACGGAGGTGGAGAAGGACGGCAAGAAGATCCCTGCCCCCACCGGCCAGCAGCCCGACGAGATCGGCCGCGCCATCGGCTGGGCCGACATGCAGTTCCAGATCCTCAAGCTGGTGGAGGGCCTGGGCAACGGATACCTGGCCCACCGGCTGCTGGAGTGGAAGGAGGCCACAGGCGAGGTCAACCTGACCGACGGCGCCCTGACGCTGGCCATGGACCACAAGGACCAGGGCAAGGTGAACGTGGCGGTCCAGCAGGGGTATGCGGTCAAGTCCGTCGAGGCGATTCACCCCAAGGGCTTTTCGCGCAAGATGACCTACGAGGTCCAGATGGAGCAGGGGCGCAACCTGGTCACCGGGGCGCTGCTCGAGGCCAAGGCCAACACCGGAGCCAAGCTGCACGACAAGGCGCACAAGATGCTCAAAGCCATCAACGGCACCCGGTTCGAGATCGGCTACAGCAAAGCCGGCCGCTTCATGCTGCCGGTCAAGCTGCGCAAAGAGGTCCCGAGCATGAAGGAAGAGATCACCCTCTCCATCACCTACGACAAGGTCACCCCCTGACCAACGCAGACGCGGACGTAGCCGTGGACATGGACGATCCCCTACCCGTGCAACCCCGCCGGGTTCGGCACCGCGACCTCCGCCATCACCGCGTCGACCTGCCGTAGCTGCTCCGGCTCCAGCGTCCAGTCCCCGGCCCCGGCCGTCTGCTGCACCTGCGCCGGGTTGCGCCCACCCACGATGGCCGACGTCACGCCGGGCTGCGCCAGCACCCACGCCAGCGCCAGCTGCGCCATGCTCTTGCCCCAGGACTCGGCCAGGGGCGTCAGCCGATCCACCAGCTCCAGGGTCCCGGAGAAGCTCGGCTCCTTGAACGCGGCAGCGTCGCGGCGCCAGTCACCCGGCTCCAGGTTGGCCAGTCGCTCGTGGGAAAACGCCCCGGTGAGCAGCCCGGCCTGCATGGGGCTGTAGGCCACCACGCCGATGTTTTGCTCGCGGCAGTGGGGCAAGATCGACGCCTCCACGCTGCGCTCCACCATGCTGTAGGGCGGCTGCAATGAGGTGACCGGAAAGATCGCCTCGGCCCGGGCCATCTGCTCGGCGCTGAAGTTGGACACGCCGGCGTGGCGGATCTTGCCCTCCTTGACCAGCCTCGGCATCACCCCCCACGCCTCCTCGATGAGCCGATCCGGGTTGGGCCAGTGGATCTGATACAGATCGATCACCTCCACCCGCAGCCGGCGCAGGCTGTCCTCCACCTCCTGGCGCACGCTCTCGGCCTTGAGCGCCGGCCGGACCTTGCGGCTCTTGCCCCAGCGCAGCCCGCACTTGGTGGCCACGATCACCTCGTCCCGGCTGCCATACTCCGCCAGCGCCCGGGCCACCACCTCCTCGGAGTGCCCCAGCCCATAGACCGCCGCCGTGTCGATCCAGTTGATCCCGAGCTCCAGCGCGCGCAGGATCGCGGCCACGCTGTCGCTGTCATCCTGTTTGCCCCAGCCGAAGTCCCAGTCGCCGCCGCCGATGGCCCAGGCGCCGAAGCCGATGGTGGTGATCTCCAGCTCGCTTCGGCCCAGCTTGCGCGTTTGCATACTTGCCTCCCGTGGTGGTCTCAATGATGATGGTCAGCCGGACGACCAAAGCAAGGATCAATGCAATGAACGAACAGACCAAAGCCGCCCTCGAGGCGCTCACGCACAGGGAGAACAAGCACTACAACGGCGACTTCCTGCGCACCTGGGACCATGACCTCGACACCCTCGAGACCCTGCTCACCCTGGCCGGTGCGCTGCGAGAGCTGCACTGCAGCGGCCAGCCCGCCGATGTCTTCACCCACGGCCTGGCGGTGAGCATCTTCCGCGACCACTCCACCCGGACCCGCTTCTCCTTCGCCAGCGCGGCAAGCCTGCTGGGCCTCACGGTGCAGGAGCTGGACGAGACCAAGACCCAGGTGGCCCACGGCGAGACCGTGCGCGAGACCGCCAACATGATCTCCTTTTTGACCCAGGTCATCGGCATCCGCGACGACATGTATATCCACGAGGGCCACAGCTACATGAAGGAGGTGGCCGCATCCCTGGACGAGGGCTTCGCCGAGGGCGTGCTGCCCCAGCGGCCCACGGTGGTCAACCTGCAGTGCGACCAGGACCACCCGACCCAGTCCATGGCCGACCTGGCCCACCTGATCCAGACCTTCGGCGGCCTGGACAACCTGCGCGGCAAGCGCCTCGCCATGAGCTGGGCTCACTCGCCGTCCTACGGCAAGCCCCTGTCAGTGCCCCAGGGCATCATCGGCCTGATGACCCGGCTCGGCATGGACGTGGTGCTGGCCCACCCCGAGGGCTACGACCTGTTGCCGGACATCGTGGGCCTGTCGGAGAAGCAGGCCGCTGAGTCGGGCGGCAAGTTCTCCATCACCCACGACATGGGCGAGGCCTTCGACGGCGCGCACATCGTCTACCCCAAGAGCTGGGCGCCGTTCACCGTGATGGAGGAGCGCACCAAGCTGCTGCGCTCCGGCGCCTCCAAGGATGACCTGCACGCGCTGGAGCAGCGCTGCCTCGAGCAGAACAGCCAGCACAAGGACTGGGAGTGCACCGCCGACATGATGGCCCGCACCGCCGGCGGTGAGGCGCTGTACATGCACTGCCTGCCCGCGGACATCACCGGCGTATCATGCGAGGCCGGCGAGGTCACCGCCGAGGTATTCGAAAAATACCGCCTGCCCACCTACCACGAGGCGAGCCACAAGCCCTTCATCATCGCAGC
>CAZEFW010000292.1:0-4685 GCA_964511535.1 uncultured Myxococcales bacterium | reverse complement strand
CAACGAACGAGTCGCGTTTACGCTGAACCAGTCCACTGTACCTGGCCTGGGCTGCGCAGGGTGAGCACGCCTTCTTCACGCATGCCTTGATGCGATTTTTATTTGCGTCAATCATCCTGCTGCCCCCAGCGCTGGCCTCCGGGGCCACCCTCCCCGCGGCGAGCAAGGCGTTCGTGACCCGGGACCGATTCATCGGCGTGGGCATCGCCATGCTCTATGGAGCCAATGTGGCCGGCGCAACTCTGGGCGCCTTCGCGACCACGTTTTTCACCATCGGCTTGTGGGGATTTCCTGCGACGGCCTGGTTCGGCACCATCGCAAGCCTGTTAGCCGGTGCCCTGGCCTTTGGGTTGGATCGTTTGACGGGATATAAAGCCCCCCCACCGCCCCCCCCGGCCAAGACTTCCGGGCCGCGCTGGCGCATGGGGGCCACCATTGTGGGCTCGGCCTACTTCGCCGTGGGCTTCTGCTCCCTGGCCAGCGAAGTGGCGTGGACGAGGATCTACGCCCAGTACGGCGCCAACCCTGCCACCTATGTGTTCGGCTGCGTGTTGGTGCTCTTCCTCCTGGGACATGGATTCGGCTCCGGGGTTGTGTACCCCCTCCTTCTGCACCGCTTCCGTCCCGAGCGCATATTCCCGGTCATCGTATGGGCGGCATGCCTCCTCCTGATTGGAGCGACCGCCCTCCTGATCATTATTCCTACGTCCCTGTCCAACGTCGACGCCCTGATGGTGCTGGGGATTGATATGCCCTGGGACCGGACCGTGATCATGCTCCCGGCGGTGCTGGTCCCGGCCATCATGACCGGCACCCTCTTCCCCCTCTCCTCCCGCCTGGTCATCCCTGGCATATCCCGGGTCGGGCGAGGGGTGGGCACCCTCTCCGCCATTTCCACATCCGGCGGCATCCTGGGCTCCTTCGTCACCGGCTTCTTCCTGATGCCCACAATCGGCGCGCTCCGCTGCCTCTTTCTCATCGGCGGAATCTACGCCCTGGCAGCCGTCTGGAGCCGCTGGGCTCTGCGAGGACAAAAGACCATCGGGCCGCTTATCTTTTCAGGGGCCCTCTCCGCCGCTGTCATCGCCGGCGTCATCATCACATGCATCAAGGTGCCGCCCCATGCCTACATGCCGCAATATCCGGGTGGCCGGATTGTGGCCTACGAAGAGGGCCTAAACTCCGCCACGGCGGTCGTCGTGTCTGACGGCGAACCGTGCACCTTCGCGATCCACGGGGAGTTGGCAGGAATTGGCGGATCCGACGTCATCCTGGCCACCCAGCTTCACCCCATGGCCAACCGGATCCTGAGCATCGGCGTCGGCAGCGGAACGATCTCCGCGGATGCCTTGAGGGGCACCGAGGCGGAAGAGGTCTGGGCGGTGGACGTGGTCGGCGAGTTAATGAGCTTGATGCCCAAGTGTCGGCCCAAACGTGCCGAGCTGTTCAAGGGCAGCCGTTTTCGTTTCCTGGAGAACGACGGGCGCCACTTCCTGCGGATAAATACGACGCCGTTCGACATTATCCTCAACGATGCCGCGACCTATGCATTTTACCTGGAGTTGAGCACCATCGAGTTCAACCAGCTAGCCCGGAATCAGCTCGCTCCCGAAGGGCTCTTTATCGGCCGCATTCATCCCGATGAATGCCAGGAAGAGACCCTCCGCAGGGAAATTGCAACCTTCATTGAGGTGTTCCCTAATTCTGCGATGTGGGCATCCGGACTGGGCAATATAAAGATGCTGATCGGGCGCAAAGGCAATCTCCCCGTGGATACCAATGTGAAAACGGCAAGCCAGTACTGGCAGGAGTACGCGCCCTATCTGGTTTACAACGCCGAGCAGCTAAAGAAGATAGCGAAGGGCGCCAAATTGATAACGGATGCCCGGCCGCTCCATGTGCCGGATGTTTACAAGGACAGCTACTTCCAATGACAACCGACTCAATGAGAAGCATTGGAACTGCCGCCTCGATTTTCGCTCCGGATATCCCCCACCGGGGTTAGTTTTCCACGCAACATTCCCAGCGGATATCCCCCACCGGGGTTAATTTTCCACGCAACATTCCCAGCGGCCTGCCGATAACCGTGGCAAGTCGCTACCCCGTCGCTGCCCGCCCTACCCCGGCAGCGCGGCGCGGTCCGGGTCCACCAGGCACCAGGCCAGCAAGCTGACCAGGTCCATCACCTCCAGCTTGGTGCCGGCCGTCTGGAAGGTCTCGTTGCAGGTTGTGCAGGCGGTGACCACCAGGTCCACGCCGAAGTGCTTCACCTCGGCCAGCCGGCGCCTGGCCTGGCCCTCCGCTGCCTCGGGGTAGGTCTTGTTCAGCAGGTGCCCGCCGCCGCAACACTCGGACTCCTTGCGGCTGTAGAAGAACTCGTGCACCTGGTCCACACAGCGCGACAGCAGCTTGCGCGGCGGGTCGTAGACGCCCAGGTAGCGGCCCAGGTGGCACGGGTCCTGGTAGAAAGCCGCGGGCCGGGTGCGCCGGATGTCCAGCCGCTCGGTATGCACGTACAGGTATTCGGTGATGTGCAGCACCTCGGTGTCGTGGTGAAACCCCTCGGCCGGCAGCTTCTCCCGCAGCAGCCAGGTGCAGGTGGGGCAGCAGGTGATGAGCGTCTGGAACCGCTCCAGGGTGCGCACGATGTCCTGGGCCACGAAGCGGGCCGCCTCCAGCTGTCCGGCGGTCCAGAAGTGCGACCCGGCCCACACCAGCGGCCCCTCCACCAGGCGCACGAAGTTCAGGTTCAGGCTGTCGAACACGGTGAACGCCGCGCGGATGGAGTCGATGTCGTGGTCGATGGCCTCGGCGCCCGGCATGAAGCCCACCTGGGCCTCGCTGGCGAACAGGTGGCTGGAGAACTCGCTGTGCAGCTTGTCCTGCAGCTCCTCGTTGCGGCGCCGGAAGTCCTCGGGCAGCCGCTCCAGCGCCGGGTGGCGCAGCCCGAGCCGCTCCCCCTCGGCCCTGCCCGCCATCAGCGCAGCAGATACATCCACCTCGTGCAGGCAGAACTCGGTGCACAGCCCGCAGCCGGTGCAGCCGTACAGCGGCAGCACGTAGTCCAACTCCCACGGCACGGCGCGGCGGCGCAGCATGTTCAGAATCTCCATCTTGGCCTGTGGGATCAGGCTCTCGTTACCCAGGGCGTTGGAGACCGGGCACACATGCCGGCACATCTTGGGGCAGTACGTACAGTATTCGAGTTCTTTAATAAACCGGTCCATTACGAGCCGCTCCATTCGCCTTCCATGATCACCATGGTCTCGTTGGGATCCAGCTGCTGACGTAGCTCGTCCATCAGCGGCGGGAAGTCGAACCGAATCGGGTCCAGCCCGGCGTCCAGCAGCAGCGAGCGCAGCGCCGTGCGCACGGGGCGCCCCTTGCCCGCCGACGCGATCCAGAGGGTGACGCCCTGCAGCGTGACCTCCTCGCACCACACCATCAGCGGGTGCCGCTTGAACTGCGCGGGCAGCTGCTCGAGCACCTCGGGCAGGCGCGAGTACGACACACGCGCCCCCGCACGCAGCGGGCGCGGCGCGCGGGCGTCCTTCCACGCCGAGTGGCGCGCCCACCACCGCTCGGCCAGCGAGGCGTGCAGCTTGCTCCCCCCGGCCTCGCGGCACAGGGCCTCGGCCAGCCGCTGCTCCGCCTCCACCAGCGCCGGCGGCCCCGCCAGCACAACCATCACCACCGCGGGCGAATCGCTGGCGCTCTCGCCGAGCTCCACGGTCACCCGCCCGCTTCCAAGGATGCGCACACGCGCCGGGCGCGCCCCCTCCACCAGCAGCTGGCGAGCCAGCGCCCCGGCCGTGGCCATGTCGGTGACCCCCAGCGCCAGGGGCTGCTCGGCCTCTGGCAGGCGCCGCACGCGCAGGGTGGCGGTGGTGATCACCCCCAGCCCGCCGCGGCTGCCGATGAAGAACCGGCTCAGGTCGGGGCCCGCCGCCTTGCGCGGCGCCACCCGGGTGTGGACCAGGGTGCCGTCGGGCTGGGCGATGGTTGCGGCCAGGCACGCCTCCTCGAACCAGCCCACCTGCGGCGAGTGGGCCGTGGGCGACGGCGCGGACAGCAGGCCGCCCAGGGTGGAGACCTGGGTCTCCACCGGGAACGGCCCCATGGTCAGGCCCTGCCGGCGCAGCGCCTCCTCCAGGTGCCGCGCCTGGATGCCGCACTGGCAGTGGGCGGTGAGCGCCACCTCGTCCAGGTCGAGGATGTTGGTCATTCGGCGGGTGTCCAGGGCCACGCGCAGCCGCCCATCGCTCACCGGCCAGTGCCCTTGCGCCCGGGCGCCGTAGCCCGCGGTGCCCACCACGACCCAGTTCTCCGAACACACCTTGAGCACCCGGGCCACCTCGGTGGGCGAGCCGGGCCACACCACAACGAAGGGCTCCAGGCCGCCGTAGGAGTCCACGTCTGCCGGCGCGCTGCTCACGTGGGTCGCGCCCACGATGGCGGCCAGCTCGTCGATGATCAGGTCAGGATCTCTTGTGGTGGCTCCCATGGTCACAGCCCCATCTTGCCAGGGTTAAGCACGCCGGCGGGGTCCATCACCGCCTTGACCTTGCGATAGACGCCCATGCCGGCCCCGTGCTCCTCGGCCATGAACGCCGCCTTGGCCAGCCCGACGCCGTGGTGGTGGCTGATGGTGCCCCCCGACTCCACCACCGCCTGCAGGCCCACCT
>CAZEFW010000291.1:0-4699 GCA_964511535.1 uncultured Myxococcales bacterium | reverse complement strand
CGGGGTGGGTTTTCTGGTCGTTGTCGTTGCAGTCCCCGTTGTCCGTGGTGTAGCCGTCGCCGTCGCCGTCGGCGTCGATGATGCCGTCGCAGTTGTTGTCCTTGCCGTCCGGCACCTCGGGTACCGACGGGCTGATGGTGTTGTCGTTGTCGTTGCAGTCTCCCTGGCAGGGGCCGAAGCCGTCGCCGTCGCCGTCCGGTTCGAACAGGTCCGCGGTGCCGTTGCAGTTGTTGTCCTTGCCGTCGGTGCAGATCTCCACCGCGTTGGGATGGGTCTTGGGGTCGTTGTCGTCGCAGTCACCCTGGGCTTCGCTGTACTTGTCGCCGTCGTTGTCGATGGTGCCCGTGGGATCGGGCGTGGAATCGCCCGACACGCCGAACTCCTGGGCCAGCCCGCCGTCCTGCTGATCGAAGTTGTAGAAGCTGTCGGTGGTGCACGCCCCGAGACAGACCACCGCGCCAAATACGGCGGCGGCAGAATGCAGGGGCCTCGTGATGCGGTTCATCAGTTCACCTCGCACTTGAAGGTGGCCGTGAGGGTGTGCTTCTTGCCATCCTGCAACGTCTTGCAGGGGGTCCCATACAGCTTGATCTTGGTCTTCGCGGCGTCCTGATAGTCCCAGCCGGCGACCTTGTTCTTGTCCCGGGGCACTGGCTTTCCGTCGAGGTAGACCAGCACGTAGTCCGGGTACTTGGGCGTCTTGGTCAGGTCGATGACGCAGGAGATGACCGAGGCCGCGATGATGTTTAGCGCGGTCTGCAGCTCGGTCTGGCTGCTCGCCTTGTAGTACGAGGTGGTGGCGCCCGTCTGCGGCGCGCCGCCGGCGATGGCCATGGCCTCCAGCAGGTTGACGTACTCGGAGGTCCCCTCCAGCCCGATGACGAAGGTGGTGATCTTCTTGTTGGTGCGTATGTTCTTGATGACGCTCAGGCTTTTTGTGTCATCGAGGCAGGTGTTGCCGGTGCTGCAGGTGGCCGTGGGGTGGCTGGTGCAGCAGTAGTCCGGGCTGGTGGCGTAGGTGCAGGTGCACTTCGGATTGGCGTTGAGGAGGTAGTTGCAGTTGGGGCCGCCATCCGTGGCCAGCACGATGTACTTCTGGGCTGTCTTGTCACCCAGCGCCGAAAGGGAGGCCGCCGCGTTGTTCAGCGCCGCTGCCGTGGGGGTGCCGCCCGCCGGGGTGGCCTTGGCGAGGTAGGAGAGCACCGCCGCCCGGTTGTTCTGATCCACCTTCACCTGCGGCCCGGGGGTCTTGCACAGCTTGTCGGACGGGTACATCAGCAGGCCGAACCGGATGGTGCTCTCGAATTTCTTGAGCACGAAGTCCGCCGCGTCATACAGCTCTTTCCACTTGGTCACCTTGGCCGAGGGGGCCTTGTCCGACATCGACCCGCTCCGGTCGAGGACCAGGTAGACTTCGGCCGGCGGCGCCTGCTTCAGGGTGAAGTTCTGCGGTTTGCACCCGGGCAGCGCGTCCTTGGACTTGACCGGGCCGTCATGGGCCTTGCCGCCGTCGCCGCCCGCCTCGGCGCCAGGGCCCGCGTCAGCCGCGCCAGCGCCGGTGTCGCCGAAGAAGAACTTGGACTGCCCGGTACATCCAGCCAACGCGAGAGCCAGGGCCACGAAGCATGGCAGTACGGTTCTGTCACCCATCAGGGGCCTCCTGTCGCCCTTCCGTTCAGCGGGGACTCTGGGGATCAACAGGGTATCATGATTCCCCTCCCTTTCCTTCCCCTGCCCGGGTATGATCCCTGGCCATGTCTGCCATCAAAGAGCTCATCCATGGCCCCGGCGCTGGCGCGGCTGCCCTGGCCCAACACCTGGACGCCCTGCCCCACCGGGCCCGCCTGCGCGCGGTACGCGGCCTCGGCTGGCGCGACCAGCACGCCCTGTTCGACCTCACGGCCGACGCGCCGGCGCTGACCCTGGAGCACTTCGTGCCGGAGGGGATCCCGGAGCAGCAGGCCGTGATCCACCATGGCCGGAACACCTTCCCCACCTTCAAGCAGTTCGAGAAGCACTTCTGCCGGCCAGCGGGCGATGAAGGGCGGCTGTTCGGGTACAACGAGGGCCCCACCCGGCCGGCGATCGGCCCGGGCTATTTCGTCTGCTACGACACCGCGACCTACCCGGGGTGGCCCGAGCGCGGCGCCGTGGTGATCGACTATTTCATGGTTCCCGACGCGCCGGTGGCCCCCGGGTGGCCATCGGTAGTGCCCAACAGCCAGGGCGGCCAGCGGTTCGTCTTCCACGGCACCCGCGACTTCATGCGGCGCGTATCGACGCACTGCTCCATCGGCCGCGCCTGGAAGGGGGAGCGCAAGATGCCGGCGTATTTCGTGCTCTGCCGGGAGGATTGATCCCGGCCAAATCTCGTTCCCCTGTCCCGGCGTGCTCTTTCCGCCCATTCGAGCCTCAATTTTTGTGTTCTACAGAACATTTTTTTCGTTCGTTGCTCGTTCTGGGATAAATTCCCACCAGCACCAGGAACAACTCCATCAGTGACCCCACCGGGTGTCCGGAGGCCTCAGCGCCGTGACCATCAAAGATCCTCACCAGGCACCACCCAGGCGGCGGGGTCGCATCGCCCGGGCCCGCCCTCGCCCACACCGCGAGGGTACCGGCGAGGTAAACACTGTCCGGAGCCCCGTGCTGATCATCGAGGGCTCCCGGGTCATCGCCAAGCTGCTCAAGCGACAGATCGCCACCGAGCTCGACCTGCCGGTGGTGCTGGCGCACTCCATGGACGAGGCCCTGGACCAGATCAAGCACCTGGACCCGCCGCCCATGGCCGCGGTGCTGGACCTCGAGCTCCCCGACGACCCGGATGAGCAGGTCCTGACCGCCCTGCAAGAAGCCAGGCTGCCGGTCATCGCCCTGACCGGCTCATGCGACGCGGACTCTCGCGCCCGCATCCTGGAGCGCGACTTCGTCGACTACTACCTCAAAGAGGTGCAGGGGATCAGCGGCGTCACCGAGATGATCCGCCGGCTGGAGAAGAACCCGTCCACCCGAATCCTTCTGGTGGACGACTCCCGCACCTTCAGGATGCTGGTGCGCCAGCTGCTGGAGGTCCACCGCTTCGACATCCTCGAGGCCGGCGACGGGCAGGAGGGGCTGGAGGTCCTGGAGCAGAACCCCGACGTGAGCCTCGTGCTCACCGACTTCGAGATGCCCCGGGTGGATGGCCTGGAGCTGGTGAGCCGGCTGCGGAGCATGCGGGAGCGGGGGGTGGTGGCCGCCATCGGGATCTCCGCCCAGGGCAACAGCGCCATGTCCGCCATGTTCCTCAAGTACGGCGCCGACGACTTCCTGACCAAGCCGTTCGAGAAGGAAGAGTTCTACTGCCGCATCTACCGCAGCATCGCCATGGTGGAGCATATTCGGAAGATCGAGCAGGCGGCGTACACAGACAAGCTGACCGGGCTGTCCAACCGGCTGCACTTCTTCAAGCTGGCGCCGCCGCTTTACGACGAGGCGGTGAGCGACGGGCGACAGCTGACCACCGCCATGATCGACATCGACCACTTCAAGGCGGTCAACGACACCTACAGCCACGCGGGTGGAGATATCGCCCTGCGGGACATGTCAGCCCTGCTGTCCCAGGTCCTGGGGGAGATGGAGGTCGTGGCCCGCTTCGGGGGCGAGGAGTTCTGCGCCTTCGGCGTCGGGCTCGGGCGCGATCGGTCCCTGGAGCTGTTCGAGGAGCTGCGCCAGGCAGTGGAGGCCAACGTCTCCGTATTCAATGGCCGTGAGATCAAGTTCACCGTCAGCGTGGGGCTCAACTTCTCGGCGGGTGAGTCGCTGGACCACGCCATCAACGGCGCGGACGAGATGCTGTACCAGGCGAAGGACCAGGGGAGAAACCGGGTAGTGGCCTGGTCGGAGGATGAACGCTGACCGGCGCTTGAGAGGCCAGGGAGGCCAAGAGGTTCAAGTTTGGCGATTGATCCGTCCATCCTGAAGGAGTTCATCGCCGAGGCCATGGAGCACCTGGCCACGGTGGAGGATGAGATCCTGGCTCTGGAGCGGGGCAAGGCGAACGATGACACGGTCAACCGCCTGTTCCGGGCCCTGCACTCCATCAAGGGGTCCTCAAGCTTCCTGGGGCTGAAGCAGATCACCGCCCTGGCGCACGCCCTGGAGAACGTCGCAGGCAAGGTCCGCGCCGGAACCCTGGTGCCGAACCACGACATGGCCGAGGCGCTGCTGCGCGGCGCCGACCGGCTGGAGACCATGATCCAGCGCCACGAGGACACCTCCCTCACCGGCGCGGATGAGATCGCCACCCTGGAGAGCCTGCTCGACCATGGCGCGGCCGAAGAAGCCACGCCCACCCCTCGACCAGCCACGACTCCGCCGCCGGCGGCGCCGGCGGAGCCGCCGCCGGTCGAGCCCGCCGCGAACCCCGCGCCGGCGCCCAGCCCCCCGCCCCCGCTGGCGCCCTCCGGTGATGCGGAGCCAGGCTCCCAGCCGCTCCCCTCCTCCAGCGGGGAGCCCGTCTTCGCGGACGCCACCGTGCGTATCTCGGTGGGCTTGCTGGACCGGCTGATGAACCTGGCCAGCGAGCTGGTGCTGGTGCGGAACCAGAACATGCAGGCCGTGGCGGCCGAGGACCACGAGCAGCTGGTCCACACCGCCCAGCGGCTCAACGTGGTGACCTCGGATCTGCAGGCCAGCATCATGCAGACCCGCATGCGCC
>CAZEFW010000290.1:0-4748 GCA_964511535.1 uncultured Myxococcales bacterium | reverse complement strand
ACGCGGCAGGATGCCGCGTCTACCGCGCGTCTACTGTGTAGAAGCGGCGTCTCGCCGCTTTGACGCGGCAGGATGCCGCGTCTACTGCGCGTCTACCGCGCGTCTAACGACCGCGGCGGGGCAGGCGGGCGGTGCCTGGCTTGTTCCCCTCGAGGAATGCCACCAGATCGTCGGCCGCGCCCTCGACGGCGGCGGCCAGCACGTCACGGCGCATGCGCTCGATGAACGCAGGGGGCGTCCGCGGGCGCACGCTGGTGACCTCTGCCTCGCAGGAGTAGGCCGAGATCAGCGAGTGGCGCCGCATGGACATGAGCAGCAGCGACACCTTGCAGCGGACCACGGTCTCGCCGCCTCCGCGCCGAATCACCTTGCAGCTGGCCCGGGGGACGGTGGAGAGGCCGGCCAGGCGCTTGCGGGCCAGGTGGCGCCGCAGGGCGCGTGCTTCGAGTCGGTCCGCGTTCACACTGCTGAGGGCCAGGGCGGGACTCTGGCCCAGACGACTGCGCAAGAAACTGTCTATGGTGAGACCGTGCCGGGTGTCCACGCCCGCCTTCAACTCGGGCGACTGGATCTTCAGCAGGTAACGGGGGCTGGGCGAGCCCTTACGGGGGCCCGCCAGCGCGGGAGCTGCCATCAAGAGGCAGGCTGTGACAAGACAGTATGAGCGCGTCCGACTCATAACTGTCAGTATAGGTTCCGTAATTTAAATTACAAGAAAAAAGAACAGAGTTATTTCAGGCGCGAGCCGCCCACAGCGCGCGGATCTGCTCCACGACCTGGTAATCCACCGACTTGACCCCCAGGGGGCGCGCCTCCGGGTCATGACAGTCCGAGCCGCCGGTGGCCACGGACAGCCCGAGCCGGGTCACCTCCTGGCGGATCTTCTCCTCCCACTCGGCGGTGTGCGCAGGGTAGGCCGCCTCCAGCCCGTCCAGGCCCAGCGCCTGGAACCGCGGCAGCAGCTGCAGCACGGTCTCGTACGGCGGGTTGACCTCCTTGTAGTGGCTCTGCTCCGGGAACGAGCCGGCCGCCGGGTGGGCCAGCACCCGCACCAGCGCCGGCCAGCGGGGCAGGAAGTCGGCCAGCGCCTCGATGGCCATGCCCGAGGGCACGTAGGCCGGCGAGTCGTTGCCGATCAAGCGGGTGATCTGGTCCTTGTCGAAGCCGCGCTGGCTCAGGGCCATGGCGAAGTGGCGGCGCGAGATGCGGGTGCCATGCTCCAGCAGGTCGGCCTCGGTCAGCGGCGCCTGCAACATGGGCTCGGCGCCGCCGGGGCCGAAGTAGGCGTTGAGCGCCTCGAGCCGCGCCAGGTTCAGCGCCTGCCCGCGGCCCAGGGCGAGCAGCTCCCTGGCCTCGGCCATGAAGGTCTCGTCCGAAAGCAGCTGCTCCGGGAAGTAGACCAGCAGGTGCAGCGACCCGCGGAAGATCTCCTCCACGAAGCGCACGGTCACCTCCACCCCGCAGATCACCTCCACGCCATGTTCCTTGCCGGCGGCCACCGCCTCGGGCAGGGCGTCCATGGTGTCATGATCGGTCACGGCGATGGCGGCCAGCCCGAGGCTGGCGGCGTGGGACAGCAGGCTGTCCGGGGTGTACTCGCCGTCAGAATAAGAGGTGTGGTTGTGCAGGTCAGCGCGCTTGTCGGTCATGGGCAAAGAGTATTGGCCGGTTCCGGCGGTGATACAATCGGCGGTGATGAGAAAAGAGACCCTCCTCGTCCTCGCCAGCCTGCTGCTGGCCTTCTCCGGGTGCACCACCCGCAACCCTCACCACCCCGACGCGGCTGGACCCGCCGCCGAGGCCGGCGTGGACAGCGCGACGCCGACCCCCGACCGGGGGCCCGCGACGCCCGACGCCCGGCGGCCTGACCGCGGCCCGGTGGCCGTGGACAGCCGCCCGGCAGACGGCCCGCTGCCGCCCACCGATGGTCCGCCGCCTGACCTGCCGGCGGCCGACCTCCCCGCGCTGGACGGCCCCACCCCCGACGCGCCCTCGCCCAAGCTGGACGGGGCCGCGCCGGACGTCCCCGCCCTGGACCAGGCGCTGCCCCCCGACCAGAGCGGCTGCCCGCCCGGCACCACCAAGTGCGCTGGCGTCTGCGTGGACGCCAAGTGGGACAACACCCACTGCGGCAAGTGCGGCAACGCGTGCGGTCCGGGCACCGGCTGCGTCACCGGCGCCTGCCTCGCCCCGTCCTCCTGGCGCAGCACGCTCTATCCTCACAACTGGAAGCCCGGCTACCAGGACAGCAAGGGGCGCCAGCTGCACGACTTCTCCTTCGCCGGCTACCAGCGCAGCGAGCTGTCGATCCCGGACAAGGTCCCGGGGGTGGTGGTGAACGTGACCGGCAAGGGTTACGACGCGGACAACGCGGGCAAGAACGACGCCACCGCCGCGATCCAGAAGGCCATCCTCGACGTGGGCAGCAAGGGCGGCGGCGTGGTGTGGCTGCCCGCGGGCACCTACAAGGTCAAGCCGCCCAAGGGCGCCTCCGCCGCGCTGTGGATCAAGGACTCCAAGGTGGTCATCCGCGGCGCCGGCCGGGCCAGGACCTTCATCCACAACACCGACTACAAGATGCGCGGCAAGGCGATCCTCTCGGTGCGCCCGGCCATCTCGGCCAGCTGGACCTCCCCCGACGGCGCCGAGTATTACCTCAGCGCCAACGCCCAGCCGGGCGAGATCCACATCCCGGTGGCCACCACCTCCCTGTTCTCCAAGGGCGACCTGGTGGTGATGCGAGCCGACGCCACGAGCGCCTGGGTCAAGGAGCACGGCATGAGCGGCATCTGGACCGCCGCCAACGTGCGCGGCCCCATGTTCCTGCGGCGCGTGACGGGGGTATCGTCCAACAAGGTGACCGTGGACATCCCCCTGCGATACCCGCTGCTCACCCGGGACAAGGCGCGCATCTACCTGGCCAGGGGGCACCTGCGGGAGGTGGGCCTGGAGGACTTCTCCATCGGCAACGCGCAGCACCCCGGCACCTCGGGCTGGGGCGACAACGACTACAACAGCAAGAGCAAGTCCGCTTACGACGTGCACGCGTCGAGGGCCATCTCCATGGCCTACACCGTCGACAGCTGGATCCGCCGGGTCAACTCGTACCAGCCCAAGGGCAACAGCAAGCTGGTGCACACCCTGTCCGACGGGATCCAGCTGTACCAGAGCCGCAACGTCACGGTGCAGGACTGCGTGTTCGCCCACCCGCAGTACGAGGGCGGCGGCGGCAACGGCTACACCTTCGTCATGCAGGGCAGCGACAACCTGCTGGACGACTGCGCGTCCATCAGCGCCAGGCACGCCTACTCCTTCAAGTCGCTGCAGACCACGGGCAACGTGATCCGCCGCTCCTCCAGCGTCGCGCCGCGCCTGGCCACCGACTTTCACATGCACCTGTCAGCGGCCAACCTGCTGGAGCGGCTGGTGCTGGACCGGGACTTCGTGGACGCCACCTACCGGCCCTATGGAACCACCATCCATGGCCACACCACCACCCAGAGCGTGATGTGGAACACCCGGGGCATCGCCTACCACAAGAGCGCCCCGGGGGTGCTGGTGGATTCGCGGCAGTACGGCTGGGGGGTGGTGGCGGGCACCAGCGGTCCGGCCTTCGGTGTGCGCACCACGCCGCTGGTGGATACGAAGAACACCGCGCCGGAGGACCTGCACGAGGGCATGGGCGGCGGCGCCGCCCTGGGGCCCGCGTCCCTGTACGCGGACCAGCTCTACCGCCGCACACACAGCGGCAAGGCCCCGCCCCCGGCCGGGCCCAACATGGTGGCCCTGGCCCCGGTGGCGGACGCCTACGTGCGCGACGGCAGCCACGCCAAGACCAACTACGGCGCGGACACCTACCTGGTCAACAAGATCTCGTCAGTCAACAGCGGCTACAACCGGATCTCGCTGCTGCGGTTCGACCTGAACAAGCTGTCGGTGCCGGTGGCCCGGGCCAGGCTGCTGGTGTACGGCCGCATCAACGACAGCGGCGGGACCCTCGCCCGGGTCAAGGCCCGCGCGGTCAACGACAACACCTGGGACGAAAAGAAGGTCACCTGGGACACCATGCCCAAGCTCGGGGCCTACATGTCGAGCCTGGTGATGGACAGCAAGGACACCTGGCGGGTCTTCGACGTGACCAACTTCGTCAAGGACCAGCAGGTGGACGGCCAGAAGGTGAGCATCGCCCTGGAGCAGGAGGACAAGCAGAAGGGCCTGGTGGCCATGGTGCACAGCCGGGAGCACAGCACCCACCGGCCGCGGCTGGAGCTGATCCCGTTCCCGGGCACGCCGCTGAAGGTCAAGAGCATCGCCAGCGCGAGCCCCGCCCAGCCGGGGAGCAGCGCCAAGAACACCCTCGACGGCAAGCTGTCCACCAGCTACGCGGCCGAGGGCCTCGGCGCGCAGATCACCTTCGACCTGGGCAAGGCCGTGGCGGTCAACGGCATCGCCGTGGCCCACAAGGACGGCACCAAGCGGATCGCCTACTTCGAGGTGCATACCTCGCTGGACAACAAGTCTTACTCAATCCTCGAGGGCGCCCAGAGCGCGGGCGACAACGACGCGCACCAGTTCACGGCGCTGCCCAAGACTCAGGCGCGCTACGTGCGCTACGTCGGCCTGGGCAACTCCAAGGACCTGAGCAGCGAGATCACCGAGGTGCAGATCTACGGACCGTAGGCTCGCTTTGCTCTCCGGCTCGAGGCTCCGCGCTGCGCGCGTCGCGGCTTGAGGCTTGGGGCTTGAGG
>CAZEFW010000289.1:3352-4841 GCA_964511535.1 uncultured Myxococcales bacterium | reverse complement strand
AAGCGAGAGCCCGAAGGGCGCGAGCGCGCAAGGCGCGAGCCGAAGCGAGTGTCCGAAGGACACGAGCGCCGTTCCCCCCGCGCCCGCCCACGCCGCCCGCCGCCCCCCGGCCCCCGGCCCCCCGCCCCCTCCCGAGCCCGGTCCCGAGCCGCTGCCCGTTCACCCGGCCCTTCCCCCTCCCCCTCCCCCTCCCCCTCCCCATCATCCCCACCCCCATCACGCCGCCGTCAGCGGCAGGGTCCGCCCCACCTTGATCGACCCAACCCCAAAGCGCTGACGAATACTATCCAGCGCAGCCACAAGCTGATCATCCCGCTCCCTCTCCCGCGGCTCCCGCGAGGGAAACAACTCCAGTTGAGCCGGCGGATACGCCAGCCGATCGCAAGTGATGCGCAGGTGGCGCAGGCGCACCCGGCGAGTCCAGGCGCGCTGCAGCGCCTTGTGCCCGAGGCCGAACAGGCGCGGGTCGCTGGCCGTGCCGTGGCGCGACGAGGCCGAGCGCACCAGGCGCAACCCGTCGGCATAGTCCAGGGTGAGGCAGACCCGCCGCGCCACCAGTCCCCGCCCCCGCAGGGTGCGGCCCGCGCGCTCCACCAGGGCATACAGCCCCCCCTCCACCGCTGCCGGGTCCGCGCGGTCATCGGCGAAGGTGATGGCCTCGCGCACCGCAGGGGGCGCCTGGCCCGCGGGCAGCACCGGCGCGCGGTCGATGCCGCGGACCGCCTCGTGCAGCCGCGCGGCGCCGCCGCTCCCCACCACCACCTGCACCTGGTCCAGGGACAGCTCCGCCACCTGGCCCACCCGCGCCAGGTTCAGGTCGCGGAACAGCACCAGCTCGGGCCGCTCCAGCCCTGGCAGCAGGGACAGGGGCAGCGGGCGCAGGAACGCCTCCTCCTCCCCCGGCTCCACCATGTACTCGCCGGTGGGCTTGACCAGCCGGCTGGCCACCTTGGCCACCAGCTTGTTGGGCGCCAGCGACCAGATCGGGTCGAGCCCCAGGTCGGCGCGCACCTCGCGCCGGATGCGCCACGCCACGTCCGGAGCCGGGCCGAACAGCCGGCTGGTGCCGCTCAGGTCGAGGAACAGGTGCCCGCCGCGGTCCACCGCCTCCACCAGCGGGGTGTAGGGCAGCGCGCGGCGGCGGAAGTCCTCCATGGCGCGCTCGTAGCGCTCGGGGTGCGGCGAGACCAGCGAGGCGTCGCGGCAGGCGCGCTGGGCCCGCGACAGCAGCATGCCCTTGCGCACTCCCGCCTGGTACGCCTCCGGGCTCATGTCGTGGACGCAGGCCCGGGCGGCGCCCTCGGGGCTCAGGATCACGGGCCGGTCGCGCAAGCGCGCGTCCACCACACGTTCGACGGACACGGCGAAGTGGGCCACGTTGAGGTGTACGACCGCTCGCTCCCACATGGTAACCTCCTAACTGCTCATTTGTTCAGTATCACGCACGACCCCCCTCGTCAACGCCAAGAAAATGTCAAGTGATGGGGTC
>CAZEFW010000289.1:0-3252 GCA_964511535.1 uncultured Myxococcales bacterium | reverse complement strand
GACCCCCCTACTTGACACTTTGAGGGGATCCAGTGGCGGCAAAATTTTCTATTCGGATCGACAAAAGTGCCCGGAGCGGCTATAGAATACGGGCCCCCGAACTGTAGCCTCACCCCCGGAGTACGAGATGCACCTGACCTTGGCCATGGATAGCAGAACCCTGGCGCTGGAGTTGTACCGGTTCCTGCGGGACCTGGACCCGGCGCGCTGGCGGGACAGCATGGCCAGGCCGTTGCTCCAGCGTGTGGCCCACCTGCGCGCCCAGGTGCGCGCGCGCCTGGCACGCAGCGAGGAGATCGGCTCTGCGGCCCAGCGGGGCTCCATGCTGCGCGCTGCCCTGCAGGAGCTGTCCGCCCTGCTGGGCGACGGCGCCCCCGCTGCCAGCCTGGCGGTGGAGGAGCTGCGGGACACCTGGATGGCGTACCGCGCGCGGCTGATGAAGGCCTACGACGACCTGGTCACCGCCCTGCGCACCTACGCGGTGCACGTGCCGGACATGCGCCCTACCAACCACGCGCGCAACGTCTTTCACGTGGCCACCGCCGCGTTTTCGCTGGTGTTGCTGGAGTATGTGTTCTCCTTGCCGGTGCTGGTGCTGGTGGCCGGAGGCTTCGCCACCGTCGCCTGGTCGCTGGAGATCTCGCGGCGCTTCAGCCCGGCCATCAACCGCTTCTGCATGTGGATCTTCGGCAAGGTGGCCCACCCGCACGAGCACCACCGCATCAACTCCGCCACCTGGTACACCTCCGCCCTTGTGCTGCTGGCCCTGACCGGATCCCACCTGCTGGGGGCCGTGGCCCTGGTGATCCTCGGCCTGTCGGATCCAGCGGCCTCCCTGGTGGGGCGGCGCTGGGGCCGGCGCGTGCTGATCAACGGCCGCACCCTGGAGGGCACGGTCACCTTCATCATCGTGGGCACCATCGCGGGCCTCGCCGCGCTGCTGATCTGGCACCCGCCGGGCGGCTGGGTGGCGCCCCTGGCCCTGGCCTTCGGCGCCGCGGTCTCCGGCGGGGCGGCGGAGCTGTTCTGCCGCCGCGTGGACGACAACCTGGTGGTGCCCCTGGCCGCCGCCGCCGGCGCGGCGGTGGTGGCGATGATCCTGCAGATCCCCGTCTGAGCACCGACCCGGCTCGAGGCTCGAGGGGAGGTCGCCCCTCGACCTCTACAGCGCCAGCTGGGCCTTGTTGCCCCCCAGGCTCTCGGCGCGCACGGTGACGAAGCCCTGCAGGCTCAGCATGCGCCCCAGGCTCTCGGCGTTGCGCGGGGCCTGGGCCCGCACATGGTTATTGAAGAACACCAGCCCCCGCCGCGCCTTGCCCACCATGCTCGACAGCTTGTCCTCGGCGAACAGCGACAGCTCGTCATCGCTGTAGTCGTAGTCGAACTGGGTCTGCTTGGACCCCGAGTACCACGCCTGACCGTTGCGGCCGTGGAAGCGCACGTAGACCAGCTCCCGGTTGGTCACCACGTCGAGGCAGGGGAAGAGCGTCGACAGCGTCGGCGCGTCCACGGTGACCAGGGTCACCTGCCGCCGCTCCAGCTCGGCGAATACCCGGTCGTGGGCCCAGGACCGGTGCCGGAACTCCACCGCCAGCGGCAACCCCCGCAGCTCGTCGAGCAGCAACCCCAGGTAGCGCCGGTTGTCCGGCGTGCGCGAAAACCGGTTGGGCAGCTGCACCAGCACCGCCGCGAGCTGGCCGCTCTGCACCATGGGCGCCACCCCGTCGCGGTACAGCCGCGCTTGCTCGCGCCAGCCGTCTGGATCCACCTCGTGGGTCAGGCTGCGCGTCAGCTTGGCCGCGAACAGGAACCCCGGCGGCACCCGGGCCATCTGCCTGCCGGTGGCCTCTGCCCGGGGCATCTGGTACCAGGTGTGGTTGATCTCGGTGGTGGGGAAGCGCTCGGCGTACCTGGGCAGCATCTGGGCCGGCCGGGTCCCCCGCGGGTAGAACCCGCCGTCCACCCACTCCGTGTAGGAATACCCGCTGGTGCCGAGCCAGAGCTGACACGCGCCCCGGCGCTTTGGCGTCGACCTGCTCATATGTTCAGTATCTCCGCCACGCCGTAACAGTCAACCCGCTGATCGCACCAGTTCCTGATATTGTTGGTGGCGTGAGTTGCTCTCGACCCTGGATCCTCCCCCTGACGCTCCTGTTCGCCGCGGCCTGCGGTGAGGACGCGCCCGCCGCGCCGTCTTACCCGCTGGACGACACCCTGCGGCTGAACCATGTCCAGGTGGCTGGCACGCACAACAGCTACCACATCGATAACAAGCAGGGGGTGCCCGGCCTCGACTACACCCACGCGCCGATCCCGACCCAGCTGTCCAGCCAGGGCGTACGCCAGCTGGAGATCGACGTGCACTGGGACATCACCCGGCAATCGCTGCGCGTCTACCACATCCCGGTGGTGGACACCCTGAGCACCTGCGACCTGCTCACCGACTGCCTCGGGCAGGTCAAGCGCTGGTCCGACGCCAACCCGGGCCACCTGCCGGTGCTGATCCTGCTGGAGCCCAAGGACAAGGCGCCCGCCTACACCACTGGCGCCCGCCCCTACGATCGCATCGAGGCCGACCTGCTCAAGGTGTTCCCCCGAAGCCGCCTGCTCACCCCGGACGACGTGCGCGGCGCCGCCGCCACCCTCAACGCCGCGGTCACCGCCGACGGCTGGCCCACCCTGGGCAAGACGCGCGGCAAGGTCATCGCCGCGCTGCTGGGCGACGGCGATACCTACGCCGCGGGCAAGGACCTGTCGGGCAAGCCGATGTTCGCCACCGGCGGAGAGGGCAAGCCGTACGGCGCCCTGGTCAGCTACGGCGACCCTGGCAGGGACGAGGCCAAAGTCCGCGCCGCGGCCAAGGCCGGCTACCTGATCCGCGCCCGGGCCGACTCCCCGGGCGACGGCGACGCCAAGAAGAACAACACGAAGAAGCGCGAGGGCGCGCTCGCCGGCGGCGCCCACTTCATCAGCACCGACTACCCGGCCAAGGTGCCCGGCATCGACTACGTGATGAAGATCCCCGGCGGCACCCCGGCGCGCTGCAACCCGGTCACCGCGCCCAAGACCTGCACCCCCGCCGCCCTGGAGAATCTGTAGCCTGAAGCTCAAGCCAGCGACGCGCACAGCGCGGAGCCACACTCAAGCCTCAAGCCAGCGACGCGCGCAGCGCGGAGCCACACCCTCCCCTCAAGCCTCAAGCCAGCGACGCGCGCAGCGCGGAGCCACACTCTCCCCTCAAGCCTCAAGCCT
>CAZEFW010000288.1:0-4850 GCA_964511535.1 uncultured Myxococcales bacterium | reverse complement strand
GTCTGGGACACCGCAAGCCTCCGGCTGACCACGGCCACCCGGGACGCCATGGCTGACCTGTGGGACACCGCGAGCCCCGGCGATGATGACCCGGCCTCCGACGAGTCAGCCGAGAGCGACATGCCCTCGGCCCCGGGATTCACCACCCGCGCGGGCCGCGTGGACGACGACCTCTACTCTCCCGCCTCGGACCCAACCGCGCGCCCGGTTGATGAAGATGAACAGGACGACGACGGCGGCAGCCCCGACATCTTTTTGACCCACCGGCGGCGCCTGTCCCGGGAATCGGACGAGGACATCTTCTCATCACAACGCCGCGCCGCCGCACCGGCGCGGCCGGTCAGGACCCAGCCGTTCGCGGTGCGGGAGCCGGCCGACCCGACCCCGCCGCCCGCTGCCCCGCGCCGCCCCTCCAGCGCCGAGGACCCGTTCCGCGCGCAGGCGAAGCCCGAGGAGCGCGGCCCCAAAGAGCAGGCCGCGGAGCACTTCGAGGCTGGCCTGGCCCACATGCGCAAGGGGGAGCGCGACGAGGCGAGGGTCCAGTGGGAGAAAGCGGCCGCCCTGGATCCCGACAAGCGCATGTACAAGATCAACCTCCGCCGCCTGGACAAGCAGGGCACGCCAGACCTGCCGGCCTCCGCCAGCTCATGGTGGGGCGACGACAAGCAGGACGGCGAGTCGTGATGCCCGCGGCCGACACAGCGCACAGGTCGCCGGTGACGGTGGTCGGGGCGGGCAACTGGATGCTGACCCACGACCGCATCGGGCCGCTGGTGCTGGAGCAGATCGAGGGGCGCTACGGCCCTGAGGTGGAGCTGCGCACCGTGGGCACCCACGGGCTCGGCCTGCTGGACGAGCTGCGCGGCCAGGACCTGCTGCTGGTGGTGGACGCCTGCATCCTGGGCGGCGAGCCGGGCCAGGTGCACGTGGTGGACCCGGACCTCGATGCCCCCCTCGGCCGGCAGAGCAGCGTGCACCAGATCGGCCCGCTGGAGGTGCTGGCGGTGTGCAGCCGGCTGACCCCCGAGGCGCTGCCGGCGCGCACGCGGCTGCTGCTGGTGGAGAGCGACGGCTTGACAGAGCAAGGGGAGCAGGAGGCCTGCGCCCGGGTCATCACAGAGCTGGACCGTGAGATCGGGCAGTGGGAGCAAGGACAGAAATCAGCCATGAGTCAGGAGTGAACATGGAACAACAGACATCACCCGCGGAGCTGATGCAGCGGACCCAGGGCCTGATGGTCTTCGTTGGATCGCTGGCCAACGGGCTGGAGAAGCTGCTGGGCCGGGGTTCGGACAGCATCTGCTTCCGCTCGGGCCGCAACGTCGGGCTCAAGACCAAGGTGGAGCAGCAGGAGCCAGACGTGGTGGCCGCGGTGGGGCGGGTGCAGGAGGAGATGCTCGCGCAGGGCATCAACTGGCCCATCGCCCCGTTCAAGAAGGCCGCCGAGCCGGATCTCGTGGTGGATAACGAGGGCGTGTTGGAGCTGAAGCTGGCGGTACAGAACTGCGTGGTTCGCTGCACCCTGTTCCGCTACGGCTTCCCCCAGCGGCAGTCGCTGTGCAACTCGAAGCACGGGCTGTTCTGCGGCATCTTCGACCGCGTCAACGGGAACCGCTCCACCATGGAGATCCTGCACGCGGGCGAGAACGGCTGCCTGCTGAAGCTGAAGGTCTTCCAGAAGAAGTGAGCATGTGCCCGGGGCCTTCAAGGCCCCCGGGCCGACCATAGGAGAGCGGCGACATGGCCGACAAAGCACGAATCTCAATCGAGTGGCTCTCCGGCTGCTCGGGCTGTGAGCTGGGCATCGTGGACTTGCACGAGAAGCTGCTCACGGTGCTGCAAGAAGTGGAGCTGGTGCGCATCCCGATCCTGATGGACGTCAAGGAGTACGTGGAGGCCGACGTGGGGCTGATCACCGGCTCCATCCGCACCGACCACGACGTGGAGGCCGCCAAGAAGATGCGCGCCTCCTGCAAGGCGATCATCGCCTTCGGCACCTGCCCGGTCTACGGCGGCCCCCAGGGGGCCGGCTACGCCCACACCACCGAGGAGCTGCTGGGCGGCGCCTTCACCGGCAACCCGAGCACCACGACCTCCACGGTGCCCGACCAGGTGCCGAAGCTGCTGGACGCCAACAGCCCGCTGGACAGCGTCATCGACGTGGACCTCTACATGCCCGGCTGCCCGCCGCACTCGGCCTTCATCTTCGAGGGGCTGATGGCGCTGCTGCGCGGGCGGGCGCCCAAGATCGGCCGGCACAACGTCTGCTACAACTGCGACCGCGTGATGAAGAAGACCGACGTGAGCGAGATCCGCCGGTCCCACCAGGGGGACTATGACCAGGACGTCTGCTTCCTCTCCCAGGGGTGCCTCTGCTTCGGCTCCGCCACCCTGGACCGATGCATGGCGCCCTGCCCCAAGGTGGGCGTGCCCTGCTTCTCCTGCGGCGGCCCGTCGGAGGCGATCATCCTGGAGCCGCCCAAGGACGTGCGCACCATGGTTGGCGCGCGCATGGCGCACCTGACGAAGATCCCGTACGAGACCATCGTCGAGGAGGTCGAGCGACAGGCCAAGACCCACTACGCCTACGCCATGTCCTCGCCCGTGTTCAGACAGAAGCCGACCTTCCTGCTCAAGAAGTGGATCCAGGAAGCACAGAAATAAAGAGGAGCCCTGATATGTCGAGAAAGATCACCATCGATCCCGTAACCCGCATCGAGGGCCACGCCCGCGTCGAGGTGGACGTGGACGACAGCGGCGCCGTCACCAGCTCGGTGTTCAAGGTCATGGACTTCCGCGGCTGGGAGACCTTCCTGTGCGGGATGCAGGTGGAGATGATGCCCACCATAACGGCCCGCATCTGCGGCACCTGACCGCAGGCACACCATCTGGCCTCGGCGAGGACAGCAGACAAAGTATTCGACGTGAAGATTCCCAGGGCCGCCGAGCTGTTGCGGCTCTGCCTGAACATGGGCTCCTTTATCCACTCCCACGGCGTGCACTTCTTCGCGCTGGCCGCCCCGGATCTGTTGCTCGGCATCGACTCGGACCCGGCCAAGCGCAACATCGTGGGCCTGGTGGAGGCCGCCCCCGAGGTGGCCACCAAGGCCCTGCGGCTGCGCACCATCGGCCAGCGGGTGGTGGAGATCATCGGCGGGCGTGGTACCCACCCGGTCTCCTTCGTGCCCGGCGGCGTGGCCGCCCCGCTGCGGGCGGAGCACCGCGAAACCCTCAAGCGGCTGGCCGCGGAGGGGGTGGAGCTGGGGCTCTCCCTGTTCGAGACGGCCAAGGACGCGCTGTTGACCCAGATCGACCTGGTCTTCTCGCTGCCGCTGGAGACCCACTACCTGGCCACGGTCAACGACGGCGCGATGGACTTCTACCAGGGCGCCCTGCGACTCAAGGCCCCGGACGGCACCACCCTCGACTTCGAGGAGGACGCCTGGCGGGACCACATGCACGAGGAGTCGAGCCCCACCTCCTACGCCAAGGACGTGCTCTGCCGCACGGCCAGCGGCGAGGATGTGTCGTACCGGGTGGGCCCGCTGGCGCGCATCAACTGCGCCGAGCGCATCGACACCCCCCGGGCGCAGGTCGAGCTGGGTGAGCTGCGAGAGCTGGGCGGCGACCCGTGCCACCACACGCTGATGTACCACTACGCGCGGCTGGTGGAGCTGCTGCACGCGCTGGAGAAGCTATGCCAGCTGGTGGACGACGACGAGATGTACTCGGACCAGGTGCGGGCCAAGGTCGGCTCGCCGCGCAGCGCCACCGCCCACGTGGAGGCACCCCGCGGCGTGCTGATCCATGACTACGAGGTCGACGGCGACGGCATCGTGACCGGCGCCAACCTGATGGTGGCGACCCAGCAGAACATCGCCGCCATCAACCAGACCGTGGGGATGTCGGCGGCGCAGTACCTGGACCGCCCCGACGACTTCCTGCTCAACGCCATCGAGGTGGGCATCCGCTGCTACGATCCCTGCCTCTCCTGCGCGACTCATCGCGTGGGCGAGATGAAGCTCGAGGTCCTGATCAGAGACGCAGACGGCCGCGTCGTCCGTCAGGCGAGGAGGTAGCCCATGCCCACCGTTACCATCGAGTCCAAGGGGTGCCGGGGCTGCACCATGTGCGTGGACCTCTGCCCCACCGATGTCTTCGACCACGACGAGGCGGCCGACCTGGCCACCGCGGCGCGTAGCGAGGATTGCATCGGCTGCCTGTCGTGCTTCTACATCTGCCCCTCGCAGTGCGTGGTGGTGGACGACGTGCATACCCAGCGGCCGTTCCACCGGCTGGAGGGCAACGTGGCCCTGGTGGAGAAGCTGCTGCAGGCCAAGTCCGCCAGCGCCACGCTCACCGCCGAGGACTGGGCCGAGGCCACCAAGGATGTCTCGTCCACCCTGGTGGCCCTCTCCGCCTCCATCGTGGAGATGATGGGCCGGGCCCACAAGGCGCTGGGCCGCAAGTCCGGGGCCCTGTCCGCCGCGCACCTGCCCGAGGTGTACGAGGGGGAGGGGCTCGACGGCGTGCTCGAGGCGCTGCAGCGCAGGTTCAAGCACTGCTTCGACTTCGAGGCCAACATCGAGGGCGAAAAGGTGGGGCTCACCTTCTCGCCGTGCAGCCTGATGGACGTGGTCAAGTCTGCCGGGCAGGAGCCGGGTGAGGCCATCAGCTGCCAGCTGTTCCACGAGTACTTCGCGGGGTTGCTGGGCGCCTTCACCGGGACGAACTATGCCTACGAGGTCAACGAGGTGGGGTCGGACTGCAAGCTAAGCTACCAGCCCAAATAGAGACAGCACCGCTCAACGGTCGTACTGCAGATATGAGGTTGAACAGGAGGATTACGT
>CAZEFW010000287.1:0-4963 GCA_964511535.1 uncultured Myxococcales bacterium | reverse complement strand
ACGTCAAAGGTCCAACCCACCTCCGCCCTATCAGCCCCACGCCAGCGTTTACACGAGCACAACGAGAAAGCAGAGCGCAAACGGCCCGAGCAACCACCAACGCCTACTACAAGCCGCGACCGGTCGAGCAAAGCGAGACCGGAGCGGGCAAAATGAGGCTGAGCCCTGGCAATCCACCGGCGACCGAACCCTCCGATTTACCGGAAGCTCGACTTGCCACTCGAGGGACGATTGACCCCTGCCGTGGGCATGTCTTCAGCGGCTGTTGCTGAAATCATAGCGACTTTTGCCGCTCGAGGCACCTGGACCACCCCTTGCAGATATCGGAGACATGACCAACCAAAAATCAAACAGCTCCCGCACCGCTTCTCTGGTTCTCACTGCTGTTCTGCTCGCCGCCGCCGGCTGCCACGGCGGCATCGAGCTGCTGTCCGATGACGAGGTCGGCCAGCATGCGGCGCCGGTGGTCAACGGCACCGTGGACCACGGCCACCCCGCCGTGGGCGCCCTGCACAGCGGCGGCAAGGCCGCTTGCACCGCCACCCTGGTGGGCAAGCGCACCGTGCTCACCGCGGCCCACTGCATCACCTCCAAGGACAAGCCGTACAAGCTGTACTCCCCGATTCACTTCTACATCGGCAAGATGTACTACGGCACCAAGTACACGGCCGTGGCCGCGTCGGTGCACCCCAACTACGCCGGCGGCAACAAGTCGGACATCGCCGTGCTGCGGCTGGACCGCAACGTCACCGGCGTGACCCCCATCCCGGTGGCCAAGACCTCGCCCAAGACCGGCGAGACCATCATGATCATCGGCTACGGCAAGACCGGCGAGAACGGCCAAGCCTACGGCACCAAGCGCAAGGCCAACAACACCATCAAGAAGATCTCCTCCACCACCTACTCCATGTACGGCTCGTCCGGCAGCGTGGGCAACGTGTGCAACGGCGACTCCGGCGGCCCGAGCCTGGCCTACCGCAACGGCAAGGAGGCGGTCATCGGCGTGCACTCCACCAAGCTGAACTACTGCGGCTGGGGCGCCACCGACATGCGCGTGGACGCCTACTACTCCTGGATCATGACCCAGGCCAGCGGCGACCTGTACGACGGCGGGACCCTGGACAGCCAGCCGCCCTCGCTGACCATCACCAGCCCCGGGCCCGGCGCCACCGTGGGCCAGAACTTCACCGTCAACGTCACCGCCACCGACAACGTGGGCGTGGCCAGGGTGGCGCTGTACATGAACGCCCAGAAGGTGGGCGAGCGCGCCTCGGCGCCCTTCAGCTTCCCGCTGTCCAACGTGCCCTGGGGCAACCACAACATCGAGGCCGTGGCCCATGACCAGGCCGGCTACTCCGCGTCGGTGGTCATCTCAATCAAGGTGAGCACCAACCCGGGCGGGCAGGGCAGCACCAAGCCCAAGCCCCTGGGAGGCGCCTGCTCCGCCAGCGACCAGTGCGGCAGCGCCCTCTGCTTCGGCGCCACCGCCCAGGCTGACGGCTACTGCACCCGCAAGTGCACCACCGACAGCCAGTGCATGAGCGGCTACGGCTGCGTCAACAAGACCTGCGTCAAGGGCGGCGCGGGCAACGGCGGCAGCAACCCCAAGCCGCTGGGCGGCTACGGTGAGGCGTGCACCGCGCCCTCCACCTGCAAGAGCGGGCTGTGCGCCCGGGACATGACCACCAGCAAGCTGTTCTGCACCAGGGTGTGCGATCCCAACAGCCAGAAAAACAGCTGCGGCGTGGGCAACATCTGCCTGCCAGCAGGCGGCGGCAAGGCCGTCTGCGCGCCGTCTCACGACGAGCCGGGCGACCAGATCGTCTCCGACAGCGGCTGCTCCATGGGCGGCGCCACCAACTCCGCCGGCCCGACCCTGCTCCTGCTCCTGGCCGCCGGCCTGCTGGTCCTACGCCGCCGCAGCTAACCCCGAATCATCCCCTCAGCACACCATCTCAACCAGGCACTCTGGCACTCGCCAGGCCAGTAAAGTCCCCACAGCAGACCATCTCATTCTGGCATTCTGGCATCCTGGCAATCTGGCATCCTGGCATTCGCGCCGGCGCGCCAGCGTTCACCGGCAGCCCACCATCTCCACCTCCTCCACCCCCTCCGGCAGCGCCACCGGATCCAACGTCTCCAGCTGGCTGTCCTCGTCACTCCCGGTGCTGTACTCACTGCTGACCCCGAGCTTCCCGGCGGCGAGGTCCTGCTTCACCACGATGCTCCACACCATCCCTCCCATTGCGCTGCTCACCCGCAGCAGCGGTGCCTTGCCCTCGCCTGGCTTCCACACCTCGCAGGTCTCCACATCACCTCGCAGCTCGTCCACCACCTTTCGCGTGACCTGCTCGCCATGTTTGACCACCACGGCCACCGCGACGGCCTCGGCGTCGGGCTTCACCTCGAGCCAGACTCTGGCCACCCGGGGCGGGGCAGGGGGCGCCTTGGCGGCCGCGGCCGTGGGGGCCGGCGCCGAGCCGTCGCCCGTGGCGCAGGCCGCGAGGGCCAGGGCCACGACCGCAGCCAGGGCCAGGGGCGCCCGGCGCGAGGTCATCGCTTGAGGTGAGACCAGATCAGGTCGCGGTTGAGGCGGGCGATGAAGCTCATGCTGATCTCCTTGGGGCACGCCGCCTCGCACTCGCCGTGGTTGGTGCACGCGCCGAACCCCTCGGCCTCCATCTGCGCCACCATCTTCTTGACCCGGTCGAACCGCTCGGGCTGGCCCTGGGGCAGCAACCCGAGCTGGGCGATCTTCGCCGAGACGAACAACATGGCCGAGCTGTTGGGGCACGCGGCCACGCACGCCCCGCAGCCGATGCAGGCCGCCGCGTCGAACGCCTCGTCCGCCTCCACCTTGCCGATGGGCGTGGCGTTGGCGTCCGGGGTGCCGCCGGTGTTCACCGAGATGAACCCGCCCGCTGCCATGATCCGGTCGAAGGCGCCGCGGTCAACCACCAGGTCCTTGAGCACCGGGAACGCCAGGCCGCGCCACGGCTCGATATAGACGGTGTCACCGTCGGAGAAGGAGCGCATGTGCAGCTGACACAGGGTGGTGCCCCGCTGCTTGCTGTGGGCGTAGCCGTCCACCACCGCGCCGCAGGTGCCGCAGATCCCCTCGCGGCAGTCGTGGTCGAAGGCGATGGGCTCCTTGCCCTCCAGGGTGAGCCGGTCGTTGACCACGTCCAGCATCTCCAGGAACGACATGTCGGGGGAGACGTCCTTCGCCTCGTAGGTCTCCATGCGGCCGGCGTCCTCGGGGCCGGCCTGCCGCCAAACGAGCAGGGTAAGGTTCATTTGTAGCTCCTCTGGCTCGGGAGGCAGTGCTCGAAGGTCAGCTCCTCCTTGTGCAGCTGCGGCTCGGCGCCGACCCCCTTGTACTCCCAGGCCGCCACGTACGAGAAGTTCTCGTCGTCGCGCATGGCCTCCCCCTCCTCGGTCTGGCTCTCCTCGCGGAAGTGGCCGCCGCACGACTCGGTGCGCTGCAGCGCGTCGTGGCACATCATCTCGGCGAACTCGAGGAAGTCGGCCACCCGCCCCGCCTTCTCCAGCGACTGGTTCAGGTCCGCGGCGCTGCCTGGCACCTTGACGTCTTGCCAGAACTCCTCGCGGATCTCGGGGATGCGCCGCAGGGCCTCGCGCAGGCCCTGCTCGTTGCGGCCCATGCCGCAGTTGTCCCACATCACCCGGCCCAGCTCCTTGTGGAAGTCATCCACGGTGCGCTTGCCGTCCACCGCCATCAGCCGGTCCACCTGGCCACGTACCTCGCCCTCCACCTCGTCGAAGGCGGCGTGATCCGTGCCGCCCGGCGCCTTGCCGTGGTTGGCCAGGTAGTCGCCGATGGTGTACGGGATGACGAAGTAGCCGTCGGCCAGGCCCTGCATCAGCGCGCTGGCGCCCAGGCGGTTGGCGCCGTGGTCGGAGAAGTTGGCCTCTCCCAGCACATGCAGCCCGGGGATGGTGCTCATCAGGTTGTAGTCCACCCACAGCCCGCCCATGGTGTAGTGCGGCGCCGGGAAGATGCGCATCGGCACCTTGTAGGGGTTCTCGGCGGTGATCTTCTCGTACATGTGGAACAGGTTGCCGTACTTGTCCCGCACGGTGTCCTCGCCAAGCCGCTGCACCGCCTCGTTGAAGTCGAGGTACACGCCCGTGCCGCCGTGGCCGCCCACGCCGCGGCCCTCGTCCACCACCAGCTTGGCCGCCCTGGACGCCACGTCCCGCGGCACCAGGTTGCCGAAGCTCGGGTAGCGCCGCTCCAGGTAGTAGTCGCGCTCGTCCTCGGGGATGTCGTTTGGCCCGCGCTTCTCCCCCTCGGCCTTCGGCACCCAGATGCGGCCGTCGTTGCGCAACGACTCGCTCATCAGCGTCAACTTCGACTGGTAGTCGCCGTGCACCGGGATGCAGGTGGGGTGGATCTGCGTGTAGCACGGGTTGGCGAACAGCGCGCCGCGCCGGTAGGCCCGGTAAGCGGCGGTGACGTTGCACCCCATGGCGTTGGTGGAGAGGAAGAACACGTTGGAGTAGCCGCCGGTGGCCATCACCACCGCGTCGCCCACGTGGCGCTCGTACTCGCCGGTGACCATGTTGCGGGTGATGATGCCCCTGGCGTGGCCGTCGAGCAGCACCAGGTCGAGCATCTCCCGACGGGGGAACATCTGCACCTTGCCCAGGCCGATCTGACGGCTCAGGGCGGAGTAGGCGCCAAGCAGCAGCTGCTGGCCCGTCTGGCCGCGGGCGTAGAAGGTCCGGGACACCTGCGCGCCGCCGAACGAGCGGTTGGCCAGGGTGCCGCCGTACTCCCGCGCGAAGGGCACGCCCTGGGCCACGCACTGGTCGATGATGTTCACCGACAGCTGGGCCAGGCGGTAGACGTTGGCCTCACGCGAGCGGTAGTCGCCGCCCTTCACCGTGTCGTAGAACAGCCGGTAGATGCTGTCGCCGTCGTTCTGGTAGTTCTTGG
>CAZEFW010000286.1:0-4964 GCA_964511535.1 uncultured Myxococcales bacterium | reverse complement strand
ACCGGCCTGTTGGGCTTGTGTGCAGGCGCGTAGCGGCCGCGCACAAACCAACAGCGAGCGGGCACAGCGGTCCGAACCAGCACCGCCCTGCCACGCCCCCACGCAAAACCATCCAACACAAACAGAAAAAACCGCCGCCCAGGCTGTGGGCATGTGGGCAGGCGCGAAGCGGCTGTCCACATGTCCACAGCCCCACTACGCACATTGGATCTTGACATCCGCCTCGAACTTGATACAATGTCAGCCTAATTCAAAACGCAATGAACCCCTCTCAACGACAGACCGAATTCGCCTACCACACCTGGGGCGGGAAGCGAAAAGGAGCTGGCCGAAAGCCCATCGGCAGCAAGCCCAAGGTTCCCCACGCCGCCCGGCCGCTGCTGGCCTCGCGGCACCCGATTCATGTGACCCTCAAGGTCGCTCGGCGCATCCCCAACCTGCGCCGCAGCGCCATGTTCGCCATCATTCGCAGGGCCTTGCTCCTGGGCAAGGAGCGCTTCGGCTTCCGCGTCGTGCAGTTCTCCGTCCAGGGCAACCACATCCACCTGCTGTGCGAAGCGAAAGACAAGCGCGCCCTGTCCCGTGGGCTCAAGGGACTCGCAGTACGCCTGGCGAAAGGAATCAACAAGCTGCTCGGCACCCGCGGTCAGGTGTTCCCCGAGCGCTACCACGCCCGCATCCTGCGCACCCCCACCGAGGTGCGGCGGGCGCTGCGCTACCTGCTGCTCAACCGCCGCCGTCACAAGGCCCAGCAAGGCTGGCAAAAGGGCGCACGCCACCTCGACCACTGCTCATCAGCGCCCTACTTCTGCGACTGGACCGCCATCACAGGCCAGCCGCCACCGGCGCGCCCACCGCCCGTGGCCAGGGCTCACACCTGGTTGCTGAGCAAAGGTTGGCTAAAGGCAGGAGGGCCCATCTCGCCCACCGAGGTGCCGGGGTAGGTCCAAGATGGCAAACGCGGTGGACCTCTGATTGCGTGAGTCAGCTGCCAGTGACAGCGCCAGACCGCGTGGCTTCGTGGGTTGGCAGCGGGGGCGGGGGCGGGAGTGGGGTCGAGATCGGGAGTGGGGTCGGGGTCGGGATCGGGGTCGGGAACGGGGTCGGGATTGGGTGGACAGGCCACTGTCGACTGTCGACTGGCGACTGTCGACTAAAGACTCACCGTCGCCAGCCGGTCCGCGTACTCGTTCCACCTGTTGCCGGTGTGGGCCTTGATCCAGCGCAGGGTTGCGCGGGGACGCTGCTTGCTCAGGGCGTAGGCCTCCTGCACCAGCTCCAGGTTCTTGACGGCGCCGCCCTTGCGCTTCCAGCCGCGGCGCTCCCAGCCGGCGGCCCACTGGGTGATGGTGTTGACGCACAGCTGGCTGTCACTCCAGATGGTCACCTGCTGGTCCGGCTCGAGCATGCGGTAGGCGGCGATGAGCGCGGCCAGCTCCATGCGGTTGTTGGTGGTGCTTCCGTCGCGGCCGTAGGCGCGGCCGACGATCTGGCCGGCCTCCACCCACACCGCGCCCCAGCCGCCCGGGCCCGGATTGCCCGAGCAGGCGCCGTCGGTGAACAGCCCGGTGTCGGGGCCCGACATGCACTCCTCGATCACCTCGTCCAGCGCGGCCTGCAGGGCGGGGCTGTCCACCGGCTGCACCAGCGGGCCGGCCTGGATCGTCGGCGGGGTCATCACCGTGTCGGGCATGGCAGGCACACCGGCCAGGCGGGGTTGCGGCGGGCGCGCGGGCTTCTTGCGGGGCCCGCCCTTCTTGAAGCAGGCAGGGCACTGGGCGGGCACCCAGTTGGGGTACCGCTCGCGGGTGGCAGCGGGCAGCGAGAACTCGAGGCCGCAAAGTTTGCAGGTGAAGCTGGTGTTGTCATCGGCGGAGGGCATGGGTCGTCACCTCAGAATCTATCGATGCGCGGCTGGCCGTCCTCGTGCCGGACGATGAGGGTCGCCTCGCCTCCCCCGGTGAATTTCAGCGGCAGCTCCAGGCGCCCGTCGTCACGCTTCACGGGCGCGGGCATGGTGAAGCCTCCCTGCACCCCCTTGCGGATCACGTCCAGGTGATTCCAGAACCGGTCGCGGTGGGTGCGCATCACCTCCTCCAGGTCCCCGGCCAGGCGGCGGGTCACCAGCGGCTTGAGCAGGGTGATCTCTCGCGCCCCGGCCACCCGGGCCACGGTGAGCACCAGGGTGCGGTACGGGTCGGCCGGCTCCGCGGGGGCGACGGCGGGGGTGGCGGCGCCGCTGCTCCCCGCGGGCAGCAACAGGTCGCCGATATCGCACGCCGAGAGGGGGGCGAAGATCGAAACGAGGATGATGAGCCGGCGGAGTTTCATGGACGGCTTGATACAATAGCAAATCGGGGCTGCCATGGCTTTCACCTTGCGCGTGACAGATGGAGAAGCTGGCGAAACGCACGAGCGCTCCTACGCCCAGCAGGAGGTGCTGGTGGGCCGGGACGCGGCGGTGGACCTGCGGCTCGACTCCGACCAGGTCTCCCTGGTGCACCTGGCCCTGCGTCAGCAGCGCGGCCGACTGCTGGCCGAGGACCGCGGCTCCACCAACGGCACGCGGCTCGACGGTGACCTGCTGCCGCCGGGTGAGCCGCAGCCCCTGCGCGCCGGCTCCGCCCTCGCCCTCGGCCCCTTCCGGCTGGAGGTGGTCCACGCCCCCGGCGAACCGGGCGTGGCCCCGGCGGCCCGGCGCCAGGACGCTGTCTTGCAGGCCATCGCGGCTGCGGCGGTGCTGCTCGCCACGGCGGCCCTGATCTACCTGCTGCTCTCCTGACAGATCGTCGCGCCCGCAGGCCCCGCCGGTGACGGAATGTCCCGCCCGGGGTCCTCCCCGCAGGCGGAACCCCTCATTGGACGCGTGGCACCCGCCTTGCACTGTCCACCTTTGCAGATACCTGGCCCGGAGGTGACCATGGCTCAGCAGAAGCAAGCCGGCGGCTGGCACGCGCTGGCTCACCGGTGGTTCGTTCAGTACAACCCGCTGTACCTCGTCAGCGCCGCCCTGGTGCTGGCCGGCGTGTTCCTGCTCTCCCGCGGGCTGGCGCGCACCGAGAGCCTCTCGGCCGAGCTGTGGCTCACGGCGGTGACCGAGCTGTACCAGGTGCTGCTCATCGGCAGCGCCGCCCTGCTTCAGCGCGCCGGGCAGCGCCGCCCGGCGGTGATGCTTGCGCTGCTGGAGTCGATCTACCTGGGAGACCTGACGCTGCAGACCGGCGTGGCGCCCATGCTGGGACCCGCCGGGCTGGCCGCCTCGGGGGTGTGGTACGCGCTGTTCCTGCTCAAGCTGCGCGCCCTGTGCTGGGCCGTGCGGGTCAAGGCGCCGGCAGGCACCTGGGCCCTGCTCGCCCTGGCCGGCGCGCTGCTGGCGGCGACGCCCCACGCGCTGCACCACTCGAGCCAGGAGACCCGGGACAAGCTGCTGCCCCTGGTCGCCTTCCTGCTCAGCGCCGCGGCCTGCTGGTCAGGGCGTCGCGTGGAATCAGCAGTGCTCCTCGACGACTGGGGCCGCACCGTGCTGCGTCGGGTGCGCCTGGTGGGCTGGCCCGCCTGGGCCCTGCTGGCCACCTCCCACATGCTCTGGTGGAGCGTGGAGTATTCCGCCTCCCCCACGCCGGTGCTGGCGGGCGCCGCGCTGCCCTGGATCATGCGCCGCGCCCGCACGGAGCGGGGCGTGTGGCTCGCTGCCGGTGCATGCCTGGCGCTGGGCATGTTCAGCGTGCACCTGCCCTTCCCCGTGGCGGCCCTCATGGCGGGCTGCGCCATGGCCCTGCGCGCCTGGCGCGGCCCCGGCTTCGGCCTGCAGCCGGCCGACGAAGCGAGCGCGCCGGACGTTCACCCCTACCGGCTCGGCGCCGACCCGACGGCGCAGCCTCCCCCCCCCGCGGCGCCGGCCCTGCCCTCGGTGGCCCAGCAAGTGCGGCTCACCGTGGGCGTGCTCTGCTGCGGGTACCTGGCCCTCTGGGTGGCCATCGGCACGGACGGCAGCCCGCACCACCTGGACCATGTGCTCCCGCTGGAGCTGGTCACCTCGGCCCTGCTGGGGCTGTTGGTCTGGCGCTGCCGCAGCCGCCTGGCCCTCGCCCCGCTGACCTTGCTCTGGCTGCCCTACCCCCTGACCGCGGCGATGAACAACATGCCCACCGGCCCTGTGCAGTGGGGCGCCCTGCTGCTGGCCCTCGGCTTCGGCGCCCTCATCTGCGGCGTGCTCCTCAACTACCTGCTGCGGGCGCCGTCAGGTGGTAAAATCCCTGACCCATGATCACCACCAACGTGACCGAGGTCAGGATCCCCCTGGACAGCGATAACTCTCTGGAGGGCGTGCTGCACGGCCCAGCCATGCCCCTGGGCGCGCTCCTGGTTTGCCACCCACACCCTGCCTTCGGCGGCACCATGAACAGCCACGTGGTCGTCGCCATCGCCGAGGCCGCCGCAGCCTCCGGGCTGGCCGCGCTGCGGTTCAACTTCCGCGGCGTGGGCGGCTCCGACGGACAGAGCTCCGGCGGCGACGGCGAACCGGACGACGTGCTGGCCGCCATGGGCTGGCTGGAGGGCCAGACCGGCAAGGCGGTGCACCTGGCGGGCTACTCCTTCGGCGCGGTCATGTCCCTGGCCGCGCTGACCCTCGGCGGGCGCGCGCCGTCCATCTGCTGCATCGCCTTCCCCACGGCCATCTCCACCCTCACCCATGATCGCCTGGTGGAGCTGCGCCGCATCACCGACGGCGCCTCCCCGGTGCGGTTCATCTCGGGCGACCAGGACACCATCTGCGACCAGGACTGGCTCATCGAAAACCTCGGCGGGCGCGCCACGTCATTCGACACGCTCCAGGACGTGGACCACTACTTCCACGGCGAGGCCGCAGGCGAGGTGGGCCGGCGGGTAACGACGGTGGTGATGAGCAACTTGTAGGCCGTCCCCTGTGGGGACGGCAGGCTTCGGGCTTCAGGCTTCAGGCT
>CAZEFW010000285.1:0-5037 GCA_964511535.1 uncultured Myxococcales bacterium | reverse complement strand
TCCAAGGCGCTGCTGGGCAAGATCGACGCGGCGCGTTTGCTCAAGGACCTGAACTTCCTCGAGGGGCTGGTCGAACGGCGCACCCACGCCAGCCAGACCAAGGCGGCGGCGCATTTGCGCACGGAGCTGAAGAAGCTGTCGGGCGTGGCGCTCAGGGAACATACGTACAGCTACCAGGGCCAGAGCTACGTCAACTTCGAGATCACCGTGAAGGGCACGGACAGCGCGGCGCAGGAGCTGTTCATGGGCGCGCACTACGACTCCAACAGCAACCACCCCACCCTGGCGCCTGGAGCTGACGACAACGCCTCGGGCACGGCGGCGATCCTGGAGGTGGCCCGGGCGTACGCCGGTTGCAAGCCCAAGCGCACGGTGCGGCTGCTGCTGTTCTCCAACGAGGAGAAGGGCACCATCGGCGCCAAGGCCTACGTCAAGGACCTCAAGGCAACCCTGCCCAGCAGCCGGCTGCGCGGGTTCATCAACGTGGACATGATCGCCTACGGCCCGGACAACGAGGACCTGGATATCGCCACCCGCACCAAGTACAAGGCCCTGGCCGACGACATGGCCAAGGCGGTGGAGAAGTGGACCACGCTCAAGACCAACAAGATCGTGTCCGACCACTGCGGGTGAGGTGACGAGGGCGCCTTCTGGGCAGAAGGCTACAGCGCGCTGTTCGCCATCGAGGACTATGTACAGGGCAAATCCAACCCGACCAACAACCCGTACTACGAGACCAAGGACGACAAGGTCTCCACCCTGAACCTCAAGCTGCACGCCGAGATCACCCGGGGTCTGCTGGCCGCCCTGGCCAGCATGGCCAACGACTGAGCATCTCACCGCCGGCGCCGCCCGGCTCCCGTCGCCAACTTTCTTCGCGACCTCGGCCCCGTCCCCTCCACCTATATGCTGCTGTTTGACTTTGGAGCGGTCCGCAGCATAAAAGGGGCCACTCTGGCATCACCCTCTGGAGGAGCCAATGTCATTGAAGAAGCTCTGGATCCCGGCGTTCCTGGCCCTGGTGGGCCTCGGCCCGGCCGCATGCACCGACGGCGATCCGCCGGCCACCACGGCGCTGGCCCTGACCCGCCCGACGGTGGACCGCACCTACCTGCGGGACAAGCACGGCCGCTATCTGCACTTCCACGGGGTGAACCTGAGCGGCAGCAACAAGGTGCCTGTCATCAAGGGCACCGGCAGCGCCCAGACGTTCACTTACATCGGCAAGCCGTTCCCCATGGCCGACGCGGACAAGCGCTTCAAGGAGCTCCGCGACGCGGGCTTCAACGTGGTGCGCCTGCTGGTGATGTGGGAGGGCGTGGAGCCCCAGAAAAAGGGCGTCTACGATCAGGCCTACCTGGCGTACATCCGCGACCTGGTGAAGCTGGCGGACAAGTACGGCATCTACGTGCTGATGGACTTCCACCAGGACATGTTCAGCCGCCACCTCAAGGTGTTCTTCAACAACCAGCCCGACGACGTGGATCAAGACGCCAAGCCCGGCTCGGTGGAGTGGATCATGCTCTCGCTGGTCAACCGCATCGGCGTGGGCGCCTACCCGGAGACGGTGCAGGGGGACGGCGCGCCGAAGTGGGCGGTGCAGGCCTGCCTGCAGGAAAAGAAGATGGACTCCAAGCACTGGGGCAAGCCGCGCCTGCTGGCCGGCCTGTCGGGCGACCTGACCAAGGTGGAGAAGATGCTCCGGTTCTTCAACCGCCTGCTCGGCCTGGACACCGGCGGCCCGGACCCCGCCTGGGCCCAGAAGTTCGCCGCCTACGTCGGCTCGCTGACCAAGTACGACGTGGACGAGACCACCGACATGATGCCGTTTACCAACTGGGGCCTGGCCCACACCCTGAGCCTGGACGTGGCCCGGGCCTACGCCTGCCTGTACGCCGGCGAGACCGCCTTCCCCAAGCTGAAGGTGGGCACCCAGAGCGTGGAGGACTACCTGCAGGAGGCGTACGCCAACGCCTGGGCCGAGGTGGCCAGGCAGGTCAAGGACATGCCCAACGTGGTGGGCTACGACATCATGAACGAGCCGGGCGGCAACTTCATCGTGCTCTCCGCGGTGGCGGCCATGATCAAGTTCGGCGTGGCCAGCGCGGCCAAGGACCTGCTGGTCTCCCTGCTGGGCAAGACCGACGGGGCCGAGATGTACGACGCGCTCATCTCCCTGGGCGTCCTGCCTCCAGACACCAAGGCGGCCACGCTGAAGAAGTACGGCCTGGGCGACGTGGACGTCATGGGCGTGCTCGGCCTGAACAACGGCTTCGACGAGAACCACCTGCGCCCGTTCTACGAGCGGGTGGGCAAGGCGATCCTCAAGGTCGACCCGCAGGCGCTGATCTGGATCGAGAGCTCGTCCAACGTCTCGCTGCTCACCGGCGACGGCAACAAGGGAGGCATCGGCGGCATGTGGGAGACGCCCATGCGCCACCCCCAGGGCAAGGAGTTCGTCAACCGCGTGGTCTACGCGCCCCACTGGTACCCGGACATCTACCCTCACCCCGGCTTCAACGTCGAGCCGCGCCCCTTCACCACCGAGCAGGTGCGCTACCGCGAGAAGGATTACCTGCACGGGCTGCAGGGGGTGCACTCGCTGGCCACCTACTCCCTGGGCAACCTGCCTGTGGTGTTCGGCGAGTTCGGCACCTACTTCAACTTCAACAACAAGTTCCTGGCCGGGGGCAAGCTGACCAACAACGCCAAGGCCAACGCCTACCAGATCTCGGCCCATGTGCTGGACAACTACTACGAGGCGTTCGAGGAGATGTTCCAGAGCCGCATCCTGTGGTGCTACTCCCCGGAGAACGACGAGCGCAAGGGCGACCTGTGGAACCGCGAGGACTTCAGCGTGCTCGGCCCGGACCAGAAGTGGCGCGCGGAGCTGGCGTGGAGCCGACCGCACCCCAAGGCGCTGGCGGGCAAGCCGCTGAAGACGCACTTCTACTCGCCGCTGCACTACTTCGACCCGGACAAGGGCGTGGTCAACCCGGAGCGCGAGTACTTCGTCAAGTACGGCAGCAAGGAGACCGACGCGCCCACCGAGATCTTCGTGCCCGCGGTGCAGTACCCCAAGGGCTTCTACGTGTGGGTCAGCGACGGTCACTGCCACTGGGACGCCACCACCCGGACCCTGTACCACTACCCGGCCAAGGACGCGCCGGGGGCGAACCACTGGGTCAAGCTGCTGCCGCCGCTGGAGGGCCGCGAGGCCACCGGGTGGCGCTACTTCATCAACGGCGACCGCACGGTCACGGGCCGCTAAGGGGGGACTGAGCCATGAAACGGATCATCGTCACTGTCCTGCTGTCCCTGACCGCCCTGCCTGCCGCCGCGCTTGCCGAGGACACCGAGGGCGACCGCAGCCCCTGGGCCCGCGTGGAGCTGCGCGCGGACCTGCAGAACCTGTTCATCTTCCGCAACGACGCCGACTTCGATCGCTCGGAGCCGAAGTACAACCGCGACGGTCAGACGGTGGGCGCCCTGGCCACCATGTTCACGCCGCGGGTCACCCTGCACATCCTCGACTCCCTGCGCATCCACTACGAGGTGGAGCTGGGCCTCAACTTCTGGAGCAAGCAGAACCCGGACCAGCAGGACCCCACCGCGGCGGACATCTTCGTGCTCAAGCACCGCGAGGTGTACGGCGCCGGCGAGTTCTTCGACGACACCGTCGGGCTCAAGGTGGGGTACGCCCGCTTCCAGGATCCCACCGGGCTGTTCATCCACCACTGGATGGGCGTGCTGCAGACCTACTTCCGCTGGAACGAGAGCTGGACCACCGGCGTGTACGTGGGGCAGCTGCCCGACACCACCTACGAGGGGATCATCCTGGTGGGCGACAGCCCGACCCGGGTGGTCACCGACCCCAACGCGCCGCCCGCCGAGAAGAACAACTTCGTGCGGGACATCTGGGTCTTCGGCGCCGACACCCAGGTGGTGCCCGGGGACTGGTTCCGCGTCACCGCCTCGCTGGGCGGGCTGTACGACGCCCACGTGGTGGACCAGACGCGCTGGCTCATGGTGCCCTCGGTGCGGGTGGAGATGCTGGAGGATTCCTGGGGCGCCACCGCCGACGTGGTGCTGCAGGCCGGGCAGTTCAAGGGCCAGGCCATGGGGCAAAAGGACCAGACCGTGCTGGCCTGGGCGGCCCAGGCGGGCGGCTTCATGCGGTTCGGGCCGATCACCGTGCGCGCCAACATGCTGTTCCTGTCGCCCGACGACGCCCACGAGAAGAACGAGTCGCAGCACGCGTTCCTCTCGTCTGCCAAGAACCGCAGCGCCACCATGATGCTCACCGAGGACGAGGTGCGCGACTGGTACGACAACATCGACGAGCGGCTGAGCGCTTACCGCGGCGGCCTGTTCCTCAACCGCGCCGGCCTGTTCGTGGGCGACGTCAAGGCGAGCTGGAAGGTGTGGGACTGGTTCACCCCGGCGCTGGTGATCGGCGCCGCCACGGTGCTCAAGCCGGAGAACGCCGATGACGGAGTGCTGGTGGGCGTCGAGGCGGACGCCGTGCTGGAGTTCGCCTTCTCCGATTATCTGTTCGGCCATGTGGTGGGCGGCGTGTTGATCCCGGGCAAGGCCGCCGGCCGCCTGGGCGTCAACACCATCGACCGCCAGGCCACCGACCCCATCGGCATGGCCGAGGTCTCGCTGGTGCTTCGGTACTGATCCATTTGGTGCAGGTGATGCAATGAAGAGAACCCTCCTCATCTCCGCAGTGGCCGTGGGGCTCATGGCGCTCCCTTCCCCCGCCTCGGCCCAGCAGAAGTGCGGCGAGATCCCCACGGTGCTCATCATCCAGGACCGCTCCGGCAGCATGAAGGAGCTGGTGGGGGCTAAGTCCAAGTGGGACATCGCGCGCCAGGCGCTGAGCAACATCGCCAACCAGTTCGGCAACCAGCTGTCAGTGGGGCTGATGCTCTACCCGCGCTGGCCGGACAAGGGGATCTGTGACGCGGGCCTGGTCAACGTGGCGCCGGTGATCAAGAACCAGCTCAACGTGGTGACCACCCTGAACAAGGT
>CAZEFW010000284.1:0-5050 GCA_964511535.1 uncultured Myxococcales bacterium | reverse complement strand
TACCCCGACTTCATCCCGGCCCAGTCCTACGCCAAGCGCGAGGGGGTGCGGCGGCAGCTTTATGAGCTGTTCCTCAAGCGCGCCCACCCGGTCAATGACGACATCCTCAAGAAGCTGCTGGCCGCGAGGCACCAGTACGCCACGCTCCTGGGCTACGAGGACTGGGCGAGCTACAACGCCGAGGACAAGATGGTCAAGGACAAGAAGGTCATCGCCGACTTCATCGAGAAGGTCTCCGCCCTGGCCCGGCCGCGCATGCAGGCGGACCTGAAGACCATCCTGGCCCGCAAGAAGAAGGACCACCCGCCGGCGCGGGCGGTGGGCAGCTGGGACCGCTACTACTACGTCAACCGGATCAAGGCGGAGAAGTACGGCGTGGACCCCACCGAGGTGCGGGCCTACTTCGACTTCGCCAACGTCAAGGCGGGGCTGCTGAAGATCACCGAGGAGATGTTCGGGTTGAAGCTCACCAAGGTGGACGGGGCCAAGGTGTGGCACGAGAGCGTCGAGGCGTACGACGTGTACGAGGGGGACAAGAAGATCGCCCGCTTCTACCTCGACCTGCACCCGCGCGAGGGCAAGTACAAGCACGCCGCCGAGTTCCCGCTCTACACCGGCGTCCCCGGGGTGCAGCTCCCCTCCGCCTCGCTGGTGACCAACTTCCCGGACCCGTCCAAGACCGGCGGCAAGCCGGCGCTCACCGAGCACAAGCAGGTGGTGACCTTCTTCCACGAGTTCGGCCACCTGATGCACCAGCTGCTGGCCGGCCGGCACAAGTGGGTCACCATGTCGGGCATCACCTGCGAGTGGGACTTCGTCGAGGCGCCGTCCCAGCTGCTCGAGGAGTGGGCCTGGGATCACGGCGTGCTCTCGCGGTTCGCCAAGCACCACGAGACCGGCAAGGCGATCCCCGCCGACCTGGTCAAGCGCATGAACGAAGCCCGCTCCTTCGGCAAGGGCGTGCACGTGATGCGGCAGATGTTCTACGCGGCGCTGTCGTTCAACTACCACAACAAGGCGCCCGGCAGCTTCGACCTGATGAAGGAGATGCGCCGGGTGCAGCGCGGCTACAGCCCGTACCCGTACATCAAGGGCACGGCGGTCTACGCCAACTTCGGCCACCTCAACGGCTACAGCTCCATGTACTACACGTACATGTGGTCCCTGGTGCAGGCCAAGGACATGCTCTCCTCATTCCTGGCCAAGGGGCTGATGGACAAGGCCAACGCGGTCAGCTACCGCAAGAAGATCCTGGAGCCGGGTGGCACCGTGGACGCCGCTGACATGGTCAAGGCTTACCTCGGCCGGCCCTACGCTTTCGATGCCTACCAGGCGTGGCTCAGCAAGTAGGGAGTCCGTATTTGTGGCATAATTCAGGCACAAAACTGGAAGCCTGATCTGGGGGAGCAGGAGCGATTGATGCCACGACTGCTAGAGGACGGGACCATAGAGTTCACCTCCGGCGAAGAGTTCCTCTCCGAGTACGAAGAGAACCTGATCCGTAACGGGCTGTTCGTGCAGACCGACGTGGACATGCCCATGCGGATCCGGCGCACGTTCACGATGGTGGTCAAGGGGGAGGGCGCCTCCATCACCATGGTGGCCGAGCCTGTGTTCGCGTCGGCCGGCATGATGGGCCTCGAGGTGGCCATGGATCCGACGACCCATGGCGAGATCGAGGCGCTGGTGGAACACCTGAGAGCCACCGCTGCCACGGCGGCGGCGCCGGGAGCAGCGGCGGAGGCCGGAGATCTACCAGCAGAGCCCGCGCCCGAGCCCGCGCCCGCTGCCGAGTCTGCGCCCCCGGAGACCCCGGCGGTACAGGCCCCGCGACCGGAGGCGGAGCCGACCCTGGAGCAGCAGATGGACGCGGCCCCGACCGCGGAGGCCCACTGGGAAGTGGGCGCCCCGACGCCGACCCCGGCGCCGCTGCCGGAGCCGCCTCCGGGCGCCCCCACCCGGGACGTTGGCGCGCCCACGCCGACCCCTGTGTTCATCCCACCCGATCCCGCAGCCATGGGGGCTCAGCCCGTGGGCGCCCGCCCCATGACGTCGGCCTCCATGCCGCAGCTGAACATCAACGGCATCGCCACGGCGGGCAAGGCGAGCGGCGAGTTCGGGGCGATGAAGGTCCTCGCCATCGACCCGGACAACCTGGCCGAGATCCCGCTGTTCCACCTGCTCGGCTCCATCGCCATGGCGAACCTGCCGCTCTCGCTGCGCATCCGCCTGGGCCACGAGCAGCTTATCTTCGACTTCAACCTCAAGGGCAAGCTGGTGCGCTTCGCGCGGCCTGGCAGCCCCATGAACCTGCTGGAGCGCCTCGAGGACTCGGGCAAGCTGGACCGCAAGACCAAAAAGCGCGTGCTCGCCACCCTCGGGGACGCGGTCACCACCCTGGGCATCGTCAAGCTGCTGGTGATGCGGCGCCTGCTGCGGGCGCAAGATTTCTGGCTGGCTCTGCGGGCCCAGGCCATCGACGCCCTGAACGAGGTGCGCAGGCTGGAGCGCTGTCCGTTCAGCCTGCACACCGAGGTGATCACCCGGCACAACGGCATCGCCTTCGGATCCTTGCTGGTGCCCTGGATGGACGTCGCCCTGCGCGAGCAGACCAACGACGAGCAGGAGGCGATCCTGGGCGACAACTGGCACAGGTACCCGATGTTGGCGCCCGAGCCGATCTGGCCGCTGCACGCCCTGGGCCTCGATCCCCAGGCCCAGGGGTTGTTCGAGGAGGTCCTGGACGGCTGCATGAGCCTGGACCATGTGCGCAAGATCAGCCCCCTCGGGCTCAAGCGCACCCGCCGCCTGTTCATCACGATGATCAGCATCGGGCTGCTCAACCTGAACGATCTACCGGCCTCCGAGGGCATCGTGCTCACCGCCGAGCAGATGGTCCAGGAGGAGCTGGACGGCCGCAAGTCCAGGACCCGCTTCGACCAGCTGGGTGTGCACTGGAGCGAGCACTGGAGCGCCTACGACGCGGCGCTGGCCAAGATGAAGAAGGAGTTTGGCGAGGGGAGCAAGTGGTACGTCTTCCACGAGGAGACCATCCCGATCTGCCAGGAGATCGTGAAGCTCGCCGGCAAGGCCTGCACATGGCTCAAGCGCAAGGACAACCGCCTGGAGGAGCGCAGCCTGCTGGCCACGCCGTTCCAGCGCAAGGTGGCCGGCTACCTGCTATTCAAGCAGGCGGAGCTGATGGTGATGCGCAAGGAGTACCGCGCCGCCAAGATGAACCTCGAGGTGGCCCTGGAGATGGAGCCCGGAAACAGGGACTACCTGGAGCTGATAAGGAAGACCTAGCTCCACAGCAGCCATCTCATTCTGGCATTCTGGCATTCTGGCAGCCTGGCAATCCGCGGCCGAAGGCCGCGGCCACTACCCCTTCACAATCGTCAACCCGAGGCTCCGCCTGATGGCCGCGTACTCCTCGGACAGCCCGTAGCGCACCAGCTCCTGCACCCGGCGCGCGGCAGTGGGCGCGCCCGGCACATGGGGTGACTCCTCGACGATGTTGGCGGCGCTGAACAGGTCCTGACACAGCAGCAGGGCGGCGCGGTCTGCGGTGAGCTGCACCTCGGCGAACCAGGTATCCAGGTCCACGGCGCCGCGCTTGACCACGCGGGAGACCTGGCCCTTGAGCAGCTTCTTCTCCCGGCCCGTCAGGTGCTTCTTGAGGGTCTTGAGCAGCTGGTTGCAGCCCTCCAGCTCCGCCTTGGGGATGGGCAGCTTCGGGATGGACAGCTTGATGGCCGCCAGCACAGCCTGGCGCAACGCGCCGGGACCTGGCAGCAGGTTGACCAGGAAGTAGTGCGGCTTGACCAGGGCAAGCTGCCGCGCGGCGATGAAGGTCAGCTCGTTCTGGTGCCGGCCCTTGAGCAGGTCGGCGCCGGCCACGAAGGAGAGCCGCTTGACCGTGTTGGCGAACAGGAACCCCTGGGGCCGGTCTTGCTGCACGTACAGGTCCACCGGACCCACCCCCAGGGCGTGAGCGGAGTAGGCCACCACCCTGGAGATCTGCAGCAGGTCGGTGGAGAGGTCGCGCTTCTCCTCCTCCTGCAGGTCGAAGGCCCGCGGCTTGCGCGCTGTGGCCCGAGTCAGCGCGGGGGCCAGCAGCGCCAGCAGGTCTCCGATCTGGCTCTCCTCGTGGGGCGACTGGATATTGGCGGTCCACACATCGTCGGTGATGGTGCGCTCGGTGCGCTGGAGGGTCTGTGGTTTGTGGTGCTCGTGGAACAGGGTGACGCCCTTCTGCGCCTTGCCCATGAAGACCAGCGCGTCTGCCACGCAGAAGGCGGCGTCCAGGTCGCTGTCCTCGTGGATGTGCCGGTGATACCGCTCGTGCAGGTCGGCGCCGCTGAAGATGGTCTTCTTGCGCTTCGGCTTGTCGCGCTGGTCGGGGATGGCCACCACGGCCTGCACCTCGGCCAGGGTGGGCGTCTCCTCCGGCTCGGACTCCATCGGCTCGAGATCCATGGTGCGCAGCAGGTGGTCCGGGATGGCGTCGTCGTCCTCGTCATCCTCGTCCATGGGGATGTCCACCTCCATGGGGATGTCGAGGTCGGTGCCGTCGTCCTCTGGATCACCGCCGGCGGCCTCCTGCTCGAACTCGGGCTCCTCGCCGGCAGGCGGCAGCATGACCTCCTGGACCCCCATGACAGTTGGGGTGGATTTGATGGGCATCCGCCCGGCCTCGTAGCCGTCATGGGAGGTCTCGGAGGCGTCCTCCTCCGGGGCGGAGGTCATGATGTCGTCGTCGGCGTCGGGAGCGGGAGCGGGCGCGGGAGCGGGATCGGGATCGGGATCGGGATCGGGAGCGGGCGCGGGCTCGGGAGCGGGAGCGGGCGCGGGCTCTTCGGGAGCGGAGGTCATGACATCCGGCTCGGGCTCGGGATCGGCCACGGTGAACTCTCGGGCCGTGATGGTCCTGGGGACTGATGCGGGTTCGGGGGCGGGATCGGGCTCGGGGGCGGGCTCGGGCTCGGGCTCGGGCTCCGCCTCGTCATCTTCATCGGGATCGGCATCGGGCTCGCACTCGACCTCCTCC
>CAZEFW010000283.1:0-5051 GCA_964511535.1 uncultured Myxococcales bacterium | reverse complement strand
GGGGGGGGGGGGGGGGGGGGGGGGGGGGGGGGGGGGGGGGGGGGCCCCCCCCCGCGCCGCCGCCCGGTCCGGGCGCATTTGGTCCGGCGGGGGCGAGCGATCCGCAACAGCGCCCGCGTCAGGCGCCGCCCGCCCAGGCCCCGCGTCCGCCGCGGGCGCCACGGCGCCGCGCATCATCGGCGCCTTCCACTTCATATATATGGCCGTCCCGCCCGCCACCCACGCCACCAGGCCGAGCAATAGCCAGGGCCAGATTCGCCGCCGCGGGATCAACTCCGCCGTGTCCACCGGCGCGTCCCGGTCCGGGCTCAACTGCACCGGCGTGTCCCCGCGCCGTTCGCGCAGGTAGCACAGGGTCTCGCGCTCCAGCAGCTCCAGCTCCTGGTCGGCCCGGCGGCCCACCTCGGTGACGTCCTCGGGCTCGCTCACCTCCTGCCCGCCCGCGCCCGGGAACAGCGCGTCCATCTTGTCTGCCAGGTCGAAGGGGGTGACCACCAGGTTGTAGAAGCGCACCGTCTGCTGCAGGGCCTCGAAGAACGCCCGCGCTGACTCGGGGCGCTCCTCGCGGTCCACGGCCAGCGCCCAGTGCACCTGCTCCACCAGCTCGTGGGGCAGGTCAGGCCGCGCCTCGCCCAGGGGCGGGACCTCCGGCTTGCGCACCGCGTCCAGCGTGGCCAGGGCCTTTTCGCGACGGAGCGGGTTTTCGCCGCACAGCGCCTCGTAGAGCATCAACCCGAGGGAGTAGATGTCGGAGCGCTGGTCCAGCGCCTCGGCGTTGGCCTGCTCCGGCGACATGTAGGCCAGCTTGCCCTTGAGCTCACCGCCCAGGGTCTCCTGGGTGCGCTCGGCCGCCCGGGCGATGCCGAAGTCGGCGATCTTCACCTGGCCCTGGAAGGAGATGAGGATGTTCTGGGGCGAGATGTCCCGGTGCACGATGCCGAGCGGCTCGCCGTCCATGCTGCGCTTGGTATGGGCGTGGTCCAGCCCATGGCACACGCTGCACGCGATGTGAAGCAGCAGGTCCGTGGCCAGGGGCACGCCCTGCTCGCGCACGGCGGCCAGCACCTGCTGCAGGTTTTCGCCGTGGACATATTCCATGGCCATGAACTGGTGGCCGTCGATGCGCCCGTGGTCGATGACCTGCACGATGTTGCCGTGGGCCAGCTGTGAGGCGATGCGCACCTCGTCCAGAAAAAGCGCCACCAGCCGCTCGTCGCGATTGACCGCCCCCAGCATGCGCTTGATGGCCACCAGCCGGTGGATCCCCGCCTCACCCTCGTGGCGCGCCAGGAACACCTCCCCCATGCCGCCCACTCCGAGCGGGTAGAGCAGGGTGTATGGGCCGAACTGGGCTGGCTGGGAAGTCATGTGGATCCGAGTTTGTCCCCTCTATCCTCGGGGGCGCAAGATATTACGGAACCGCGCGTTTCCATCTGGCCGCCCGGGACGGTAACGAACGTTTCCGTCTCATGAAAACTATTTAATTGCGAGCACCTGACTGGTCTCCTGCCTTGCTGTCCCCTGAAACCGGAAACGAACGTTTCCATCGCTCCGGGCGCCCGGATCTGGCGTGAATCCAATCATTTCAATGGTTTGTCGGTGTTGGCTCTGCATGGCACGGGCCTTGTATTGATCGGGGGCAAGAAACGCAGACGAAACTGGCAAAAGCCCTCAACCAAGGAGAACACCATGAAAAACCTGACCAACAAGATGCTCCCCATCGTGGCCATGATCTCGGCCATGGCGCTCGTGCTGGCCTGCGGCGGCATGGAGCCGGAAGATTCGGTGGCTGGCATCGAGGAGGCCCTGGAGCTGGAGGACGGCGGATACGACATGGGCGACGAGCTGCCCCAGTTCGGCCTGCCCGACCTGGACGACCTGGACATCGACATCGCCGGCATGGACATCCCGGAGGAGCAGGGCCTCGACGAGTTCCTCGGCCTCAAGCCCCCCGCCTCCGGCAAGAAGCTGCCGCCTCCCTGTCCCCACGGTTACCTCAAGGGCGTGTGGAAGCCCATCGCCAAGGGCAAGCCCCTGGGCGTGTTCAAGGGCAAGTGGGTCACCGCCAACGGCAAGGTGCACGGCCACCTCAAGGGCATCTACGGCAAAAACAAGCTGGGCCACGGCATCTTCTTCGGCAAGTACATCGACAAGACCGGCAAGTTCAAGGGCCTGCTCAAGGGTCACTACGGCAACGGCTTCTTCAAGGGCCGCTGGCACGGCGTCAAGGGCGGCCTCGGCGGCATGCACGGCGTGTACGGCAAGAACGTCTTCAAGGGCAAATGGACCGCCTTCTGCAACGCCAAGTGCAACTCCGTTTGCAAGCCCGGCTACAAGCGCGCCCTGATCGGTTGCTACTGCGTGCCCGCCAACGTGGTGCCCTGCAAGAAGGGACAGTGCCCCAAGGGCATGAAGTGCGACCCCTGCCCCAAGCCCGCGAAGTGCAAGCTGCCGGGCGTCAAGTGCCCCGCCGTGTGCGCTCCCCCCGTGTGCCGGGCGCTGCCCAAGCCCAAGGCCCAGCCGCAGCAGGGCACCCAGGTGAAGTAGCAGCCCCTCTCCTCTGCACTGGCCCCGGGCCCGGCGTCCTGCCGGGCCCGGGTTTTTTCTGATCTATGCTACGGACATGTCCGACCCCTCCCGGCTGAAGCGGCGGCTGCGCGATCTGGGCGCCAGGGTGATCCCCGCGCTGGAGCGGCGCCTCGACGAGGGCGCCGGGGCAGACGCGCTGGCGCGGTGGCGGGTCAGCCTGGGCGAACAGGGCGGAGCCGGGCGCCGGCGCCTGTTCGCGACCCATACCTTCATTGCGGCGGCGCTGCGCGCGCTGGCGGGCCGGCTGTCGTCCAGGCGCAAGCTGTTCGCTCCGGAGGCAGAGGTCTTCGGCTGGTCCGATCTTCCCCGGGCCGATCTCGCCGCTGCCCTGCGCGGGGTGGCCCCGGACCAGGGCCCGTCGCTGGCCGGGCTGCCTGGCGCGTTGCACCAGGCGCTCATCGCCCCGAAGCAGCGCCACGGCCAGGGCGAGTACTACACGCCGGCGTGGCTGGTGGACCTGACCCTGGAGCAGCTGGGCGTGCCCGCCTACCTGCCCGGGGTGTTGGCGGCCGGCGCGTCGCCCCCGCGGCTGCTGGACCCGGCGTGCGGCGCGGGCGCGTTCGTGACCCGGGCGGCGGCGGCGCTGGCCCAGGGCCTCGCGCGGGGGGGCATGGCGCCGGAGCAGATCTTGCCCACGGTGCTGAGCAGCGTGGCGGGCATCGACATCTCGCCGCTGTCGACGCTGGCGGCGCGGGTGAGCCTGCTGGCGGCCATGGGACCGCACCTGCCGCCGCGAGGGCGTCTGCCCCGGCTGCCCATACACTGCGCCGACTCCATCCTCGCGCCGCCGCGCGGCCTCGGGAGCTTCGACCTGGTGGTGGGCAACCCGCCCTGGGTCGGCTGGCAGAGCCTGACCCCCGGGTACCGCCGGGCCACCCGGGCGCTGTGGCGCGAGGCCGGGCTGTTCGTGCACGGCGGCATGGACGCCATCATGGGCGCCGGCAAGAAGGAGCTGGCCACCCTGATGACCCTGCTGGTGGCGCGTCGGCACCTTGGCCAGGACGGCCGCATGGCCCTGGTGCTGGGCAGCACCGTCTGGAAGACCGCCGGCGCGGGCCGCGGTTTCCGCCAGCTGAAGCTCGGCCCCGACGGACCGCCGCTCGGGGTGCTGTCCGTGGAGGATCTGGGCCGGACCCAGGCCTTCGCCGGGGCCAGCACCCGCGCCTCGGTGGCCGTGCTGCAAAAGGGAACCACCACCCGCTACCCCGTGCCGTACCGGCTCCGGCTCGGCGGTGATCGCTGGCTGGACCTCGACGCAGAGCCGGTGGACCGGGCCGACCCGGCCAGCCCCTGGCTCACGGCGCCCCGGCGGCTGATGCCCGCCCTGCGGCGCGTGGTGGGCGGCGGCCACGAGCCAGCCTACCGGGCCCGGGCGGGCGCCTGCACCTGGGCCAACGGGGTGTTCTGGCTCGAGGTGCTCGAGGCAAGCCCCGGCGGCACCCTGCTGGTGCGCAACGTCACCCGCGGGGCGCGCCGCAAGGTGCCGCAGGTCACCGCGGAGCTGGAGCCGGATCTGGTCTACCCGCTGCTGCGCGGCCGGGACGTGGGGCCCGACGGCGGCACCCCGTCGCTGAGCATCTTGCTGACCCAGGACCCGCAGACCAGGCGCGGCCTCTGCCCCGAGCGCATGAGCCGCGATCTGCCCCTGACCTGGGCCTACCTGCAGCGGTTCGAGCGCGTCCTGCGCGGGCGCGCCGGCTTCCGCCGTTACTTCACCCGCAGGGGCAAGGGGGGCGCGACTGTGGAGACCGGGCCGTTCTACTCGCTGTTCAACGTGGGGCCCTACACCCTGTCGCCCTGGAAGGTGGTGTGGCGGGAGCAGTCGACCCGCCTGACCGCGGCGGCCGTGGGCCCCGTCGGCGGGCGGCCCGTGATCCCGGACCACAAGCTGATGCTGGTGCCGTGCGGGTCGGAGGGCGAGGCGGCGTACCTGGCTGCCATGCTCAACTCGGTGCCCGCCACGCTGGCGGTTCGTGCCTTCGCCGTACAGGTGCAGCAGAGCACCCATGTCCTGAGGTACCTCGGTGTGCCGCGGTATGATCCGGACGACCCGGGCCACCGGGCGCGAGACTGGCAGAGTGTCTGGGCCCTGACCGACCGGGAGGTTGCAGAGATGACCGAGGTGCTGGCGTTGCTCCACCTGGGCAAGGCGCGGAGCCGCGGCTGATGAAGGTGCTCGCCGGTACCAAGGACCATCCACACCGTGACCCGCTCCGGCATCACCTCGAGCACCCTGCGGGGGTATGGGGCGACGACGCCGGAAAGGTCTACGCCGTGGGCCACCACGGCCTGATCCTGCGCAACTGAGCGCCGATCACTTGCACCTCGTCGCGGCGAACTTCGCGCCGCAGCCGTTGTTCAGGCTCACCCGGTTGCCGGTGGCGCTCACCTTGGCGTTGATGCAGTCGTGGTCTTGTCTCGGTTGAGTGGACACCTTTCATCGGGAGACAATCCCGCAGGAG
>CAZEFW010000282.1:0-5056 GCA_964511535.1 uncultured Myxococcales bacterium | reverse complement strand
CGATCACCGAGCTGTGCACCGGCGAGGACCTGGTGCGGCACCAGATCCTGGTGGCCGACGGCCAGAAGCTGACCCTGGAGCAGGACCAGATCCGCCCGCGCGGCGCGGCCATCGAGTGCCGGGTCTACGCCGAGGACCCGGTGATGTTCCTGCCCAGCCCCGGCGAGATCAAGGTGCTGCGTGTTCCGGGCGGCCCGGGCATCCGTGATGACTCGGGCGTCTACCAGGGCGTCACCATCACGCCGTTCTACGACCCGCTCATCTCCAAGCTGTGCACCTGGGCCCAGGACCGGCAGCTTGCCATCGCGCGTATGCGCCGGGCGCTGCACGAGTACAAGGTGGTGGGGATCAAGACCAACCTGGCGTTCCACCGCAAGGTGATGGACCACCCGGCCTTCATCGAGGGCGAGTACAACACCGGCTTCATCGACGCCCACAAGGAGAGCCTCACGCCGGTTGACGCAGAGGCGGATCTGTTGGCCGTGGCCGCGGCCACCATCGCCCAGAGCCGCAAGGACGCGCGCGGCAACAGCTCGACGGGTGCCGGGACCGGCGGACAGTCCTCCTGGCGCGCGGCCGTGCGCTGGCGCAAGTAGCGCCCCTGCCATGAAGCTCCGCCCCTGCTCGCCCGCTGGCCTCGACCTGGTGGGCCTGGGGCAGAACTCCGTCGACCATGTCATCAGCCTGGATCGGTATCCCGCGCGCGGCGAGAAGGTGGCGGCGCAGGGGTACCAGCTGCTGCCAGGGGGGCAGGTGGCCACCGCGGTGTTGGCGGCCCAGCGCATGGGCGCCCGGTGCGCCTACATTGGCGCCGTGGGTGACGACCACCTGAGCGGCCTGGCCACCCAGGGGCTGGAGGGGCAGGGCGTGGAGGTGCTGCTGCGGCGCGTGGCTGGCGGCCGCTCCCAGCTGGCCACCATCCTGGTGAGCGGCGACGGGGACCGCACCATCATCCAGCACTACGACGCGCGGGTGGTGATGCGGACGCAGGACCTGCAGGGGCACCGGGCCGTGATCCAGCAGGCGCGGGCGCTGCACCTGGACATCACAGACCCGGCAGCGGCGATACTGGCCGCGGGCTGGGCCAGGGAGGCGGGGGCGCTGGTGTCCCTGGACATCGATCGGCTGTTGCCAGGCGCCGAGGACCTCTTCCCGCTTGTGGACCTGCTTCTTGCCAGCGAGGGGCTGCCCGCGGAGCTCGGGTACGACTCACCCCGGGTGGCCATGGAGGCCCTGCGCGGTCAGTGCCCGGGGGTGGTGGGGATCACCCTGGGCGAGGGGGGCTGTCTGATGTGGGCGCCGGACCGGGATGAGCCCATCGCTGTGCCCGCCTTCGCCGTGGAGGCCGTGGACACCACCGGCTGCGGGGATGTATTCCGCGGCGCGTTGGTGGCGGCGCTGCTGCAGGCGGAGGGGCCCCTGGAGCTGGAGCGGGCGGCCCGGTTCGCGGCGGCGGCGGCGGCCCTGCAGGCCCGGGAGGTGGGCGCGCAGCCGGCCGTGCCCGACCTGGCGGCGGTGAAATCATTCCTGGCAAACGACCCGCCGGTGCGCGATATCTAAGAGGACCATGAGCGCCGAAGCCACATCCGAGGGAGCTGCCAGGGCCATCTTCCCGCCTGCGGGGGGACCCCACGAAGAGGCGGTGGTGGCCTGCACCCGCGCCTTCGCCCGGGGGGACTTCGGCGAGGCGCGTGAGCGGGCGGGCGAGGTGCTGGCCTCGGCCGACGCCACCGACGAGGAGCGGGCCTTCGCCGGCGAGGTGGTGGAGCGCACGCGCATGGACCCGCTGGCCATCTGGGTCGGGCTCGGCTGCGTGGCAGCCTTCTTCGTGATCCTGGCGCTGACGCTTTAGGTCGACTTCAGCTCTACAGGTCGCGCGGGTCCACGCCGGGCTGAGTGTCCTCGCCCGGGAACTCGTCCACGCCGTCGTACAGGCCGGTGGCCGCCGCCAGCAAGGGGTCCTCCCCGCGGGGCTGGCTGGCCCGGGCCGCGTCGGTGCGCTCGCCGCTGAAGTAGGGCGGCTGGGGCAGGCCGTGGGTCTCGGGCTTGAAGAACGCCGGGGTCATGTCGTCGAAGCCGTCGGCGGCCAGCTTGCCCTGGAAGGTGGGCTGCACCCCGGTGGGCGCCATGTAGCCCTCCACCTTCTCATCCCGGCCCGAGGCGGTCTGGGTGTAGATCCACAGATCCTGCACCTTGTAGTCGCCCTTGCGGGTCAGGGGCAGCACCTCGCTGATGGCGGTGACTTTGCGGCTGCCGTCGCGCATGCGCGCCTGGCACACCACCACGTCGATGGCTGACGCCACCTGAGAGCGCACCGCGGTGAGGGGCAGGCCCACGTCGGCCAGCAGGGCCAGGCTCTCCAGGCGGGAGCAGGTCTCGATGGGGCTGTTGGCGTGAGTGGTGCACAGCATGCCGCCGTGGCCGGTGTTCATGGCCTGCAGCAGATCGAAGCACTCGCCGCCGCGCACCTCGCCGATGACGATGCGGTCCGGGCGCAGCCGCAAAGACGAGTGCAGCAGGTCGCGCATGGTCACCGCGCCGCGGCCGTGGGCGTCGGCGGGGCGCGACTCCAGGGGCACCAGGTGCTCCTGGGTCAGCTGCAGCTCGGCCGAGTCCTCGATGGTCAGGATGCGCTCCTCGTTGGGGATCGCCTGGGAGAGCACGTTGAGCAGGGTGGTCTTGCCGCTGCCGGTGCCGCCGGCCACGACGATGTTCTTCTTGGCCACCACGAGCACCTGCAGCAGGCGGGCCGCCTCGGGCGTGACGGAGCCGAACTGGATCAGCTCCTCGACGGTGAGGCCGCCGGGGAAGAACTTGCGGATGCTGATCACCGTGCCGCAGCGGGCCATGGGCGGAAGGATCACGTGGATGCGCGAACCGTCGGGCAGGCGGGCGTCCAGCCGTGGGCGCTCCTCGGTGAGGGTACGGCCCACGTACTGCGCCATGTTGCGCGCGGCGGCCAGCAGCCCGTCCTCGGTGAAGCGGGCGGTGGTGCGGGTGAGCAGCCCCTTGCGTTCGATCCAGATGTCCTCCGGGCCGTTGATCATGATCTCCGAGACATCGGGATCATCCATGTACTGCACCACCGGACCGAGGAAAGCCCTCAGGGATTCGCCATACATGTCCATGGGGAGGGAGTGTAGTACGGATCGGAGGGGATTACTTTGTGACAAATTGACACTGGAGGCCGACGGCAATTGCCGTTGTGGCGCAAATTGACCGAGATGTGCCAACATGACCGTGCAATTCTGCGCCCCTGGCAATGTGGCACTGAACTTGTATCAATCGGTGACACGGAGGCATTCATGGAAACCAAGACTGCGAAAATCCTGGTGGTGGACGACGAGCAGAGCATCCTGCAGTCGCTCAAGCGCATCTTCAAGCGGGAGGGGCACGAGGTGTTCACTGCCAGCGAGGCCAAGGAGGGGCTGGACTTGCTGCGCAAGGAGCCGTTCAACGTGCTGGTCACCGACCTGGTGATGCCGGGCATGGACGGCTCGGACCTGCTCAAGGCGGCGCGGGCGGTCTCGCCGGAGACCGAGGTGATCATGATGACCGCCTACGGCACCGTGGAGAACGCGGTGGCGGCCATGAAGCAGGGGGCCTACGACTTCGTCACCAAGCCGCTCAAGCGAGCGCACATCGTGGGCGTGGTGCGGCGGGCGCTGGAGAAGCAGTCGCTGGTGGTGGAGAACCGCTCGCTCAAGGCGCAGCTGGAGGCCACGCGCCGGCGCACCATCGTGGGCAACTCGCTGTCCTGGCGGCGCATGATGGAGGTGGTGACCCAGGCGGCGCCGTCGTCGGCGACGGTGCTCATCGAGGGGGAGAGCGGCACGGGCAAGGAGCTGCTGGCCAAGGCGATCCACGAGCAATCGGGGCAGCGGGCCAAGAAGCCATTCGTGCCGGTGAACTGCTCGGCCATCCCCGAGTCGATCCTGGAGGCGGAGCTGTTCGGCTACGAGCGCGGGGCGTTCACCGGCGCGGTGTCCAACCGGGACGGGCGGTTCGCCCTGGCGCACAGGGGGACCCTGTTCCTGGACGAGGTGGGGGAGCTGTCTCCCCAGGTGCAGGTCAAGCTGCTGCGGGTGCTGCAGGAGGGGGAGATCGAGAAGCTGGGCGGCAAGACGGTCAAGGTGGATATCCGGCTGGTGGCGGCCACCAACAAGGACCTGGCCGAGGAGGTGCGCGAGGGCCGGTTCCGCGAGGACCTGTTCTACCGGCTCAACGTCATCGCGGTGAAGGTGCCGCCCCTGCGCGACCGCATGGACGACGTGCCGCTGCTGGCGGACTTCTTCCTGCGGCGCTACGCGGACAAGAACGGCAAGCCGGTGGCCGGCTTCACCCGGGCGGCCATGGAGCTGCTGACCAACCATGGCTGGCCAGGCAACGTGCGCGAGCTGGAGAACGTGGTGGAGCGGGCGGTGGTGCTGACCAAGGAGCAGGTCATCGACGAGCAGGACCTGCCGGACCACCTGGCCGGCGACGGCGCCGGCCCCGGCGCGCGCGCCATCAGCGTCTCCAACCGCACCCCCCACGAAGAGGTGGAGCGCCGCCAGATCATAGACACCCTCAAGTACACAAAGGGCGACAAGCGAGTCGCCTCCCAACTCCTGGGCATCGCCACCCGAACCATCTACCGCCGCCTCGAGACCCTCCGCGCCGAAGAAGAAGCCGAAATTTAGGCCGCCCCCTCTCAGGGCACGAAAACGCCCGATTTCGTAGCAGAAACCTGCCCTTCTGCGGTTGACTTCTTCTGCCTCCGAACTATACTTAAACTTCCGAAATAAATCACAAAAAGGCCCAATCATGACCCTCGAAAAAGCCATCGAGAGCGCGCCCGATCTGTCCGGCGGTTCAACCGACAAACTGGCCGACGAGATCGCCATCCTGGCCGCCCACATTCAGGCCGCCACCTGCCGGCTACTGCTGCTGATAGCGGAGATGGACCGGCGCGAGGGCTGGGCTGAACTGGGCTTCATCTCGTGCGCCCACTGGCTCTCCCACCGCACCGGAGACAGCCTGCCAACGGCTCGCCAGAAAGTCCGCGTGGCCCGCA
>CAZEFW010000281.1:0-5213 GCA_964511535.1 uncultured Myxococcales bacterium | reverse complement strand
ACTGCCTGATCAACAACCAGTGCGTCACGTCGGGCACCAAGGATCCGTCGCCGGGCGCCTGCTCGTCGTGCCAGCCCGCGGTGAGCACGACCGGCTACTCGGCCGACGCGGGCTACTGCAAGATCCAGGGGGTATGTGTCAAGGCGGGCGCCGCCCACCCCAAGGGGTGCGCCACCTGCGTGCCGGGCAAGAACAAGGCGAACTGGACGCCCAAGACGGCCAAGGACTGTATCGTGAACTACCAGTGCGCCACCATGTGCGGCAGCACCTGCGCGGACACGAGCTCGTCGAGCGCCCACTGCGGCAAGTGCTTCAACCAGTGCGCCGCCGGGCTGAGCTGCGGCGGCGGGGTGTGCACCAAGTGCCAGCCCGGCTCCAAGACCTTCAGCTACTCCGGCTCGATTCAGACCTTCACAATCCCGGCCGGGTGCACCTTGATGCGGGTGGAGGCCAAGGGCGCCGGTGGAGGCAACGGCGGCAGCCGGCCGGGGGGCGCGGGAGGCCTCATCGAGGGCAAGGTGACCCTGCAGTCGGGGGTGGCGTACAAGATCATCGTGGGCGGCCGCGGTAACCCCCCGAGCTACTCCCGCTCCGCGCCTGGCGGCGGCGGCTTCTCCGGCATCCTTGACCCCTCGGGCAAGCACATCATCTCGGCGGGCGGCGGCGGCGGCGCGGGGGGCAGCAACGGCGGCGGCGCGGGCGGTACGGGCGGCGGCGGCGCGGGGGCCAACGGCAGCTGCGGCGCCAGCGCCAAGGGCGGCGCCGCGGGCAGCGCGTCGTCCACCCCGGGCGGCGGTTCTGGCGGCTCCGGCGCGTCAACTGGCGGCTCCGGCTCGTCCAGCGGAGGTGGCAACGGCGGGGCCGGAAAATCGAACTGGGCCGCGGGCGGCGGCGGCGGCGGGTATGGCACCAAGGCAGGCAGCGGCGGCAAGCAGTACTCTGCCAGCGGCTACGGCGGCAACGGCGGCTTCGGCGGCGGCGCGGGCGGCGGGGGCGGCGGCTACGGCTCCACCAACTCGCGGCTGTCAGCGGGCGGAGGGGGCGGCGGCGGCCACCGTGGGGGCGGCGGCGGCGCCATCCCCAGCAGCTGCAGCGCGGCGGGAGGCGGGGGCGGCGGCGGCGGCTCGAATTACGGCAACGCGTCCTGGGTCACCGTGCTCAAGAATACGAAAGGCGGCGGCGCGAGCGGCTACCAGCACGGCAGCGTGAAGCTGACCTGGCCGTTTAAATGACAGAATGACGGAATGACAGAACGACGAAATGACAGAATGGTCAGTATTCAAGCCAGATAACTGATACTTAACACTTTTTTTCTTCTACTCTTTCCTGATCTCCAGCCCCAACACCCAGTGATCCGCGCCGGTGCCCACGCTCCGGATGACCGGCCCTAGCTTCGGGCCTTTGGTGCCGTCCAGGCGAGTGAGGTGGACCTTGGGCAGCACGATCTGGGGCAGGATGGAGAAGACTTTTTTAACCACGCCTGGCACGGCGGTCTTCAGGATCCGCATCACGGCGTCGATGTCCGCGGCGGTGTTGAACTTGTCGAAGCCGAGGGGGTGAATCTGGATCTTGCGGTGGGGGTCGGGCAGCATGCGCAGGTCCGGCCCCACGGCCACCAGCGCCACGGGCACAGTGGAGGCGGTCCAGGCCCTGGGATCTTCGGCCAGGTTCACGCCGGCGAACATCTCCACGCCGCCCACGTCCAGCACGGGCTTGCCCGCTTGCCAGCGGAGCAGGGGCGGCAGCAGCACCTTGATCACCACGTGGTCCAGCTGGTTGTAGGGGAAGCTGAGCTTCTCCATGCCGAGCTGCTCCAGCTCCGCGCGGGTGAACCGGATGTTCGACAGGTTGCCCGCGTCCCAGGCGGCGAACAGGTACTGGTTGACCATGGGCGAGCCGAAGCGCGCCCGCACCGGGGAGGACACCGACGGGGTGGCGCCCTTGATGGTCCGGCGAAGCACGGCGTGGCTCTTGTGAGCCGCCGCCGGGGTCTTTGCCTGGATGAGGGTCTTGAAGGACAGAGCCAGGGCGGCGTGGGCGGCGGTGGTCACCGTGGCCCGCTCCAGGGTCGAGGCCTGGGTGATCGGCTTCGGAAAGGCGACCCCCACCGTGGGGCGAAGCTCCAGCAGCAGCTTGTCCACCAGGGACCGGGCCGTGGCCACCGCCGCGTCGCGGATGGCCGCGTTGAGCTTGTTCTTGAACAGCACCGCCAGGGCCTGTATGGCCACCGACGGCAGGATGGAGTCGGTGATCTGCGGGTCGTCAGCGTAGAAGGTTATCCCCTCCACCGTGCTCTGGCCCGGGGCCGGCTTCAGCGCGCCGGAGATGATCATCTTCGGGTACACCGCCTTGCCCGAGGTGGTGAAGATGCTGGCGGCGGTGCGGTACCTCACCGTGGTGTTGCCCAGGGTCAGGCTGAAGGCGAGCTTGCCCGGTGTGGCCTTCAGCGTGCTGCTCACAGTGGACACCTTGAGGGACTCCACCGTCACCTGGGCCGACACGGTGGAGAGGCCGATCTTCACGGACATGGTCAGCGGGTTCGGCTTGACGTTGCCCACCAGCTCGGTGCCTGCGAGCAGCTCGTTGACCAGGCTCGAGATGGAGACGGCGGAGCCCATGAGCGCGGCGGCGCCCACGTCCACATGGACCGTGGCCGGGTGCCAGTCGTAGGGCGGCAGGTAGTGCCCCTGGTGCCACGAGCGCGTGGCCACGAACCCGCTGTCTTTGCGCTGGGCCCATATGAAGCCGAGGCCGTCGGCGGGCGCGGTGTTGACCCGGAACTGCCCGTCGCCAGGCACGTCCACGCCGTTGACCTGCACTCCGTCACCGTCAGACTCGATGAGCAGGCTGACCGTCTTTCCCGCCGGGAGCATGGAGCCCCTCGGCGGCTCAAGGATCCGGATGTCCGTCTCCAACGTGCAGGCGGTCAGGCCAACGAGCAGCAGCAGGTGGATCGCGGTGCGCACCCCACGAGTGTACCAACCGCGGCAGGGGACAGCAGCCGAATTGCTCGGACCGGCCTTGCGGATGCTACGATTTCTATCGAAAATGCCCGCGCTGCGGACGGAGTGAACCATGACCCTGGAACCATCAACGACTCGCCTCTTTCTCCTGGCCGCCGCCGCCTTCGCCGCGGTGGGGCTGCTGCTCCAGGCCGTACGGCTGATGCGCCTCTCCAGGGAGGCATCGCCGTCCACTGCCAGGGGTGATTCGGGCCAGGGCGTCCGCTACGCCTTCACCAGCGGCATGCTGCCCTGGAACAAGGAGAGCGGGCGCACCCACCCGGTGGTGTTCTGGGCCGGCGTGACGTTCCACCTCGGCATCGCCTGCGCCGCGCTGCTGGCCCTGCTCAGGCTGGTAGGCTGGTCCCCCGGCGTCGCGATCCTCGCCGCGCTGGGGGCGTTGCCCCTGGCGGGCGCGGCCATCGTGGTGGTCATCATCTTCAAGCGCGCCGGGTCGGCCGAGATGCGGCCTTACACCGTGGCTGACGATTACGTCTCGTCGCTGCTCACCGCGCTCTTCCTCGGGGCCGCCGGGCTGTTCGGGCTGTCGGTTATTGGCGTGGCGCAGTTCGACCTGGCGGCGGTGCCGCTGCTGCTCTACCTGCCCATGAGCAAGCTGCGCCACGTGGTGACCTTCTTCATCTCGCGCAAGTACCACGGCGAGGTTCAGGGGAGCCGGGGCATCTACGGCGGGGGCGCCCGCCCCGGCGCCGGCGCCACGGATCCGCGCTCGTTGATGACCGACGCGCCGGCAGCGGTGGAGGCGCCGGCCGATGACTCGCCCTCCCGGCTGACCCTGGAGCCGGAGCAGCGCGGCCAGCTGGCCGCGGAGCTGGGCCGCGACATGCCCCGCGAGACCAGCGCGCAGATCGAGGCGTGCGTTCACTGCGGCATGTGCGCCGAGGCGTGCCACTACTACCTGTCCACCGGCGACCCGGAGCTGACCCCCGTGGCCAAGGCGCACAAGTTCATGCGCCTGTACCGCGCGCACCATGACGGCGCCGGCCGCACCGCGCCCGGGCTGGTGGGCGCCGCCGAGGTCACCGACGCCTCGGCCTCCGCCATGCACCGGGCGGCCTTCGAGCACTGCTCCCTGTGCGGGCGGTGCTCGCTGACCTGCCCCATGGGCATCAACACCGGCGACATCCTGTACCAGGCGCGGTCTGCGCTGGCCCGGGTGGGCGCCGCGCCCGAGGGTCTCAAGAAGCCGGCCGCCACGGCGGTGGAGAAGGGCAACTACCTCGGCCTGCCCCAGGACGACGTGGTGGAGAACCTGGAGTGGCTGAGCGAGGAGCTGGAGGACGAGCTGGAGCAGGAGGGGCTGGAGATCCCCCTGGACAAGCAGGGCGCCGAGGTGCTCTACATCCCCCACCCGCTGGAGCTGCGCGACTTCCCCATGGTGGTCATGGCGGCGGCCAAGATCTTCGAGAAGGCGGGGGAGAGCTACACCTTCTCCAGCGAACACTTCGACACGGTCAACTACGCCTTCTACGGGGCGGACGTGGAGAAGATGACCGCCATCGTCAAGCGGCTGGCCGACACCGCCGAGAAGCTGGGCGTCAAGCGGGTGGTGCTCTCACCATGCGGCCACGGCTTCCGGGTGCTGCGCTGGGAGGGCGAGCGGCTGCTGGGGCGGAGCTACGGCTTCGAGGTGGTCTCCCTCGGCGAGGCGGTGGACGGCTACCTGAGCAAGGGCCGCATCTCGCTGGATCCGGCCAAGCTGGACGGCAAGCTGACCTACCACGACCCGTGCAACATCGCCCGCAACGGCGGCGTGGTGGAGGAGCCGCGCCGGGTGATCAAGGCCATCGCCGGCGAGGCGTTCGTGGAGATGGGCCCCAACGGGGCCAACAATTTCTGCTGCGGCGGGGGAGGGGGCCTGGCGGCCACGGGCGAGTACGGCAAGACCCGGCTCCAGGCCGGCGGCGTCAAGGCGGCCCAGATCAAGGCCACGGGGGCCAAGGTGGTGGCCACCAACTGCTTCAACTGCAACACCCAGATCAAGGAGCTGAACCGCCGCCACGAGCTCGGCGTGGACGTAAAGAGCATCACCGAGCTGGTGGCAGACGCGCTGGTTTAGGCTCGCTTCGCTCGCCTGGCTTGGGGCTTCAGGCTTCAGGCTTCAGGGTAGATGGTTGGGCTCGCTTCGCTCGCCGGCTTCGGGCTTCAGGCTTCAGGCTTCAGGGTAGATGGTTGGGCTCGCTTCGCTCG
>CAZEFW010000280.1:0-5284 GCA_964511535.1 uncultured Myxococcales bacterium | reverse complement strand
GGCGCCGGGCTTGACCGGGTTGATGCAGCCGCCGTCCGAGCACTTGTCATCGGTGCAGCTCAAGCTGTCGTTGCAGTCCACGCCGTTGCACATCACCGCGTCGGTGCTCGCGTCCACGATGTCGGGCAGCGGCGCGTCATGCGCGCCGACATCCAGGATGGCGGCGGCCGCGTCGGGCGCTGCCATATCTGCCGCGGCCATGTCCAGGTCGCCAGCGGTCCCGGTGTCCAGCGGCGTCGTCTGATCGACCCCCGGGGCGTCGGCCGTCCCCGGGAGGTCCACGGGGCCCGGCGAATCCAGCGTGGTCTGCGCATCAATGATCCCTTGCCCGGTGTCCTTGTGCCCGCCGCCCTGGTCGCCGGGCAACCCCGAGGTTTCGCTGTCGCATGCGGAACAGAGAGAAATGACTGACGTGACGGTGATGAAGATGAAGCGGGCGCTCCGCATGGTTGAAGGCCTCCCGGTACGACCGATTGGGGTGCCGCACCTGTTTCCAAATTATCACAGCACACGCCTCACCCCCTCGAACCAGTTCAGCTCGAAAGTGCGTGGCCCCGGGATGGGCGGCAGCCAAACAGCTCCGGGTGATTGCCAGCCGCGGCGATGCGCCGCAGAATTCCTTTCATGGCCACCATCCGCGACAAGTCTTTCGAACTGGAAACCGACGCCGATACGTTCATGCGCGGCATCTACCTGGACGCGACCTTCATCGAGGCCCTCTACCGGCAGGGGCTCGGCTTCCTCGACTTCGAGCTGGTCTCCCAGCGCGGCGCCCCGGAGGCAGGGCCCTTCCAGCGAACCCTCCGGCTGCAGCCGCCCAGCAACGCGCCCAAGGTCGTCCAGAAGGTGCTGGGGAGCACCCAGGAGTACCAGGAAGAAGGGGCGCTGGATCCGGATAGCGGGATCTGGTCCTACGAGGTCACCCCCGCCACCATGGCCTCGCGCATCAACATCCGGGGCACCATGCGCGCAGCGCAGTTGAGCCCCAGCCGCTGCCGGGCGATGTTCGAGGCTCACTTCGAGGCGCGCATCTTCGGCGTGGGCAGCGCGGTGGAGCGCTTCATGGCCAGCCAGTTCGACGAAAACCTCAAGAAGCAGGAGGCCTTCATGCGCCGCTGGATCGCCCGGGCGCAGTAGAGGCGCGCTCGGCCCCGGCGCCAGCGGCTCGCGCGAGATGTCCCGCTTACCGGTCCCCGGCCAGCCGCTCGTTTTCCTTCATGACGCGCAAGATATTCCGGCCGAGGATCTTCTCCACGTCGGCCGCGGCGTACCCGCGCTCAAGCAGCGCGGAGGTGAGGGCGGGCATCCCTGACACGTCGTCGATGCCCACGGGCAGTGAGGGCACGCCGTCGAAGTCGCTGCCGAGGCACACGTGGTCCACGCCAGCCACCTGGATCACGTGGTGGATGTGGTCCACCAGCGTGGACAGCGGAACCCGCGGCAGCCGCTTGCGCTGACGCTTGCTCTTGCCCGCCGCGCGCTTCATCCATGCGCTGTCGAGGTAGCCGGCATAGAAGTTGACGCACACCACCCCGCGGTTCGCCTTGACGGCGCGCAGCATCTCGTCCGAGGCGTTGCGGCGGTGGCGGGACAGGGTTCGCGCCGAGGAGTGGGACAGGATCACGGGGCTCCGGGTCACCTTCATCGTGTCGAAAAAGGTGCGGTCCGAGGCGTGGGAGAGGTCCACCATCATGCCGAGCCGGTTCATCCGGGCCACCACCTTGTGCCCGAGCCGGCTCAGCCCGCGGCGTCGACCCGCATCGCAGGAGGAGCCCGCCAGCGGGTTGCTGGTCATCCAGGTCAGGGTCATGTAGCGGGCGCCGCGTCGGTATAGCCGCTCCAGGCGAGCGAGGACCCGCCGCTCGCGCCTCGCCTTGCCCAGCGCCTGCGCCCCCTCCACGCCCACGAGCAGCGCCACCTTGCCCGCGGCCGTGGTGCTGAGCAGCTCCTCGCTGGAGCGGGCCAGCGCCGCGCGCCCCCCGCTGCGGCGAGCCGCCGCCTCGATGGCGCGAAACATCACCAGCGCCCGCCGCCAGGCGCGCTCTCCCTTGTACTTCCTCGGGTCGACCCAGACCGCGAGGAACGCCGCGTCCAGCCCACCCTCGATCATGCGCGGCAGGTCGGTGTGGCCGTAGCGCATGCGGCGGCCGAAGTCATAGTCGGCCCGGCCCACCATCTTGAGCGGGACGTCGTTATGCGCGTCCACCACCAGCGCGCGAGCGTGCAGCGCCGCCGGGTCCGGCACCGGCTGCGGCGAAGCCGGCGGGACCTCCGCGTTGGCCTCGATGAGCCCGCCGCCCAAGATCAGGGCCACGACGAGCAGTGTCAGCCCCGCAGCGGCTGCGGGAGCCTTGCCGATGCCTGGCGGCCCATGCCGCCCGGGCGCTGCGGTCCGCCTGTGCTCCATGGGAGTTAATACCCGGCCAGCGAAGAGATCACTCCCGCAGCCGCGGCCCGCGCGAGATGAAGCGGGGCGCCAGGTTACTAGTACGAGAACCGCGCCCGGGTGAAGATCTGGTGGCCGCCGCCGGCGGGGTCACCGAAGCGGGTGTGCTCCTTGCCCAGCATCAGCAGGGCGCCGGCGCCCAGCTCCAGGCCGTTGCCGAAGGTGTAGTTCAGCTCCGGGTAGAGCACCGCCGAGAAGCCCTCTGACGTGAACATGCTGTAGTGCGTGCGTTCGCGCTGGCCCGTGTCGGCGTTGTAGGTGTCGAGGTGCATGCCGCTCATGTCCCAGATGGTGAACATGCGCAGCAGCAGCTTGTCGGACAGGAAGCGGAAGTCGAGGCCGAAGACCAGGTAGTCGCCCAGCCGCGGCCGCAGCCACTCCCTGGCGCACTTGGTGCCGTCCTGCTCCAGCTGGCAGGTAGTCAGCGGGGCCTTGTCGATGACGCCGCCGGTCATCACCTTCCACCCCTCGGTGATGAAGTCCCCGGCGCCGTACTCGTCGGGGAACCCGTGCACCCACTGGGCGTTGACGTACACGTTGCGGCTGATGGTGTAGTCCAGCCCGAAGGCCCACTTGGCGAAGGGCGTGTCCGCCACCACCGCCGGGCGGCCGCGGTCGCCCGCGAACTTGCCGTAGTCGTACTCGCCCTTGGGCGCGATGGAGATGGCGGTGGCCTGGATCAGCGCGATCTGGGCCTCCTCCGGGAAGAACACCCCCAGCTCCAGCCGGTAGCCGATGGCGGTGAGCTTGTCGCTGATCCAGTCCAGCGGGATCTGCCCGGACAGGTTGAGCCCCGCCACCTGCACCCGGGGGTAGCCGAGGTAGGTGTCGGTCTGGATGGTGGCGTTGACGCACTCCGGGTTGGAGGCGGAGGTCGCGGGGTTGCAGATCTTGCCGTCCACCTGGCTGCTGATGTTGGCGTACGCCTGGGGCATGTCGGTGCGCCCGTAGTAGTAGGACAGCGCGATGTCCTGCTCCAGCACGATGCCCGCCACGCGGAAGGCGAACTGCATGTTCTCGAAGCTGGTCTCCGGCGTCACGGGGATCGCCTTGCGCACCAGGGTCGGGCCCACGAACAGCTTGGACAGGGCGAACTCGGAATGTATCCGCCTGCGCAGCCCATCGGAGACGAAGGGCAGCCGGCTCACGTCGGCCAGCCCGAGCTTGCCCGAGTCGGGCAGCAGCGCCGGCTTGAACACCGGCACCAGCACGCCGGAGATGGTCCAGGTGTCGAGGAAGCTGTAGTCGACCTTGACCATCATGTTGCCCAGCTGCTCGCCGAACAGCAACGGATCCTCCAGGTCGAGGGGGTTGATGGTGTTGGTGGGGTTGAACTGGTCGCCCACCCCCCAGGTGATCACCTGCTGGCCGATGCGCAGGTCGAGGCCGTCGATGAACAGGTCGTACGCCTCGATGTAGGCCGAGTGAGCCTCGATGCGGAACGGATCCACGTCCTCCCGCAAGGTCAGCCCGGAGTACCCCTCGAGCTCGCGGTTGTAGCCGTAGAACACCAGGTCCACCTCGGCCACGGCGCCGATGTCGCCGTACGCGGCGTTGAGCTTGAGCTTGATGATGTTCTCGTTGCGCGACACGCCCGAGCCGAGCTCGGCCCTGTTGTAATACTCGCCGATACCCACGCCGGTCGGCCTGAAGCGGATGTCGGTCTGCACCTTGCCGCCAAATTCGAGGGAGATTTCGTCAGCGCGGGCGTCGGCCGCGGCGCAAATCCAGAGCGCCGCAAGGGCCACCATCAGGCAGGATCTCGAGAGGTTCATCTCGTTGGCTCCTTGGAAAGCGACGAAAGCTTCACATACTGGACTGAAAAGACGAAGCAACCGTCAGCATTTCATGCCAAAAAATGAAATAATTGTCGCTATTTGACAACTTCACCGAGGAAGGTTATCGATGATTGTCCTGCCGGATTCAAGTGAAGAGTTACAGGGCGAATTTTCCCCCGCGCGGGGACGTCAACACGCCCATGGAGGAACAAGATGACCAGCCGTATATTCAGCGCACTTCTGGCCTGCGCAGCGCTCCTGGCCATGATCAGCCCCGCCTTCGCAGGCGACAAGGGCGGCGAAGTCCTCAAGAAGGTGGACGCCGCCATGACCGCCGCCAAGGATCAGCACTTCGTCCAGGAGCTGGTGACCAAGATACCGGGCAAGGAAAAGATCAAGCAGGTGATGGACGTGCGCATCAAGGGCACCAAGTACCGCCGGGTCGAGTTCCTGGAGCCCGGGGACATCAAGGGGATGCGGGTGTTGGTGCTGTCACAGAACAACATGTACACCTACCTGCCCGCCTACCGGAAAGTCCGCCGCGTGGCCAACCACGTCAAGGACCAGGGCTTCATGGGCACCACCTTCAGCCAGAACGACATCTCCATCGTGACCTACAGCGACACCTACGACGGCAAGCTGACCAAGGAAGACGCCAAGCACTGGTACATCATCGCCACGCGCAAGCCAGGCGCCAAGACCCCCTACGCCAAGATCGAGCTGGACGTGAAGAAGGACCTGAAGCTCGCCTCCCAGCTGCGCTACTTCAACGACAAGGGCGTCAAGATCAAGACCGAGGACCGCACCGGCTACAGCTGCAAGGGCAAGGTCTGCGTGCCCAAGACCCTCAAGATGACCGACCACCGCCGCAACGACGTCTGGACCGCCATCACCTGGACCACCTGGGAGATCAACACCGGCATCAAGGACAGCTTCTTCTCCAAGCGCAAGCTCGCCCGCGGCAGGTAAATCTGGCGAGCGCAGCGAGCCAGAGCACTCCCCCCCCAAGCCTCAAGCCTCAAGCCGCCGAGCGAAGCGAGGCCAACCATCTCCCCTCAAG
>CAZEFW010000279.1:0-5588 GCA_964511535.1 uncultured Myxococcales bacterium | reverse complement strand
CAGCCTCAGCCTCAGCTTCAGCCCCTGCCCCAGCTTCCGCCGCCACATTCTGTCATTTCGTCGTTTCGTCGTTTCGTCGTTCTGTCATTCGGCGCCATCAGGCGCCGCCATCCGCAACCTCAGCTTCAGCTACAACCTCAGCTAAAGCTACAGCCCCAGCTCAAGCCGTCCCACATTCTGGCATTCTGGCATCCCGGCGTTCTGGCACTCTGGCATTCGGCGCCGTCAGGCGCCGCCAGCCTCCTGCTCGCATTACTTACACCGCATGACCGTCCCGCCTTCGCCCACGGCCCAGACCTTCTTGGGGCCGAGGCCGAAGATCGCCGTCAGGCCCTGGTTCTTGGCCGCGGAGTGGACCTTCTTGAAGCCGTTGCCGTTGTAGAACCAGATCCCGTCTCGCCCCACCACCCAGATTGATGTGATGGAGTCGCCCCACACCCCGAACAGGGCCTGGGCGTTGCCCGGGGACAGCGCGCTCCACTGGCCGTTGGGGCTGCGGTGGTGGACCTTGCCTTTGGGCGTGATCGAGACCGCGAACACATGGGACGCGGAGGAATAGATGTCCACGATGTTCGGCTTGGAGCTGTCGGTGAGGGTCCTGGTCGCGGCCTTGACCAGGTTGCCCGTGGCGCCTTCCATCTTGTGGACCGTATCGGCGGCGCCGAGCCATACGTTGGCGCTGCCGTCGCCCCATATCCCCTGGATCGTATTGGAGATGGGTGGGTCCACGGCGAGCTTGGCCCAGGAGGAGCCGTCGAACTTGTAGACCTGTCCGCCCGTGCCGGTGGCCAAGATCCCTTTGCCGAAGTTGCCCCCGATGGTGAACATGGAGCCGCCCGTGGTCTTGTGCTTGGCGATGTTGCCGGGGCCGGTGCGCTCGAGGATGTTGGCGCCTGCCGCAATGAACACCCGCTTGGAGTGGCCGCCCACGGCGCTGAAGGGCCACTTGGCGAAGGTGGCGGGCACGGACTCGTTCTTCCAGCCAGAGGAGCTGCGGTGCGCGACCGTACCCGGGTTGCCCACCGCGAACATGTTCGTCTCAGAGGTGCCCCAGACACCCTTCAGGGCGACCGACGCCGGAACACCTCCTGACGATACGGCGCCCCAGGTGCAGGGCAGCACCACCTTCCCGATATCGCTTGATGGGCCCAGGTCCTTGCTGAGCACCGGCTTGTCCACGGCGACTGTCTTGTCCACCGCGACCTTCTTGTCCGTGGCCACCTTTCCGTCCGGCCCCTTCTTCCTGTCAGCTCCGGGCTTGCCGTCTGTCTGCCGCGTGTCCTTCTTGACCGCGGCGTCCAGCTTGTCGGGCTGGCAGATGCCGCTCTTGCAGTGATGGCCCGTGGGGCACTCCTTGCCTGCTCCCTTGCACGACCAGTAGCCGCCCGCGGGCAGCTCGGGGTTGACGCAGCCGCCCACGGCCAGGGCCAGCAAGCAGAGCTGGAGGATGATCGACTTTGCACGCATCAGGTTTGGTCTCCTCAGAATTCCAGCGCCAGGCCGGAGAGGGTCGGGCGGAGCCGCAGGCCCGCGATGGCGGGCGCCTCCTCCGCCTGGCTGTCCAGGATCAGCAGTACCGCGCCGGCCACGGCCGCGGCGCCGCCGATGCCCAGGCAGACGAACATGCCCGTCTCAAATCCCTCCGCCTGATCGAGGATGTCCTTCGCCTCGCTGTACTCCATGTGGCGGGCGTAGCCGTCCTCGTACTCTGCGGTCCTGTCAGAGGCCAGCCCGCCCAGTACGCCGCCCACCACCATGACGGCGGCCCCGGCGCCGAGGGTGGTCCAGCCGGCAACCTTCATGGCGCCCCATCCTCCGGACCGATCGGCCTGCAGCGGCACCGGCGCTGGCTTCGGCTCGGGTCCTGGCTTCGCGTCCGCCTTTGCGGGTGCCGGCTTCGGCTTCGCCGGGGCAGGGGGGCGCTCCGCCAGTTGCGCGCGCAGGTTCTTGACGCGCGCCTCCACCGTGGGGCGATTCTTCGCAGCGGGTTTGGCCGCGATGAACGCCTCGAACCGCGCGATGGCCCGCTCGAGCTGCCCCAGCCCCTCGTGGCAGCGGCCCATGTTGTAGAGCAGCTCCGGCGCGGCCTCCAGCTTGTAGGCCCGCTGGAACTCGCTCAGGGCCATCTTGTAGTTGGCGCGCTCATAGTAGGCCGCGCCGTTTTGATAGTGGCGCTTGGCCATGTCGATGGTCAGGTCCTGGGCCGCAGCGTCGGCAGGGAGCAGGGCCAGGGTCAGGGCGGCGGCCAGGGAGGCACGCCAGCAGGAGATGCTCGCGAGTGACATGCGAACCAGTCTACGGTTTTGGTGAAATTTGTCAGTACCCGCCGCGTCAGCTCGCGCTCTGCTCCGCCTACAGCCAGAGCCAGCACCAGGCCAGCGCCGGGGCGGTAACCAGCGCAACACATGATGCGAAGGCGCTGACCAGCTCTTCCGTGCGGTATTTCTTCGATCCTTCAGCGACGATCTTGCGGTTCATGGCGCACCTCTCCTGTTGGTCGGGGCGCTGGGGCTCCGTCCGGTCCGTCGTTCCAGTCAGTGCTTCGAACTCGAATGGATAATGTGCAAGACGCAGACCATGAAACCTGCAGTGGCCGCTCGTCGTGATTCCGGCCACTTGCGCAGCCTCGCTCCCGGGGGCGTTGCAAAGGTTACGCGGCGCGTTTTACGCAGTGCGTAAAATTGGTCGCACCAATGTGGGGAAGTTTGCTCTGAGGCCACGGGCCGTTGAATCTGCTATCTATCAGCAGACACCCTCACCTCCGACCTCAAGCCAAATGGGAACCTATCGATGATCGATCCTCGCAACGAAGTCCTGGCGCGCCAGCTGCTCGACTACTCCGTGGAGTTGAAGGAGGGCGAGGTCCTGTACCTCGAGATCAAGGGCAAGGAGACCCTGGAGCTGGGCAAGCACCTGGTCCGCCTGGCCACCGAGCGCGGCGCCGTACCGTTCTGGTACTACAGCGACGAGTCTCTCTCGCGCCACTGGCTCACCAGCGCCAGCGAGGAACAGTTCAAGACCCAGGCAGCCATGCACCTCGACCTGATGAAGCGCGCAGACGCCTACATCGGCCTGCGCGGCTCGGACAACCCCTTCGACCTGGCAGACGTGGACAGCAAGCAGATGGAGCGGGCCAACAACCTGTTCTTCAAGCCGGTGCACCTCGACGAGCGGGTCAAGAACACCCGCTGGGTGGTGCTGCGTTACCCGAACAACGCCATGGCCCAGCTGGCGGAGACCTCCCAGGAGAAGTTCGAGGCGTTCTACTTCGAGGTCTGCTGCGCGGACTACGCCAGGATGTCCGAGGCGCAGGATCGGCTGTCGGCCATGATGAGCGAGACCGACCGGGTCAGGATCACCGCGCCCAACGGCACCGACCTGACCTTCTCCATCAAGGGGATCCCCAACGTCAAGTGCGACGGCAAGCGCAACATCCCCGACGGCGAGGTCTACACCGCGCCGGTGCGCGACTCGGTCAGCGGCACCATCACCTACAACGTGCCCTCGCTCTACCAGGGGCTGCTCTACACCAACGTCAGCTTCACCTTCGAGGGCGGGCGCATCGTCCGGGCGACCTGCGACGGGGACGCGGCCAAGCTCAACGAGATCCTCGACACCGACGAGGGCGCGCACCACATCGGCGAGTTCGCCATCGGGGTCAACCCCCTGGTGCGCCACCCGATGAAGGACACCCTGTTCGACGAGAAGATCGGCGGGTCGTTCCACCTGACGCCGGGCCAGTGCTACGACGCGGCGCCCAACGGCAACCGATCTGCCATCCACTGGGACCTTGTGCAGATCCAGCGCGAAGACTACGGCGGCGGCGAGATCTGGTTCGACGGCGAGCTGATCCGCAAGGACGGCGTGTTCACCGACGACGAGCTGGAGCGCGCGTTTTCGTCGGAGAACCTCAAGTCGAGCAGCCTGTAGCCGCCTACAGCTTCGCCAGTATGTTGCGGGTCATCGTGCGCTCGTACGGTGTGTAGCGCCAGCCCGGGGACCAGCCGTCCAGAAAGCGCTGGAAGTCGGCCCAGGCCCAGGGGTAGAGCGCGCGCCACTCCACCTCCAGCTCGCGCCCGGCCGCGGCCCCCGCGGCCTGACGAAGCGTCTTGAAGTACAGGTCGACGCAGCGCTTCACCGTGCCCTGGTCCTCCCCTGTGAGCAGGTAGGCCAGGTCCTTGACCCCCACGCCGCCGCCCACGTACTGGAAGTCCACGGCGGCCACGGTTCGACCGTCGCGAGAGAAGCAGAAATTGGCCGGCTTGGCATCGCCGTGGATGATGGTCTGGTGCCTGGCGCCGTTGAGGCGGGCATCGATGGCCGCCGCCGCGTCCCGCAGCGTCCCGCGGGCCATGGCCTTGTGTTCATCGGGCCGGGTCCGCAGGTGCCAGTAGGTGCCGACCTTCCACAGCCCGCCGGGGCGCTGGCCCAAAAAGCGCGCGTGGAACGCCGCCAGCCAGCGCACGCAGGTGTCCAGCCGGCGGCCCCCGGGCAGCTCGTGGCGCCGGGGGAAGCCCGACGCGTCGAGGTCCTCGAACACGAAGGTCCACTGGCCGTCTTCGCGGCTGACATGCAGGCACCTGGCCACCCTGCAGGCCTCGTCGCACCTCGAGCCCCAGTCGGTGTACCAGGCCTGCTCCACCTGATACGAGCGCAGCTTGCGGTCATGGGACCGGCCGCTGCCCTTTCCCGGCCGCACATGCTTGACCACCACCGACGGCAAGTCGGCGCCCTGCAGGTCGTACCGAACCAGCTCGCCGTAGCCGCCCCAGACGGACTGGATGCGCTGGCGGCGGGTGACGGAGGACGCGCCGGTGGCCGAGGCGATGAGCGGGTATGTGGAGTCGCTGGCGATGCGGCAAGCATACAGTATTCAGCTTCAGCCTCAGCCTCAGCATCAGCATCGGCATCAGCATCAGCATCAGCATCGGCTTCAGCTTCAGCGGCCGCCTCAGGAGCGGATTCTGTTGCTGCAACTGTAGTTGCCTATGCGGCTGTGGCTGCAGCTGCTTCTGCAGCTGTAGCTGCGGCTGCGGCTGTGGCTGTAGCTGAAGCTGCAGCTGTGGCTGCAGCTGCCTCTGAAGCTGTAGCTGCGGCTGCGGCTGCGGCTGTGGCTGTGGCTGTAGCTGAAGCTGCAGCTGTGGCTGCAGCTGCTTCTGCCTCGGCCATCCTCCTGTTTGTCCACCGGGCTCCGCCTCCGCCCTGTTTGGGGCGAGGGCGGTGGCTACGCCCGATGGACAAACAGGAGGTGACATATGGCATTCATCGTTTACGACAGGGCATTGCACGCGCTTCGGCTGCTCAAGCCGCTCATCGACGAGATCCGGCGGCAAGATCCGTCGCTGGCGGATCAGCTGCAGCGAGCGGGGCAGGGGATGGCGCTCAATATCGCTGAAGGGCAAAGCGCGCGGGGGCGAAATGTGGCGGCCAAGCTGCAGTTGGCGTTCACCGAGTGCAGGGAGGCTCGCGCCGCGTTGCAGATCGCGTTGGCGTGGGGCTACATCGAACGGCGGGCATGCCTTGACGCAGACGGGGCGCTGGACCAGGTGGCGGCCATGCTCTGGGTGCTGGTGCACCGGCCGAGGCGG
>CAZEFW010000278.1:0-5755 GCA_964511535.1 uncultured Myxococcales bacterium | reverse complement strand
CTTGGGCACCGTGGCCTCGGCGTAGGCGTACAGCAGCTTGGCCCCCGAGGCGATGATGCCGCCGTACTCCTGGTCGGTGCCGGGCAGGAACCCCGGCACGTCCTCCAGGGTGATGATCGGGATGTTGAAGCAGTCGCAGAAGCGCACGAACCGGGCGCCCTTCTTGGAGGCGTCGATGTCGAGGCACCCGGCCAGCACCATCGGCTGATTGGCCACGATGCCCACCGCCTTGCCGTCCAGCCGCGCGAAGCCGACCACGATGTTCTTGGCGTAGTGCTCGTGCACCTCGAAGAAGTACCCCTCGTCCACCACCGACCGGATGATCTCCTTGATGTCGTACGGCTTGGACGGGTCGAGGGGGACCACGCTGTCGAGGGCCGTGTCCTCCCGGTCGGACGGGTCATCGGACAGCACGATGGGCGGGTCCTCCATGTTGTTCTGCGGCATGAAGGAGAGCAGCTCCCTGATGGCCTTGATGCAGGTCTCCTCGTCGGGGTAGGCGAAGTGGGCCACGCCGCTCTTGGAGTTGTGCGTCATGGCGCCGCCCAGGTCCTCCTTGGTCACCTCCTCGTGGGTCACCGTCTTGATCACGTCGGGCCCGGTGATGAACATGTAGGAGGTCTTCTCCACCATCATGATGAAGTCGGTGATGGCCGGCGAGTACACCGCCCCGCCCGCACACGGCCCCATGATGGCCGAGATCTGCGGGATCACCCCCGAGCAGAGGGTGTTGCGCAGGAAGATGTCGGCGTACCCTGCCAGGGACGCCACGCCCTCCTGGATGCGCGCGCCGCCCGAGTCGTTGAGCCCCACCACCGGCGCGCCGTTCTGCGCCGCCATGTCCATGATCTTGCAGATCTTGCGCGCGTAAGAGCGCGAGAGGCTGCCGCCGAATACGGTGAAGTCCTGGGCGAAGACATAGGTCAGCCTGCCCCGGACGTTGCCGTAGCCGGTCACCACGCCGTCGCCGAGGACCTTCTTCTCCTGCATGTCGAAGTCGGCGCAGCGGTGCATCACGAACCGATCCAGCTCCTGGAAGGTGCCGGGGTCCATGAGCAGCTCAACGCGCTCCCGCGCGGTGAGCTTGCCCGCGGCGTGCTGCTTGTCGATCCGCTTCTGCCCGCCGCCCTCCAGGGCCTTCTCGTTCTTCTGCTCTAGACGCTTGTAAGGATCTGGAATATCGCTGTTGCTCACGGCATCACCTTGAAAGTGGTTGGTCCTTGGGTTGAGGTGCCGGGACGTTACCGCCCCGAAGTGCCAAGTTCAACCCACTTGAAGCGCCGACATCACCGCGTCGTGGACGCGCGGACGCAGCGCCTTCATCGGGTTCGGCTCCCGGCCCCGATACACCCGGTTGGTCAGCAGCACAACCCACGCCCGCCGGGGCAGGTCGATCCAGAGGGAGCAGCCGGTGAACCCCAGGTGCCCGACGCTGTGGCGGCCAAAGTGGGCGCCCGCGCTGGAGCCCGTGGTCGAGGGTGTGTCCCAGCCCAGGGTGCGGGTGGTGCCCCTCGGCGCGCGCTGCCTGGTGAGGAAGGCGCGCGCTGTGCGCCGGCTGAACAGGCTGGAGTCGCCGTGCCAGGCCGCCGCCACCTCCCTGGCCAGCAGGTGCACCTCGTCGGCGGTGGAGAAGAGGCCCGCGTGGCCCCCCACGCCTCCCATGGCGTGGCAGTTGTCGTCGTGTACCTCTGCCACCAGCCGCCGCCCGCGCCAGGGGCACCGCTCGGTGGGCGCCACGTCGTGCCGCTGCAGCACCCGCTCCCGTCGCCCTGCCTCGCCCAGCGGGATGAAGAAGGTCTGCTCCAGCCCCATGGGGCGGTAGATCAGCTGCCTGGCGAGCCGGTCCAGCCGCCCCCCGCCGGCCCGCTCCAGCAACCAGGCCAGCAGAATGAAGCCGAGGTCGCTGTACACCACCTGGCGCCCGGGCAGCGCCTGCAGGGTCGTCCTGGCTGCGCGCAACCGGATCCCCCGCCGCCGGCCCCGCGGCGCCATGTGCCGCACCTGCTCGAAGAAGGGTGCCCACGCGGGCAGGCCCGAGCTGTGGGCCAGCAGGTGCCGCACGGTGATCCGCTGCGCCGCGCCCCGAGGCAGCTCCGGGAGCCAGCGCCTGGCGGGCTCCCGCACGTCCAGCGCTCCGCGCTCCACCAGCGCCATGGCCACCGCCGCCGTGGCCAGCGGCTTGGTCAGCGATGCGATATCGAAGACGGTGTCCAGCGTGGCCCGCCCGTAAGCCTGGTGCAGCACCACCTCGCCACCACGGGCGGCCAGCAAGCAAGCATGAGGGAAATCCCGCCGCTCCACCGCCGCCCGCATCAACCGGTGAATCTGTTTCATCAGCCGGGGCAATCTCCCCTGAAGCCTGAAGCCTAAAGTCTGAAGCCAGGGCCGCAAAGCGGCCCTCCCCTACTTCGTGTAGACCAGGATCATGCCCAGGTGCTTGATCCCCTGCCCCGTCACGTTGACGATGCTGCCCCCGCTCTCCTTGCCGTCCCCCTGCTTGGTCAGCTTGCCGTCCTTCTCGCTGATGAAGTAGATCTCCACCGCGGCGCCCGCGGCCAGGCCGTGGCCCGGGAACTTGAACGACATGGGCGTGGTGAAGGTGGTCTCCAGCGGGCGGAAGGCCACCGCCATGTGCAGCTTGCCGCTCCCCTTGTAGTACTTGCCCGTGGCCGGGTTGACCTGCCCCTTCTTGAGCACGGCGGCGCCGATCTTCAGATCCGGCTCCAGCGGCGGCTTCTTGGCCGAGCCCGCCGCGATGGTCACCGAGACCCCGCCGCCCAGGTCGTGGGCGCCGCCGGCCTTGATGTCCACTTTCTGCAGGGCCTTGGGGGTGAAGGGCACCACCACCTTGCCCACCTGAATCTTCTTCTCCCCGTTGATGTCCGCCTGGGTCACCATGGTCGGGAAGTAGACGTCGGTGTAGGGCTTGCCTGCCTTGGTGGTGGCCGTGGAGTGGGTGATGTACTCGCCCTTGGCGTCCACGGCGACGCAGAAGGTGCCGGTGCCGGTGCTGTCGTCGCTGTAGCAGGTGAGGTCATCGCACACGATGACCGGGTGGTTGGGCAGCTTGTTGCCGCTCGGGTCCTCCAGCGTGCCGCACACCTGGGCGCTCTTGACGGGCCCGGTGTCGGGGTAGACCTTCTTGTCCGCCTTGGCCTTGCCGTCATTCTTGACGACCTTGCCGTCCTTCTTGCCGGGGCCGCTGTCCAGCTTCGTGGAGCCGGTGTCGTCAGAGCAGCCCACGAGGGCAGCGATTATAGCGACGCTGAGGAGGTGACGAGTTCGCATGTTTTTACTCCTGAGAGTGCAATAGCAACCGAGCGTATCTTATTCCGGAGCATATCTTAATCCGGAGTATCCTACACGGGCCCCCATGACTCGCCGTCGCCGCACACTGCTGGCCCTCGGGTCGCTGGCCCTGCTCATGGGCTGCCTGGCCCTGCACCCGCGGGGCCGGCGGCTGATCCTGTGGACCTACCTGGTGCTGGGCGACGGCATGGCGCGCACGGTTCAAAGCAGCGGCGAGGCCGAGGAGCTCCTGTTCGACGCCGACGATCCCGAGCGCCGCGCGGCCCTCGGCCCGGGCCATGGCGGCCTGGCCATGGCCCACGCCCCCGACGGCGACGGCCTGCTGCTCTCCGCGGGCCGGGCCCCCGGGGACCACGAGATCTGCACGCGGCGCTTCCCCCGCGACTGGACGCCCTACAGGGTGCTCCGCCTGGAGCTCGAGGCCGCGGGCACGGTGCCGGTCCACCTGACCCTCCGCGTCCGGTCCAGACCCGGCCTGTGGCATACCACCTGGTACTACCAGCGCGTCCTGCTGCGCCCCGGCCTGAAGCGCTGGGAGGTCTCCCTCGCCTCCGCGCGCCGCTTCATCTACCCGCGGCATGTGCGCCAGCTTTGCCTCGCCCTGCGCCGCCACGCCGGACATCGCGAGGACCCCACCATCAACCTGCGCCGCATCACCCTGGCCAGGGGATGGAGCGAGCCAGACGCGCCAGCCGCCGGGCGCCCCAACGAGCCCCTGACCATGCACGCGGTGGGCGACTCCACCCGCCTGCGGGCCAGCGATGTGCCGCCTCGCCAGCCCCACCTGCTCGCAGCCGACGGCAGCGTCACCCTGCGCGGCGCGCGCAACGAGACCCTCGCCTTTCAGCTGGTGTTGAGGCGCACCAGCCCGCGCAAGCTCCCCGACGCCCTGGTGAGCCTGACCCCGGTGCAGGGCCCTGACGGCTACCCGCTGGATTCGGCCCTTTCGGTGGCGCGCTTCATCCGCGTGCGACAGATCTCGAGCGCCTCTTACGGGCTGGCCAGCCTCGGCCCGGGCGAATATCCCGACCCACTGGTTCCTCTGGCCGGACCGGTGAAGCTGGCGCCGGGCAACAACCATGTCTGGGTTGACGTTCACATCCCGCCCAACGCGCCGCCAGGGACCTACCGCGGCACCCTGGAGGTGAAGCTGCCGTACCAGGCGTACCGCTGGCCGCTCTCGGTGGAGGTTGTGCCGGTATCCCTTCCCGCTGCGGGGCGCCAGCTGGTCATGACCTACTACTTGCCCCAGCTGCTGCAGGCCCAAACCGGGCTAAAGGGCCCGGCCCTGCTGAAACTGGAGCGGGCCTACCATCGTATGGCCCATGCCCACGGGGCGTTCCTGATCTACGACACCGGGCTGCCGCGGCTGGAGCGGTATCTGCCCATGATGAGCGGGTCGCTCTACGAGGGCGGCCCTTCCCCTGGCCAGGGCGCGCCTTACTGGCCAGTGCCGCTTGACGCCCGCGACCGCCAGGGCGTCCAGGCGGGCGCGGCGGCCGCGGCCAGGTGGTTCCAGTCTCGCAAGCTCACCACCCGCCCCTTTGTTTACCTGGCCGACGAGCCGGGCAGCGAGGAAGATTACCGGCGCATCATCCAGCGCGCGGCCTGGATCCACGACGCGCCGCCGCCTGGCAACACCTTGCCCGTGCTGGTCACCGAGCAGGTGGAGCCGGAGCACCCCTCATGGCCCAGCCTGGCGGGCTCGGTGGACTACTGGGTATCCGGGGACAACTTCCCGGAGCCGGCCAGGACCCGCCGTCGCACCACGGCCGATCGGTTTTTCACCTACAACGGGCACCCGCCGCATTCGGGCTCGCACCTGCTGGACGCCCCGGGCACGGGCCTGCGGACCTGGGGCTGGATCGCCCACCGGTTCGACATGGACATGTGGTTCCTCTGGCAAGGCGCCTACTACCGCGACATCTACAACAAGGGGCCGGCGCGCGATCCACATCTCACCGCCGGGACCTACGACCGCCGCTTGCAGGGCAAGGGGTACCAGCTGGGCAACGGTGACGGCGTATTGATCTACCCGCCGCTGCCCGGGCAGGCGGCGCCGCTGGCTTCCATGCGGCTGAAGGCCCTGCGCCGGGGCGTGCAGGACCTGCTCTACCTGCGGCTCGCCAGCGAGCGAGGCCATGGAGACAGGGTCGAGGAGCTGCTGTCCAGGCTCGTGCCACGGGTCATGAAGGAGGCGAAGGACGGTCCGCCCTCATGGCCCGAGCAGGAGGCGCCCTGGGAGCGGGCCCGGATGCGGTTGATCGACTTGTTGACTGGTAAGGCGCGCTGAGCCCTCAGGCGTCTTTGGGTTTCTCTTCTTCCGGGGGTTCTTTGTCGGGGGCGGGGTCGGGGGCGGGGTCGGGGGCGGGGTCGGGGGGGGGGGCGGGGGCGGGTGACGCCGCGGGCTCCGGCGCCGGGGCCGCAGCCGTCCCCGGACCCGATC
>CAZEFW010000277.1:0-5796 GCA_964511535.1 uncultured Myxococcales bacterium | reverse complement strand
CAGCATCGCGAAGTACGAGGCCGAGCTGGACGCCATCTATGGCCTGGGACCGGACATCTCGGCCTCTCTGGACAGGCTGGCCGGGCAGCATGCGGGACAGGCCGCGGACAACCAGGTGCTCCTGGACCTGCTGAGGAGCAACGCTGGCGACCAGCCCTGGCTGGCCAAGCTGATGAACATGATTGCAAAGCGCCTGGATCTCCCCCGGATCCGGCGGGAGCTGCAGGAGACCAATCGACCCAAGCTCAAGCTCGGCCTGGGGACGACGGTCATCTGTTCGGCCATCGTCAGCGCGGGCGACAGGTACCTGGATATCTTGAAGCAGGGCGAAGAAGCTGAGATCAAGCGGCTGGTCGAGCAGGCGGGAGGCGCTGACCGCTAACCCTGGCCCGACCCGACGTCGCGCTTGATCTCCTCGAGCTTGCGCTCGATCTCCTGCTGGCGCGCGTCCGCCGTGCGCGCGGCCTCCTGCTCGGCCTTGCGCTGCTGCCGCCCTGCGCGCAGGTTGCTGAAGAAGCGTGTGATGGGCGGCCCCACGAAGTACCACACGCCGTAGCCCAGCGCGGCCAGCAGCAGCAGGCCGATGGCCCACTTCACCAGGCTGAGGAACACGCCGGCCAGCACCACCAGCCCCACCGCAGACACCACGACGATGGCGATGTTCCGGCGTCGCTGCCGCCGCTCCTGCTTGCGTTTTTCGTCCAGGGCGTCCACCACCTTGCGTCCAGCCTCCATGCCGATGCCGGCCAGGAACCATCGAATCGGGTTCATGCACTGAGTATAGCGGCCGCTGCCGCCAGGGGGAGGTCATGTTACAAAGGGCCATGACCATCCCGGCTGACGGCTGGCGTGCGGTCCCCGACGAAGAGGCCCGCGATCGGCGGTATTACAGCGGCGGCGCGCACTTCACGCACCCGGACGCACCGGGCTGGGGCTGCCACCCGCGGGCCGCGCCGGCGGGCTGGGATCTGCCGGGCGGAGTGCTGCACATGCTGTACCCCCTGGGCCAGGAGCTGGCGCCGGAGCAGCTGCGGGCCGTGCCCCTGCCGCGCTGGATCGGGCTGTCCCTGCGCTGGGTGTTCCGGCTCACCGACCGGGACCTGGAGCCCCTGGTAGGCCTGCCGGGGGTGGTGAAGCTCGACCTGGCGCGCTGCAACGACTTCGACGGGGACATGACCTGCATGGCGGGCGTCCAGGATGAGGTGGGTGACGACCTGCTGGCGGCCCTGCTGGCCGGCGCGCCGGAGCTGCGGGAGCTGTGCTGCGACCACTGGCACAACCTGAGCGGCCCCGGGCTCGGGCCCCTGGCCGGGAGCGGGGTGCTGCGCCGGCTGGACCTCCGCGACTGCCGCAAGCTCCAGGACGGCGCGCTGGGGCCGATCCGGGGGCTTGCCACCCTGGCGCAGCTGGACCTGGCGTTCGAGGACTCGGTGATCACCGATGACTGCGCCGCGTGCAGCGACATGCTGGGGCCGGGAACCGTCGATGCGCTGGCCACCTGTCCTGGCCTGACGGACCTGCAGCTCGGCGGACGCAACAGGATGCTGCGCGACGACCTGTCGCCGCTGGCCGCGGTGGCCGGGCTGCGGGTGCTGGGCTGGGGCGCCACCCCGGGCACGGCCTGGGAGCCGGAGTATGTGGAGCTGACCGAGGATGACCTGGCCGGGGCGCTGGGCAGCGTGCATCGGCTGCCCCTGCTCGAGCGGCTGGAGGTCTTCGCCGAGGAGCCCTTTACGGACCGGGCCCTGTCAGCGTTCCGTGGCGGCCCGTCGCTGAGCGAGCTGCAGCTGGCCGGCGCCGAGCCGCTGACAGGGCGCACCTTCGGCGCGCTGGCCACGGCCCCCGGGCTGCGGCGCCTGGTGCTTCGGGACATGTACGCGCTGGACGACGAGCACATGCTGCAGTTGGCGCAGCACCCGTCCCTGGAGCAGGTTGAGCTGGTACGCTGCGAGACGGTGAGCGCCCGGTGTCATCGGCGTCTCGCTGGCGCCTTGAAAGATCAGCACAGATGAAGGTGTAATCCCTGGAGGGAAAACCGATGGCCAAGGCAAAGAAGACACCCGAGACAACCAGCATCTTTGATGACAGGGACCACGCGCCCGACGAGGACGCCCTCGCCACGCAGCTGGGCCGGCGCAAGGCCCTGTGGGACGCGCTGGTGGCGATGCCGGCGGAGCACCTGGAGACCACCGCGCAGGAGTGGAGCTACTACACCAAAAAGACAGGCTGGATCCTGCTGCTCAAGGGCAAGGGCAAGACCATCTGCACCTGCATCCCGGCGCGGGACGAGCTCCTCGTGGTCTTCCTGTTTCCGGAGCGGGCGGTGGAGGTGGCGCTGGGCGACGACGCGCTGGCCCCGGTGCACCAGGACATCCGGGACGCGAAGCAGTACAAGATGGGCCGGCCGTTCAATGTGCCAGTGAAGACCAAGAAGGACCTGAAGATCGTGAACGCGCTGGTGGCGATCAAGATCGGGAGCTGGGCAGGGTGAGCTGGCGCAGGGAAGGCAGCTCGGCGTCTGACTGGTTCTGGAATCTCACCATCGCCGCCGCGGCGTTCACCGTCGTGGGCGAGCTGGTGCTCTACATCTTCGAGTGGCTCCCCCTGGCCATGGCGGTGTCGGTTTCCGGGACATACTGCGTTCTGGTGATGATCCCGTACGCGCCGGACACCCGGGCCGAGCGGATCTACACCTTCATCGGCGGCGCGCTCATGGCGGGGCTGGGCGGGGTGTTCATCGGCATCTGGTACTACGCGCCCGCGGGGGAGATGCCGCTGTTCCTCACGGCGGCGGCGGTGATGCTGGCCATCAGGGGGCTGGCCTTCATGATCCAGTCATTCATGCCGGAGTGGTGACGCATGACGGTGCCGAGGATCAGCCCAGCCTGTTCTTCGCAGGCCCTGCTCGAGGCGTACATGGCCGGCCAGATCCCCATGGCGCGCGAGACAGAGCACTTCGCCTACTCCGAGGTCTCTTTCTGCGCGTACGAGCCGACCCCCGTGTTCACGCTCAGCTCGGTGGAGCCCATCGACTTCGGCCAGATGCCCGGCTACTTCTCGCGCATCGACGCCATCGACGCCGCGGCGGACGAGGCCGGGGTGACCCCGCCCGGCGGCGTCACGCCCATGTGGCTGTACCACAACGAGGCGGACCAGCCCCTCGACCCGGGGGGCAACCCGGTGCGCTCGCCGTTCCGGTTCGAGATCGGCTTCGAGATCGCCGCCGGGCACGATCCGTTCCGACGGACGGCGCCACAGGGCGGCGAGTTCCGCGTGGACGAGCTGCCGGCCATGACTGTGGCGAGCGTGATCTACAGGGGGAGCTTCCCGCACCAGGACAACAGCGGCTTCGTGGAGGCATGGTTGACCCTGGTGCCCGCGGTGGAGGCGGCGGGGCTGCGCTGCGCCTACACGCTGTACCGTGAGATCTACCACCTGATGGACTGGGAGGACCCGGCTGGATCAATCTCGGAGATCCAGGTGCGGCTCGTCTCGCCAGGAGGCGGGTGATCCGGAGGGAGAACGACCGATGCGCATCGGCGACCTGAGGCAGACCTTCGACCCGGCGAACCCGCCAGAGTATCTCTTTTTCTGGGGGCACACGGAGCGGCCCGGGGTGGGGCCCACCCGGGCGTGCCTGAGCCAGTGGTACCCGTCGCCGTTCGAGGTGGACGGGCGGCGCTATCTCACGGCCGAGCATTACATGATGGCGGGCAAGGCCGAGCTGTTCGGCGACGGCGAGGCGCGCGACAGGATCCTGGCGGCGCCCGACCCGGCGGCGGCCAAGAAGCTGGGCCGCGGCGTGCGGGGCTTCGATCAGGAGGTGTGGGAGGCGAACCGCGAGGCCATCGTGCTGGCGGCGAGCCTGGCCAAGTTCTCCCAGAACGACGTGCTGGGAGGGTTTTTGCGGGCTACCGGGGACAAGGTGCTGGTGGAGGCCGCGCCGCGGGATCGCATCTGGGGCATCGGGCTGGGCGCCAATAATCCGGCGGCGGCGGACCCTCACCGCTGGCGCGGCATCAACCTGCTCGGGTTCGTGCTGATGGACGCGCGGGAGCAGCTGGCGTGACCCGGACCGTCGAACAGGAGTCGGCGTTCCTCAACGTGGACTTTGAGCTGACGGCGCGCGAGCGGCTATCTGCGCTGCTGGAAGAGATGGACCCCGGGGCCACGCCCATCAGGGACGACTGGGACGGCCAGGTGCACCACGTGACGCTGGAGGTCTTCGACGAACAGGCCACGGTGAGGGGGTGCATCGCCGGGTTCCTGCGGGCCGCGGGCGGGCTGAGCCCGGAGGGCCGCCATCTGCTGGACCGCTGCACCCGCCGGTGCGCCAGCGTGGGCGTGCAGGCGGGCGCCGATCCGCACACGCTGTCGCTCATGATCGAGCCCGACCAGCTGGCGGCGCTGGGCGCGCTCGGCTTCGCCGTGGAGCTGTGCGTGTACGGCGCAGGGGTGAATCGGGGTTGATGAAAACATCAACATACTGAAACTTGGTTGATTAAGACGTCAACGGCCATGGATTCATCGGACGCCACATACGCTTTCACGACCCGCCTCCGAGGGCGCAACCCTGCTCGGCGGCTGGTGCTGGCGATCATCCGCAGGGCGCGTGCAGCTGGAATCGGCCAGGCGGAGCTGGCGCGAGCGGCGGGAATCTCGCCTGAGGCGCTGTCCCGCCTGAAACGGGAGGGTCGCTGCCGGCTGACCACGGCCCTCGCCCTGGCGGAAGCGGCCGGATTTGAGCAGGTGGTCCTTGCGGCAGGTCCGCCGGCTGGTTCTGCCGCCTCGGTCGCCGCGAAGAAGTTGGGCGCTAGTCGGCGGCGCGATATCAGCGTCGAGGCCTTGATCAGGGCCCTCTCCGGTGCCGGGACAGCGGTCCTGCCGCTGGCGCACCTGGTGGGCTTCTTCGAGGAGCTTCCTCTGGAGCTCGTGCATGACGTTGCGCTGGACGAGGGGCTGAACTACGAAGTATTGGCCCGACTCGCGGATCAGGTAGGAGCGGAGGGAGAGATCGTTGAGTGGCTCAAAGAAATGGCCGGCCACGGCGTGGCGCAAGCTTCTTGAGCTGGCGCTGGGCTGTCTGGACGAGGTGGACCGGACGGTAGCCTGGACCTTTGGTGGAGGGACGGCCCTGGCGCTGCGCATCGGGCATCGCGTGAGCTACGATGTGGACATCTTCGTACAGGACGCGGCCCTGCTCTCGGCGCTGTCGCCCGACCGCAACAGCGCGGCCCGGGCGATAACGGACCGTTGGCAGGAGCCTGGCAACTACATCAAGCTGGAGCATGAGATGGGGGCCATCGACTTCATCCTCGCCGGCCGGCAGACAGGCGCGGCGCCATGGACTTATCCCTTTCTGGGGCGGGAGCTCCGGGTTGAGCAACCTGCGGAGATCCTCGCCAAGAAGCTGAAGTATCGCGGCTCGCGGTTCCTCGCACGCGACATCTTCGACCTGCTGGCCATCCACCAGCATGACGCATCCAGCGTGAGGGCGGCCGTTTCAGCGACGCCGGAGGGCGCCCGGCGCGCGGCTGACCGCATCGAGAGGATCGCGCAAAGGTATCGGCAGACCATCATGGATGAAGTCAACCCGACCCAGACCGGGGTGGCCCTGTTCGACGAGGACCCGGCCAGGGCGGCCGCTGCCCTGCGCGAGGCCATGAGGGGGGTGACAGGGTGACGAGGCGCGACCAGCTGGCGCTCCTTTCGCTCGGGGCTGCCGTCCTCACCCTCGGCGGCTGCACGCCGTGCTTCCAGGTCACCGGCCTCGACCTGCAGGAGACGCCGTACTAC
>CAZEFW010000276.1:0-5803 GCA_964511535.1 uncultured Myxococcales bacterium | reverse complement strand
CGGGTGAGCTGTGCGCGGCAGGCAAGTGCGCCGTGACCTGCCCGGCAAGCCAGACCAAGTGCACGGGCCCCGGCGGCGCGGTGTACTGCGCCAACATCAAGACCGACAACGCAAACTGCGGCGCCTGCGGCGCGGCCTGCAAGGCGGGTGAGCTGTGCGCGGCAGGCAAGTGCGCCGTGACCTGCCCGGCAAGCCAGACCAAGTGCACGGGCCCCGGCGGCGCGGTGTACTGCGCCAACATCAAGACCGACAACGCAAACTGCGGCGCCTGCGGCGCGGCCTGCAAGGCGGGTGAACAGTGCGCGGCCGGCAAGTGCGCTGTGACCTGCCCGGCAACCCAGACACAGTGCACTGGCCCTGGCGGCAACGCGCTCTGCGTGGATACCGACACCGACGTCTTCCACTGCGGCAAGTGCAACGCCCCGTGCGGCCTGGGCAAGATGTGCTGCGGCGGCGGCTGCGCAGACCTGCTCACGAGCGCCAAGCACTGCGGCAAGTGCAACAACGCCTGCGCCTCGGGGCTGTGCCAGAGCGGCTCCTGCGCCATCACCAGCGGAAACCTCGTGGCCTACTGGAAGCTGGACGAGGGGAGCGGCACGCAGGCCATGGATCAGACGCCGAACAAGAACAACGGCACCGTCAAAAACACCACCTGGATCACGGGCAAGGTCAAAAGCGGGCTGCTCATCAACAACGTCGGCCATGTCACCTGCGGCAACGGCCCCAGCTACGGGACGATCAAGTCCGCCATTACCATCGCCGCGTGGGTCCGCCTCAACGTGGATCCCTACAGCATCACCAAGAGCCGCTCATACGTCATCGACAAGAACTACGCCTGGCGGCTGTGGTACTCCGCATCAGGCGAGGGCAACTCGGATCCGGACCAGTTCTTCCTGGACGTCTGGGACTGGCACGGCGTGAACACCAAGGGGATCACCTGGAAGAAGGACACCTGGTACCACGTGATGGGCACGTACGACGGCAAGCTCGCCCGCATCTACATCGACGGCAAGCTCAACAACAGCAAGGCCGTCAGCAAGACCATGCGGCTCAGCTCCAAGCATGTCTACCTCGGGTCCGTGGGCGGGGGTGGCCTGCGCTGGCCAGGGTCGCTGGACGAGATCGCCGTGTGGAGCCGGGCGCTGAGCAGCGCAGAGGTGGCGGCGATTTACGCGGCCGGAGGTGTTGTGAAGTAGCGCAGCTGCCGGGCCCGGCGGAGCCGCGCGCACTCGAGCCGACGCGCTCCCCCTCAGTTCCCCTTGAAGACAGGCACCGGAGCAGCCGCCGAACCGTGCAGCGGGGCCCAGGTCCCCTTGGCCTCGTCGTACCGGTTGACGAAGCTATTCCCCTTGCCCGAGGAGCCGCTGCGGTAAGTGAAGAGCAGCTCTCCGGTGGGGCCGCGGAAGAAGCGCGGGTAGGTGGTGGCGCCCTCGTTCTTGCCGGTCATCGACTTCTTGGAATAGGTCAGCGGCGCGGTCCCGCCGAAAAATCCGGTGCCGCGGAAGTAGACCAGGGGCGAGGCGTGCATGTTGCCCGAGACATGGACGTTGTGGTTGGTGTCCACGGTCATGGTGAGGTAGTTGTGGCTGTCCCAGCCCGCGAACTTGGTTCCCAGCTTCGAGATGGTCCACGCGGACCACTTGCCCGACTTGCGCACGCGCTGGGCAATCCTGGCGTGCCGGTCATCGCCGTAGTAGAGCACCAGCTGGACGTTCTTGAAGGTGAGAAAATCAAACCCCACCGAGGCCCCGCCCCAGGCGCGATCGATCTTGCTCTTGTTCCAGGTCTTGGAGGAGGCGTCGTACGCGAACAGGTACAGGTTGGAAGACATCAGCGCGCTGTTCTGGCAGCCGCCCTTGTTGGACGTCAGGGGCACGCCGTTGCAGTCGTAGGCGTAGTCGCGGTTGGGGGGAAGGGTCTCCCACTTGATGGCGAAGCGCGCCGCCGGGTTGGCCGGGTTCCAGGTCAGCGGGCTGTCCTTGATGCCGGAGACCTTGCTCACCGGCCCGTTGATGGTCACGTCCGCCACACCTCCGGCCAGGGCGTTTTTGAGGTAGGTGAGCCCCTTGGCGGGCAGGTGGACCCCGATGGTCGCCGTCTTGTTGCCGTTCCAGTCGCCCGCCAGCGGCCAGAACTTCCCGGCGCGGGCGCCGAACCGAAACGCCTTGAGGGACTTTCCGGCGTGGACGCGGAAGTAGGAGTTGTACCGGTCGAAGAGCCCGCGGTCGTTGGCGCCGCTGCCGTCGAAGTCCGCCCGCAGGGTGATCCAGCGGTTTTCAGCCCGGCTCATCATCTTGCGGATGCGCCACGCCGCGGCCTTGGAGCTGCTGCTGAGCTTGGGGTTCTCCACGGCGCCCACCGAGAGCGAGGCGGTGGGCGGGTTTTCCCAGGGATCGCTGGACGCCAGGGCGGCGCCGCTGACAGCGGTGAGCGGGGCGGCGATGGCCAGGCCGGCGGGGCCGTCCTGCAGCTTCCAGGTGCCGCTCCTGGGAAACGCCGAGCAAACCCCGCCGCCCGTTTCCACGGGCGCGCACTTGGTGTTGTCAGCCTTTGACCGCGAGAAGGTCTGGGCGACCAGGCCGGTGGGCGAGATCCGCAGCCCCGAAAAGTTGATGGCAGTGTCGCTGGAGGGCAGGCTGCCGCCGCCGCCGAAGTTGTAGTAGTTGTCCCAGCTCGTCAGCTGATAGATCTTGATGGCCTTGCCCTCGAGCCGCGCGTTGAAGACCTGGGTCGTGAGCTTGGTGGTCCCGCCGGGCAGCTTCTTTTTGACATGCTTCTGGTACGTCACCACCGCCCGCCTGGAGGCGTCGAACGAGAGCCGGATCCGGCTGTTCAGCAGCCCCGCCTTGATGGGCACCGCGTCGATGACGGTCTTGGAGGCCGGCGTCACGGGCAGCACCACATTGGCCCCGCAAAGGTTGAACCAGGACTTCATGTCCTTGCTCTTCATGATGGAGACCGAGTGGTTGGTGGCCGCGTCGGGCGTGGTGCGCCAGACCCAGGCGATATAGGTCCAGTCATCGGCCACGGCCTGCTGAAAGCTCGTCGGATAGGCGTTGTTGGTCGTCTTGGTGTAGGCGGTGGCGCTGCAGGTGCTGGTCCAGACCCCGAACGGCTTGGCCGGGGTGGGAGGCGCGGCGTCCTTTTGGGGCGGCGTGGAGTCCTTGTTCGGCAGGGAGGAGTCCTTGTTCGGCAGGGAGGAGTCCTTGTTCGGGGGGGCGGCATCTTTCTTCACCGCTGCGCCGTCCTTGTGCGCCGGCGCGGAGTCCTTCTGGCTCGAGTCGCCACCGGTCACGGCAGCGTCCGCCGCGCCCCCGCCCCCGGTGTCCATGTCCAGGCCGGACAGCTCACCCGAGCAGGCCAGCGCGGCGAAGCCAACGAGAATGAACAGGGGCTGCCATTGCAAACGTCTCATCTGCCCTCCACGTGAGGTCCGGCCATGTCGCCGCGGGAGCGGCTCTCCACAGAATACCCCGGGCTCTGACGCCTCAACATTCTGTGCGCTGCCCCTGGCCACCATCGCTCCCGCATGTTCGATTTTCGGAGGATGCCGAGGGCCACGGGATATCAAGCGTACCGGTTTCATCCTGGTTCCGGGGGCTTGTCGTGCGCCGACATCTGGCACGCATCCTGCTTTCGTTACAGCCAGACTGATGCCCAAAGCCCGAAATGCATTTCTGCTCGCCCTGCTGTCGTTGGTCCTGCTGTCGGCGGAGCCGACCTGGGCTCGTGGCCCTGGCGCAGGGCGGGTCCGCCCGACGTCAGTGGCAGTGGTCGGCGCCGGCAACTATGGCACCGCGCTGGCCCAGCGGCTGGCACTCAACGGGCACAGAGTGAAGCTGTGGGCGCGGGAGGGCGACGTGGTCGCCGGCATCCGTCGCCGGGGCTACAACCCACGCTATCTGCAGGGCACCGCGCTGAGCAGCCGGATCAAGCCTCACGCGAGCCTCAAGAAGACGCTCAAGGGCAAGAAGTACGTGGTGATGGCAGTGCCGTCCGAGCACCTCGCCAGCATGGCGCGCAAGATGAAGCCGTATCTGGACCGCGACGCCATCGTCATCTCGGCCACCAAGGGGCTCTCCAGCAAGGGTGGATTCGCCACCATGACCGAGGTGCTGGCCAGGTCCCTCGCCGGACGCATCGACAAGCGGCGCCTGGTGGCCTTCAGCGGACCCGGCTTCGCCGCGGAGATCGGCCAGCGCAAGCGCACCCTCGTGACCGTCGCGGCCAGGGATTCGAACGTGGTCGGGCGCGTGAAGCAGCTGTTCGACACGGGCGGCAGCTTCTCGGTGGAGACGAGCCGGGACGTCAAGGGCGTGCAGTTCTGGGGCGCGGCCAAAAACCCCCTGGCCATCATCAGCGGCACCCTCGAGGGCCTGGGGGTCGATCGCGGCACGCGCCAGGCTGTGCTGGGTCAGGCACTCTCCGAGCTGTCGCAGCTGGCCAGGAGCTACGGCGCAAACTCCAGCTCGTTCTTCACCGCCGCGGCGCTGGGGGACATCGTGCTCACCTCCTCCGCGGGAAGCCGCAACTACCGCCTGGGCCAGGGCCTGGGCCAGGGACGAACGCCCGGGCAGATCATGGCGCAGATGAACGGCCAGGTGGCCGAGGGCGTCAGCAACGCCGCCTCGTTTCAGCAGCTCGGGCGACGCTACCGCATCGCCACCCCCGCCTTCGACACGCTCAACGCCGTGGTGGCCGGCAAGAAGTCCCCCCGGGAGCTGCTCAAGCTGGGGCGCGGCAGGCGAACAGGGGGGACGGACCGGGGCGGCACATGGGGCCGCGGGGTCGCGATGATCGAGACCTTCGCCGGCGTGGGCGACGGGCTCGGCCTGAGCTTCAACCCCCGGGCGAAGCTGATGATGCAGGCCACCCAGGACGTCGCGCGCCTGGCCAGGGCGACCCGCGGCGGCTCCCTGCTCTCCTCGCCGGAGCTGGCCGCCAGCATCGTGCTCACCAACGGGTCGGCCAGCGGACCGACCTACCGGCAAGGCAAGCAGCTCGGCGCCGGCGAGCTCGGCAGGGCGCAGCTGACAGGGCTGCGACGGATGGTCGGGTCCATGCTGGGCGATGCGCGTCGAGCGCGGGTCTCGACCCCCGCGCTGCAGGCGCTGGACAGCGCGCTGAAGCGACCGGATCAGCTGGGCGAGCTGCTATCCACTGGCCGCTAGGACGGCGGCCGCCCATGTCCAGGGCCGCCGCGGCCCCCCCCTGTGCTCTTGCTTACGGCTCGGTCCACTCCCTGGCTGTGCACCGGGAATGGGTGGAGGATATATTGATGAGACAGCCCGAGAGGAAGTGAATGAGAAGAGCGATGCAGATCAATGTGGTGGTCCTGGCCGCGGTCCTGGCGCTGAGCGCCTGTTCTGATGACACCAGCGAGGTCACGGACGGTGCGGTCTCCACTCCCGATCAGGGCATGGATGCGGCTATCCCCGACGGCCCGGCCCCGGATCTGCTGCAGCCGGACCTGACCCCACCGGACATGCCGCTGCCCACATGCACCGACAAGAGCCGCAACGGCGACGAGACCGACGTGGACTGCGGCGGCGCCACCTGTCCCAAATGCGCCGACGGCAACAAGTGCGTCAAGGCGGCGGACTGCACCAGCGGCGTGTGCACCGCCGGCGTCTGCGCCGCGGCCAGCTGCACCGACAAGGTGAAGAATGCCGATGAGACCGACGTGGACTGCGGCGGCGCCAAGTGCCCAAAGTGCGCCGACAACAAGAAATGCAGCAAGGCGGCGGACTGCACCAGCGGCGTGTGCGATCCCACCACCGGCCTGTGCCTCGCCCCGACCTGT
>CAZEFW010000275.1:0-6042 GCA_964511535.1 uncultured Myxococcales bacterium | reverse complement strand
GGTTTGTGGGGGGGGCTGGGGGGCCCCGCCCCCGCCCGGGGGCGGGGGCCCTCCGGCACGCCACCCGAGAGGCCGGCCGTGATCGGGATGGTGGTGTAGTCGCTCTTGGACAGGGCGTTGACCTCCAGCTCGTACTCGCCCTTGGCGTTGAGGCAGTCGTTGTACTGTCCGTCGGTGCACTTTGTGGCGTCGGCGCGGAGGTACACGTTGTACTGCGCCATCATGCCCCAGGTGCCGTCCGTGAAGCCGTCCTTGCCCAGGGTGCGCAGGACCAGGCGCTTGTTGGTCGGGATGTTCTTGATCTGGTAACGCACCTCCCACCGCAGCCGCTCGATGCACTGACCCGAGTGGCAGTAGTTCCCACCAAGGTCGCATGAGGTGCAGGTGGTGGACGGGACCACGCAGGGCAGCTTCAGCTTCGGGTCCTTGGGACACGCCCGGGCGGTGCCGCGGGTCGGGTCCACCGGGACCTTGGTCTTGTCCGTCCAGGTCAGCTTCACCGTGTCTGTGCCGATGGACTTGGCGCCGGAGGGGAAGGTCTTCTTCTTCAGCGTGCCAGCCTTGCGCGCGTCCTCGATGGCCTTGTCCAGCGCCGCCTGTTCGTACACCTCGATGATGATGTTGTCCGAGTCCGGACCGCTGGAGAAAACGTCGACGAAGCCCGCCAGCGTGACCGTCGCCGGCCCCTTGGGCGCCGTGGGGGCGGTCCCGGTGATGCACGCCAGGTTGGGCGTCTTGTCGCCAGACTTGTCGCAGTTCTCCACCATCTCGCCGCACTGGGTGCGCTTGCCGTCCTGGTCTGGCTTCTGGGCCAGGCAGACGCCGTTGACCTTGACCGGAAAATCCTTTGGGCAGGTCACGGTGCCGGCCTCGGTGGGGGGCCCGCTGTCGACGCTGGGGCCGGCGTCCACAGTGGGCTTTTCGCTATCGTCAGAGCAACCGAACAGGCAGAGACAGAGCAGGGTGAGCGTCAGGGCGATTAGTCTTTTCATGTGGCTTCCTTACAGGTCTTGATTTGGGGCGACAGTCTAGCATGGACCCGCATTGAAAAAAAAACCGCCATGGATCCGCTCGGGAGCGGTGTCATAACAGTAGTCCGCAGCCCCAGATCGGTTGTGGTGGCCCGGACTGGCGTGGCGTCCCTGACAGGTGCCGGAGTGGTTCCCCCGGAGGACGACCCGAGGTAGCAACACATAAAAACGCCTTCAACTAATAGATTTTTATTAGATTATCGGCAATTGAAATTGCCCGGACTGCCATCTATAATTGCGCCTCCGAGAGGGCCAGCGCCCTCCGACTCCCGGCTGGGAAAGGATCAAGGATGAAAATAGTCTGCGATAGCTGCGGGGCCAAATACTCCATCGCCGATGAGAAAGTCGCCGGTAAAGTATTCAAGATCCGCTGCAAGAAGTGCCAGAACATCATCGTGGTCAGAGGGAACAAGCCTGAGGATCAGCCAGCGGCCGATCCAGCCCTCGCCGCGGGCGGCGATGCCGGTGATGAATTCGGCGACGACACGCCCGTGTGGCACCTGGTCATCGACCGTGAGCAGGTCGGCCCCATGTCACCGGCAGAGGTGCGGGACCGCTACGCCAACGGGGATATCAGCGAGGAGACCTTCATCTGGAGGGAGGGCTTCTCCGACTGGCTGCGGCTTGACGCGGTGGACGACTTCGCCGACATCTCGCAGGCGACCAAGGTCGCTCCTTCCTCTGTGGCCATGAGCGGCGCGGCGGCTGCGGGCGGCTTCCAGGCCCCGGCAGACAGCTGGGGGCAGCAGCCCCAGGAGGAGCAGCCAGCGTGGCCCGACGAGCAGCCCGCAGCCCAGGACGCCGAGCAGACCGAGGCCTGGTCCGGCGCCGAGGCAGCCGCCCCTGCGGCGGCGCCTGCGGCCGAGCCCCAGGACTTCGGCAACGAACCGGCGCCCGCGCAGGAGCCAGCAGCCGGGGGCGGCGACTCCGCCTCCCTGGCGTTCCGGGATCCAGGCCAGCAGCGACGGCGGGACCTGTTCGCCACCTACGCCGGCGAGGAGAACGTGGCCGACCTGATGGGACCGGGTGGCCTGGCGGCCGCAGCGGGTGTCCCTGACAACGCCCAGGTCTCATTCCCGAACGACGCCGGCGCGGCAGCCGGCGCGGATCCGGCAGCGCCCGCAGAGTCGCCAGCGTTCAGCTCCGACCCGTCGATACCTCCGGATGAAGCCAAGATGACGGGGCAGCGCAACGAGAACTCGGTGCTCTTCAGCCTCGGTAACCTCCAGGCGCTGGCCATGGGCAAGAAGGCTTCGCCCGAGCCGGGCCTCGCCGCTCCAGCCGCGGACACGGGTGGTGACGGCTCTGGCCTCATCGACATCCGCGCCATGGCCGGCAACGCTGGCCTCGCGACCGGCGGGGCCGCCGCAAGCGGCGATGAGCTGGGCGACCTCGGCACCTTCGCGGCGCCGGTCTCTGCGGCGCCGGTGCTGCTGCCATCCGTGGAAGACGAGCGCCCCAAGTGGCTCATGCCGCTGATCATCGGCATGGCCGCCACGCTCCTGATCATGGTCGGGCTGGTGGTCTACCTGATGATGCGCAAGCCCACCGGGCCCACCGTCGCTGCCAACACCCCCCCGGCGGCGGCCAAGGGCAAGGCCGCGGCAGGCTCCGCCGCCGCCGTCGCCAAGCCCAAGAAGGCCGAGCCGGCCAAGCCGGCAGACCCGGCCGCCGGCAAGGCAGCGGACCCCGCATCGCCCGCTTCGGACAAGGCGCAGCCCTCGGCTCCAGCAGCATCCGCCGAGAAGAAGGCCGAGCCGGCCAAGGTCGCGGCCAAGCCGAAGAAGAAGGCGTCCAGCTCACGCAGGTCGAGCAAGTCGCGGTCCAGTTCCAAGCCCAGGTCGACCCGCTCCAGCCGGGGCTCGTCCGACCCGCTGCTCGGCACGGCGCCGCCCAAGAAAAAGAAATCTCGCCGGAAATCCGGCAAGCGTGATGAGCTCGATGATCTCATCGACGGCGCCATCTCGTCGAACTCCAAGAAGCGCAAGGCCAGCAGCCGCAAGCGTTCCCGCAGCTCCAGCTCCAGGTCTGCGCCCGCGGCCGCCTCCAACTCCAACCTGCCCGAGACCCTCAGCCGCAGCGACATCCAGAAGGGCATGCGCGGCATCAAGGGCAAGGTCCAGGGCTGCTACGACCGTTTCAAGGTGCCGGGGCTGGCCAGCGTGAAGGTGACCATCGGCCGAAAAGGCCGGGTGAGCAACACCAAGGTCAAGGGTGTCTTCGCGGGCACCCCCACCGGCTCATGCGTCAAGAAGGCCGCTGGCGGCGCGCGGTTCCCGAAGTTCAAGGGCACGCCCTTCAGCATCACCTACCCGTTCATCCTGAGGTAGGGGGCGCTCCCCCCAGGGTCCACACCGGACGCAATCACAGTGATCAGCTCAGGGACCCTGCGGATCTTCGTGGCGGTGGCGGTCCTCGCGTGCCTGCCCGCCGGGGCCGGCGCCGGGCCGACTGCCGGCGAGTATGAGGGCGTCGGCGAGGTGCCGGTGGTGGGCGGGAACCAGGTCTCCGCGCGCCGCCGCGCCCTGGAGCTCGCCCGGCGCGACGCCGTCGGCCAGGCAGTGGTCGCCCTGTTGCCCGAGGGCAAGGCCGAGGCGCTGGGCGATCAGATCAGGAGCGAGATCCACGCCAGGGCAGGGGTCTACGTGCGGACCTACCGGGTGCTGGAAGAGCGCCAGGCGGCGCGCCGCTTCCGGGTCAAGGTGGCGGCCAGGCTTGACATCAGCCGGCTGCAGGACGACCTGAACCGCCTCGTCGGGATCAAGCCCGGGGAGGGCGGCGCTGGCGAGGCGGGGCAGCCGCCCCGGCTGGTGGTGAGCTTCGAGCGGAGCTTCCCAGCCGCTGGACGGGCCCCGGCCCGGGCCGCGTTGATCTCGGCGCTGGCGCGTCACGATCTGCGGCTGTCCAGCGGCAAGGCGGCAGAAAGCGACGCCGCCGGCGAGGCAGGCGTGGCGCTGGTCGCCACCCTGGCAACCCCCGAGAGCAAGCAGATCCGGGGCACCGCATGGCCCGCGCGGCGCGTGACCCTGACCCTGAGGCTGCTGCAGGGCGCCACCGAGGTCACCCGATCCTCGGCAGCTGCGTGGGGCGCGGCTCCCACCATCGACGCCGCCCTGGCGCGGGCCTTGAAGCCTTGCCTCAAGAAGGGCCTCGCCGCGCTCCTGAAGCATGACCGCGCGCGGGCCATGCTGGCCATGCGCCGCACGGGCTGGCTCGAAGTGCGGGTCGTTGGCGTGAACAGCGCGCGCCAGCTCCGCCGGCTGAGGGCCGAGGTGTGCCGTCGCTGGGCCGGACGCGGGGGGTGCAGGCTCACCGGCGCGGGGAACGGCGCGGCCAACTTCTCCATCCGTACGCGCCGGGCCGCCGCTTCCGTTGGCAAGTCCATGGAGGGCAGGGCGCTGGGGGACAACTTTATTCTGAAGGTTATGCGTGTGGAGGGAGGCCAGCTTTGGCTAACGGTTCAGGAACAGGCGCCGCCCGCGGCGGAAGATCAGCCCGCCGCCCCGGACGCTGGCTGATCGCCGGCCTCGCGTTGGCCGCTGCGGTGGCAGGGGCCTGCGGCACGCCAGGCAAAAAGGCGCTCAAGCCCCGCGCCCTGGTTGGGCTGTATATCAAGTGCCAGCCAGACGACGCGCAGATCTTCGTGGACGACCGCTACATGGGCACCGTCAAGGGGCTCGATAAGCGCCCGCTGAAGCTGGGCGTCGGTCTGCACCGGCTGGAGATCCGCAGCGAGGGCTACTTCACCCATTTCGCCGAGGTGAAGCTGGTGCACGGTCTGAAGCAGGACCTGGACGTGAAGCTGCGCAAGGAGCCGTTCTGATGGCGCTGCGGTCCGAGGGGCGCGCCCGCCGGAGCCACCTGCTGTGGCACCTCCTGTTCGCGGCGCTGGGCCTCGGCCTGCTGCTGGCGGCCGTCCGGGGCCTCGGCCCCGTGCTGACGCCGGTGGCCGCTGCGCTGATCCTGTCATACCTGCTGGACCCGCTCGTGGGCCTGCTGGAGCGCCGGGTCGGCGCCCCGCGCTGGCTCGGCACGCTGCTGCTGTTCCTCGGCGCCGTGGTCCTGCTGGCGGGGGTGGTGCTGGTGGTGATCCCGCTGCTTGTACGCGAGATCCACACCTTCGCTGAGGCGGTGCCAGGCTACATGGCCAAGATCAAGCTCACCCTGGTGCCGTGGGTGGAGCAGACCTTCTCCGTCACGGTCCCGGGCAGCCTGGAGGACCTGGCCGATCAGCTCGGCGCGGACCTGAAGCAGCTCGCGTCCCAGGCGCTCAAGCCCCTGGGCGGCGTGGCTGGCAAGGTGGCTGTGAGCGCGGGCGCGCTGTTCTCGGCGGTGGGCACGCTGCTGCTGGTGCCGGTGTTCACCTTCTACTTCCTGCCCCAGTTCCCGGAGATCCTGCGCGGCGCCGAGGATCTGATCCCTCGCCGCTACGTCCCCGTGGTCCGGACCACCGCGCGCGAGGTGGATCAGGTGCTCTCGGCCTGGATCAGGGGACAGCTGATGGTGATCCTGGTGCAGGCCGTGCTCTATTCGGTGGGCCTGAGCATCGCGGGTTTGAAGCTGGCCGTGGTCATCGCCCTGCTCACCGCATCGCTGGCGTTCATCCCTTACGTCGGCGTGGTCATCGGGCTCAGCCTCGCCATGCTGCTCAGCCTGCTGGATTACAGCGGCCCCGGGCAGCTCATCGGCGTGGCCGCCGTGTTCGGCGCCGTGCAGGTCCTCGACGGGCTGGCCATCACCCCGTTCCTGGTGGGCGAGAAAGTGGGGCTGGGCGCCGTCGGGGTGCTCCTGGCGCTGATGCTGGGTGGCCACCTGTTCGGCTTCGTCGGCGTCTTGCTAGCGGTCCCCGCCGCCGCTGCCCTGGCGGTGGTGCTGCGCCGGACGCTCGCCGCCTACCGGGAGAGCCTCTTCTACATGAAGGGTGCCGCCGCCGACCCCCACCCCCACCCCCACCCCCCACCACACGACACCAAGCGCCCCCCAACCACGCAACAAACCCCCCCCCCCCCCC
>CAZEFW010000274.1:0-6058 GCA_964511535.1 uncultured Myxococcales bacterium | reverse complement strand
GCCCGCCCACATGACCACAGCCGGGGCTGGGTTTTTTTTGTTTGTTTGTGGTTCTGATCGTTGGTCGGGGCGCGTCTGTGCACGCGTGTTCCGTTGTGCCCGCTCGCTGTTGATGTTGTGCACAGCCGCTCCGCTTCGCGGGCGGCTGCACACAGCCATCAACAGGCCCGGGGCAGCGACTCGGACAAGCACGGCGCAACGACAGCACGCCCAAAGCCCCAACCCACCACAGCCCTATCAGCCCCACGCCAACGCCTGCACGAGCACAACGAAAAAGCAGACCGCCAACGCCCCGAGCCACCCACAACCCCAACCAAAGCCCGCGACCGGGCGAGCAAAGCGAGCACGGAGCGGGCCAAGGGCTCCTGAGGAAAAGTGATGACTCGACAGAGCTAACGCAGCCCCCCCCTGCTACCCGGACCGCCCCCTCCGCACCAGGCACATGATCAGCAACAACGCCAACACCGCCGCTCCGCCCCCTGCCCCGCCGCCACGACCGGCTCGACAGCTGCAGCCCTCGTCGTCACCGCCGACGCTACCCACGCCAGTGTCCACGGTTGCCACCGCTCGGTCGCTGCCCCCTGCCGCGTCCGGCGCCACCGCCAGGTCACCCGCCGCGCCCCCGCTGTCCGCCGCCGCCCCGCCGCTGTCTATGCCCGGGCCCCCTGCGTCCGGCTTGGGCGGCGCGCCGCACTTGGTCTCGCTCCCCGGCTTGCGCGCTGGGTTGGGCAGCTCGATGTACGACGCCCGGGCCGGGCTGTGGTGCAGGGTCACCTTCACCGGCTTGCCCGCGCCCATGATCGCCGCGGGGTACGGCTTGCCGTTGCCCTTGTTCACCGCGAAACGCGGGTAATTGCCCGACGTCACGCTGACGCGGATTCGGTGGCCCTTGTCGAAGATCACGCTGGTGCTCCACAGGTCCACCACCGCCTCCACCAGCTCCCCGGCCTTGAGCGGCTTCAGCTTGGTGGTGCTGCCCCGGCTGGCGAGCCGCGCCGCGCCGTCGGCCAGCAGCATCGACTTGCCCCCCGGGTAGACGTCGGTCAGCCGCACCATCAGGTCCGCGTCTGGCTGGTCGATCTGCACGAACAGGTGCACCCGCACCCGCCCGGTCACCTCCACAGCCTGGGCCAGCTTGGGCGTGGAGAAGACCACCACGTCCTTGCGCGCCTCCACCTTGGCCTGGTCGCACGGCCCGGCCGCGATGACCAGGTTGCGCCCACAGATGGTGGGCGATGGCGCCGCCGGGTTGAAGGTGTAGGCGGTGGTGCCCCCCGACGGGCACGCCTCGGCCAGCGCCCCCCCCGGCTGCAGGTGATAGCGAACCGGCGCCGCGGCGGGCGGCCAGCTCGTGGCGCTGCGCCACAGGTTGCCCGGCGCCTTGGGGTTGGTGACATCGCCCATGACGTAGTAGCGCACCGCCGGGATGTCCGACGGCTTCTTTGTGACCAGCGGGTTGCCCAGCTTGAGGTGGTGGTTGAGCATGATCTGGTGGGCGTTGATGTTGGGCGGCTGGGTGCTGTTTTTGGGGTAGGTCAGCTGGCCCTGTTTCTGCTTGCCGGCCCCGCCGTGGGTCCAGGGACCGATGAGCAGTTTCTGCTGGCCCTTCGCGCCAGCGCCGCCCTTGGTCTGGTAGCCGCGCCAGCCGTCGATGGTGCCCTGGGCGAAGATGTCGTACCAGCCGCCCTGGTGCAGCCCCGCCGCGGTCACCGCGCCGTACTGGTCGCCGGTCTGCACCGGGGCCCAGAAGCTGTCCTCGAACGGGTGCTTGGCGATCTCCTTCAAGAAGTGGGTGCTCTTCTGCCCCTTGAGCCAGCCGGAGACCATGCTGTGGCGGAACACTCCGCCGTTGAACATGCCGTCCTGGTACAGGTTGGGCGTGGCCACCACCGGGTGCATGTACTTCAGGCCAGGCGGCTTGGCCGTGGCCTGCATGTACTGCACGATGCCCAGGGCCGAGCCGCCCTGGGTGGCGATGAGCCCGTTGCTGTACTGCTTGTTGGCCACGATGTACGCCATGGTGTCGTGGCCGTCCTTGAGCTTGCCGTCGCCGTCGGTGGAGAACACCATGTCAACGCCTTCCGAGTCGAAGCGGCCGCGCATGTCCTGAGCCACCACCATCACGCCGAGGTTGCTGTACAGGGCGCCGGTGGTCTTGAGCTTCGACTTGCCGTACGGCGTGCGGATCAGCAGCGTGGGCCAGGGCCCCTTCTTCTTCTTGGGCAGGTATACGTCGGTGGCCAGCTTGACCCCGTCGCGCATCTTGACCTTCACGGTCAAATCCTGCGCGTGGGCGGGGGATGACAGGGCCAGCAGGGCGGCGACGACGACGGTGCGGGTGCGCATGCCTGCAATGGTATCGCAACTTCTGCTACGGTCTGAGCCCATGCGAGACGGCGACACCATCTGCGCCCCGGCCACACCCCGGGGCGACGGCGCGGTGGGCATGCTGCGCCTCAGCGGCCCGGAGGCGCTGGCGCTCTGCCTGCAGGCGAGCGGCAAGCGCGCCCGCGACCTGCCCCCCCGCCGCATGGTGGCGGCGCGGCTGCGAGATCCCGGCTGTGGCGCCACGGTCGACCGGGTGCTGCTGTGCCACATGGCCGCTCCTGCCAGCTACACGGGGGAGCCGGTGGTGGAGGTGTTCGGCCACGGCGGCCAGCTGAACATGGAGCGCCTGCTCGACCTGTTCTTGCGCCTCGGCGCGCGCCTGGCCCGGCCCGGTGAGTTCACCCGCCGCGCGTTCCTCAACGGCAAGCTGAGCCTGGAGCAGGCCGAGGCCGTGGCCATGGTCATCGGCGCCCGGTCCGAGCGGGCCCTGCAAAACGCCCAGGCGCTGCTGGACGGCGCTCTGGGGCAGCAGGTGCGCGCCCTGCACCAGGACCTGGTGCAGCTGGCGGCCCGACTCGAGGCGGCCGTGGACTTCGCCGACGACCTGGACGGCGAGCTGCCCGCCGGGCGGCTGGGCCGACGGTGTGACGACGCCCTGCAGCGCCTGGAGCGCCTGCAGGGCACCGAGCGCCACGCCGCCGCCCTGGGCGAGCTGGTGGTGGCCCTGGTGGGCCCGGCCAACGCAGGCAAGTCGAGCCTGTTCAACCAGCTGCTCGGCCGGGACAGAGCCCTGGTGGACCCCGAGCCTGGGACCACCCGCGATTACCTCGAGGCGGAGGTGTCCTGGGGCGGCCTGCGCGTGACCCTGGTGGACACTGCCGGCCTGCGCGCGCCCGACCTCGAGGCTGCCCTGGAACGCCGCGGCCGCCAGCTGGCGACACCGCTGCTGGGGCGCAGCCAGCTGCTGGTGGCGGTGCTCGACCTGCAGCGCCAGGAACCAGACACTCCGCCCCCTGCGGGGCTGCCCGAGGCGGTCCCGGTGCTGCAGGCAGCCAACAAGCTCGACCTCTGCCCGCCGTCGCGGCGCCGCGCCCTGAAGCGCTGCCCCTCGGTGGTGGCCACCTCGGCGCTCACGGGCGAGGGTGTGCCGCAGCTGCGCGAGGCCATCGTCGCGCAGCTGTCGCAGCAGCTACCGGACGGGGAGGCGCTGGTGGTGACGGCCCGGCGTCACCGCCTGGCCCTGGCCGCCGCCCGGGAAGAGCTGGCCCGCGCCCGGGGGGCCCTGTCACGCCAGCTCCCGCCCGAGATCGTGGTCGAGCATGTCAACGCGGCCATGGCCCAGCTCGACGGGATCACAGGTAGACACCTGGCGGACGAGGCGGTCCTCGACGCCATCTTCAGTGAGTTCTGTCTGGGTAAGTAGCCGCGGCGGCCGGCGGGCCGCCCGACGTTACTTGGCGCGGTAGACGATCCGCCCCCGTGAGGGGTCGTACGGGGAGACCGCCACTGTCACGCGGTCACCGAGCACGATGCGGATACGGAACTTGCGCATCTTACCGGACAGGTGGGCGAGCACAGTGTGCCCCTCCGCGATCTCCACGCGGAACAGGCCGCCAGCCAGAACCTCGGCGACCACGCCCTCGAATTCTATTGCATCATCGCGACTCATCGGGGCGAAGCATAGGGAGTCGCCCCGTGGACGTCAAGAGACAATCCGGTGAATTGGGAGGGGAAATTCGGGTTATGAAGCTTCGTCGCGGCCCTTGAGATAATCCAGCAGCGATGCCACTCCAAAGCCGGTGCCGCCCTTGGGCAAATGCCCCCACTCCTTGTCGGCCGTGAAGGGCCCGGCGATGTCCAGATGCAGCCACAGCGACTTGCCCACGAACTCGCGCAGGAACAGCCCGGCGGTCAGCGCCCCGCCCCACCGATCGCCGCAATTCTTCAGGTCGGCGATGGGGCTCTTGAGCTGCTCCTTGAGCCTCACCGGCAGGGGCAGGTGCCAGAAATCCTCGCCCGCCATGCGAGCGGAGGCCAGGAACCGCTCCATCAACGCCCGGTCGTTGCCCATGGCCCCGGCAGTAAAGGGCCCCAGCGCCACGACGCAGGCCCCGGTCAGGGTGGCCACGTCCACCATCTCCTCGGGGTCCAGCTTGTCGCCGTAGGCCAGGGCGTCGGCCAGGATCAGCCGCCCCTCGGCGTCGGTGTTGACGATCTCCACCGACTTGCCCGCCAGGCCGGTGATCACGTCGCCCAGCTTGTAAGCGTCTCCCGAGGGCATGTTCTCGGTGGCAGGGACGAGGATGTGCACCTCGCTCTGCAGACCGAGGCGGGTCAACGCCCGGGCCACGCCCAGCACCGTGGCCGCCCCGGCCATGTCCCCTTTCATGTCCAGCATGCCAGCGGTGGGCTTGAGCGACAGGCCGCCCGAGTCGAAGGTCACCCCCTTGCCCACCAGCACGAACCGCCGCCGGGGCTTCTCCTTGCCCATGGGCTTGTACGTCAGGTGGATGAACCGCGGCTCGTTGGTGCTCCCCCGGGCCACGCCGAGCAGCAGGTGCATCTTCTGCTTCTCGATCTCCTTGGGTCCCAGGATCTGGCAGGTCAGGCCGGCGTCCTTGGCCATGGCCTGTACCTGGTCGGCCAGCCGCTCCGGGGTCAGGCTGGAGGGCGGCTCATTGACCAGATCCCGGGCCCAGTTCACCGCGTCGGCCACGATCTGGCCGCGGGTCAGCGAGAGGTTTGCCGCCGCAGGGATGTCATCCTCCCCCGCCGGGAACAGGATCGTGACCTCTGTCAGCAGATCCCGGGTGCGATCGTCCTTGGCGATATAGGACTCGAAGCGGTACCGCCCGAGCTCGGTCCCCTCCACCAGGAACTGGACCGCCCGGTCCTGGGCCGAGGCGTCCACCGGGGGCTGGGTCAGCAGCATGCTCCTACACCCACGGGCAGTGGCAGTACGTGCTGCCACTGCGGCGTAGGCGCGCGTGTCCGGCAGGCTGAAGTCCTCGCGCTTGCCCAGGCCCACGATGAGGACTCTGGCCTGGGGCAGGCGGCCCGTCGTGTGAACTAACAGCGTTTGGCCCTGCTTACAAACGAAGTCCTCCTCGGTGGCGATTTGGGCCAGCTGGCCCCCGAGCTCCCTGTCCAGCTGCTGGAAGAGAGGACTCTGTCCCAGGGTGTCCTGAAAGGCACCCATGGCTACCATGTCGCTGGACAGGCCCTTCAATTCGCTGTTGTTCAAGGAGAATTTCATGCCATGCTCTCCGGACGGCAGGTTGGTTCGAGCGGGTTTGAATCCACCTGTGGATTGGATTCATTCTTGTGGATACTTGGGAATCCACATCTTGACAATCGTTAAATTTCCAATAATTTCTTGCAATAACTTAAACAGCTCCACAAGGGAAGAGTAACCTGTTGGTATCTTTGCGAGAGTCCAATTCCTTCCCAAATCCGTCCCAGAATTGCCGGAATTTGTGCCGATGTCCGAGTTGAGGTACAAACACAGATAAATAACTTTCTTATGAAGTAAAGAGTTACAAAATTTAGTTAATTTATACCTAATTGATTTGACAGCCCATAACCCGGCCCCTAGTATTGGGGCCCTAACTTGCCCATCAGGAGGGTTGAGCAATGGCGAGGAAAGTGGCCAAGAAGAAGGCCCCGGCGAAGAAGAAGGTAGCCAAGAAGAAGGCTCCGGCCAAGAAGAAGGCGGCCAAGAAGAAGGTCG
>CAZEFW010000273.1:620-6310 GCA_964511535.1 uncultured Myxococcales bacterium | reverse complement strand
CTTTTGAGGATTGGCGCGCCTGCTCTTGTCGAGGATAGCGCTGGCGTGAACGATCCTCCGCATGCCAGCCGACGTGCCTGGGGATAGCGCGCATGGGGCGAGGTCAGGATTGACGTGGAGAGGAGTATCAGATAGGATGATACCGATGAGGCCCAAAGAGACCATCGAGCAGTTCGACGCATACCTGGCAGAGCAGGGACTTGCCCTGTCTGCGGTGGTCGTGGGGGGTGCAGCCCTCGGGCTGCTTGGTGTTGTGTCCAGGCAGACTCAGGACTGCGACATCCTCCACCCACAGCTCCCGGATGCGATCCGAGAGGCATCCTCCCGGTTTGCTGTCGAGCAGCAGCGGCGTGGAATCGACCTGCGCGAGGATTGGCTCAACAACGGCCCTGCATCTCTGGCTCGTGACCTTCCTGATGGATGGCAGCAGCGGCTGCAGCCCGCGTTCTCGGGCGAGGCGGTAACTCTCCGAACCCTCGGCCGCATGGACTTGCTCAGGAGCAAGGTCTTCTCCCTCTGCGATCGGGCAATTGATATCACCGACTGCGTCGCACTGGCCCCGTCACGGGAGGAGCTGGACGAGATCCGGCCCTGGCTTGTGGAGCGGGATGCCAATCCGGGCTGGCCAGACCATGTGGAGCATGTTCTGGCCGATCTGGGCCGGAGGCTGGGCCATGGGGTTTAGCAGGAACATCTTGCCCCGCCGGACCCAGGCTGGCGAGGCCCTCACCTGCTCCATGGCGGGGATCGGCATGCGGTTCGCCGCCCGGCCGGACACGGAGGCCAACATAGAGGACACGCTGCTGTTCGCTTCGGCGGCCGGAATGTTGAAGGACGACCTGCGTGCCCTGTCGATCCTGGTCACCTGGTGGGGAGCCCATTGTCCGTGGGTGAACGCGGATCGTCTGACCCGCATCGTGGCCCTGCAGGAGCATCAACGTGTGCGCGCGTTCTGGAGCGCGGCGGCATGCTGGATGGTGAAGGATCGTCGTTTCTCCAGGATAGCGCGCCTCCACGAGGGACCACGCGTGGACCTGCTTGCGGTGGGCACCGAGTTCCAGCTGCGGCGGCACGGAGAGGATCCGCGCTTTGAGGGTGGTCCTCTGCGCGTCCCGGCCAGTACGCTGCGCGACCGCCCTTCGGATGTCCTCTCCCCGGCGCAGCTCTGCCGCCGCCACGCGGTCTACCGCCACCGGGTGATGATGGGCCCCAGCTACCGCGCGGACATGTGGGCTGCCCTGGAGGCTCACCCGGACCTGAGCTGTGCAGCGCTGGCCCGGCTGACCTACGGATCATTCGCCACGGCCTGGCAGGTCAAGCGGGACTTCGCCACGGCCCGGGGTGCCTTGGAGTCCGTGATGTAGGTATCGGCAGTTTGCCGAGCGAACTAGAGACCGCCAAGAGCGTTTTCCAGGCGCCTGACCTCGTTGGCGCGGCTGCCCCTCGGGAACCTCCTTCGGTACTGAAGGATCAGGCTCCGCGCCGCGCCCGCCTTGCCCTGGGCGATGCGGACGCGGATTAGCCCTACCAGAGACACCTCGCCCCGGCGGGCTCTCCCCTTTTTCCCGTGCTGCGCGAACAGAGCCTCGGCCTCGGGCCATCGCCGCTCCTTGATCAGCTGGGCCCCCAGGAGGGCCAGCGCGCTCGTTCCCTGGCTGGTGTCGGGGGAATGCCTGTAGGCGGCTCGGAGGTGTTTTTGGGCGGTCTTGCTGCGTCCGTCCTTGAGGGCCAGGCGGGCCAGGGCCAGGTGGGCGCTGGTCGCGGCCGGGCCGACAGGATAGGACTCGAGGTATTGTCCCCAGGTCTTGGCGGCCCCGCTGGTATCCTTGAAGCGGGTCCCTTGGAGCGTGGCCAGATCTGCCAGGATTGGCGCCGAGCAGCTGTTTCCGCAAGGGTCCGCAGGACCCGAGGACCTCGGCGCCGGGGGCATGATGGTCCGGGTCAGGGCGGCGCGGTACGCTTTTTGTGCCAGGCGGTATCGGCCTACGAGCTGGTAGGCGTCTCCAAGGAGGGCATCCCGGCGCCAGTCTCCGGCGGGCGCTGCGAGCAACAGGGCGAGGGCCTGCCGGTCCTGTCCCTGGCCCAGCAAGGCCCGGGCCCGCAGCAGCGGGGATGGCCCGGCGGACGGAGCAGTCGGCGTCGCCTCCGGGGAGGACGCGGCGACCGGAGGAACCTGCGGCGACCGTTCAGCAGCTGCAGCCCCGGCGGACGCGGCGGGCGCTGATGGTATGGCGGCCGGGGCGGGCGGTGTGCCGGAGTGCTCAACCTTGAGGGCCGGGGCGGCCACGGTGCGATCCTCCGGGCTCTCAGCCCCGCGCCACACCTGGCGCGCTGCCGCCGCGGCATCAGCCGATGGCCGGGCGGCTCCAGGACCCGGGGCTGGTGAGGCGGTCACCCTGAACGCTGGCTGCGTGATACCTGCTCCTCTGCTCGGGGGAGCTGCCGTCGCTGCCGCCGCCTGGCGGGCCGGGGCGACGCGGACGGTACGGCCTGCCGTGGCGTATCCGGCCAGGCTGCCATCCCTGCGCTCCACGCGGACCTTCCCGGAGGTGCAGTTCACGACGGTGCCTTCCGGGGCCGAGTAGGTGACAGCGAACACCGTCCCCACCACCATCACCCGGGCGCTGGGGGTGAGGATCTCGAACAGCTCGCCCGCCCGTCGGCGCTGGACCCTGGCCCGGATGGTGCCCGAGCGCAGCAACAGGCTGGTGCGACCTGCGCTCCAGCTCCTTATCTTTCCCCGGGTCTCCTGGCCGAAGGTGATGGAGGCGCGAGACAGGTCCTGGAGCTGGACATGTGAGGCCCGGCCCGTTGCGATGACAGCCCCCGCCCCCCGGGCGGATCGCTGCCCGGGGCTCAGCCTGGCCCCGTCGATGGAGACGGTCCCCGATTGGCTGACGATGGTGGCCTGGCCGTGAGCCCTGTGGGTGTTGGCCGGATCTCCGGGCTGAGGGCCGGCAGATTCGGGCGACTGCACCAGGGACGAGGCGATCCAGACGGCGGCCATGACACAGGCGGCGGCTGCCGCGGCGAAGAGAGGCTTCCAGCGCGGGGAGCGGCGCCCGCCGGACGCGGTCCCATCCTCGTGCTGCTCGCGGGCGGCCTTCAGGAAGGTGGCCTCCGCGGAGCCGGACGGCTCGTGCTCAAGGCCCACCCTCGCCTCCGCCACCAGCTCTGGATACGGGGCTGTGCCCCTGGCCAGAGTAGCGGCCTCGGCGATGAACCGCTCCCCGGCATCGGGCGTTGGCTCGTGGGCGCAGGTCTGCTCACATGCGGAGACGAATGCCTGGTAGCGGCGCAGCAGCTCATTGCAGGCCTCGCACCTGGCGAAGTGGGCCGCGTGGGGCGCCGAGTCCCTGGGCAGGATCTCCGCCCTGCCCGGCGCCGCGGCAAGCCATTTACGGGCGGATGCGCAGTCAACCTTCATCTGGTCTCTCCTTCGGACGGCAGGAGCTTCAGGTGGTCGTGGCCGCGGGCCATGAGCCTGTCATCACGGCTGTCCAGCTCCTCGAGCAGCGCTAGGATCCTCTGCCGCGCGCGGTGGTGGCGCGTGCGCACCGTTGTCGCCGGCACCTCCAGCACGGCGGCCGTCTCGGCCACGCTCAGGCCCGAGATCTCGCGCAGGATCCAGACCTCGCGGAAGGGACCGTCGAGCCGGTCGAGCAGGGCCCGGATCAGGGCCAGGCGGTCCCGGGCAAGCACCTGGTCCTCCGGGTCCGGGCCGTCGCGGTCAACGGTTTCGGCGTAGGCGCGCACGTGCCGCTGCCGCCGGCTGGCGCCGCGGAGCTCGTGCAGCGCCACGTGCCGGGCGATGCGGTGCAGCCATGTGCGGATGCCGGCCTCTCCACGAAAGCGATCCAGGGAGGCGAGGAACTGCAAAAAGACCTTCTGCACCAGGTCGTCGATCTCGGAGTTGCCGGGGAGCATGCCCCCGAGGAACAGCCCCACGTCGGCGGCGTGGGCCCGGTAGAGCGCCAGCCAGGCGTCCTCGTCGCCGTCGCGGCACCCGCGCAGCAGGACGCGCTCTTCGCGGGTCAACGCCACGGTCCCTCCTCGGGGCAACAACCCTTGTATTTCCCGGCTGTCGTCATAGCGCGACCCCCACCGCGAGTTGCCCCCCAAGGGCCACAGGCACCGAGTTGTAGGTCATCAGCTCCAGCGGCTCATTCCCGGTGGCGCCGAAGAAGGCCCGCGCCCCGAACAGCAGGCCCGCGCTCCAGCGGCCGGCGAAGCTCCAGAGCAGCTCAAGGTCCAGGGCGGCGGTCCCGGCATCGGAGGCGGCCTTCAGCTCCTCCTGCAACCGGCGCAGTCCCTGTGGATCGGTTTTCCAGTATTGACCGGTTACGTCCAGGCGCTGCCAGCCCACCCCGAGCCCCGCACGCAGGGTGACCGTGCTGAACCTCAGCCCGCCGCGCACCGCGAGCAGGAGCTCTCCGCCTTGCAGGTCCGAGACGTCGCTGTCCAGGTCTACCTCACTGGCCGCCAGGTAGGCGCCCTGGAGTGAGATGGCCAGGCGTCCCTCAAGCAGGGAAATCCCCGCCTCAAGGCCGGGTCCGCCCAGGTGTCTGCCCGTACCGAGGTGGTATTGATAGACCCCGCCGCCCCGCACCACCCAGGCGAGGCTCCGCGGTGCCCCCTTGCGCGACAGGACGAGGCCGGGCTCGTCGACGGCCGCGCCCGTGTTCCCGGAGCCTCTGCCCAGCTCGATGCTGTCATCGCTGTCCAGCAGCGGCGGGGGATCATCGGCCAGTGCCGACAGCTCCCCGGTGACGGCCCGGGCCAGGCTCCGGGCGCGGGCCCCTCCCTGCATCGCTTCGAGGTCGTAGCTGCGCCGCCCTCCGCCGGGCAGGATCAGGACGGCGCGCCTGGCAGCGGGGGACAGCATCAGGACAGGCTGGCCCGCAGGACAGTCCCCTGCCCGCGTCACCACGATCCAGCGCCTGGACAGGGCCGCCTTGCGGGTCTCGATGCGCAGCGCCGCGAGGTATGTCCCCGAGACCGCCTCCTTCGCCGACGGAACCACGCAGGCCGTGGGGGCGTGGTCCTGGGCCCGGGCAGGCGAGGCCAGCATGGCCAGGGCCGTGACAAGGAGACATCTGGCGGCTGTTGGCTGGATCATCGCTTTGCGTCCCGGGGCACCGCCGACTGTACAGCATGTTGCCCAACATCATGGTGCCCGCTCGCCCCCTGGGCGTTCCCGGCGAAGTGGAAACATGGAAGCGTGAAAGGCGGGAACGAAACAGCCCCGGCTGGGCACTATGACATGAAAACCGCGAACAGAACCCAACACAGGGATGACACAACCCCAACCAGGAGGAAAGAGAGATGAGCGCAACCCACAAACTCACCCTGACGCTGACTGCCTGTCTCGCCTTGGTGGCCGCCGGCTGCGGAGGCGAGGAAGACGACAGCGCTGCCAGCGACAACGCCTCTTTGGCATACAAGGCCTGCTACGACGACTGCATCAAGAAGGGCGGAGACGCCAAGGGCTGCAAAACCCGCTGCTCTCAGGCCAGCAACACGGACCCGATCAAGGCCTGCAACGACGACTGCACCAAGAAGGGCGGCTCCGACAAGGACTGCCGCACCCGCTGCGCCCAGGCCGGCAGCAGCACGGACCCGATCAAGGCCTGCTACGACGACTGCACCAAGAAGGGCGGCTCCGACAAGGACTGCCGCACCCGCTGCGC
>CAZEFW010000273.1:0-520 GCA_964511535.1 uncultured Myxococcales bacterium | reverse complement strand
CCAGGCCGGCAGCAGCACGGATCCGTTCAAGGCCTGCTACGATGGCTGCATCAAGAAGGGGTACTCCGACAAGGACTGCCGCACCCGCTGCTCGGGCAGATGATCACCTCCAGGATCCTCCTACACGCAGCCCCCTCCCCTCCAGGCTGCACCTAGATGTCCTGGGCAGGAATAACAAGCCGGTCTGGACGGCCCCTGACGCCGATCTCAGCGTTGCTCATCCTCAACATGACCCGGCCACGCCCTCGTCTTCGCGCCTTGACCTCGGCGCCAGTTCCTCGCCCATACCGTATCGTTATTTGCGCCCAGGTCATCTAGCGCAGTGGGCCCGCTTCCACCTCCGATGGCCGCTTCTGTCTGATTAACTTAATCCTCGCTGGCCGTTTCACAGCCACGCTCGCGAACGCAATCCCTCACTGTCATGAACCACTCCCCGGCGGTGCGTTCGCTGCCAGTTGCCCGTAGCCCGGTCTTGCGCCGGCTGAGCCTGATGAGCCGCTTGCAGCAGCAAGGCGATGCC
>CAZEFW010000272.1:0-6391 GCA_964511535.1 uncultured Myxococcales bacterium | reverse complement strand
TCGGGCGGCGGCGCCATGTCGGGCGGCGGCGCCATGTCGGGCGGCGGCGCCATGTCAGGCGGAGGACCGGCCGGGGCAGGCGGCGCGCCGGGTGGCGGCGCCATGTCGGGCGGCGGCGCCATGTCGGGCGGAGGGCCGGCCGGGGCAGGCGGCGCGCCTGGCGGAGGCGCCATGTCGGGCGGCGGACCGGCCGGGGCAGGCGGCGCGCCTGGAGGCGGCGCCATGTCAGGCGGCGGACCGCCCGGGGCAGGCGGCGCACCAGGCGGCGGCGCCATGTCAGGCGGCGGCGCCATGTCAGGCGGCCCGCCACCATCGGTGCGCTTGCCCGGCGGCGGCGGCGGCGGCTTGCGGTCCGCAGGCGGCGGCGTGGGCACGCTCGGCTGAACGGCGGCCCCTTCTTCTTCGACGGTGAGGATGAAATCACCGATGTAGATCTTGTCGGTCGCCTTGATCACGATGGGGCTGGTGATCTTGCGCCCGTTGACGTAGGTCCCGTTGGTGCTCTTCAGGTCGACGATGATGAACTTCTCGTCCTTGAGCACGATCCGGGAGTGGCGCTTAGAGACGTTCCCCTTGGGGAGGATGACGTCGTTTCCTTGAACACGCCCGATGGTCACTTCGGGTTTGTCGAACTCCTGGCGCCTTTGCTCTCCACCTTTTTCGGTGACGACAACGGTAAACATTCCGCCTCCGGCTGACTACAGGTTGCGTGAAACTGCTAGATGAGGTGCCGGCCTAGTCGAAGACCTGCCAGCCGACCTCGTCCTCGTATTCCTCGTACATCTTCTGCATATCCTTGATGGTCTTCTTCACCCACGGGTGCTCGGACGTCACCACCTTGGGCGTCACGAAGACCACCAGGGTGGTCTTGTTCTCCTTGAACTCGCGCGACTTGAACAGCTCCCCGATGATCGGGATGTGCCCCAGCAGCGGGAACTTGTTCACCGCCTTCTCCTCGCTGTTGGTGAACAGCCCGCTGAGCACGATGGACGCCCCGTCCCTGACCGAGACGTTGGTCTTGAACTTGCGCGTCCTGAAGCCAGGGATGTTGAGCACCTGCACCGAGGTGTCAACCTCGCTCACCTCGGCCATGATCTCGCTCTTGATGTTGCCCAGGCTGTCAGCGGTGGGCTTGATGCCCAGGCGGATGCCGTACGGCTTCCACTCCACGCTCACCGCGTCCCTCGACACCAGCGGGATCGGCACCTCGCCGCCCACGTGGAAGGTCGCCTCCTCGCCGGAGCCGCACACCAGCTTGGGCTGGGCCAGCAGCCTGGCGTAGCCCGAGGAGAAGAGCAGGTTGATGTTCAGGTTGGCGGTCAGCGGCGAGTTGAGGTCCATCTCCACCTTGGTGCCGCCAGAGGGGTAGATCGGGATGGTGCCGTCGATGGTCGCCTTGCCCTGCAAGCTGATCAACCCCGGGTACTGGATGCCGATGCGGTTGAGGCCGGCCTTGCGCATCTCCACGAACTGAACGTCGATGAGCACCTGACGGCCGCCGCCCACGGTGAGCAGGTTCTCGACCTTGAGGCCGAAGGTCTTGAGCAGGGAGTTGACCTTGGCCAGCTCGCCCTTGGACGAGACCGCGCCCTCCAGGAACAGCGTGCCGCCCATGAGGTTGACCTGCACGCTGCCGAGGCCGCTCTTGCGGAAGATCCGGTTGACCTGCTGTACCGCGCTCGGCTTGAACCTCACCTGGTTGGAGACCTTGTTGCCGAAGATGTCCACGGCGCGGCTGGCGCGGCCGAAGTCCTCAGCGGTCAGGGCGTAGCCTGAGATCACCACGTTGTCGCCGAAGATGCGCGGATAGATCCCCTCGATGCGGCCGAGGTAATCGCGAACCTGTTTGTACAGGCCGCTGACCTCCACCGCGGAGACCACCACCGTGAACTTGAACTTCCGGCTACCGGAGGAGATCAAGATCTCGGTGGTGCCCTTGTCGACACCCACCACCGTGGCCCCCTTGGTGCTGTAGGTGGCCACGTCGGCGATGCCGGGGTTGAAGACCTGAACCTTGGTGATGGTGCCCGGTACGGACACCGTCTGGGACTGGCCCACGGTCAGGCGCAGGGTACGGCCCGCCTGCGCCCGGTTGGGGGCGCCTGCCAGTACCGCACAGAGTACGAGGACGCTGAGTATATGTCTGGTCATGGGAACCCGCAGACACTACCTAACAGCAGGAATTTGGTCAAGGAATCTGGAGCGCGACGAAGTAGTGGCGGCCGGCCGCCCAGGCGGCGCCGAGCAGGATGGCGGAGCCGTACGGGATCCGGTGTAGCTGCACCGCTTCGCGCTCTCCTTTGCGTCCCCGGGCCAGGGCCAGCAGGTTGCCCAGCACGCGCCCGAGTTGTCCTCTGACCAGGGCGTACAACAGCGCCAGCACCCCGCCCCACAGGGTGACGTACACCAGCGCCCACAGGGCGTCCGGCCAGCGCAGTAGCGCGCCCACCGCCGCCATCAGCTTGACGTCGCCCATGCCCACGAAGCCGAGCAGGCCCATCAGCCCGAATGAGGCCAACAGCGCCAGCGCGCCCACCAGGGACAGGAGCAACCCCTGGGAGAAACCCGCGTCGAAGCCGCCATGGATCCAGTGGGTGACCAGGTTGAGGCTCAGCCCCAGCAGCACGCCGGATCCCGTGAGCCAGTTGGGGATCCGCTCCGTACGCAGATCAATGACCGTGGCCACCAGGCAGATGGCCACGCAGACGACATCGGGGATCAGAGTTGGAGGCACGGGCAGTCGAGCGAAACTGCTGCGCGAAAGGCTTGAAGCCTGAAGCCTGAAGCCTGAAGCCTGAGGCCTGAAGTAGCGGTCGGGACGCAGTCCCGTTCGCTACTTCATACTGCCCTTGTTGTCCTGGGCGAAGTTCTTCAGCGTCTTGGTCTTGGTGTGGGTGGCGCGGGCCTTCTCGGTGCCCACCTTGACCTTGGTCTCGCCCGCCAGGGCGTTGGTCGCGCCGGCGAACAGGTCGCGGATGTTGTCGCCAAAGATGGTGACCACGCCGATGGCGGCGATGGCGATGAGGGCGACGATGATGATGTACTCGGTCATACCCTGACCGCGCTGGTCCTTGAGGAAGCGGGCCTTGAACTTGGCGAGCATTTTCTTTGGTCTCCCCGGGGCCACAGGTGGACCCCTCTGATGGTATGACAGCAGAATACACCGTCTCGTGCCCGGGCCGCCATCCGTCAATGTACCGATGGGGTCTGCACCCCCACCATGCGGCCTGGCAGCGACGCCCGGGTGGGACCATGGGCCCCAGGTACCGGTTCCGATCACGTGATTTCAGGGACTTGCGAGGCTGAACGCGGCTGGTACGCCGGTTGCACCTATTGCAAGGCATGCGTCCCCTGCTCCCGCTCCTGCTCCTCGCCGCCACGCTGATGGCCAGGGCAGAGGCCCACGCCGGGCCGGACGACCTGCCCTACGCGCCAGGTGAGCTGCTGGTGCAGTGGGACAGCGCGGACTCCCGCATCCGCTTCACCTCCATCGCCGGCTACCCCATCGCGCGACAGCGTGACCTCGGCCAGGGTCTGTGGCACTACGAGCTCGACCGCAAGACCGAGCGGGCGACCCGGGCCGCGCTGGTCTCCCTCGAGGGCCTCCGGGAGGTGGTTCACGCCGAGCCGAACTTCCGCAGGCGCCCCTTCGCCCTGCCCAACGACCCGCACTTCGCCTACCAGTGGAACCTCACCGCCATCAAGATGCCGCGGGCATGGAACCGCACCACTGGCAGCAAGGGCGTGGTGGTGGCCGTGGTCGACACCGGGATCTTGCCCGGTCACCCGGACCTCAAGGGGCGGCTCCTGCCCGGCTACGACTTCGTCTCCAAGCCGTCCAGCGCGGGGGACGGGGATAGCTGGGACGCCAACCCCAAGGACAACGGAACGGATAACCTGAACTCCACCGGCCACCACGGGACCCACGTGGCAGGCGTACTGGCGGCGAACACCAACAACAACGTGGGCATGGCGGGAGTGGACTGGCGGTGCAAGGTGCTGCCCGTGCGTGCCCTCGGCGTCAAGGCAGGCAACGGCCTGGACTCCGATGTCATCGCCGCCATCAAGTGGTCGGCCGGTATCGCCATCCCGGGCGTACCCGCCAACAAGAACATGGCCAAGGTGATCAACCTTAGCTTCGGCGCGGCCAACGTCGGGCAGTCCTTGACGGCCGCCGTCCAGGCAGCCCAGGCCAGGGGCTCCATCGTGGTGGCCGCGGCGGGGAACACCAACCAGAACGCAGGCAACGTCTACCCGGCGTCCATCGCCGGGGTCATCACCGTCGGTGCGGTGCAATATGACCTCAAGCGCGCGCCATACAGCAACCACGGCAAGGTGGTGGACATCATGGCGCCGGGGGGCAACGTGAGCCAGACCCTGCCGGGGGGCCTCAAGTGCCAGGGCAAGCCATGCAAGGCCGGCGTCCTGGGGCCGCTGCACGACAGCAAGAGCAACAGCTTCAGCTACCGCTTCTACGAGGGCACCTCCCAGGCCGCGCCCATGGTCGCCGGCGTCATCTCCCTCATGGCCTCGCTGCGCGGGACCCTCACCGGCCCCGAGGCGCTCGCCGCGCTGCGCCAGACCGCCAACCCGGTGAGCAAGTGCCAGAAAGGGTGCGGCGCAGGACTCGTAAACGCGGAGGCGGCCCTGGCCAGGGTGGCGAGCGCTGGCGGCGGAAAGATGACCACGCCAGGCAACGGCCAGGGCAACGGCGCCGGGGGCACGCCGGGGCCAGGCGGCGGCTCGGTGTCGAGCCAGGGATTCGGGGGTTGCTCCGTTTCGCCCCACCCGGAGCCCGCGCTGCTCTGGGGGTTGCTGCTGCTCGGAATGCTGGCCCGTTCACGAAAAGGTTGAACCCGGCGGCGGGCGGATCTATGGTGCGGGCGCAAATGGGAGGATGTCCGTGCCTAAAGTTCATTTCTTGAATGAATACCTCTCCGTTGATGTCCCCGAGGGGACCTCATTGCTCGACGTGGCCGATGACAACGACGTCCTGGTCTACCGGGGCATGTGGCCCAGCTGGAACTGCTCCGGCCTGGGCATCTGCGGCCGCTGCAAGGTCTGGATTCCGGCGGATTCCCAGGTCTCCAAGCCCACCCTGCCCGAGCGCATGGGCCGCATCAGCGGCGAGCAGCGCATGGCCTGCCAGGTGGAGGTCCAGGGTGATGTGGAGGTACGTACCCGCCCCATCGGAATCCCCTTCGAGGAGATGACCGGCGCCGCAGGGGAGCTGGAGCCAGCCGCGTACCTCGAGGCAGCCGCCATCAAGCTGGAGGAGGCCAAGGCCGAAGCCAAGAAGAAGGCAGAGCTGGCCAAGAAGAAGAAAGAGGCAGCGGCCAAAAAGAAGGCAGAAGAAGAGGCCGCAGCAAAGGCCGCAGAAGAAGAGGCCGCGGCAAAGGCCGCCGAAGAAGAGGCCGCCAAGAAGGCAGAAGAAGAGGCCAAGGCTGCACCCGAGGCAGACGCCGAAGCTGAGCCCGAGGCCGAAGCTGCACCCGAGGCTGACGCCGAGCCCAAGGCCGAGCCTGACGCCAAAGCCGAGCCCGAGGCTGACGCTGAAGCTGCACCTGAAGCTGAGGCTGAAGCTGAAGCCGCACCTGAAGCTGAAGCTGAAGCCGCACCTGAAGCCGAAGCTGAAGCCGCACCTGAAGCTGAAGCCGAAGCTGCAGCTGCACCTGAAACTGATGCTGCACCTGAAGCTGATGCTGATGCTGCACCTGAAGCTGATGCTGATGCTGATGCTGAAGCTGAAGCTGCACCTGAAGCTGAAGCCAAATCAGCCCAGGAGCCCGACGCCGAAGCCAAGGCCGAGGCCAAGAAGAAAGCCCTGGAAGAAGAAGAAGCCAAGTGGGACATCGACGAGGCTTCGCTCAAGCCCCCCGAGTAGATCTACCCCCCCCTCCAGCCGTAACCGTAGCCCTGGCCGCAGCCGAACCGTAGCCGAACCGTAGCCAATCACGCGGCTACGGCTACCTTCGTTGACGGCTACAGCTACGGGGAGTGCAGGGGGCTGCGAATCGGCGGGACTGGCTACTGAACCGGGTACCGCTTGATCACCTTGGTCGTGGCGTCCGGTTTGACCATGACCTTGAAGGTCTTGTCGATGTTGAACTTCGGGTTGCGCAGCCTGATGGTGTGGCGCCCGGCTGACAGCGGCAGCTTCTTGGGCGTCGTCAGCCCGGTGTCCTTGCCGTCCACCGTGATCTTTGTCCAGGGCGTGGATCCGAGCAACAGCCACCCCTTGCCTGCCGGCTTGGGCTTCGGCTTGGGCTTCGGCTTGACCACCGGCTTGGGCTTCGGCTTGGGCTTCGGCTTGGGCTTCGGCTTGGCCACCGGCTCGGGCTTGGGCGGCGCCACCGGCGCGGGCTTGGGCTCCGCCTCCGCCCCCGCCAAC
>CAZEFW010000271.1:0-6419 GCA_964511535.1 uncultured Myxococcales bacterium | reverse complement strand
AGCCTGAAGCCCGCGCAGCGAAGCTGCACTACGGCACGAAGATGTACGCCCCCTGGGCCAGGGTGTATGGGGTGGTCTGGGTCTGGCCGGCCACCACGAGGATGTTGCCGTTCTTCAACTGCACCTCGGCGGAGCGGAAGCGCTTGTCGGGCAGCACCGGCAGGGAGTCCCACACGCCGCCCATCTTGGGGGAGAAGGCCACGGTCTGGTCATAGTCGACGATCAGCACCCGCCCGTCGTTGAGCAGCGCGGCGAAGTGTGCCACCGGCAGGCCGGACGCGGGGTAGGAGATGTTGGTCATGGTGTTCTTGGTGGGATCGTACAGGTCGTTGAGCACCTTCGACCCGGTGGAGTTCCAGTCCAGGCCGCCCACGATGAGCACGGTGCCGTCGCCGCGCACGGTGGAGGTGTGTGAGCTGCGCCCGCGCACCATCTTGGGCCCCGCCTTGAACGAGCCGTTGTTCGGGTCGTAGATCTCGGTGGTGTCGCGGGACTTGTACTTCCAGTTGCTCTTGCCGAACAGCCCGCCCGAGATGAGCACCTTGCCGCTCTTGAGCAGGGACATGGCGTGGTAGCGGCGCTCGTCGGCCATCTGCTTGGCGGGGGTCTTGAAGCTGTTGCTGCCCGGGTCGTACAGGGTCACCGAGGCGAGGGAGTCGGAGGAGCCGAAGCCGCCGGTCACGAGCACCCAGCCGTTCTTGAGCTTCACCGCCGCGTGGGCCCAGCGGGACTGAGGCATCTTGGGCCCCTGGGACCACTTCATGGTCTTCGGGTCGAACAGCTCGGTCTCGGCCAGGTAGGTCTTGTCGCCGTTGCCGCCCACCACCAGCACCTTTCCGTTGTCCAGCAGGGTGGCGGTATGGTCGGTGCGGGCCTCATTCATCTCACCAGCCGGGATGAACTTGCCCTTGGCCGTCTGGTAGCGCCAGGCCTTCTTCTGCTCCTCGTCGCTGCCCGACGCATCGCGGATGGATCCGCCAGCGATGAGCACATCCCCGTTGGGCAGCAGCGTCGCCGTCGGGTAGGTCAGCTGGGGGCCGCTGTTGATCTTGACCCAGTGGGCCGGCTGCTTGGCGTCCGGCTTGGGCGGCTTGGCGTCCACCACCTTGCCGTCGCCCTTCTTCGGGCCGTCCGTGATCTTGCCATCACCGGCGCCGCCTTCCTGGGTTCCATTGCCCTTGTCCTGCGTCACCCCCGCGTCCGGGTTTTGGGCAGGGTCATCGCTGCAGGCGGCCAGCGTAAAGAGCATCAGCAGAGCGCCAACGGCGCCACAGGTGCAGGGGCGAGCGGTCATGTTTCTTGTCCTCATGCGGGTGTGATCAAAATCTATTCAGTCAATAAACAAGCCAACGAGTGGAGATATTTTACCCGGACTTGGTCAGCCGTGCACGGGCGGCACGGGATCTTGCCCCAGCAGCAGGGCCAGCAGGTCCGCGTGGGGCCGCGGGATGATCTCCGTGCCGAGCAGCATACCGTCGTGGATGATCTCCTGCGCCGCCTCCACGCCGGCCTCCACCTGGGGCAGCTCGCCGCACAGGTGGAAGAACGCCCGGCCCCCGAGCCCGCGCGCCAGGCGCAGCTGCAGCAGCTTCACCTCGGCCGCCTTGACCACCCGATCCGCGGCCAGCACCGCGGCTGCCACGCTGAAGGTCTCCACCGTGCCCAGGGCGGCGGCCTGCTTCACCTGCACTGCGCCGGTCATGGCGGGGGTCACCTGGGGATCGACCTTGGGCAAGAAGAGCCGGTCGACCAGGGTGTCGGCCGCCTGCAGCGCGCCGGCCTGCATGGCGAGGTTCACCTCCTCCTCGCCGCCGGTCACCACCACCACGAACTTGCCCGGGGTCACGGGGTGAGCCTGCACCAGGCGCACCAGGGCCCGCTTGACCATGACGTCAGCGACCACGACCCCGCGGGCCACGCTGGCCACTTCCACCAGCCCTAGGGCCGGTCCTTCGCGGGGGATGGTGTCGCCGGTCAAGGTCTCCCTCTACCTCACACGATGCGGAAGTAGTCTTGCAGCGCGCAGCGCCGCCGGCGCATGAAGTCGGTCACCTGGGTCAAGCCCTCGCCGGTGGGGTGGGCGATGGTCCACGAGGTGTACCCCTCGCCGTCCGCGCCGAGCCCCACCCTGTGGGGGCCGTTCTTGACGAAGATGCAGGTGTCCATCACCTTCGCCATCTTGTGCATGTTGTCGATGTTGGTGGAGTAGATGGACGAGGTGTGCCCCATCCCCTGCTCCGCGTTGAGGGCCATCTGGATCGCGTGGTCCGCGTCCCGCGCCTGCACCACCGGGATCACCGGCAGCAGCTGCTCGCAGTTGACCAGCGGGTGCCCCTCGTCCACCACGCCGTAGGCCAACAGCACGTCGTCGCCCACCCGCACGCCGATGCGGTCGAGGATCACCGACACGTTCTGGCCCACCATGTCCTTGTTCGGGTGCACCCCGTCGTCGGCGATGAGGTGCTTGGTGAGGCGCGACATCTGTGACGACGAGAGCTCGTAGGCCCCGGCCGCTTTCAGCTCCTGGCGTAGCTGGTTCAGGATGGAGCCGACGGCGAAGACCTCCTTCTCGTCGCAGCAGATCAGGTTGTTGTCGAAGGACGCGCCGGCCACGATGCCGCGGCCCGCCCGGCGCAGGTCGGCGGTCTCGTCCACCACCACCGGGGGGTTGCCCGGGCCCGCGGCCACAACCTTCTTGCCCGAACCCATGGCCGCGCCCACCACGGCGGGGCCGCCGGTGACCACCAGGATCTTGGCGCCCGGGTGCTTCATCAACTCCTGGGCCGAGGCGATGGTCGGCTCGCCCACGGTGGTCAACAGGTTCTTGGGACCACCGACGGCCATGGCCGCCTCGTTGAGCAGGTGCACATGGTAGGCGGACACGCCCTTGGCGCTCGGGTGCACGTTGAACACGCCCGTGTTGCCGCCCGCCACGAAGCCGATGCCGTTACAGACGATGGTCTCGGTCGGGTTGGTGCACGGCGTGATGGCGCCGATGACGCCGAACGGCGCCCACTCCACCAGGGTCAGGCCGTGGTCACCGGTCCAGACCGACGGGTCGATCATCTCCGGCCCGGGGGTCTTCTTGGCAGCCAGGGTGTTCTTCTGCACCTTGTGATCGGCGCGCCCCAGGCCGGTCTCGGCCACGGCGTACTCCGACAGCTCCCGAACATGGCGCAAGGTGACCTGCCGCATGGCCTCAACGATGGCGTAGCGCAGGTCCAGCGGGCGCGCCGACAGCTCCTCGAACGCCTGATGGGCTGCGCGGATGGCCGCGTCCACCGTGGGGAAGACGCCCAGGCTGCCCCGGGGAAACCCCCTGGCAGAGGGCCCTGCCCCGCCGCTGGTGTGCACCGCGGGGGCCGCGGGCTTCGGCGCCGTGACGGCCGCGGGAGCGCCGCCGCCGAGCTTGGACACCACACGATCAACGATCTGCTGGATCTTTTTCTCGTCGAGTTCCATTAGCCGTTCTTCCGGTACCTGTCTTCGCCGTCCACCTCGACAATATCGACGATGGCCATGATGGTGGCGTCCACCGGCCGGTTGTCGGTCAGGGCGCACATACGCGCCGACGACCCGGAGGCGTACAGCACGATCTCATCCACGCCGGCGCCCACAGCGTCGGCGGCCACCACCGTCGGTCCGGTGGGGTTCCCGTCAAAGTCGCAGTTCTTCACCACCAGGAAGCGGAAGCCCTCGAGCACCTCCTCCTTGCGGCTGGCCACGACCGTACCGATGACCTTGCCCATCTGCATCTGGCACCTCGATGGAAATGCAATGACATCCCACGGACAGACGCCACAGAGCCCTCATGCCCTGGAGCGCCAGCCCGCTCACACCACTGCCGCGTTCAGACGCGGCCGCCCTACTCCTTGGCGGCCTGGTCCTTGCGGCCCAGCGGCAGCACCAGGTCGATGTTGACATGGGGCCGCGGGATGACATGCACCGCCACGAGCTCGCCCACGCGCTCTGCAGCGCGCTGGCCAGCCTCGGTGGCAGCTTTGACCGCGGCGACATCGCCGCGAACCACGGCGGTGGTGTAGCCGCCGCCGATCTTCTCGAATCCCACCAGCTCGACCTTGGCAGCCTTGACCATTGCATCGGCCGCCTCGACCATGCCCACAAAGCCTCTGGTTTCAATCATACCCAGCGCGTCAGCCATCTCGTCTCCTCCTGAGTCGCTTATCTAAAAACTTCAAAGTGTCTGTTTCTGGATCAAATTCTGTATATGTCCGTGCGCTACCGGTCCACGAACTCGGGCGGCAGCACGCCGGTGATGCTCTCGATGGCCGCGGTGGCGGCCTCGGCGGCCGCGTCGATCTCGGCCTCGGGTCCTGACATCCACAGGCGCCCGAAGGCTCCGAACGGCCGAATGTTGTTGAGGAACACCCGCGCAGCTTTCTCCGCCTCATTGGCCGCGAAGCAGACGTAGCCGGCCGGCTGCGTCTCCAGGATGAACATCGACTGCCCCGGCAGGATCATCATGCCCTTGGAGCCGCGGTTGATGATCTGGGCCTGGTACGGCTCAATGGCGCGGATGACCTCCTTGGTCGCAACCTTGGGCTTGAGTCGCTCCTCCTCGTTCAGATCCAGGTACTCCAGGATCCGATCGCCCGCGGAGAGCACCTCGCCCTTGTCCCACTCGTGGATCTCCAGCAGGCCGTAGGCACGCTCCACCACCTGCACGGCGGGCGCGACCTTGGTCTTCTTGAGGGCCACGTCGGTGACCTGGTTGATGGCGATGCCCGGGGCGATCTCTACCCAGAGAGAGGCCATCTCCGGCAGGGGCAAAAACCCCGCTGCCGTCTTGCCGATGAAGCTGGCCAGCTGCGGCTGCAGGCTGTCCAGGAATGTGTAAGTTCTCAGTTTGATGGACATGTGTGTTGGATCCTTGCCGAGCCTTTCTCACCACGGTCGAAGTGAACCACAAGCTACCACAACTCCGGTGAGATTCACCAGCCTTGCGTGGCCTCCGCACGTTGCTAAACCAAATGCATGAAGGTCAAACGATCCGAGGCCGATTGGCAGGCCCAGCTCACCCCCCTGCAGTACAACGTGACCCGGCAGAAAGGCACCGAGCGCCCCTTTACCGGGGAGTACTGGAACCACAAGCAGGACGGCACCTACCACTGCGTTGGCTGCGGCCAGCCCCTGTTCAGATCGGAGGCGAAGTTCGACTCCGGTACCGGGTGGCCCAGCTTCCACTCCCCCGCCGAGCCGGACAGCGTGTCCGAGCACCAGGACCGGAGCCACGGCATGGTGCGGGTCGAGCTGGTGTGCAGCAGCTGCGATGCCCACCTGGGCCATGTCTTCGACGACGGCCCGAAGCCCTCCGGCCAGCGCTACTGCATCAACTCCGCCTCGCTGAAATTCGAGGCCGCCTGAGCAGCCGCCACAGGGCCAAAAACCCCTTGATATTGAGCGCTTTTCTGCGTTCGAAGGGTTGACTTTTTCCGCCCTTGAACTATACTTAAACTTCCGAAATAAATCACAAAAAGGCCCATCATGACCCTCGAAAGAACACTCGAGAACGCGCCCGATCTGTCCCACGGTTCAACCGACAAGCTGGCCGACGAGATCGCCATCCTGTCCGCTCACATCCAGGCCGCCACTTGCCGGCTGCTGTTGCTCATAGCCGAGATGGACCGGCGCGAGGGGTGGGCCGATTTGGGCTTCGTATCGTGCGCGCACTGGCTCTCTTACCGCACCGGAGACCGCCTGGACACGGCCCGCGAGAAGGTGCGCGTGGCCCGCAAGCTGGTGGACTGCCCCCTGGTGCTGGAGGCGTTCTCACAGGCGCGAATCTCCTATTCCAAGGCGCGGGCCATAACCCGCATCGTCACACCGGAAAACGAGGCCACCCTGCTGGAATACGCCCTGGACGGCTCCACGTCCCAGCTCGAACGCATCATCCGTTCCTACCGCAAGGCTGCTCCGGCAGAGCAAGAGCAGGCCCAGCGCCAGCATGACGAGCGATACCTGAGCTACCACTTCGACGAGGACAATATGCTGGTGCTCAAGGGTCGCCTTCCGCCCGAGGTGGGCGCGCTGCTGGTCAAGGCGCTGCAGGTGGCGTCCGAGGAGCAGTGCGAGGACACCGACGCCGAGCCGAACCAGCGGCTGTGCGATGCCCTGGGCGAGGTGGCCGGCGCGGCCCTGGACAGCGGGCTGGCCGATCGGGCCGGCAAGGCGCGGCCGAAGAACTACCAGGTGATGGTGCATGTGGACCAAGCCGTGCTGGAAGACTCGAACCGGGAGGGCCGCTGCGAAGTGCAGGGCGGCATCGGCATCTCGCCCGAGACGGCAAAGCGGCTGTGTTGCGATAACCCGGTCCTTAAAATTCCGGTGGAAAATTCTAACAGCGGCTTTCAGCTGAAGGCTCATGGCCGTCGAGCAAACGCCCCCCTGGAGCGGGCGGT
>CAZEFW010000270.1:0-6432 GCA_964511535.1 uncultured Myxococcales bacterium | reverse complement strand
AGAACTGTTCGCTCACCAGCGCCCAGTGGAAAAAGAGGTAGCCGGCGGCGAGGCAGAGCAGGGCGCTGGCCCCGAGCAGCAGCAACGAATGGAGTCGGCTCACGCCTCCAACTGTACCAGCCGCTGCCGCAGGATGTCCCGCACCTCGGGGCAGAGGTCGGCGTGCTCTGCCCGGTCGAAGCCCTCGAGCAGCTCCTCCACCAGGGTGGCCGTTACGCGGAACGGGGCGCCGTGGCCCGGCACCACCAGGTCGGCGTGGGAGACCACCCGCGCCACCGAGCGCCAGGTCTCCGCCACCTCCTCGGGGTCGTACTTGTTGGGCCAGTAATAGGCCCACGAGATGAGCCACTCCTGGTCCAGGACCGCGTCCCCCGTGACCCACACCTCGCCGCCGCCGTCGCGAAAGACGATGGCGTGCTGGTCCCGATCATGGCCGGGCAGCGCCTCGAGCCGGATCCCATTGAACGGGCCGTCCGTGCCCGGCCGCCAGGGCGCCGGCTCGCGGTCGGCCTGGTTCGGCAAGGCTGGCTGATGGTCCTGGTGGCCGTGGGTGACGAACTGGCTGCCCAGATCGCCCCAGCTGATGCGCAGCCCGCGCAGCGCGGCGCTCGCGGCGGCGGCGCCGGCCTGGTTGAAGCACGGGTCGATGATCAGCGTGTTGTCCGCCCCCGGCTGCTCGCCGTGGGGCCAGAGCAGCAGCGCGGTGCACCGGTGCCCGTTGGCCCGCATCATGGTGCCGTCGGGTCGCAGCGGGAGCCGCCCGTGCTGAAGGATCTGCCAGCTGTAATCCATGGGGGAGCTCTCCTACCAGGTGGCGGTCGCCTGGATCTTGAACACGTCCTTGTCCGGCAGCAGGATGCCGCCGGGCACCTGGCCCGTGCGCAGCTGCACCTTGGAGCTGTAGATGTAGCGGCTGTACAGCAGGGTGATGTCGCCCCACTTGAACGGCTTGAACGACAGGCGCGGGGAGATGGCGCGGAAGCTGTTGTCGCCGTCGTACACGTCCAGGATCACCCGGTCGTAGCGCAGCGCCAGGCGCATCCAGGGCCAGAGCGCCACCTCGGGCTCGAAGCCCCACTTGAGGTAGGTGCGCTTGTCACGGTTCTTGGACGGCTCCTTGTCCGACTGGGGCGAGCGCACGTAGGCCACCACCCCGAACAGCCGCAGCCACACCGGCCCGGTGAAGATCGGCATGGCCTCGTTGCCGCGCCACAGCCGCGCCGGGAAGTCGATGGCGCCCACGTAGGGGAACGAGCCGTCGCCCCGGTCAGACGACTTGCCCAGGTAGTGATCCATCATGCGCTTGCCGTCCACCGCGTGCAGCACCTCGATGGTCTTGGGCAGGAACTCGACGTTCTCGAGCTTGTAGTACGCCCAGGGGATGAGCTGCAGCGGGCCCTCGAGGTAGGGGACCTTCCACTTCACCTCGAAGCCGACCACGGTCATCTTGCTGTCCTCCTTGTTGGACAGCGCCGGCTTGTCGTTGCTCCACTGGTGCAGGGCGTAGAACCCGGCGGTGAGCGGGATCGACGGCGGCTTGACCTTGGCGGACGCGTAGACCAGCGGCGAGAAGTCGGTGTTGTTGCTGCGCAGGGGCATGTGCGCGCCGAAGCCGAACTGCAGCTCCACCCAGGGGAACTCCGCCTCGACCTGGATGCCGCCCTGGTGCGTGCGGCCGATGACGTAGGTGTCGTACGGCTGCAGGAAGCCGAAGTCGTTCCAGAACACGCCGCCCTTGACCTTCAGCCGCTTGAGCACCACGCCGGCGAACTTCTTCTCCCACTCCAGGCTGGCCTGGGCGATGCCCCACTGCTCGGAGGTCTCGTTCTGCGACCAGGTCGAGTAGAGCGAGGCGTAGATGCCCACGGTGACCTTGACGTTGTTGCTGGCGGCGGAGATGAAGATCTGCGCCCAGTCCTTCTCGTGCAGTCGGGTGTAGTTGAAGCCCGACAGGTAGTAGTCGTCGTCCACCAGGTTCGGCAGCCGCGGGCCGCCGGTGCCGCCGCCTTTCTCCTCGCTCTGGTCGCCGAAGAACATGTTCAGCGGCATGCGCGCGTAGCCGTGGAACTCCACGCTGTCGAGCACCTGCTCCCAGAACGGGACCTCCTGCTTCGCGGGCTTGATCGTGGTCGTGGACGCGGCAGCCGCCGTCTTCTTCAGCGGCGCGTTGGCGGGCGGCGGCGGCGCGTCAGGGCGGCTCCCCTTCTTGTTGAACTCCACCGGCGCATCGCCGGAGTCGTCGTTACCGTCCGGGTCCACCTCGATGACAGGGCCCGCCTCGTCGGTGGTCTCGGGCTGGGCCAGGGCGGGGACCGGCGCGAGCAAGGCGCACAGCGCCAGGAGCGACAGCAGGTTTCTGATGATGGGCGTTTTCATGTCAGCTCCCTTTGGATCAGGCGCGGCGGCGGTGGCGGCGCCAGAACACGGCGCCCAGGGCGAGGATGCAGAACAGGAAGACATCGGCGGGCGGCTGGCCAGGGGCCCCGGCGCGGCACAGGCAGGCGAAGCCGCTGGCCTCCTCCAGGTTATTGCCGGTGCCGGCGTCGGACCCCGGGTTGACCCCGCCCTCCTCGGGCGGGAACCAGGGGCCGTCGGGCGGGGTGTACGGGCCGTCGCCCTTGGGCGGGACGCCGCTGTCCTGCTGGGGCGGCTTGCCGCCCAGGCACTTGCGCGGCTCGGAGTATCCGGCCCGCTCCAGCAGGGTCATCATGTAAGCCCCGGCGCCGTAGCCCACCATCGGGATGGCGCCGGTGTAGGCGCCGTTGGTGCTCTTGACGTCGTACAGCTCGGGCAGCAGGTTGAAGTTGGCTGTCCCCTGGTCCGTGACCCACTTTATCAAGGCGTCAGCCTCGGCGGCGCGGCCCACCCGGCGCAGGGCGTCGGCGGCGCGCAGATCGATCATGATCCACTCGTTGACGTCGTACGGATCGTTGCTGCCCTCGATGCGCTTGTAGCCGCCGAGCTTGGTCTTGAGGTAGGAGAAGGCCTTCATGGTGGCCACGGAGATCGGGTCGGTGGGCTTGAAGATGTCCCAGGTGATCGCCTCCACGGTGGCCCCGTCGCGGTAGTCCTTGCCCTTGGCCAGCTGCTCGGTCGAGCCGGCCAGCACGTTGTTGCTGTCGATGAAGTTGCTGCGGATCCCCTTGACGATCTTCGCGCTGATGTCGGCGTACTTCTTCGCCTCGGTGGTCTTGCCGATGCGCTCGGCCATGGCGGCCAGGTCGCAGAACCCGCGCGCCGCGGCGGCGGTGGTCCAGAAGAAGTGCTGCCGCTTGTCCCAGTGCACCTCCCAGATGGAGGTGTCCGGCTTGACGATCCAGTACGTCTTGTCCAGCATCGTCTCCAGCGGGTCGGCCACGTACTTCTTCACCACGTCCCAGATCACCTCGTTGTACTTGGTCTTGCCCGACATCCAGGCCTTGTTCCCGCTCAGGTCCATGTAGACCCGCGCGCCCCAGAGCCACATGCCCCAGCCGTCGAACTCCACGTTGGGCGTGGGCTGGCCGGAGTAGTCGATCTCCTCCACCCCGTTGCCGAAGTAGCGCGTCAGGGAGATGCGGTAGTCCTTGCCCTCGGTGTAGTTCTTGTACTTGTTGGCCTCGGCGTTGAGGAAGAACTCCAGCCCCTTGCGCGCCTCCTCGTGGTGCCCGGTGCGGGCCATGGCCACCACCGCGAAGATCCCGTCGCGCACCCAGCCGATGTGCCACCCGCCCGGCGGCAGGCTGGCCAGCATCATGCCGTGGTTCTTGAGCTTGGGCGAGGCGCTCCACGGCTCCAGGATCTGGCCCATGCGCAGCACCGTCTCGCTCTGGCGCCAGATGGCCAGCTCCTTGGCGCTCTTCACCGTGTTCTTCGGGATCGGCTTGCGCCACTTCTTCCACTCGTCCATCACCTGGGCCAGCAGCTTGTCCGCGGTCTTGCCGCCGGAGAATGACTTCCAGCGGGAGATGGCGGCGGCCTTGTTGCTGGCGTTGGCCTCGAACAGGATGGCCGCGCCCCACCAGGCGCTCTTGCCAGCGCCCAGGGTGCCGAGGCCCTTCTGCATGATGTTGACGGCGTCGTTGGCGTTGGAGCAGGTGTGCTGCACCGGGATGTCCTTGCCGCTGGACACCGCGCTCCAGGCCGACGAGGAGCAGGTCACCTTGTCGGCGCTGGCGATGGGCGCGTAGATCAGCATGCCGCCGCCGGGCCCCGTCTCGGTGGCCACCTTGTTGGTGCTGTCGTAGGTCACCGTCTCGTTGTTGGCCGCCGGGTTCTCGTCCCCCTCCTTGCCTCCCATGTGGAAGTTGTACAGGGAGAAGGCGTCCACCTTCACCGCGGCGCTGCCCTTGTTGGTGGCCTTGATCAGCATCACCATGGCGTTGCCCTTGTAGCCGAACGGGGCGAAGAAGAACGACTCGGTCTCCACGTTGCCCACCTTGCCGGTGGAGCGGATGACGTTGCTCTCCTGGTAGTAGCCGACGCTCTTGTCGGTGCTGTTGAGCCAGCTGGCCGAGGACCCGGCGCGCAGGCCGAAGTAGACGTCGAAGGCCAGGTTGCGGCGGATGATCCCGTCCGCTTTTGGCTGTCCGGGGATCGGCTTGATGGCGCGGTACGGCCGCTCCAGGAACTGCACGATCTTCATCTTGCTGGCGTCGTAGATCTGGAAGCCGAACCCGTTGCCGGTGACCAGGAACTGGAAAGTCCGGACCGAAGCGGCCCGTGCCGGGCTGGCACAGAGCAGGCAGCCCGCGAGGGCCAGGAGCAGGGGCAAACGTCTCATTTATAAACTCCTCCGCCGCGGAGGAATGTGCGGGGGCGGGATCCTGTTGATAAAAACAACACCCGGCCTTCCGATCCGCGGCATGACCCCCGGAGGGTAAGCAAGAGATGTGCCTGGTTATGGCCCCTTACGAGTCAGGGCATGGATCGTGCTAGAAAGCACAGCAGATCTAGAGGTATGGACAGAATATGACCAAAAACGCATCGCTGATCCTCATCATCCTGGCGCTGGGCGCCTGCAACCCCTATGAAGATCCCCAGGGCAACCCTGACGGCGGGGTCACGGCCGACACGGGCCAGACCGAGGGGGGAATGCCGCCCGACTCGGGGAAACAGGACAAGGGGCCGCCCACCGAGGCAGGGCCGGATCAGGGCAAGCAGGACGGCGGCGGGAACCCCTCGGCCGAGGACATCCTGCCCGGCGGCGCCACGGCGACCTGGGCCAAGCGGGGCTGCACCTACACGGTCAAGTACTTCGCCCCCGGGGCGAGCAAGGTGCTGCTGGCCGGGTCCTTCACCAACTGGGACAAGGGCGCCATCGCCATGACCAAGAAGGGCTCCACCTGGGAGACCACCATCACGCCCAACGGCACCACCATCGTCAGCGGGGCGCGCTACCCCTACAAGTTCATCGTGGACGGCACCTGGACCCTGGACAGCAAGGCGCCGCTGCGGGTGTTCGACGGCAACTGCGTCAACTCCGGCTTCGCGCTGCCCGCGTGCGACAAGGGGCCGGAGCTCGTCGCCGGCAAGGTGGCCACCTCTTATTCAGGCGGCAAGGGCACCGCCAAGGTGACGGTGTCCATGCGCACGGCCACCGACGGCAGCGCGCCGGCCAAGGTGCTGGCCGCGCTCAACGGCGCTGCCCTGCCCAAGGGGTCGCACAGCCTCAACAAGTCCACCGGCGCCTTCGCCATCAGCCTCTCCGGGCTGAGCCCGGGCAAGTACACCCTGCGCTTCAAGGCCACCGACAAGAAGGGCAGGGCGGCTGACGACGTCTACCTGCCGTTCTGGATCGAGGCCGAGCAGTTCGACCTGCGCGACGGGCTGCTCTACATGCTGCTAATCGACCGGTTCGCCAACGGCGACACCAAGATCGACAAGAGCGCCGGCTGCAAGTACGCGTCGGACTGGCACGGCGGCGACCTCAAGGGCGCCACGGACGTGCTCAAGAGCGGCTACCTGGACAAGCTGGGCGTGCGCACCATCTGGATCTCGCCGGTGAACCAGCAGGTGGACGGCTGCTACAAGGGCCGCGGCTCGGACAGCAACATGTACTCCGGCTACCACGGCTACTGGCCCATCAAGGCGCGGCAGGTGGACACCCGCTTCGGCGGCAACGCGGCGCTCAAGGCGTTCGTGGCCGAGGCGCACAAGCGCGGCATCCGGGTGCTGGTGGACCTGATCAACAACCAGGTGCACGACAAGCACGAGTACTACCTGAAGAACCCGAGCTGGTTCCGCAAGGGCTGCGTGTGCGGCGTGGACGCCAACTGCGGCTGGAGCCAGAAGCCGTTCGAGTGCCTGTTCGACAAGTACCTGCCCGACATCAACTGGCGGGTGCCCGCGGCGGAGAAGCAGTTCATCGACGACGCGCTGTACTGGATCACCGAGTTCGACCTGGACGGCTTCCGCGTGGACGCGGTGAAGCATGTGGAGCCGAACTCGATC
>CAZEFW010000269.1:0-6491 GCA_964511535.1 uncultured Myxococcales bacterium | reverse complement strand
CGCCTCAAAGTAACCCCCCTGCCCCTCACCCTGGCCGATCCGTTCACCCTGGCCCACGGCTCCACCAGCGAGCGCAATAACCTCCTGGTGCAGGTGCAGTGGACCACCTTGACCGGCATGGGCGAGGTCGCGGTGGTGCCTTATTACGGCGAGACCGAGGCCGACCTGACGCGGCAGCTGGAGCACCCCGGCTTGCTGGGCCACCTCACCGCGGCTTCGCCGCTGGAGCCGGAGCGCGCCCTGCTCAGCCTGCGGCGGCCGCTGTCGCCCCCGTGCCTGGCGGGCCTCGACATGGCGCTTCACGACCTGTGGGCGCAGCGGCTGGGCGCCCCGCTGCACCGGCTGTGGGATCTCGACCCGGCGCGCTGTCCTCCCACCAGCTTCACCGTGGCCATGGAGCTCGAGGACGACGAGGCGTACCGCCAGCGGGTGCGCGCGGCCAGCGGCTACCGCCGGCTCAAGCTCAAGCTCGGCTCAGGCGACGTCGAGCGAGACCTGGAGCTGGTGCGCATGGCCCGGCAGGAGGCGCCGGGGGCATCCCTCGGCGTGGACGCCAACGGCGGGTGGACAGCGGACGAGGCGGCCCGGGTCATACAGCAGCTCGCGCCCATGGAGCTTCTCTACGTGGAGCAGCCCGTGCCCGCCGGCGACCTGCAGGCGTGGCAGGACCTGCGTGGCCAGCTGCCAACCGACGCGCCGCCCCTGTTCGCCGATGAGTCGTTCCAGGATATGCAGGATCTGCAATCGCTGGTGGGGCTGGCCGACGGCGTCAACGTCAAGCTGTCCAAGCTGGGCGGCATCGCCCCCGCGCGGGAGGCCATGATCCGCGCCCGGGACCTCGGCTTTCAGGTGATGCTCGGGTGCATGGTGGAGAGCAGCCTCGGCGTCACGGCCGCCGCGCACCTCGCGCCCCTGTGCGACCACGCGGATCTGGACGGGCACCTGCTGCTGGCCGACGACCCGTACATCGGCCTGGATGTGGATCCATCGGGGACCCTGTCGCTACCCGACTGGCCAGGCCTCGGAGTGGATCCCCGTTTCTAAGTCCCCTGGCCCTGGCCCCCCTCCCCCCCCAATCCCTGGCCCTGGCCCCAGCCCTGGCCCCCTTTTCCCTGATCCATCGCCCCTCTCCCTGCCCACACGCTTGACAGAAATTTCCACCAGGGCGGTACTACTAATATGCCAGCCCATCGCGATACCCTCGATGATCGTATCGCACGCGAGGACACCGAGTACCTGATGGATATGGGCGAGCGCACCCTGCGGGTGGGCCGCCTCGCCTCTGCCATCGGCACCGCCGCGCTGGTCCTGTTCGTCTACCTCGACCACCAGGTGCTCGGATCCCAGCAGATGCTGCCGGTCCGCCTGGTGGGCATCGTGCCGCTGGTGCTGTTCCTGATCGGCTCGTTCACCGTGCTGCCGCAGCGCCCGTTCTGGGTGGTGCGAGCTCACGCCTTCGCGCTGACGGCCATCGTGGCCGAGGGCTGCATGGTGGCCTTCTGGGTCTTTTCGGTGCGGCCAGACAACCCGGGGTGGCAATCCAACGGCACCGCCGCGCTGTTCGTCTCCATCCTGGGGGTGTTCGCGCTTGCGGGTGGCGCCAGGCGTTACATGCCGCTGATCACCGGGGCGCCCATCGCGTTGCTGCTGGTCAGCTTCCTGTTCTACGGCGTGCTCAAGCCGGGGGAGTGGTTACTCTTCCTGGATCCAGCGGTGGCGGCGGTGATCACCATCGTGGCGGCCCTGTATCAGGAGCGCATCATCAGGCGCGAGTTCGCCATGCGCTGGCTGGCCGAGGACCGCAAGCGGGAGCTCGAGGCGGAGGTGGCCAAGCACAAACGCACCGCCTATCAGCTCCAGCGCCAGAGCCTGGACCTGCGCAACTCCAACGAGGAGCTGGACCAGTTCGCCAACACCATCTCCCACGATCTGCGCGAGCCGCTGAGGGTGGTGGCGGGGTTCCTCGGCGTGCTCAAACAACAGCTCGAGCGCGATGAGCCGGACGCCGAGAAGGTGAAGCGGTACATCACCCAGGCGGTGGACGGGGCCGAGCGCATGGACCGGCTCATCTCGGACCTGCTCTCCTACGCCCGGGTCGGTACGCGGGGGCGCTCCTTCCGCGCCGTGGAGCTGGACGACATCGTGGCCGACGCGCGCAAAGCGCTGGCCATGGCGCTGCGCGACAGCGGCGGCGAGCTGGTGGTGCACAGCCCCCTGCCGCGGGTCATCGGAGACGGCTCCCAGCTGCTGCAGCTGGTGCAGAACCTGCTGGGCAACGGGCTGAAGTACTGCAAGCCGGACGATCCGCCGCGGGTGGAGGTGAGCGCCGAGCAGGTGGACTCCGAGGTGTTCCTGCGGGTGCGGGACAATGGCATCGGCATAGCCGAGGAGCACCACGAAAAGATCTTCGACATCCTCAGGCGCCTGCACACGCGCGACGAGTACCCGGGCACCGGCATGGGCCTGGCCATTTGCAAGAAGATCGTCGATCGGCACGGCGGCAGCCTGGAGGTGGCGTCGACCCCGGGCGAGGGGACCACCTTCACTGCCATCCTCGCGGCGGCTCCGAGGCCCAGGAAGGCAGATTGAGCCGGCACCGCGCGACCCTCGTCCTCATCGCCCTGGCCGCCGCGCTCTCCGCCTGCGCTGGCGAACTGAAGAACCCGCCCGTGGGCGACAGCCAGCCCGCCGTGGCGGACAGCGCCGCCGGATCACAGGAGGCAGGCACCTCGGGCACCCCGTGCCCGTGCAAGGCGCCTTACAAGTGCGTGAACAAGGTGTGCCGCCTGCAATGCAAGAGCGCCAAGTGCAACGCCCAGGGAGGCTGCCCCAAGGGCCAGGCCTGCCTCAAGTCCACCGCTGGCGTGGCCGTCTGCGTCCCGGGCGTGGCCCTGGGCCAGCCGTGCTCCGACTCCATCAACTGCGCCGGCGGGACCCTCTGCCTCTCATTTTCGCCGTCGAACCCCAACGGCAACTGCTACGCCGTGTGCGACCCCAAGACCGGCGGCCCCTGCCCCTCCGGCAAGACCTGCTACCTGAACACCAAATCCGGCTGCGGGTACTGCTACCCCTGACTCGTAGACGTGGACAGAAGCGTGGCCGCAGCCGCAGCCGTGGCCGTGGCCGCGCCCCGGACAGTCCCCTGGGGCCCCTCCCCCCAGATCGGGGAATCCACCCTCACTCCTGATCCGCCAGGGGACAGGGAGGACTCTGAAATACTGATTGATTTCAAGCACAACAGAGTTCCGCCAAACTAACCCCGTTAATGGCACAGCCCTTGCTCCTACATCATGTATGCGCCTCTACCCCACGATCCCGCTCCTGGTGCTGACTTGCCTCGCAGGCTGCATGGGCCTGGAAACCGACGGCCCTCCCATCCTGTACGAGGTAAAGAACATCTCCCCCTGCCCCGCCGGGACGCCCAAGCGCAAGGCGGTGCCCAAGGAGATCATCAGCGCATTCCCCACCTGCTGCCAGGGCAAGGGGCACCTGATCCCGGAGTGGCTGATCCCGAAGGATTTCCGCTCCCGCCTGGGCAAGGGAAAATCGGGCACCCTCTGCGTGCCCATCGAGTTCGCCACCGACGCCAACTTCACCCCCAAGACCTGCACCTCCGTGTTCGGGATCAAGGGCGCCTGCCTCTCCCCCTGCCTGCCGGAGATCCAGAACGCTGACATCAAGCTGCCGCGCGCCGAGTGCGCCGCGGGCCAGCTTTGCGCCCCCTGCACGCACCCGCAAACCGGCAAGGTCACCGGCGCCTGCGACTTCGGCAAGATGGCCTGCGACCCGCCCGAGACCCTGGACGACTGCAAGGCGTTCCCTCCCACCCTTGACGTGAGCAAGTACCCCACTTGCTGCGCCAACGGCCGCGCCCACTGCGCCGAGGCCAAGCTGGTGCCGGCGAACCAGCGCAAGGACCTGAACATGTGCTCGGACGGCAAGAGCTACTGCGTGCCGGACGACATCCTCTCCCGGGGCGGGCGCCACCAGCCCGCCACCTGCCGCACCTATAACGGCCGCGAGGGGCGCTGCCTGTCGGTGTGCATCAAGAGCGTGGCGGAACAGATCACGAGCCTCGAGCAGTCGAGCTGCAAGAAGGACGAGCGGTGCGTGCCGTGCTACGACCCGCGCACCGGCATGGGCACCGGCGGCTGCACCGTGGGACCGTGCGACAAGGCCAAGGAGCCGCCCAAGAAGTTCGAGGCATGCGGCGCGGGCTCCACCGACGCTTACTGCGTGCCGAACTACCTCGTGCCGAGCAAGGACCGGTGCCACTTCGACAACAAGGGGTGCCGCTCCGGCTGCAAGGAGCCGAACACCATCTGCGTGCCCAAGAAGGCCATCGACCAGGGCAGCGGCTACCAGCCGCGGCGCTGCAAGGCGAGCCTGAGCGGGTTCATGGCCATGTTCATGACCCTGTTCAAGAACCCGTTCGAGGCGTTCGGCAAGATGAAGACCTACAGCGATGCGCGCTGCCTGTCCAAGTGCCTGCCCGAGGTGCGCAAGAACCCGTCGGCCAAGATGCTCAGCAGCAAGGGGTGCGACATGGGCGAGATCTGCATCCCGTGCTACGACCCGATGAAGGTCAAGCAGGGGCTGGTCCCCACAGGCGCCTGCCACCGCCCAGCCTGCCCGGGGACGAAGTAGCGGTAGATGCCTGGCTGTCGCTCCATACTGCCCGCTTCCCTGGCGCTGCTGATCTCTGCCGCGCCGGGGGTGGCGACCGCCGGCGGCGTGGAGCTGGGGGACACCGGCGCCGAGGCCATGGCCCGGGGCGGCACCTTCGTGGCCAAGGCGGACAACCCCACCGCGGTGAACTACAACCCGGCCGGGTTCGCCAAGCTGCGCGGCCACCACATCGCCATTAGCGGCAGCGCGGTGTACTCCGTCTACGACTTCACCCGCCTCGGCAAGGTCGAGCTCCCGGGCTCGGGCGGGCTACGCCAGCCGTTCCCAACCATGAGCAGCTCGCGGCCCTGGATGGTGGTGCCGCTGCACCTGATGATCACCACCGACCTCGGCATCTTCGATCGCGTCACCTTCGCCGCAGGCATCTACGGCCCACCCCAGACCACCCGGGCCTATGAGGGCAAGGTGAACCTGGGCGGCGCCTCCATGGCCGCTCCACAGCGCTACAACTTCCTCAACATGGAGGGCCTGGTGATGTTCCCCACCATCGGGGTGGCGTTCCGGCCCTGGCACTTCCTGGACATCGGGCTCACCTTCCAGGCCATGATGGCCACGGGCAAGACCACCTCCATGGCCACCGTGGGATCGGCCTGCGACAAGCCCGAGGACCCGACCTGCGACGTGGACATCGTGCTCGACGGCAAAGACCTGTTCTCCCCCACCGGGTCGGTGGGCGTCCTGGCCCGGCCGGTGCCCGGCGTGGAGGTGGGGGCCATGGTGCGGTTGCCTACCAGCGCCAGCCTCGACGGCACAGCGGACATAAAGCTCGGGCCCACGCTCAAGCGCCTCCAGGGCAGCATGACCAAGCCGATGATCGCGCCCCTCGACCCCGACGTGAGCATGTCCTACGCGTACCCCTGGATGCTGCGCGCCGGCGTGCGCTACGCCTTCCTCGACGACGGCGAGGAGTTCGCGGACGTGGAGGTGGACTTCACCTGGGAGAACTGGTCGGCGGTGGGGGTGCGGGAGATCAACATCAAGGCGCAGTCCCTGGGCAAGCCGATGAAGCCCTCCATCGTGGACTGGCACCTCAAGGACAGCTTCGCGGTGCGGGTGGGCGGCGCTTACCGGGTGGACCTGGGCCGCGACTGGGATCTGACCATGCGGCTGGGCGGGTTCTACGAGACCGAGGCCACGGCGGTCTCGGACACCAGCCTCTACCTCATGGGCGCCAAGCGGCTCGGGCTCACCGGGGGCTTCGGCGTGCGCTGGCGCTGGCTCAAGCTGGACATGGCCTACGGGCATGTCTGGCTGCCGACGCGCGAGGTGAACCGCAGCACCGTGACGGCCATGGACTTCGGCGGCGGCGTGGGCCCGGTGGTGGGCAACGGGACCTACGAGGCGAGCGTGGACATGCTCTCGGTGCAGCTCACGGTGAGCCTGGGGCGTGGCCAGAAGGCGCCCGCGCCGTACCAGCCCCACCCGGCCCCGGTCTACCTGGCCCGGCAGGAGCCGGCGCCCGGGCCGACCGCAGATCCCACCGAGGAGCTCGGGTTCGTGGCCGAGCCCGAGGCGCCGTCGCTGGACGGCTACAGCTTCGACCCCGAGGAGGTCACCCTGGAGCAGCTGGACGAGCAGCGCCGGGAGCACAGGGCCAAACGAAACCGCCGGCGCCGGGCCAGGCGCAAGGCAAAGAAGAAGCCGAGCCGCCGCAAGCAGCACCGGACAAGAGCGGTATCAGGGGGATGGTAGGGAGGAGGCCTCGAGCTTTAAGCCATTAAACCTCAAGCCTCAAGCCTCAAGCCTCAAGCCTCAAGCCTCAAGCCTCAAGCCATCAAACCTGAAGCCTGAAGCCCGAAGCC
>CAZEFW010000268.1:0-6687 GCA_964511535.1 uncultured Myxococcales bacterium | reverse complement strand
CAGCCCGCGGCCACCGCCGCCGAGGCCAAGGCTTTCGACGCGCTCTTCAAGCAGGTCAACCGCCTGCGGCTCATCCTGCCGGGCGACCCGGAGGCACGCCGCATACGCTTCCGATGTCAGATGTAATGGCAGGCGTTGGTCGGAACTCTGGCGCCTCGGTCCCGACGCCCTCGTGACGGCCCTCTGGTGCAATATCCAGGCTAACCGGCGCCCCCTCAGGCTCCATGGCAGCGGCCTGCTCCTTCGGGGGACCTTTTCTCCAACAATCCTCCAAATGGCCTTGCGCCGATAGCCTTCGCTATCAAAATTAGGCGTTGCTTATCGCTGCAATCGCGCAGCGTGAATCCAAGGCGCCTCCGGGCGAAGGTTCCGGGGAGACAGGGAATAAGGAGGATACAATGGCAATTCAACTGGGCGATATCGCACCAAATTTCAATATCATGACCACCGATGGTGAGATCGACTTTTACGAGTGGATGGGAGATGAATGGGCCATCCTGTTCTCTCATCCCAAGGACTTCACGCCGGTCTGCACCACCGAGCTGGGGGAGGTTGCGCGGCTCAAGCCGGCCTTTGACAAGCGCGGCGTGAAGGTGATCGGCCTGAGCGTGGACAGCGTATCGGAGCACAACGACTGGGTCGGCGACATCGTGGATACGCAGAAGATCGCTTTGAATTTCCCGCTCATTGCAGATATCGACCGGGAGGTCTCGTCGCTGTACGGCATGATCCATCCCAACGCGGACGATACGTTGACCGTGCGGTCCGTATTCGTCATCGACAGCGACAAGAAGGTGCGCCTGACCCTGACCTACCCGGCCAGCACGGGGCGCAACTTCGCCGAGCTGCTGAGGGTCATCGATTCGCTGCAGCTGACCTCCAACCACAGCGTGGCCACGCCCGTAAACTGGCGGCGCGGAGATGACGTGATCATCGTGCCCTCGCTGTCCAACGAGCAGGCGAAGGAGCTGTTCCCCAGCGGGTGGATCGAGGAGAAACCGTACCTGCGATATGTCCGCGATCCGAGCGATTGATGGCTCGGGCTGGCAGGTGATGAGGGGGTAAATCTGCCAGCCCGGGGAAGCAATCGGCCCCGCCCCCCGAATGTTGCGCAGGAACCACGGCGTCGGTAGACCCCGACCGCCACTGGAGTTACCCTCAGATTCCCATGCGCAAGGTTACGCTCTACATCATCGACGACGAGCAGGAGATCCTCAACGCGCTGGTGACGCTGTTCCGCCAGAACAAGCGCTACAAAGTGCGCGGGCATACCTCCGTGGAACAGGTGCTGGACGACCTGGACGAGAACCCGCCCAAGATCATCCTCTGCGATTACCTGATGCCAGACATCGACGGCATGGAGCTGCTGCGGGATCTGCGCAAGCGCTACCCCCGCCTGCGCAGCATCCTGCTCACGGGCCAGCCCTTCGGACATGACATCATCAAGGCCATGGAGGACGGCGTCTTCAACCACTACCATGGCAAGCCGTACAACGCCGAGGTCCTGACGGAGACGGTCGCCGGCCTGGCCCGGGAGATCTCCAAGGAAGAGACCAGTTGAAGGGCCGGGCCCTGCCCGCCGACTGCACCCTGCTTCCCCTCTCCTCCGGGGCCCTGCTCGTCTCCCGCGCCCACGCGGTCTTCTGCCCCATCCCAGCCGCCGCGCTCCCTCCCCTGGAGGCGCTGGTGGCCGGTCAGGGCGAGCTCTCACAGCTGCCCGAGGCGCTGCTCGGCGCCCTGGACCGCCACGGCCTCTTCGGCCCGCCGCGCGAACCCGAGCCGGACCCGCCGTCGGTCCAGCTTCAGCTGACCAACGCGTGCAACCTCGGCTGCGACTACTGCTGCACCAACTCGGGCGCGGCCCGCGCCGGCGAGGTGTCCCTCGAGCAGTGCCGGGCAGTGGTCCGCCAGGCGCGCGAGGCGCTGGGCCCCGAGGTGCGGGTGGCGCTGCTGGGCGGCGAGCCGCTGCTGGTGCCCTGGGCGCTGGACCTCGCCCACGAGGTGCTCGACCTGGACCTCCACCTGACGCTCTTTTCCAACGGCCTGTTGCTGGCCGAGGCCGACAACGCCCGCCGCGTGGCGGCGCTCAACAGGCGCGGCGCGGAGGTGCGCATCAGCCTGGCCGGCGCCAGCGCCGAGCAGTGCGACAGCGTCTCCGGGCAGCCGCGCTTCGAGCGGGTGCTGCAGGGCATCCAACAGGTGGCCCGCGCCGGCGGCGAAGTGGCGGTGGACCTGATGCTCATGCCTTCGCACGTGGGCGATATCGCCCAAAACATGCCCCGGCTGAAGGCGGCGCTCCCCGCGGGGACCCGCATCGCCCTCGGGCTGATGTACCTGAGCGGCCGCGAAGCCGGCGCCCACATGTTCGCCTCCCGCTCCGAGATGGAGGCCGCCCTGGACCGCATCGCGCTGGAGGCTGGCGAGGCGGTCTCGGCGCCAGCCCGCGGCCCCACGACGCACCGCCGCGAGGGGTGCGGCTGCGCCATGGGTCGCCACCTGCACCTGCGCAGCGATGGCGCCCTGTTCACCTGCTTCAAGATGGAGGAGAAGGTGGGCGATCTGGCCGGCGGCCGCAGCTTCACCGAGCAAGCCCGCGCGGTGCGAGCGGCCCCCCACCCCGCCGACACCCTGCCCGCCTGCGCCGACTGCGCGCTGGCCACCCTCTGCGGCGGCGGCTGCCGCTCCGAGAACCTGCTCTACACCGGCGACCCCGAAGAGCCGGTGTGCGGCCCGTGGCGGGTGCGGGTGCTGTGCGAGCTGCTGGCCGAGGAGCAGGTCACGGCCCCTGACTGGCCCGTGCCTCACCTGCTGGCCGAGGCCCACGCCCGGGGCATCCAGGCGCCCGACGACCTCGCCCTCACGGTGCGCTCGCGCCACCTGGTGGATACGGAGTGAGCCCCGCAGCGGCGGCTCGCCGCGCTGCTACCTGAAGACCAGCTTCAGCTTCTTGGCCTGGGTGATCCAGTTGAACAGCTGCTCGGCGGTGGGCGGCGTCTTGGTCTTCTCGTCCTTCTTGTTGGCCGCCTCAACCCGCTTGGCCAGCGCCAGCGGCTGCTCCTTGCGCAGGTCCCGGATGGTGCGCACGTCGGCCGCCGTGAGCAGCCGAGCCATGCGCAGCCCCACACCCTTGACCCGCATCAGGTCGCACAGCCTGGCCCATCGCGTGATCTTGCCCCGGCTGAGGCCGGTCTTTTTGGCGAGCGCCTTGCGCCGCGGGGGCGTGGACGCGGCGCGCAGCAGGTCGGAGGTGGTGGCGATCTTCTGCGCCTCCAGCTTGCGGGCCGACTTGTCGTCCATGATGTTGAACAGTGGATAGTCGCTGGCACGCGCCGGCAGCGAGGCCAGCAGCAGCAGCAGCGACAGGGTGAGGGTCGTTACCAGTCGTCGGCGCATGTCTCCACTCCGGACGCGGATGTTAGCAGATTCTTGAAGCCATCTCATGTAAGCCGCTCCGGCGACGCGGAGGATTTCTGAGATGGCTTCTATTCAAACAGCGCCTCGTGAAGCATCCCCATGGCCACCCGGGCAGCCAGCGGATCGGTCACGAGGGTGATGTTGATGCGAGAGGCCCCCTGGGAGATGACATGCACCGGCACGCCGCCGTCCCCCAGCACCTTGAACACCCGGGCCAGCAGCGCGCTGTCCTCGCGCAGCCCGTCCCCCACCAGGCAGAGGATGGATCGCGACGGGCTCCGCTCCACCTCCGCGAACTGCCGCAGCTCCGCCACTGCAGCGTCCAGCTCGCCCTCGCGACGGTCGAGGGTCATGGTCACGCTCACCTCGCTGGTGGCCACCACATCCACGGACAGGCCGTGGCGCGCCAGCACGTCGAACACCCGGGCCAGGAAGCCGTGCGCCACCAGCATGTGCAGCGAGTGCAGGTGCAGCGACCGCACCTCCTCGTGCAGGGCCAGCGCCCGCACCGACTCGCGCGGCGGGTCCGCCGTGATCAGGCTCCCCCGGGACTCCGGCGACTCCCGCTCCCCCGGCTCGACGTGGAACGTGCCGAGCACCCGCACCGGGATGCCCGCCTCCACCGCGGGCTCGATAGTGCGCGGGTGCAGCACCTTGGCGCCGAAGAACGCCAGCTCCGCCGCCTCCGCGAAGGAGAGCGACGGGATGATCTGCGGCCCCTCCACCACCCGCGGGTCGGCCCGCAGGAACCCGGGCACGTCGGTCCAGATCTGGATCTCCTCCACGCCGGCGGCCGCGCCCAGCAGCGCCGCCGAGAAGTCCGAGCCGCCCCTGCCGAGGGTGGTGATCTCCGCGTCCAGCGAGCGCCCGATGAAGCCGGTCACCACCGGCACCACGCCGTCGCCCAGCAGCACCAGGGCGCTGCGCAGGGCCGAGTAGCACTCGGGCAGCGGCTCCGCCTCGCCGTGCACGCCGGTGGTCAGCATGCCGAGCTCCCAGCTGCGGTACGCCCGGGCCGGCCGCCCCTTGCGCTGCAGCGCCGCCGCGAACAGCCGCACGCTCATGCGCTCGCCCAGGGAGAGGAGCTGGTCCTTGACCCGCGGGCTCAGCTCCCGCAGCAGCGCGATGCCGCGCACCAGCTGCTGCAGCCGGTGCTCCAGATCGCCCAGCAGCATCGGGTCCAGGCCGAGCCCGCCGATGACGCGCCGGTGCCGGCGATGGATCTCATCCAGGGTCTCCTCGGCGCTGAACCCCGCGCTCGCCTCGTCGGCCGCGCGCAGCAGCAGGTCCGTCACCCCGCCCAGGGCCGAGACCACCACCATCGGGTGCCGCGCCTCGCGCAGCACATGCTCCACCGACCGCCCCATGGCCTCGGCCGTGGCCAGGCTGGTGCCGCCGAACTTCATCACAACCGCCGGTAGCATCTCGGCCTCCGCTACTGCAGCCACTGCGGCACCCGGTCCAGGCGCAGCAGGTCTTCGGACTCCTCGCGGGCGGCCAGCAGCCCCGCGCGCCCCTCGCCCACCAGCGCCACCGCCGGGCGCGCGACCCGGTTGTAGTTGCTGGCCATGCTGTAGGTGTACGCCCCGCTGGAGAGCACGGCGAGCACGTCGCCCTCGGCCAGGTCGGGCAGGTAGACGTCGTGGATCAGCATGTCACCCGACTCGCAGCACTTGCCCGAGATGGCCCACAGCGAGGCGGCCTCCTCTCCCAGGCGCGCGGCGGCGAGCATCTGGTGCCGCGCGTTGTACAGCGCGTAGCGCGGGTTGTCGGTCATGCCCCCGTCCACGCTGGCGTAGTTGCGCACCCCCGGGATCCGCTTGGTGCTCTGCACGGTGTACAGCGTCACCCCGGCGCGGCCCACGATGGAGCGCCCCGGCTCGTCGATGAGCACCGGCGGCTCCACGCCCAGGCGCTGGGCCTCGGCCAGCACCGCCGACGATAGGTTGTCCAGGTGCTCCTGCACCGACGGCGGGTCCTCGTCCGGCTGGTAGCGGATGCCGAGGCCGCCGCCCATGTTCAGCTCGTCCAGGGGCGCCCCCAGGTCACGCTGCAGCCGCGCGTACAGCTCCATCATCAGCCGCGCCGTCGTGGCGTAAGGCTTGAGGTTGAACAGCTGCGAGCCGATGTGGCAGTGCAGCCCCACCAGCTGGAGCCGCGGCCGCGCCAGCACCTGGCGCGCCGCCTCGTCAGCCGCGCCGCCCACCAGGTTGAAGCCGAACTTGGAGTCCTGCTGGCCGGTCTGGATGTATTTGTGTGTCGACGGCTTGACCCCCGGCGTGATGCGCAGGAAGACCTTCGGCTGCTTGTCCAGCTTCTGCGCCAGGGCGTCGAGCCGCGGGATCTCGTCCAGGTTGTCGATGACGATGCGCCCCACCCCCGCCTCCAGCGCCACCGTGAGGTCCCGCTCCGTCTTGGCGTTGCCGTGCATCAGGATCTGCTCGGGCGGGAACCCCGCGGCCAGGGCGGTGTGCAGCTCGCCCCAGGAGACCACGTCGAGCCCCATGCCCTCCTCCTGCATCAGCTTGCAGAAGCCGGTGGTGAGGAACGCCTTGGAGGCGTAGTACACCCGCGAGCGGGGATATGTCTCCAGCCGCTTGCGGTAGGCGCGGCACCGCTGCCGGATCGGCTCCTCCAACATCACCACCAGCGGCGACCCGAACCGGGCCAGCAGGTCGCGCACGTCCTGCCCGGCCAACTCCATCACGCCCTCGCCGCTCACCGTATAGATCTGGGACTGCTTCGTATCAGCCACGTTCTCACTCCAGGGATGCAGTTGGGCTCAGGATATTCAGATTCGGCCGGCTGTCCATGACTTGCGGGCCCCACGAACTGCGCTAAATTCCGTGCCATGGAGATGCGTCACATGAACAACGTCGAGGTCCGCGTCAAGTCGAGCTACATCCCCGAGCGCTCCGAGCCGGGAAAGAGCCTGTTCTTCTTCGCCTACACCGTGACCATCACCAACCGCGGCACCCTGCCCTGCCAGCTGCTCAGCCGTCACTGGATCATCAGCGACGCCCTCGGCAACGAGCAGGAGGTGCGAGGCCCGGGGGTGGTGGGAGAGCAGCCGCGAATCGGCGTTGGCGAGAGCTTCACCTACACAAGCTTCTGCCCCATCTCCACCACCGTGGGCTCCATGCGCGGCAGCTACCAGATGCAAAACGCCCAGGGCGAGCCCTTCGACGCCGAGATCCCCGCCTTCGCCCTCAGCTCCGACGAGTTGCCGAACTGATCCGAAACGGGCGGTAGAAGCGGCGTCTCGCCGCTTTC
>CAZEFW010000267.1:0-7031 GCA_964511535.1 uncultured Myxococcales bacterium | reverse complement strand
CATCGTCGGCGGTGCGCCGGGCGAGGTCTCTCTCGCCGAGAAGGTGCAATTCCACGAGGCGCTGCTCAACGACATGCTCACCTTCGTTGGGATCCTGGAGCCCAACGGCGACATCATCTTCATCAACAATACTCCGCTGGTGGTGGGCGGGCTGAACCTGGAAGACCTGCGGGGGATGAAGTTCTACGACGCGGCCTGGTGGACCCACTCGGACGAGGTGCGCGAGCTGGTCAAGCATGACGTGGAGCTCTGCGCCGCCGGCCGGAACATGGTCCACGACGTCCAGATCCGCACCGCTGACGGTTCACTGATGTGGATCGAGTACAGCATGCACCCGGTGCGAGATGACAGGGGCGAGGTGACCTACCTGATCCCGGAGGGGCGCGACATCACCGCCCGGATCCAGGCCGAGGAGAAACGCCGCGCCAGCGAGGAGCAGAACAGGGCGATCATCGCGGCAATGCCGGACCTGATGTTCCGCCAGCGTCGGGATGGGACCTTCCTCGATTACAGGCTCGGCACCGATGGCAACCTCGGCGTGGACCCGGACCAGATCATCGGGAACAACATCGCCGACATGGGTTTCGCCCCCGAGTTCGTGGAGCAGACCATGGCGGCCATTGAGCAGACCCTCCACACCGAAGAATCCCAGGTCTTCGAATACGAGATGATTATCCCCGGCGTGGGGCCGCGGGAGTACGAGGCCCGCCTCGTGGCTTGTGGCGAGGACGAGGTGTTGAGCTTCATCCGCGACATCACCGATCGAAAGCAGCACGAGCAGGAGAAGCTGGAGCTGGAGCGGCGCGTTCAGCACTCCCAGAAGCTGGAGAGCCTCGGCGTGCTGGCCGGCGGCATCGCCCACGACTTCAACAACATCCTCGTGGGCATCCTGGGCAACGCGGATCTGGCGCGCCAGGATCTGACCGCGGACTCGCCGGCCCTGGCCAGCGTCAAGGCCATCGAGCAGGCGGCCCGGCGCGCGGCCGAGCTGGCGGGGCAGATGCTCGCCTACTCCGGCAGGGGACACTTCGTCATTGAGCCCGTCCAACTCAACACCCTGCTGAGGGAGAGCGCCGAGCTGCTCAAGGCGTCCACCTCGCGAAAGGCGGTGCTGGAGTACAACCTGGCCAGCGACCTGCCAACCTTCGAAGGCGACATCACCCAGATCCGCCAGGTGGTGATGAACCTGATCATCAACGCCTCGGAAGCCATCGGTGATCGACGAGGGACCATCACCCTCACCACGAAGTACCGAAAGCTCGGGCCGGCGGACCTCAACAGCTACGGCGAGGACATGACCTCCAACCTCGGCCAGCCGCTGCGAGAGGGCGGCTACGTGGTGATGCGCGTCTCGGACAACGGCTGCGGCATGGACGACGAGACCCGGACAAGGCTGTTCGAGCCGTTCTTCAGCACAAAGTTCACCGGGCGGGGCCTCGGCATGTCGGCGGTGCTCGGCATCACCCAGGGGCACCGGGGCGGGATCAAGGTGTCCAGCGAGCCCGGTAAGGGCAGCACCTTCGAGGTGATCCTTCCGGCCAACGAGCCAGGGGTGGGCGAAGCCAGCGCAGGGGGCAGCGAGGCCGAGGATGATCTTGGCGCCAGCCCGGTGGCCACCGTGATGGTGGTGGACGACGAGGACATGGTGCGCGATGTGAGCGAGCGCATGCTCCAGCACCTGGGCTTCAACGTGCTCGTGGCCACGGGCGGGAGGGCGGCGCTGAAGATCTTCGCGGCGCGCGCGGACGAGATCGCCTGCGTGTTCCTGGATCAGACCATGGGCGACATGGGCGGCCACGAGGTGCTGCCCGAGCTGAGGCGGATCCGCCCCGACATCCCGGTGGTGCTGTGCAGCGGCTTCTCCGAAAACGAGGTGGCCAAGAGCTTCATCGGCGCCGCCCCGTCTGGCTTCATACAGAAGCCGTTTACCCTGGACGAGCTGAGGTCGATGATCCGACGGTTCGTCAAGCCTCAGGACCGTTGAGGGGCCCGGTCACCGACCTTGACGAGCAAGTGAGCGCGTGCAGATACTCGGAGCCCCGGCGGGGAATGGACATGGAGGGGGCTGCGGAGCCTGTTTCAGGGAGGCGCCTGCCGGATCTTTCGTGCCATCACCTGTGGAATGAAACTGATGCCTCACCAGGAACAGAAAATCCGGGACCTCGAGCGCGAGAATGCCGAGCTGCGCGCGCGGGTCGCGCAGTTGGAGCCATCCCGGTCCGCGGGCGGCCAGCCCGAAGCACAGGACCGAGAAGGTGCGGGCCTCCGCACCCTCATCGACGCCACCACTGACATCGCCGCGCTGATAGATCAGGACGGGACCTTCATCCAGGTCAACCAGTCCATGGCCGATGCGCTGGACCTGACCGTGTCCGAGCTGATCGGGACTTGCGCCTACGATCTCTTCTCCGCCGAGGTGGCCGAGCGCCGCAAGCGCAAGAACGACGAGGCCATGCAACTGGGGGTGCCGATCCGGTATGAGGAGGAGGAGCGGGGAGTCATTTACGAGATCAGCATCTTCCCGCTGGAGCCAGACCTGTTCGCGCTCTTCGGCCGGGACATCACCGAGGCACGACGCGCCGAGAGGCGCCAACTGGAGCGCGCGGAGATCTTCCGCGCGGTCTCCGAGTCTGCGGTGGATGCCATCTTCTGCAAGGACCTGGAGCGGCGCTACACCCTGGCCAACCCGGCAATGGAGCGGCTGCTGGGGCTGTCCGCCGCCGAGATCGTCGGCAAGCGCGCCGACGAGATCTTCGGCGAGGAGGCGATGGAGGCGATCAACCAGGCCGACGATCCGGCCTTCGAGGGGCGGGCCAACTCGGGCACCTGGCCGCTGGACCTGGGCGGGGTGCTGCACCATTTCCATGTGGTGGAGGTGCCGCTGCTGGATCAGGACGGCCAGGTCTGGGGCATCTGCGGCATCGTGCGCGACATCTCCGACCTGAAGCGCTCCGAGCAGGCGCTGAAGCAGAAGCAGTTCCTGGTGGAGTCGGCCTCGAGCGTCATCGCCACGGCCGACCTGGACGGGAACATGACCTACGCGAACCCGATGTTCCTCGGGACCTGGGGCTTCGACAGCTTCGACGAGGTCCGGGGGCGCCCCTTTCCCGATTTCTGGCTGGTGGGCGATCTCCTGGACGAGATCATGGCGACGCTGATGGACGAGGGGCGTTGGTTTGGCGAGGCCCAGGCGCGCCGCAAGGACGGCTCCCTCTTCGACGTCCAGGTGATGGCGGCAGCCATCAAGGACCACGCGGGGAACATCGTCGGCCTAATGTCCTCCTCCATTGACATCACCGAGCGCAAGCAGGCCGAACATGACCTGGCCCTGCAGGCGGCGGACCTCTCACGCTCCAACGAGGAGCTGGAGCAGTTCGCCTATGTGGCGTCCCACGACCTGCAGGAGCCGCTGCGCATGGTGGCCAGCTTCTCCCAGATCATCTCCGAGCGGTACAGCGCGGAGCTCAGCGCCGATGCCGCCAGGTACTTTCAATATGTCCAGGAGGGCGCGTGCAGGATGCAGGCGCTCATCGACGGCGTGCTCGCCCTGTCCCGGGTGGGGACCCACGGCAAGGCGATGGTGCGGGTTGACATGACGGCTGTGTCCCGGGAGGTCCAGGCGAACCTGCGCCAAACCATCCAGGAGAGCGGGGCGGAGTTCCTGGAGCACGACCTGCCTGCCGTGATCGCAGACAGGACCCAGCTGATCCAGCTGCTGCAGAACCTCATGGCCAACGCCATCAAGTTTCGCGGCGACCGGAGGCCCCGCGTCGAGCTCTCCGCCGTGCGGAAGGGACAGTTCTGGCAGTTCACTCTGCAGGATAACGGCATCGGCATCGAGGCCAGGTACCACGACCGGATCTTCAGGATGTTCCAGCGCCTCCACACGCGAAGTGAGTACGAAGGAAACGGCATCGGGCTCGCCCTGGCGCGCAAGATCATCGAGCGTCACGGTGGCGATATTCAGGTGGAGTCGACCCCCGAAGAGGGGACCCGGTTCATCTTCACCCTCCCGGCCGCCGATGACCCTGCGTGACCTGCCCGCGGGCGGCCAGGGTGATCCTGCCGGGCGCTGCGGCAACGACAGCGCGCCGGGACCGTCATCCCCGGGCGAGACTCAGGGGGGGTTGCAGCACCCGGACTTGAAGGCCGCCTTGCAGGCGTCGCAGGAGCTGGTGGCCGGGCCGGAGTAGCTGCAGTTGGTCTTGACGCCGCTCTTCTTGCACTCGCAGTCCGCCTTGCCTCCCTTGTCCCCGCACTCCAGCTGGAGGGGCACCCCCGCCGCGGTGCATGAGGCTCGGCACTCCTTGGTCCCGGACAGGGAGCAGGTCCACTGAGACCACTCCTTGCAGGCCCCTGCCGCGGCGTCCTTGCCAGGCCCCTTGTCTTTTGCGCCACCCTCGGCGACCGGGCCGTCTGCGGGCGGCGACTTGATGTCCGCGGCCAGGTCGGACGCGCCGGCCTCTCCGGCGCCTTTGAGGTCGACCACAGCGTCGACCTTGCCCGAGTCTTTGGGGGTCGCCGCGCCATCATCGGAGCAGGCAGGCGTCCACACCGCAGCGCACAACACCACGATCACCATGTTCCTCAGCTGCGTCATGTTCTCCTCCATGTTCGAATTCCTGAGGCGAATGAGCGCTGCCTCTTTCCTCGATCCGAGGGCGAGTATCCGCGCGCACTGCCGCGTTGGTCAAGGTCACGGGGCTGGCGTGCGCCCGTACCAGCGGACGCCCGGCTCCGCGCAGGGCCGGGACCGCGCTTCCGCCGCGACGCCTGGCCTGGCGCTGATGTACCTTAAGCAGTCATGGACTCCAACGGCCAAGATAGATTCCGGAAGAGAGACGAGGACTGGCGCGCCGGCGCGGTGGTGTACCAGGTGATGGTGGACCGCTTCGCACCTGCGGCGGACCTGGAGGCCAAGGCCCGGCTGTACGCTCCCCCGCGGCGACTCAGGCGCTGGGATGAGCTGCCCCGCCGCGGGCGGTACTTGAAGGAGCACGGCGTATGGAGCCACGAGCTCGAGTTCTGGGGCGGCGACCTGGCCAGCCTCTGCGCGCGCCTGGACCATGCGCGCGACCTGGGCGCCACGGTGCTCTACCTCAACCCCATATTTGACGCGCTGACCAACCACAAGTACGACGCCAACGACTACCTGAAGGTGGCGCCGGAGTACGGCGACCGGGGCGATCTGCGCCGCCTCTCCGACGCCTGCCATGGCGCGGGCATGCGCCTGGTGCTCGACGGCGTCTTCAACCACACCGGCCGCGGCCACCGCTGGTTCACCGACGCGCCGGCCATGTACACAAGGGGAGCGCAGCACCCGGGGGCGTACCTCGGCTGGGCCAACGTGCCGAACCTGCCAGAGCTCAGGTGGGAGGACCCGGCCGTGCGAGCCTGCATCTGTGACGGCCCCGGCTCGGTGGTGCGCGCCTACCTGCGCGAGGACGGCGTGGACGGCTGGCGCCTGGACGTGGCCTACGAGCTCGGCCTGGAGCACCTGGCCCGCATCCGCGAGGCGGCCCACGCCGAGAAGCCGGGCGCTCTGGTCCTGGGCGAGGTGTGGAGCTACCCGGACACCTGGTGCACTGCCCTGGACGGCGTGCTCAACTTCACCTTCCGGCAGGCCATCCTGCACCTGCTGCGGCGGGACACCGACGGCGCACAGATCGGCCGGCTCCTGCGGCACGTGGCCCGGGACACGGGGCTCGATCCGTTGCTGCGCAGCTGGATCATTCTGGACAACCACGACACCCCGCGCATCAACAGCGTGCTGCGCCAGCCGTGGCAGCGGCGCCTGGCCCGGCTGCTGCAATTCACCCTGCCCGGCTCACCCTGCGTGTACTACGGCAGCGAGCTTGGCATGGAGGGCGGGCATGATCCGGAGATGCGCGCGCCCATGCGCTGGGACCTGGTGCGCAAGGACAACGAGGAGCTGCGCTGGTTGCGGCGGCTGCTGCGGGTGCGGGCCGAGCTGCGTGCGCTGCGGGTTGGGGACTTCGAGGTGCTGCCTGCCCGGGAGCTGCTCTGCTTCATGCGCCGGACCGACCGGGTGGACGAGACCGTGCTGGTGGCGGTCAACGCCTCGGCGAACGCCGTGAGCGAGGTGCTGCCCCTTCCCGAGGCGCGGTTCGTCAACGACGAACAGCTGCACGATGTCATGGGCCGGTCAAAGGTCAGGGTGTTGGCAGGGACGGCGCACCTGAAAGTGCCGCCGCGCACCGCGCGGGTCTTCCGGGCGCGCATTCATCGAGGCGGCCCGGGTCACTCGCCCTACAAGCGCATCATGTAGCGAGAGGCCCTGGAGGGTCTTCTCAAGCGCCGCAGTGGAATTTTAGCGACAACATCGTCACTTTCTGTCCATTACAAACGCGCCCTGATCAATTAGGATAGGGGCGTTGTGAACCGGAATCTGGCAGCTGCTCTCATCTCCGCCTGGTGCGCCGGGTGTACCTTCGACACCTCGGGCGCCAGCATCACCGATCCTCCGTGGAAGGACATGGCCCCGGCCGTGGATGTCGCTCCCAAGGCGGACCTCGGCCCGAGGCCAGACCGGCGGCTGCCCGACAGCGCGCGGCCGGACCAGAGCCCGGACGCGCCCCGGGACATGGGCGTCCCCGACGCGCCGGCCGATGCCGCGCATGATGCCGCGCCGGACATGGCGCCCGACACGGCCCTGCCAGACGGGCCGCTGCCTGATACGCCGATCCCGGACATGCCGGGGCCCGACCAGTTCGTCTGGCCCGACGTGTGGTGGCCCGACGCGCCGGTGCCCGACGCGCCGCTTCCCGACAAGGGCCCCGACCTGGTGACCTTCCCTGACCAGTACGCGTGGCCCGACTCCAAGCCATGGCCCGACCTGAAGCCCCACGACATGGTGGCCCACGACAAGGTCCCCTGGGCGCCGGACCTCTTCCCCCTGCCGAGCTGCAAGTCACTGTTCGGCTGGGTGGACGGCTACAAGCTGTGCAAGGAGACCACCACCTCCTGCCGCTTCTGGCATGACGAGGGCTTCCTCGGCGGATCGTACAGCT
>CAZEFW010000266.1:0-7049 GCA_964511535.1 uncultured Myxococcales bacterium | reverse complement strand
TGAACGAGGGCAAGGTTTAGGGCCGCTTCGCGGCCCTGGCTTCAGGCTTCAGACTCCAGACTTCAGACTTCAGGGGGGTGTGCTTTCGATTTCCGGACGGGGCCGCGTGACCGAAATCAAGAATCGGTGAGGTCCGCGGCGGCGCCCTGCCTGGCTCTCAGGCGGGGTTGAATCTCACATTTCAGCCAGTTACGGCGGCCATATCTGCGTGGCCCGGAATCTGCAGCTGTTCCTTCTCCAAATCGAATCCGAAAGGAGCGGGAGGCGAGCGCGTCTCCCCAACGACTGTGACACGGGGTCACAAAGGAGACAGGACCATGCGAAGCTGGAGCAGAATCGCCGTCGCCACCCTCGGGGTGGCCTTCCTCTTTTCCATCCTGGCCACCGACGCCGACGCGCGTCGGCGCGGGCGGGGATCATCCTGGGTGCCGAACAAGGCGTGGAAGGCGGTGAAGAAGTACGCGCAGAAGCGCTACGACCCGCGCGCCAAGCTGTTCAAGACAAAGCTCACCAAGTCCCAGAGCCGCGGCCTCAAGGGGCCCAAGGGCAAGGCCTGGATCGTGGGCGCGGCCATGCCCAAGCGCACGGGCCCTCCCGGGGCGCCGCCGCGGTTCGGCTTCCGGCCCTACAAGCCGGTCAACACCTACTACCTGGTGACCAAGGGCGCCAAGAACCGCTACGAGGTCACGCCCCTGGACGGCATGGGCGGCTACATGAGCAAGGTCGACGCCAGGAAGGACAACCCGCGCGTGGGCGTCGGCGTGGGCTTCTCCACCCCCGGACAGGCGGGCCACGGCGTGGAGGTGAGCAACGCCACGCGGGTCAAGGTGACCAAGGGCAAGGCCCTGGCCTCCAAGCGCCGCGGCTTGAAGCACACCGTGTTCCTCAAGGGCGACACCGGCGGCCAGCGCTGGGCCATCGACGCCAAGGCCAACATCAAGGCCACCTGCCCCTCGGCCGGCATGTGCCAGCCGCCCAAGACCAAGGACATCCCGGTGAACTTCTCGCAGGTGATGTTCGCGCGGCCGATGGTGGCCGGCAGGTAGGCTTCAGGCATCGGGCTTCAGGCTTCAGGCTATTTTGCCCACCCCACAGACACTTCCACCTGAGGCCTGAAGTCTGAAGTCTGATGCCAGCGCCGCGAAGCGGCGCTAATCGCCGATGATCTCGTCGAACTTCTTGCGCGAGGCCTCGAGCACCTCGTCGTGGATCGAGCGGCCGTGGCTGTCCATGGTCACCACGGCGGGGAACTTCTCCACCTCGATGACCCACATCGCCTCGGGCACGCCGAACTCCTCCAGCTTGTAGACGGTGCGCACCTTCTTGACCGAGCGGGCCAGGATGGTGCCGAGCCCACCCACGGCCGACAGGTAGACACCGCCCAGCTCCTTGCAGGCGGCCAGGGTCTTGCCCTCCATGCCGCCCTTGCCGATGACCCCGCGCACGCCGTACTTCTTCATCACGGTGCCCTGGTACGGCTCCTCGCGGATGGAGGTGGTGGGGCCGGCGGCAACGAATGAGTACTCGTCGCCCTCCTTCTTGATGACCGGACCGCAGTGGTAGATCATCCCGTCCTTGAGCACGTCCGCCACCTCGGGGGCCTCTTCCTCCACCATGTACTTGTGGGCGGCATCCCGGGCGGTCATCATCACGCCGGTGATGGAGACCACGTCCCCGACGTTGAGCTTGCGGATGGTCTCCTCGTCCACGGGCAGCTTGATATCAATCATAGGAAACCTCCTCGCCCTTGATGGTCATGGACGCGCGGCGGTAAGCCCAGCACATGTAGGCCACCGAGACGAAGTAGCTGGCGGGCACCCGGTGGCGCTTGCCGATCTTCACCCCCAGGATGGTGGTCTTGCCGCCGAAGCCCATGGGGCCCACGCCCAGGTCGTTGCACTCGCCGTACAGGCGCTCTTCCAGGGCGGCCAGCTCCGGGTCGTCGTTCTTGTCGCCCAGGGCGCGGAACAGCTGCTCCTTGGCCTCCATGTATGAAGACATCCGGTCGCCGCCGATGCCCACGCCCACGGTGCCGGGGGCGCACCCCTTGCCCTGGGCGGTGAACACGGCGTCCACCACACAGCGGCGCACACCCTCGAGGTCGCGGCCTGCGTGAAGCCGGCTGTCGGGCAGGCGGTACTGCTCGGACACGTTCTCCGAGCCGCCGCCCTTGAGCATCAGGCGCACCTTCAGCCCGGGCTCGTCCATCTCGTGAAAGTGGACGTACGGGAAGCCGTCGCCCTGGTTGTTGCCCGAGTTCTTGCCGCTCACCGGGTCCACGGCGTTGGGCCGCAGGTAGTACTTGCCCGTGGCGCTGGCTGCCGCGGCCTCGGCGGCCTCGGTGACCTGCTTCTGGCGAAAGTCGGGGCCGTAGTCGATGTAGAAGATCGGCGTCCCGGTGTCCTGGCAGATGGGCGTGGAGTTCTCCCGCGCCGCGTCCGCGTTCTGCAGCATCTGGCGCAGGGTCGCGCCGGCAGCGGTGTCCCCCTCGGCCTCTGCGCACGCCGTGAGCTTGTCATACACGTCGCCGTAGAGGTCAGTGGACGCCCGCCTGATCAGTTCCTCGAAGTGCTGAGCAAGGTCTGGCATGTCACCTCCCATGGTGGATGGGTAAATTGCGTGATCTGGCCCGCTTTATCCCGGGAGGAGAAAAATGGCAATGGCAGATCAGGGGGTGCAGTAGGCGCGCAGGGCGGCGTACTTGTGGTTCGGGTCGTAGTTGCGGCCGTCCCTGAGGAACCCCACCGCATACGGCCCGGGCGCGTCGGGCACCGGCACATCCTTGAACGGGTACTTGCAGGTCTTGATGTTGGGCTGCGGCCAGCAGTCCGTCTTGGGCGCGTAGGAGTTGTGAATGACGATCCACTTGTGAAACGAGAGGATCCCGGGCGGCTTCTTGAGGCTGATGGTGACGCCCGCCATGGGCCACGCCGACGGCTTGCCGGTCACCATCATGTTGAAGGTCTTGCCCCGCTGCAGGGGGCGGTCGATCTTGAACACGAAGCCGTCATGCTTGCAGAACACGCCCTTGCGCTTGTCAGGCGCGGCGACCATGTCCAGCGGCGCCAGGTCCGGCGCGAAATCCGGCACGGCCCCCGGGAGGTCCGGCACGGCGCCGTCGGCCGCCGGCGTGGGCCGCCCGCGGTCCCAGTAGCCCTGGCAGCCGATCACCCCGGCGCACAGCAATGTGAGCGTCGTCATGCGTTTCATGGCTTCCAGCGGGTAGATTACACGCTCGACAGCTGTTTGGGATTGACTGTCGACTGTCGACTGTCGACTGTAGACTCTCGACAGTCGACAGTTCGAGGAGGAGAGGCATGCGACTTACGGCCCTGGTGTTGTTCATCGGTCTTGCACTCGGCACCCCCGCTCAAGCCCAGCAACGGGAGGCGCTGGTCCCCGACGAGAACACCGACCCGAACCTGGCGCCAACGCCGGACAAGGCGCAGGTCGAGGCCGAGCGCAAGCGGGCGCCGTTCGCGCGCCAGGGCCGGCTGTGCATCAACCTGACCTACGGCTTCGGCTATGCGGCACTGGGTGATATGCACACGCTGTCCGACACATATGCCCCCGATCCGGCTGTGGATGCTGAAGGAAATCTGCAGATCAACGCCGAACTCGGCTTCACGTACTACATTCCCTATTACGTGATGGCCCACGTCGCCTTCGGCGCCATCTATGAGAAGGCCGGTACAAGGCTCCCCAATAGCACCGCAATGTTTGAGAACTGGAACCTGATGTTCGAGGTCCCGATCCTGCTGGGCGGCTACTACCCATTCAAGGACCGGTTCTACGCTTACGCCATGATAGGGCCAGCAATCCATACTTACGTTCGCTCCTGGTGGGACGTAGATGGCACTGGCCTACCGGACGCCTCGGGCCCCACCGGGGTTGGCATGCAGGCGATTATTGGCATGGACTTCATGGTCTCCGAGCCCTTCTCGGCTGGGCTGGCTCTGAAGTACCGCTATCACAAGACCGGCGCCCTAACAGAGAAGGGAACGGATGCGCCTTATCCGCGAGGGACCAGCAGGGACTACATCCTCGACTTCTCGGGGATCAGCCTGGAGCTGGTCTTGAGGTTCTGGGTGCTGTGAGAGCGGCTCCTGTGGAGCCGCTCGGGCTTGAGACTTTAGGCTTGGGGCTTGAGGCAGAATAGCCCAGGCCATCCCCCCTCAAGCCTCAAGTCCCAAGCCTCAGGCCGCGGCGCGCAGCGCCGCTTACAGGATCTTCTCCACCTTCACCTGCTCCCCTATCCGCAGGCCGGCGGCTCTGGCGAAGGTCTCGGGCATCAGCACCTGGCCTGCCGGGGCCGGGTCGGCTGACAGCTTGGCCTGGGCCGAGCGGAGGCCGCCCAGGTACCAGCGTCGATCGCTGACATGCACCAGGTCGCCGGCGCTGGCCGCCAGGGTCGGCAGGGCCTCGGCGCAGAGCTTCACCTCGAAGCGGCCGTCGTCGCCCGGCTCCTCGGGGCCGTCCTCCGCGGTTGCCTTCAGCATCACGGGCTCGCCCGCGTCATGGTTCGGCTCGCCCCCCTTGAAGGCGGCCTCAGCGTCGCGGATGGTGCCGAACACCAGGCCCCGGATGCGCTCCTTCGGCTCGGGCGTGGTGAACATGGTGAATACGACGGCGAAGGTGCCGCACACCACGATGCCGTAAAACGCCCGGGCGTAGATGTAGGCCCGCATCCCCTCGCCGCCCGCCTGGGCGCCGAAGGCGAACGGCTCCAGCACCGACGGGAACGCCATGGACACCGCCAGGGCGCAGGCGCCCACGATGAGGGTCCAGAACGCCGCCATCCGTGTGAAGCGCGGCCAAAAGGCGCCCAGCAGCAGGATGACCCCCATGGGCGGCCCCACCGCGGCGGTGAACGCGCCGTGGGCGGCGTAGATCGACTTGAACGAGGCGAACACGGGCACCAGGAACATGCCCACCGCGGCCGCCGCGAGGGAGACGACCCGGGCCACCCGCAGGTAGTGCTTGTCAGGCGCCTGGGCGCGGAAAAACGGCCGATAGACATCGTTGACCGTCACGGCGCTGATGGCGTTGATTAGCGTGTCAGCCGTGGACATGAGCGCGGCGGTGAGCGCCGCCATCATCAGCCCGAAGATCCCCGGCTGGCACAGCATGTTTGCCACGAGCACGAACACCGTCTTGGCGCTGGAGTCGGCCGGCAGGAACCCCTGGGCCACCATGGCCCTGCCCACCCAGCCGGAGCCGGCAACCGCCACCGCGGCCAGCACCTGGAGCAGCAGCAGCACCAACACCAGCGCCTTGCGGCTCTCCTTGACCGACTTGGCCGACAGGAAGCGCATGATCATGCCCTGGTTCATGAAGTAGACGCTCATGCTCTGGGCCAGGCCGTCCTGGCCGAGGATGCCGATGAAGTTGAAGTTGGGCGGATCGTTGAAGTAGGCGATGGGCAGCCGGTGGTGATACGGCAGGTCCGCCCAGAACGCCGACGGGCCGCCGAGGAAGGAGATGCCGAGATAGAACAGCAGCAGGCCGGCAACCAGCAGGATCACCCCCTGCACCACGTCGGTCATGATCACCGCGGTCTGGCCGCCGGCGGTGACATAGATCGCGCTGATCACCGCCACGATCATGGAGGCCGCCATGACGTCCCAGCCGAGCAGCGCGTGCAGGGCCACGCCGAGGGTGTAGAAGTTGATGCCCACATAGCCGATCAGGTAGGTCAGCAGCACCAGGGTGGTCATCAGCCGGGTGCGCCGGTCGAACCGTCGCTCGAAGTATTCCGGCACCGAGGTGACCCGCGAGTAGTAGACGATGGGGATCCAGCCGAACATCACCAGCGGCATCCAGAACCAGTCGTTCAGGTAGGACATGGTGGACGAAACGCCGTAGCTGTAGGCCACCGCCGAGTACTTGACGAAGGAGTAGGAGCCGACGGTGGTGGCCACAAGCGAGAAGCCCACCAGCCACCAGGCGAAGCGCTGCCCGCCGAAGAAGAAGTCCTTGGTGGTGTTGCTGTGCCGGCCAAAGAAGGAGCCGAAGCCGAGGATCGCGATGAAGTAGCCGACGATGACGACGTAGTCGATGGTGGAGCCGACGATGTAACCGCTACCCATGGGTCACCTCCACCAGCTCAGGCCGAGCTGGACCGATCCGAGCAAGGCGAAGGTGAACACGAAGCCGGAGAGCAGCAGGGCGAAGTTGCGCCGCTGGCCAGGCGTCTTCAGGCCGATGTCGCCCTGGCGGAACGCGAGGATCATGCCCACCAGGAACACCGCGCCGAGCACGCCGAAGTAGGTGGTGAAGCAGAGGGCCGAATCCGCGGCGTGGCCGCTCCGCGTCACCTTTATCTCCGGGCCGTCCGTCCAGCCGTGCTTGCCGGTCTGCAGGCGAATCTTGTAGCTGCCAGGAGCCAGCGCGCCCTCCTCCAGCGAGGCCCCAAGCCGCGCGCCCGAGTAGGCCCGCAGGTGGCTGAAGGTCACGCCATCCCTGTCGACGACCTGGATCCCCGAGACCTTACCCACCCCCGGGCCCACCAGGTACATGCGCGACGGCACGTCGCTGAACAGCGCGCCCTGCACCCGCAGCACCTCCGGGGCGCCATCGCCCGGGCGGTCGCTGATCTTCAGCTTGATCTCGGAGAAGGAGGTGCCGGCCTCCGACTGCAACACCACCATGTACTCGCCGGGCATGGAGCCCGCAGGCACCGTGACGGTGATGGCGGCGTCGCCGGGGTCCTTGATGGCCGAGACCCCGAGCTGGCGCTGCAGCCGCTCCGGCGTGCCGGCCCACAGCAGCACCCGCGTGGTGCCGGCCAGCCCCTCGCCGCGCACCACCACGTCGGCGTCGCGGTCGTTGAAAATGGAGGCGGGTTCGAGAGCCGCGACTTTGGCAGCGCTGCCGCCATCGCCGCCGCCGCAGCCGAGGAGAATGAAACAGATCAGGCTCAGTGGGACACTGCTTGGAGGTCGGGACATTGACCCGAGATTATACATGAACCCGGGGACACATCGCCCTGAAGCCTGAAGCCTGAAGCCTAATGCTGATCGTTTAAGCCCACCTGCCATGTGGGTTGC
>CAZEFW010000265.1:0-7051 GCA_964511535.1 uncultured Myxococcales bacterium | reverse complement strand
CAAGCCTCAAGCCGCCGAGCGAAGCGAGGCCAACCATCTCCCCTCAAGCCTCAAGCCCCAAGCCTCAAGTCAGGGCCGCGATGCGTCCCGCATCACAGCGTCCACCACCTCCGAGCTGCCCTCCGTCTCCAGCTCCCCGGCCTTGTTGATGTAGCGCGATCGCCGCGCCAGGGCCGGCAGGGCGAGGAACGTGGCCAGGGCGGCGGTGATCATCGCCGCGGCGGTCAAGCCGCCCACGTTCTGCAGCGGGCGGGCCTGGCCCAGGGTGAGCACGAAGAAGCCGGCGCACACCATGATGGCGTTGGTCCAGATGGCCGGGCCGGACTGGTCGGCGGCGAAGGCCGCGGCGGCGCGCAGGTCCCGGGGCGGCAGGTAGCCGTGGGGCGCGCGCCAGGCCGCTGCCAGGTGCACTGCGTAGTCCACCCCCGCGCCGAGGATGATGCTGGCCAGCATGGAGGTGCCGATGTCGAGGCGCACCCCCAGCAGCCCCATGCCGCCGTAGATCACCAGCAGGGTCAGCAGTGTCGGCGTGCTCACCAGCAGCCCGCTCCAGAAGGAGCGGAACAGCACGGTCATGATCACCAGCACCAGCGCCAGGGCAAAGGCGAGGCTCTTGATCTGGTTCTGGGTCACGCTGATGGACAGCCCGCGGTGCATCACGGGCAAGCCGTTGACCCGGGCGGTCAGGGCCCTGGGCTTGGCGCCTGCGGCCAGCGGCCCTGCCACGAGGGCGGCCTCCAGATCCAGGTCGAGCACCGCGTTGGTCATTCCGGCCGACAGGCGCTCGCCCTCGCCGGTGGCGGGCAGCTTCATCCCGGCCGCGGCGAGCAGGTTGTCCCGCCGCTTCTGCGCCCGGGCCAGCCGCCAGGCGTCCTGCAGCGGCGTGCCCACCGAGAGCGCCAGGTCGCCCACCAGCTCGTCATCCTCCAGCTCGACGCCGGCCAGCGCCCCGGCGAGCGCCCTGTCCAGCGCCTCGTCGGCGAAGTCCGGGCCCAGGGCCGTGGCCGCGCTGGCCAGGGCGGGCACCATGTCCTCTCCCGCGGCCCCCTTGGGGACCGGAACCGCGCACTCCTCGGAGCGCAGGAACCGCTCCACAGTCGCGCGCACCGTGCTGGCGCCGGGCCGGACGGCAGGCTGCTTCAGGGCGGCAGCCATCTTCTCGACCTGCGCGGGCGACAGGGTCTGCCCCAGCATGTGAGCCTGCTGCTGGATCCGCAGCATGGCGTTGTTCCGCAGGCGCTGCAGCGTGTCCTTTGCCCCCTTGCCGTCCACCGAGGTGATGGTGTAGCCCCCCGGCATGGTCCGGGCCGCGATGCGCTCCATCTGCTCCACCAGCGGCTCCAGGTCCGAGGCGCGGTTGGACGCCATCTTCACATGCATCAGCGCCTTGTCCCGCTCCCGCGTGATCAGCTGGGTCACCGACGGGTCGCCAGTGAGGAACGAGTAGAGCAGCCGCACCTGGGCCTCGGTGTCGGGGATCCGCCGCTGGCCAGCCATGATCTCGTTGACCCGGGCGATGGCCTCGCCCACGTGCAGCACCGATGAGACATGGGGCAGCAGGGAGATCTCGTCGCCCAGGGCGCGGATGTGGCGCAGCAGCTCCGGGTTGTTCAGGTCACCCTCGAGGTAGATCTGCGCGAACTGCGAGCCGCCGAAGCGCTCCACCAGGAAGCGCTCCGCCTGGTCCGGGGGGCTGCCCCGGGAGAAGAAGGTGGACAGGTCGAAGCGCGAGTCCACCCGCGCGGTCAGCACCACCCCGGTGGCTGCGACCAACCCCAGGGCCACGGTCACGGCCACCCGCCGCCGCTGCGCGAACACCGTGAGCCGGGCCAGGGTGCGCCGCACCAGCACGCCCGACTTCTGCCGGCGCTTGAGCCCGGTGATGGCCACCACCGCCGGGATGAAGGTGAGCGACAGGATCAACGTGAACAGGATGCCCAGGGCGGTGAACACGCCGAAGCTGCGCAGCGGGCCGATGTCCATCCAGACGAAGGAGAGCAGGCTGGCCGCCGTGGTGAGCCCCGCGGCCAGCACCGTGGGCCCCACCCCGCTCAGGGTGCGAACCACCGCCTCCTCGGTGCCGTGCTCCTCGGCCAGGTTGTAGTAGCGCGACAGGATATGGATGCCATAGGCGCTGCCCACCGCGAACAGGATCACCGGCATGGAGCTGAGCACGATGTTGAACTTCACCCCGAGGGTGGCCATCAGCCCCAGGGAGAGCACGATGCCCATGGAGGTGGAGAGCAGCGCCAGGAACGTACCCAGCAGGTCGCGAAAGGCGAGCAGCATGATCCCCACGATGGCCACCACCGCCCACGGCGTCAGCTTGGTCATGTCCGCCTGGGTGGTGTTGTAGATGTAGGTGGCGATGAACGGCCCGCCGCCCCAGTACTTCTTTACGCCGCCCTCGTCGGGGAAGGCGCCCCGCACCACCTCCTGGATCCGCGCTGCCATGGATTTCTGGTCGGTGCCGAAGGCGAGGAAGCAGTAGATCAGCACGGCGCTGCCGTCGCGGGAGATCAGGTTGCCCACCACATGGTCCCGGGACATCACCTTGGTGCGCAGCGCCTCGCGCTGGCCGGCGTCCCGGGGCAGGTCGGAGACCAGCAGCGACGAGATGATGCCGCCCTTGTCCCGGTCCGGGGTGAAGTCGATCATGTTGGTCAGGCTCAGCACATGATCCAGCCCCTTGGTGTCCTTCAGCTCGTTGGTAACCGCGCGCAGCCGCGACAGGAAGTCGCGGTCCATCACGTCCTTGGCCTGCAGCCCCACCAGGGCAAGGTCGAGCCCGCCGAAGCGCTGGTTGATGTCCTGAAACAGCTGCACGTCCGGGTTTTCCCGCGGCAGGAAGGCGAGCAGGTCGTCCTCCTGCGCCACGCCGCGCGCCTGGTACAGCGCGACACCGGACACGGCCAGCACGAAGATGACCAGCGCCCAGGCGCGGGTCTTGCCCACCAGGATTCGTCCAAGGGTATGCATCAGTCGTCCTTCACTGGTGGGCCCACGGCCACCACCGCCCGGGGCGCGCGCAGCCTGCTGCCCGGCGGGCTGGCCTCCTCGGCGCGGATCATCCGGAGGTAACGCTCGCCCTCGGCGATCCAGTGCATCTCGAGGCCCCGCTTGCGGCCGTCCGCCAGGGCGCGGCGGATCTGGTCCGCGGCGTCCTCGTACTCCTCGTCATGGTAGTAGGCCTGCCCCAAAAAGAGCCGGTTGACCGGCACCGGGGCGATCTCCAGGGCGCGCTCGAGGATCTCCACGGCCTTCTCAGAAGAGCCCACGCTCACCGGCCAGGCCGGCGCGGTGAGGTACAGCTTGCCGAGGAAGCGCAGCGGCCCGGCGTCATCGAAGCGCGCGTCGATGCGGGCGGCCACCTCGGTCTTGATCTTGAAGTAGGGGATGTACTTCATCTTCGACTGCGCCTCGGCCATGCGGGCCACGCACTGGGCCAGGTAGTAGTGCCCCTCCACGCGGTCCGGCTCCATGCCCGCGGCCTCCAGGGCCGCCTTGCCGCCGCGGCGGGCCAGCTCGTAGCGGGTGCGCTTTTCAGGCAGCAACTCCACCAGCATGACGCTGGCGCGGGAGAGCCGCCACATCAGCTCGAAGGAGCGCGGGTAGCCCATGGCCACGGCCTTCTCCAGCGCGGCCATGGCGCGGCTGGTGGTATATACGGTGCGCGGCCGCTTGGCGGCCAGCTCGTCGGCCAGCTCCAGCAGCTCGGCGGTGTCCGAGGGCAGGTCCTTGTGCTTGAGCAGGCTGGCCAGCTGCCCGGGGCCGCGTCGGGAGCAGCAGCCGGGCAATAGCAGGGGGGCGGCCGCCAGCAGCAGCAGGGCCGCTGCCAGGGTCGCCCCTCGGGATCGGGAGTGGGGATCCATTCTGGCCATGACTCTATGGACATTGTAGGGCGGAAACAAGTTAAAATCCCGTCGCCGCGGTGGGGTATCAAGCCCCGGTGGCGGCGCCTTGAAACCATGCGAACATCGCTCCTCATCGCCCTGCTGCTCTGCGGGATCCCGGCCCCGGCAGGAGCCCATCGCGGCTCCACCTGCAAGGTGAAGGTGCGGGTCCAGGACGCCGAGGTGACGGTGACCGTGGCCGGCACGCGCCATGATCTCGCGCCCACCCTGGGGGTGGCCGAGGGGGTCAACCCCATCGCGGCCCTGTACCGCCAGAAGCAGGACATGGTGCTGCGCCATGTGGCGGGGTACGTCACGGTGGGGAGCGGCGGCGGACGCGTCTGCCCCGTGCGCAAGCGGACCCTGCACGCCCGGGGCGAGGGGGACATCCGGGTGGAGCTGAGCTACCGATGCGCGCGCCGGGTGGAGGTGCTGCAGCTGCGCTACGACCTGCTGTTCGACCAGGACGCCACCCACCGGGCCATGGTCGCGGTGGATACGGGGGACGGCCAGACCGCGGCGGCGGTGCTCAGCACCGGCAAGCGCGAGCTGACCGTGGACCGCCATGTGTCGCCCTGGCTCAACGCGCGGGACTTCCTGGTGCTGGGGGTGGAGCACATCTTCACCGGGCTGGACCATGTGCTGTTCATCATCGGGCTGCTGCTGGCCGCGGGCCTTCGGGGCAAGGGGGCCGAGGCGCGCGCGCGGGGCCTGGGCGAGGGCGCGGTGTACCTGCTCAAGGTGGTCACCGCCTTTACCGTGGCCCACAGCCTGACCCTGGTGGGCGCGGCCCTCGGGTGGGTCTCGCTGCCCGCGACGGTGGTGGAGCCGGCCATCGCGGCCTCCATCATGTATGTCGGGCTGGAGAACCTGGTGCTCGGCGATCCCCGGCGGCGCTGGCTGCTGGCCGGGCTGTTCGGGCTGGTGCACGGGTTCGGGTTTGCGTTCATCCTGACGGAGGTCGGGCTGCCGCGAAGCGGGCTGGTGTTGTCGCTGCTGGCGTTCAACCTGGGCGTCGAGGCCGGGCAGGTGACGCTGGTGCTTTGCCTCTTCCCGCTGATCCACCTGCTGGCGCGGCGCTGGCCGCGGGTGTACCGGGTGGGGCTGCTGTGGGGCGGGTCGGCGGCGATTGTGGGGCTGGGGGGGTACTGGCTGGTGGGGCGGGTGTTTGGGGGTTGAAAGGAAAACAAAAAGCGAGGAACAAAAAACAAGAAATGAAAAATGGTTGGGCGGCATTGGGGATGCTTGCGGATACTCTGGGGTTCATGAGGCGGCTGGCGGTTCCATTTGTGATTCTGCTTCTGGCGGGATGCTCCGATGATGATGTGAGCGTTCCGGCGGATATCGGCCTGGATGTTCGGCCGGATATCATTCCGCACCTGGACCGCGGGCAGCCGGACCTGCCGATGCCGGACCAGGCCGCGCCGGACCAGGCCGCGCCGGATCAGGCCGCGCCGGACCTGCAGCTGCCCGACCTGCTCGTGCCCGACCTCCCCCCGCCCGACCTGCCGATCCCTGACCAGGCGCTGCCTCCGGCCCACGAGAAGTGCTCTTCGGCCGCGGCGCTGACGCTCGCGACGGGAATGGCCACGGCCCAGGGGGACACGACCCTGGCCAGCAACGAGTTCGGCAGCGCGGTGTCCTGCGGGGGCACCAGCGCATACGTGGGTCCGCAGGTCTACTACACGGCCACGCTGACGGCCGGCAAGCTGTACGGGCTCAAGCTCACGCCGGGGCCCAAGTTCGACCCGACGCTCTACGCCTTCGAGGCCAGCAGCGGCTGCACCGGCATCGGCGTCAACGCCGGGTGCGCCGGGCATGTCAGCGACGTCACCGGCGTGGGCGCCGCCGGGGTGGAGACCCTGACGCTCAAGCCCAGCACCACGGGCGCCTGGATCATCGCCGTGGATGGCTTCTCGGCCAGCGACCGGGGGCCGTTTACCCTGAGCCTCTCCGAGGCCAAGCCGGCCCAGAACGACCGCTGCGCCCAGGCCACCCTGCTGACCCTGGTGGCGGGTAAGGCCTCGGCCGTTGGCGACACCTCCACCGCCACCAACCAGTTCGGCACGAGCATCACCTGCGGCACCAGCTATGACTACGACGGGCCGCAGCTGTACTACATCGTCTCGCTGCCCGCGGGGAAGACGGCCAAGGTGACGGTCACGCCCAGCACGAGCTGGGACCTGGCGGCCTACGCCTTCACCGACGCCACCTGCACCGCGGTCACCGTGGACAAGCAGTGCGCCGCCTGGTTCTCCGACAGCGCCGGCGCGGGCCAGGCCGAGAGCTTCAGCATCACCACTACGACTCAGCAGACCTTCGTCCTGGCGGTGGACTCCTACGCCGCCACCCAGAGCGGCGCCTTTTCGCTGACCATCGACATCAAGTAGCCCGGGCGATTATGATCCGGGCCACCATGTCCGGCCGCCTCGCAGCCCTCCTGCTCCTCTCAGCCACGCTCAGCCACGCGGGCTGCGCCGGCTCCATGAACCTCGGCGTCTCATCGCCGCGCATCGAGCGGCCGTCATTGTCCTCCACCCAGGTCTTCCGCGCGGCCAAGCGGTCCCTTGATGAGCTGGGCGTGGTGGACGAGGCGTCCATGGACCTTGGGCTGATCACCGGGCACATCCCCCCCTTCGCGGTCAAGGCGGTGATGGAGCGCGGCGCGCCGGCGGTGCGGCTGCACGGCGTGCGCTTCGACCGCGGCGCCTGGCAGCGCGACAGCCTGAAGAAGGAGTGGCGGCTGGACCGCGATGGCAAGGAGCACTGCCGCAAGGGGGTGGAGTCGCTCGCCGACGCGGTCGAGGCCTGGCGCCGGGCCATCGAGGCGCGCCTGGGCCAGACCGGCTCCTGAGTCCCTCCTGCGCCCGGACATCCTGATCTGGCGCGAGCTTCTTTCACATGGTCTACTCGCAATACCTCAATGAGGGGTTTTCCACGATTTGGCGCCATATTGGAGGGACGAATGCTCAAGCTCAGGTTGATGTTCGGATTGGTTTCGCTGTCGATTTGTGGTCTCGCTGCGGGGACGGCTCGGGCGCAGGATTGCGGCTCCGCCGAGTTCACGGCGGCGTGCAAGGAGCGCAAGGAGGCGCATGTCGCGCAGAAGAAGATCTGCTACAACGGCGTGCGCCTGCCCAAGTTCAGGGCCTCGCGCA
>CAZEFW010000264.1:0-7093 GCA_964511535.1 uncultured Myxococcales bacterium | reverse complement strand
GTAGCGGGCGTGGCATTGAGTCTGGCCATCCCTTTCCTGCAATTTGCAGGCATGGACGCAGGTGTCGTGCTGCATCCGCGGACCACGGCACTGGTCCTGGTTGTCCTTGGCCCGCGCATGCTGAGGTACCGCCTTGCTGCCAGACATCTGCTTGTAAATTTGTCCTGCTGCGCTTTTCCCGGTGCTCGCCGCCGCCGCGCCGCTGGCGCCCGCGCCTGCGCTCGCGCCTGCGCTCGCGCCTGCGCCCGCTCCCGCTCCCGCGCCCGCTCCCCCGCCCCCCCCCCCGCCCGCTCCCCCGCCCCCGGAGGATGCCGCGGCGCTCCGCTCACGCTCGCGCGCCGCTGCCCGCTCTGCCTCCACGCGAGCCCGCTCCTCCTTGGCCGCCTTCAGCTCCAGGTCCGCGCTGCGCTGCAGGTCGGCCATGGCGCCTGCCTGGCCCTCCGTCATCACGTCGGCGGTGAAGGCCGCAGCCACGGAGACGATGTCCTCGGCCGCGAGACCAGCTGAGATGCCGGTGCCGGCAATGACCGCCCCGCCCAGACCCAGGGCGATGGCCTGCCCGAAGCTGAAGGTGCTGCTCTCGCTCTGGACCTTGCGCCGTTGCGCCTCCCTGAACGCCACCACCTGCTGTTTGTGCTGCTGTTCCACCCTGGCCAGGTAAGGTCGGTCCGCCTCCACCAGGTGGACCCCGAACGGCATGATGGGCATGGCACCATCGCCGATGAAGATGCCCACCTTCACGCTGCCGTCCTGCCTGGTGCGCTTGCCGATCATGATGGTGGTGCCCTTCTCTTCATATTCTCCGGCGTTGGTGCTGAGGTAGAGGAACTTGCCCTGATAGATCTCCCTCGGTTCGTAGGAGCCCTTGGTGACCAGGACCCCCTGATCGAACATGGTGAACTCCTTTTTGGTGAACACCCCGGTGACCTTTTTGAACTTGCCCACGAAGCAGCCGCCGAACCCGGTCTCATAGGCCTTGACCCCCGAGGCCATGGTGCCGTCGTTGAACGTATACTCCGCCACCGGGCCCGCGATCTTCCTGGCCTGGCCACATACCTCGGCCCACAGCCGCTGCGATGACTGCTGGTGTTTGGCCTTGTTGTTCGCCGAGGCGCGGTCGATGGCGGCCTGCTCCTCGGCGGTGTAGGGGCTCGGCTCCTCGCGCGGCATGGATGTAACGCAGGATGCCATCACAATGGTGACCGCCAGCAGCGTCGTGGTGTATTTCGACCGCTCCTCAAATCGTCGCATCTGTATCCTCTCCGCCGTTCAGAAATTACAGTTGAGGGTCTTGATCTCCTTGCCCTCTCGGTAGCACTTCGTCTCGCCCTTGACGGGGTGGCCTGCGAGGGTGACCCAATCGTACGAGATGCTCTTGCCGTGGGGCTTACCCCCTTTTGAGTGCATCAAGCTGATTTTCTGGCTGTGCATGTACGTGGTATTGCTGCGTCGGTCATCGCCCAGAGACCGCGTGACGCTCGTGAAGTGGGTCGGGAGGTCCTTGATGCTGACCGTGCCGCTGCCCCACTTGCTTGGAAACCTAAATGCCACTATTGGGCCAAGCTGCCGCGGCTTCGGCGAGGTGCCGTAGCCCTCGTGCTTTCCATACGAGAACATCGCCGTTCCCTCCCACTTTGACGTGGGCTTGGTGGCGCCGCGGCGCTTCATCTTCACCAGCCCGATGTCGGTCTTGATGTGATTATCACCCAGGGCCATCAGCATGTAGCTGGACACCTCTCCTCCCTGGACACCGCCGGAATAATCGGCCTCCACGACCTGATACCAGATGAGGCGGGAGACCGTCGGAGGTTGGTTCTGATAGCCCGGATTGTGGTCGACCACTGTATAGGTGCCGTGGTAGCGCACTCTGCCTTCGAGGCGGCCATCAACAGGGCATTCGCCCTCCAGGATGTGGGCATCCACCGCCTCGTATTCTCTCCTGCTCTTGCCGGCTCTGGCTTTGCCGCTCGAGAGCCTCTTCAATTCATCCTTGGTCTCCTGGACCGTCTTCCCGTTCATCGCCAGCCGCTCTTTCAGCTCCTGGCCCAGCTTGCAGGGCTTCGGATTCTTGAGCGCGAAGAAAGGCCCCTCGGAAGCCAGGTAGCGCGCCTCGTCTTTCAAAAACTGCGCCTTGTAGCGCGCCAGCACCGGATCGGAGAAGGTGGGCCACTTGGCGTGTGAGCTGGCGCAGCCGCTGGCAACGGTCACCAGGGCCAGAATGAACATGGAACGGACCAAGAGATTGAGTCGCAAGAACAACCTCCCCTCAAGTAGTGGAAATTGTAGATAAAAACTATATCATTGGTGCACTTCGGTGAAAAGCCGAACTCCCCCCCCGAGAATTCCCCAATGGCCGCTCCTCAATCGCCCAACTCAATCCATGATCGCTACCCGTTCAGGGGCAGGAGCAGCTGTCGGCAGGAGCCCCGGCCGAGCATCTGAGGCCTGACTCCAGAAGCAAGCAGGTGGGGCCTAAAAAGAGCCGCCCTGGCGGCGGCGCGTCAGCAGGCCCAGCAGGGTCAATACCATCACTGGCCAGGCGCCTGCGCCCGTGCGCGATCCCACCGAGCAGCCGCCGACCAGCTGATGCATGGTTTCGGCAGCCGGGGAGGGCAACGGGCCGAGGTCGGCGCCGGGTAGCGCGCCATCCTGATACGCTGGCGGCGCCGCGCCGAGGTCCGGATCCGGGCGATTCGGACCGGTGTCGGGCCGGGAGCCGCTGTCGGGGGCCGGCGCCTTCAGGTCCGGCTTGAGCGGCGGCGGCGGCGGCGGGGCCGGCGGCTTGCAGGTGAAGGTCTTGGAGCCGCCCTTGAGCTGCGGGTTGGTCCCCCCCTGAGCGTCGATGCCGTAGGCCCGCACCGTGTGGGGTTTGCCGTCATGAAAGCTCGACGGCAGCTTGAAGACGAAGCCGTGCTTGCAGGATCCGATGGCCTTGCACAGGTCCGACCGGTACTGGCCGGCCTTGATGCTGTAGGCCTTGGCGCCCTTGTCGCCCGCCTTGCTGTCCAGGTAGATGTGGACGTTGATGGCCGCGCTCTTGGCGTCGGGGTCCTGGGCCCAGCCGCGGATCTCGGCGCAGCTGGCGCTCTCCAGCCACCCCTGCGGAGGTTGGTTCTTGGGAGCCGTGGGCGCCTGCCAGAAACTTGTTTGTTTGTTGGCGCCGGCCCAGCTGAACGAAAAATGCACATGGTCCGTGTGGGGGTTGCTGCCGCTGTAGGGCCGCCAGCCCTTGCTGGCGCTGTAGGCGCCCCAGATCTTCTTGTTGAAGACCATGTACATGATGCCCAGCCGGCGGGCGTTGGCTTGCTTGTTGCCATATTTGTCGGTGGCGAGCAGCCACTTGAGCAGGGAGTCCGCGGCCGGGTGTCCGGCCTTTACCATCCAGTCCCAGGCCCGCCCCTCCTTGTGCTCGCTCTTGCCGCCGACGCTGCACGCGCGGGTGATGCCGCCGCTGTAGGTACAGGGGTACGTGGCCAGGATCAGGTTCTTGAAGGCCACCACGCCCGGCCGGGCCGTGGGCGAACATTTGGACTGGGCGACGTAGGAGGCGTGGCCATCGATGGACTTGCCGAAGGAGGGTGTCTTGGGCGTCACCTTGCCGCCCTTGGGACAGGCCAGGCCCATGATCCGTTCCCCCACGTCGTCGTTGAGCTCCCAGCCGTCGTCGTCCGGCAGCGGACCGCAGGCCCAGAGCAGCAACGACATGAGCAGGGGCGTCAGGCGGGCGGCGCTGGTGAGGCGGTGGGGCATGCCCCCCTGATGAGCAGGTATCGTGCCAGGAAACGCCCCCGGGATTGTTCAAGGATTTCCAGCGCGCTGCGGAGGGCTCGGCGAGGGTGAGGACAAAAGATTGCACACCGCGGAGGTCAATACCGCGGCGGCGCGCTCTCTGCTCAGGGGCACTTCTTGCCGTTGACCACCTGGAAACGGATCACGTAACCCTTCTTCTGTGCGTAGGAGTTGGCCCCGCCGACGATGAGGCCGCCATCGCAGCCCGGGCGCCACGCCACAGCGTTGAGCTGGGCGCCGCTCTTGGCGTTGTACGGGGCCTTGTCGAAGTTCGGGATCGAGACATCGGTGAAGTCGGTCTGCCCCATCAGGTCGTGGCGGTACTCGTGGGCGCGGGCCACCGCTGGCGAGCCGCCGTACCCCCCGAGCAGCAGGGCGCGCTTGCCGTCGCTCGAAAAGCCGATGCGCGAGGCGCCGGTCAGCTTGGGGCTGGCGTAAGGCGTGGCCCATGCCCCCTTCTCGAAGCGGTACACCTTGCCGCTGCACGACCAGCAGATCGCCAGGGCGTAGTCCCGCTGGGGCCGCCCCGACATGTACGATGTATTGCCGGCGTTCTTCGTATGTTTGGTCCAGTTGCCGCCGCCGTCCAGGTGCATCAGGGTCACGCCGTTGACCCCGCACGAGACGGCCACCGCGGGCTTGCCGTAGCTGTCGGAGGCCCAGGCCAGGTCCTGGCACCCCGCCGAGGTCCAGGTCGCCTTGACGTTGGTCCGCCCCTTGGCCGGGTCGAGGTCCCAGAGGTAGGCGAGGTAGCCGGCGCCGCTGCTCTTCTTGCTGCCCAACAGCTTGAACGACGCGCCGCCCGCCGACAGGGCGAGGGCCTGGTAGGTGCCGCCGGCGAAGCGCTCGGCGGTCAGCTCGCTCAGCTTTCCCCCGGCGTGGTCCCAGACATAGACGCGCCCGGTGTTGCTCGCGCTGTGGTTGCCGAGCAGCACCGCGCTGGCGCCGCTGGCCACGAAGGCGACGGCGCGCCAGGTGACCCCCGGAGCGGTGGCCACCTGGGCCACGGCGTTGGTCTTGACCGTGTAGCGGTGGACCTTGTCCGAGGCGTCGAGCAGCAGGGCATGATCACCCTTGGGGTGGTACATGGCGGCTGGCGGGTTGAGCAGGCCGTAGACCGGCACCGCGGCGTAGCTGTAGACGCCCCGGGCCACGGCCCCGCCGCTGCCCTTGTCCGGCGCCGCGCCGCCCTTGTCCGGGGTCGCGCCCGTGTCGGGCCATGACGGCAGGTCCATCGCCGTGAACAGATCCTGGGCAGGCCAGATGTCTGGCCAAATGAAGCCGTCAGGCGGGCGGGGGCCATCAGGCCGCGGGAGGTCATTGGCGGGCTGAAGCCCCGCGTCGCCGATGCCGCGATCCTTGCCGCCTCCATCGAGGCCCACCAGGGCAGCGTCCCTGTCGAAGAAGGTGCCGCCGCTGTCGCAGGCGGCGAGCAGAAACATGACGAACAGGGAGGGGACGCGCCTCATGCCGCGCAGGCTACCACAGGGAGGCGAGTCGGTACGCATCAGCGGCAAGCAGGTCAGGACCGGAGCTATGGGGCAGCGCCGGAGGATTCGAAGAGAGGGGCGCCACCATCATGCTCGGCAAGCGCAACAGGCAGGACGGAAGCCTGAAGGTGGGCATCTTCAGCGAGTACCAGTAGCCACCACAGGCAGTCTCATCTGGATCCACGGGGTTAACCATTCGAAGCCCGTGGCGCGTCGATCTTCCGGTCCATTACCCTGCGGGCGGCCCGATCCTTGCCGGCGAGGGTCGCCCTCCTGTACAGATAATGAATGGATATCAGCTCGATCGAATCGCGCCCACGGCTCCGGCATGCAGCGCGCCTGCTGCATCATTGGCCTGTCTTGTTGATGATTTTCGCCGGGGCGGCTTGCAGCGACGGCGCATCCGGGCCCGCCGGGAAGGACGGAGCTCTTCCAGCCGACCTCTCCACCCAGGATCTGGGGACGGACGTCGCGCTCCCTGACTCCAGCCCGCCAGACCAGGCGCCGCTGGATCAAACCATCCCGGACCTGGCCATCCCGGATCAGTCGGTCCCCGACCAGACCACCCCGGATCAAACCGTCCCGGATCAGCTCGTACCTGACATGCTCCAGCCCGATCAGCTCATGCCTGATCTGGCCATCCCGGATCAGCTCATCCCCGACCAGGCGTTGCCGGATCAGCTCATCCCCGACCAGGCGATACCCGATTTGCTCGTCCCGGACCAGCAAGCTCCGGACTTTCCCCTGCCCACATGCACCGACAAGATGCAGAACGGCGCCGAGACCGACGTGGACTGCGGCGGCGGCGTCTGCCCGACCTGCGCCACGGGCAAGAAGTGCAGCAAAAAATCGGACTGCGCCACGACGTACTGCTCCAAGGGCAAGTGCGTCCCGCTGCCGAACAACTGCAAGCATGTCCTGGCGCTGAACAGTGCATCGCCCAGCGGCTCATACAAGATAGATCCCGATGGCCCCGGTGGGACGAGCCCTTTCATGGTCTATTGCGATAACAAGACCGCCGGCGGAGGGTGGACCGTCTTCATGTTCGTGGACTCGCCGTTGACCAGCGCGTCCACCACTTCCACGGCCATCGACCCCACCAAGCTCAAGGGGTACCACTACATGAGCCACGCCGCCTTCAAGGCCCTGGCCAAGGCGGGGATGGTGGTCAGAGCATGGGGAATACACAACACCGAACTGTATTACGAGTGCGGCTTTCAGAGCCCCGGCACCAGCTACAAATCATGGAAGGCGTCCCTCTCCTGCAAGCAGCGCATCGGCCTGATCGCGGGCGGCTACAAGCTGATCAACGCCGCGGCGACGGCCAGAGGATTCGCCTATGCCTCCAGCTATGACGCCATCAACCCCACCAACGTGATCACCGCCAACTCGGTCTTCACCAAGATCCATAACAGCTATTACAAGACAGGCTGGGACATGCCAGGCACCTCCGGCGACACCTATGTCAGCGGTCCGTACAAGTGGTACTACGGCGACTGGGTCACCCAGGCCAAGTACGCGATGATATACGCGATCCGCTGATCGTCCGGCGACCGCCGAGGCTTACCCACGAACTGACAGCGCCTGTCGCTCAGCGGCATCGGCCAGTCGTCGCGCAACCCGGTCCGGTGCCACTACATCGGTAACAGAAGTGCCAGGATATTGTCTTGCTACGCCCAGCGACAGGAATCGCCGAGGGCCCGTTTATAAGGGTCTCCTGCTAACCCTGGTGCAGGATTAGCCCTGGCTGGCCCTCCTTTAAACCCCACAATTCTGATGGAGTTTAAAGGAGGGAGGGGTATTGTCGGGACCAT
>CAZEFW010000263.1:0-7294 GCA_964511535.1 uncultured Myxococcales bacterium | reverse complement strand
CGCCCCAACCACACCCCCATATCAGCCCCCGTGCACAGCGATGAAACGGCCACAAGCCGGAAGCACACCACCAAGGTCCCAACCCACGCACAGCACCCACAGTCGCGACCGGGCGAGCGAAGCGAGCACATAGCGAACCATGGTTGCTTGGCTGGCTACCAATGTTCAGTGCCCGGCGGCCGCGTCCTTGTCGCTGCCCCCCATCAACATCCGAAACAGCCAGGGAAACAGCACGCCGGTGGTGATGGCCAGCAGCACCACCGCCGAGGCGGTGGACTGGTCGATCACCTTCAGGTCCAGGCCGATGCGGCTGATGGCCACCAGCAGGGTCAGCGGCGCGCCCAGCAGCAGGCCTGCGCCCAGCGACTCCCGCGCCGAGAGCCCGGCCAGCATCAGCAGCATCGACGGCAGCACCTTGCAGATGAAGGACGCCAGCAGCAGCCAGAACACCAGGGTCAGGGCCTTCGGGTCGAGCACCGCGCTAACCTCGAACTCGGTGCCGACCCAGATGAAGAAGAACGGGATGAAGAAGCCGAAGCCGATGGACGACAGCTTGTGCTCCAGCACGGTCTTGTCGCGAAAGACGAACGCGAACAGCGCCCCGGCGAGGAACGCGCCGAGGATCGCCTCGACGTGCAGCAGCGCGGCGAAGGCCACGAACACCAGCATCAGCGCCATGCCCGCGCGCACCCCCACCTCCGACGGGTCGTGGGCCGCGGCCACCCGGGCGAAGCGCTCGGGCCACCACCAGATCAGCGTGCGCAGCAGCACCAGCACCACGTAGGCCGCCACGAAAATCAGCGCCAGCTTGCCCAGCTCCAGCATCATCTGCCCGCCGAGGCCGTACTTGTAGTAGAAGCCGAGGCCGGTGAGCAGGGCGATGGTCAGAAACTCGCCCACCGAGCCGACGAAGATCATGCCCTGGCCGGCCTTGGACTTGGTCAGCCCGAGCTCGGTGAGGGTGACCAGCAGGATGCCCACGCTCATGGCGCCGAACACCAGGAACATGAACAGCGGCAGCTGCAGCAGCGAGCAGGCGCCCAGCCCGGCGGCGAAGATCAGCGCCGCCACCGACGACCCGATGGCCAGATTTTTTGCCCCGGCCCGCTCGATGGCGGGGAAGTCGATCTCCAGGCCGGCCAGGAACATCAAGAAGCAGAAGCCGAGCTCGGCCAGCAGGGTGGAGAAGTCGCTCTGCTGGATCAACCCGGCCAGGTGCGGTCCCAGCAGCACGCCGTACAGGATCTCGCCCACCGCGGCGGGCAGGCCGATGCGGCCGGTGCCGAGCGGGATCAGAAACGCCCCCAGGGCGTACAGCAGCAGGGTGACCGCGTCGCCGAGGTGCATGGTTACGGGCTGGGCAGGGGGCCGTGGGGCATGACCATGGTGGAGCAGGGCGCCCGGTGCAGCAGGTTCTGGCCCACGTCCGGCCGGGTGAGCGAGGCCTTCTGCTGGCGGCGGTAGGGCAGCATCAACAGGTCTGCGTTCTTCGCGGCGCCCAGCAGCTCCTGGATCGGGTTGCCCGACAGCTCGGTCACCTCCATCTCCAGGTGGTACAGCCGGGCCAGGTCCTCCACCTGGCGCCGGGCGTGGTCCATCTCCTGGCGCGCCACCGAGCCCACCACCAGCTCGGGCTGGAACACCACCGCCAGGGTCAGCTCCGCCTTGAGCGTGCGGGCCACGTCGATGGCCATCTGGGCCGCCTCCGGCGAATAGGGCGCCTCGTACAGGCCGAGCACCAGCCGCCGGTAAGGGAAGCTGCCCCGCGGAATCAGCACCGGCGAGATGGCCATGTCCAGCAGCCGGGCGGTGTCGGTGCGGCGCAGGCCGATGCGGCCCAGCAGGTCCAGCGGGCGGGGCGACAGGGCGATGACCCCGGCGTCGCGCTTGGCCGCCACCAGCCGCTCGGCGGTCTCGCGGTCGCCGCCGTTGAGGTTCAGCAGGTCGAGGGCGAAGGCGGCGGAGTTTTCGATGAGGTAGTCCAGCTCCGGCTGCATGGCAGCCAGGTCCGGGCCCTCGAGCGCCACCAGGTTGGAGCCGTAGTGCAGCGGGAAGCGCGACTCGCCGGCGCCGATGTGCGTGGCGATGGCGCCCAGCACCTCCGGCTCGCCGATGATCACCACCCGGTCCCCCTCGGCCAGCCGCGTGTCGCCGTGGGGCACGATGAGCTCGCCGTCGCGGTACACCGCGCCCACCAGCCACTTGCGTGGGCTCAGCTCGGCCAGGGTGCTGCCGATGACCGACGAGTTGGCCAGCACCTCCACCTCGATGATCTCCCCCTCGCCCAGGCCGATGCTGGTGGCCACCTTGCGCCGCTGCAGGCGCGATGCCACCAGGGCGCTGGCCGCCTGGTTGCTGTCCACCAGCTCCACGTCCGGAAGGTCGCGGTACTGCGCCTCGAACTCGTGGCCCTGCATCACGGCGTACAGGCTGTCGATCTCGAACCGGTCGTGGGCCAGCTTCAGCACCTCGAGGTTCACCTCGTCCGAGTCGGTGGCAGCCACCAGGGTGTCGGCCTGCTCGGCGCCAGCGTCCCGCAGCACCAGCGCGCTGGTGCCGTCGCCGGCGTGGCGTGTGGCGCAGCCCGACAGCAGCTCCGAGTCGAGGGCCGCCTGGTCCACGTCCAGCACCGACACCTCCCAGCTGTCACACAGGCGCGTGGCGAGGTGCGCCCCGATGTCCCCGGCGCCGACGATGAGAATGCGTGGCTTCATGGCAGTAAAGCTATCAGCTTTCAGCGGAGAGCCATCAGCTTTTCATGACCCGCTCTAGCGACAGGTGCTCCCCTTCAGCCCCCCGCAGCCGTTGATCATCCCCAGGGTGTTGCCGCTTCCTGCGAGCGCGCCCGTGCCGGTGCAGTAGGCGGCCAGGGCCACCATGTACGGATCCGGGATGGCGGGGCAGAGCGTCGCGTTGTTGACCGTGATGCTGCTCGAGCTCGACACCCGCAGGCCCACCCCCTGGTGCAGCCGCTTGACCGTGATGTTGCTCAGCGTGCCCTTCTTGACCGACAGGACCGCGAACCCGTGCAGGTCCGGATCCTCCACGGTCACCTTGTCCACCGTGAAGTTGTCCTTCTGCAGCCGCACGCCGATGGAGAAGCCGCGGATCGCGCCGAAGTTCTGCACCCGCACGTTCTTGTCCTTGACCGTGATCCCGGCGGCGTACCCGCCGTCGATGTCCCCCGGGCTGAACATGAAGAATGCGTCGCCGGTGCTGTCGCTGGCCACCGACGCCTGGGTGAACTTAAGCGGCTGGCTCTGGCGATATACCGCAAGGTGCCGCTTGAAGCTGCCGGAGAGACCCTTGGTGTAGGAGAGCGCCAGGTCCAGGCGCCCGTCGCTGTCCAGATCCCGGGCCAGCACGCGGTGAAAGCCGTTGCCGGCCAGGGGCGACCAGACAAGCTTGGGCGGCGTCGCGCCCTTGCCGAGGCGGTAGACCCGCAGCGCGTCGCCGCTCACCTGGGGCGCGGTGACGATCTCGGGCAGGCCGCTGCCGTCCAGGTCGGCCAGCAGCACCTGCGGGTAGCTGCCGGCCTTGATGGGCAGGCTCTTGGACGAGGTGAACAGGCCCTTGCCGTCGTTGATCGCCAGCAGCAGCTTGTCCGGCTCGGTGGAGCCGGCCTTGAAGGAGACGAGCACCAGGTCGGTGTCGCCGTCGGCGTCGACGTCGGCGGCTGCCACCGGCGCCGACGCGGGCCGCGAGTAGCGCAGGTTCCAGGCGGCACCCTGCTTGGTGTTCTGGAACACCAGGCTGTAGCGGTTCGAGCTGCCGAGATCTGCCCCGGTGAGCAGGTCCCAGACGCCGTCGCCGTCGAAGTCAGCCACGAAGCTGGGGGTGTCGCCCACATGGGCCGTGCTGCTGGAGGACCAGGCGCCGCTGAACTTGACCTTGTTGTTGAGGAACACATGATGCCGGCCGTCCCAGCCGGCCTTGTGCTGATTGCCGGACACCAGGTCGATCATGCCGTTGCCGTCGAAGTCGCCGGGGGTCAGGCGTCGGGTGCAGCTGCCCATGTCGAACGTGGCGGCGAAAGTGAAGCCGGACATGCTCAGCACGCCGGTGCCCTTGAGCAGCCGCTCCTTGTCGCCGCAGTGGGCCACCACCAGGTCGAGCTTGCCGTCCTGGTCCCAGTCCAGCGCCCGGGGCGCGCCGTAGTTGAAGTCGGTGGCTGACAGCTGCCAGGCGGCCGTCGGGCCGAAGCCGCCGGTGCCGTTGTTCTTGTGGATTCGCATGGCCCCGCCCTTCGAGTGCAGCAGCAAGTCGAGGTGGCTGTCGCCGTCGAAGTCCGCGGCGGTGGGCTGGCCGTATGCGTTGTCCCCCTTGGTGGGCGCGCTCCAGCCGGTCTGCCACATGGCCGCCGTCCCCCCCGCCGAGGACTTGTTTCGCCAGACGGTGTACGGGTGAGTCGAGGGCCTGAACACCATCAGGTCCTTGCGCCGCGCCGACACCAGCTTCCTTCCCCCGCCGTCCAGCTCGACGCTGTCATCGTCGATGACGAAGCAGCTGCCATTGACGTCCAGCAGGTCCTTGCTCAGCTGGTAACGCTTCCTGGAGGACCAACCGCCGGTCTTGCACGCTGACAGCATGACCCACGTGGCGTCGAGCTGACGCGTGGCAGAGGTGCCCCACTTGCCCTTGATGTCCCGGCAGCGCACGTACCACGACCGCTTGCCCGCGCTGATGGGCCGGTCCTTGAACTTGAACTTGGAGCCAGGGCCCAGATCGGTGCCGGAGAGCTTGCCGTCGATGTACAGCTCGCAGCGCATGACCGGGTACTTGGCCTTGACCGCGCCCGAGAACTCCTGCCGCGTTGATGTGGTGCTGCTGCCCTGCGCCGGCTTGTCCAGGGTCACCACCGGCGCGTTGGGGTTGGGCCTTCCGCCGTCCTTGCCGGGCCCAGTGTCCGCGGCCCCGTTATCCTTCTTGCCGGGGCTCTGGTCCTTCTTGCCTGGGCCTCGATCCTTCTTCCAGGGCCACCACCCCTCCTTGCCGATCTTGCTGTCCGGGATCGGGCCGTCCGGCGTCACCGCGCCGTCAGGCCAGGGCGCGTCCAGGTTGTACTGGCATTGCAACAGCCAGAGCGCGCAGAGTAGGAGCCATCCATGAGGCCGCCGTCGCATGGTCCCATTATAGGGTATGAGCCTCCCTTTCAAGCCTCCCTGCCCGGATGATAAACTGGGCTGTCGCGCTTATTTTCCACGATGGGGAGTTTACCGATGAGAATCACCGCGCCTCGGATAGTACTGGTCTCCGCGCTGGCCGCCAGCCTGGCTCTGACCGCCTGCTCTGATGAGGTCTTCTGGGTCGGCGACCAGGGGATCGGCAAAAAAGACCGCGGGGGCAAGAAGAAGGACGCCTTTTCGCCAGATACCCGTCCGGCGCTGCCCAAGAGCTACAAGCCGTACAAGTGCAACAAGCCGGGCAAATCGTGCAACGCCCATGATCCGTGCGCGTTCAACCCGGTGTGCGGCCAGGACAACAAGTGCTGGCCCGAGTACCTGATGGACTGCAACGACAAGCTCGGCTGCACCGTGGACAAGTGCCTCGGCCTGGGCATGTGCAGCAACATCCCGAAGAAGGGCTTCTGCCGGGTGATGTACCGCGTGGGAATCGACGACGGCGGCGTGCCGGTCACGGTGCCCAAGTGCGTGGCCATCGGCACGCGCAAGCCGGACGATCCGTGCATGGGCTGCCAGCCGTCGCAGGGAGACGGCGGGGTGATGAACAACACCAAGTGGATGCCCATGAGCGGCGGCAGCTGCAACGACAAGGACGACTGCACCATGAACGACGTCTGCATCGGCGGCACCTGCAAGGGGACCTCGTTCCTCAAGCAGTGCGCCGATCAGTTCGGCTGCACCAAGGACCTGTGCGACGGCAAGGGCGGCTGCCTGGGCAACAAGCTGATGGCCGGCTGGTGCATCATCGACAACACCTGCTACAAGAAGGGCGGCAAGAAGCCGGACGGCTCCTGCTTCGAGTGCGATCCCTCCAAGAGCACCAAGCAGTGGACCGCCATCTCCAACACCTGCAAGATCGACGGCAAGTGCTACAACAAGGGCGACTTCAACGGCGGCAAGTGCGCGGTGTGCGACCCGGCGTTCTCCAAGACGTCCTGGAAGGCGGTGGCGGGGCGCTGCCTCATCGACAAGGTGTGCAAGAAGCCGGGCGACCTGGACGCCATCAAGTGCGCCACCTGTAACCCGAACAAGAACAAGTACAAGTGGTCGCCCCTGTCGGGCGTCTGCAAGATCAACGGCAAGTGCTACAGCAAGGGCGCCAAGCACCCGCTCGGTTGCGCCGAATGCGACCCCGCCAAGAGCGGCACGTCGTGGACGGTCAAGGGCAACTTCTGCCTGATCAACAACAAGTGCTACAACCCGAAGGTTAAGGACAGCATCAAGTGCGGCACCTGCGAGCCGACCAAGGCCAAGTACAAGTGGACGCAGATCCCGGGGCTCTGCAAGATCTCGGGCACCTGCTACAACAAGGGCGCCCAGCACCCGGGCAAATGCGCCAGCTGCCAGCCCGGCGTGAGCGCCACGTCGTGGACCGTGGGCGGGGCCACCTACAAGTGCCTGATCAACAACGTCTGCAAGAACCCCGGCGCCAAGGACCTCTCCGGCTGCAGCCAGTGCGCGCCCAAGGTCAGCAAGTACAAGTGGACCGCCCTGGCCAACACCTGCAAGATCGACGGCGCCTGCTACCAGAGCGGTGACAAGCACAACGACGGCTGCGCGGTGTGCAACGCCACGGCGAGCAAGACCTCGTGGACCCCCACGGGCAACAAGTGCATCATCGACGGCGATTGCGAAAACCCCGGGACCAAGGACGGCAGCGGCTGCGGGGTGTGTGACCCGAACAAGGCCAAGAAGTTCTGGTCGGTGGCGAGCAACAGCTGCATTGTCGGCCCCAACAAGTGCGTCCCATCGGGCACCAAGGAGCCGGGGGGCTGCGGCGAGTGCAAGCCGGCCAAGACCAAGCACGGCTGGACCAAGCCTACCGGGTGCGGCGCGGTGCACCGCTGGAGCAAGAAGTTCGGCGGCTCCTCGTCGGACTACGCCTACGCCGTGGACGTGGACGCCAACGGCAACGTCTACGTGGCCGGCTACTTCTACAGCTCCATCATGCTCGGGGGGCAGCCACACGGATCCAAGGGGAGCTACGACATCTTTTTGGCCAGCTACACGCCGAGCGGCCAGCTCCGCTGGGGCAAGACCTTCGGCTCCTCTTCCAGTGACATCCCCTACGATCTGGAGGTGGACAACGCGGGCAACGTCTACATCACCGG
>CAZEFW010000262.1:0-7426 GCA_964511535.1 uncultured Myxococcales bacterium | reverse complement strand
ACCGGGTTAGTAGCGGGGGCAGGATTTGAACCTACGACCTTCGGGTTATGAGCCCGACGAGCTACCGGACTGCTCCACCCCGCAACAACGAGAGCACTTCTAGTCCAGGGGCACGGCTTTGTCAAGGCCCTCCGGGCTCTGTTTTGGCGGGTTTTGTTTTCAGCCGCCAGATCTTCGCCGTGGTGTCCCGGTGACCTGTGACCAGAGCCGCGGTGGATGCCGAGATATCCAGCGCGGTGACAACGGAGGGTACATCGATTCGCTGCACCTCCTGTCCGCTCCGCGTGTCCCACAGGCGCAGGGTGCTGTCGGCGGCAGCGGTGAACAGGGTGGAGCCGTCGCACGCGAAGGCCAGGGCGATCACCGCGCCGGTGTGTCCGGCGAGCGCGTGCGCCACCTTGCCGGTGGTCGCCCGACGCAGGCGGACCTCACCCCTGACGTCGCCCAGGGCCAGCAGCTCGCCTCCGGCCGAGAAGGCCATGGCCCGCACCTCCAGGGGCAGCTCACCCGGCAGGTCGACCAGCTCGTTGGTGGCGGCGGCCACCGCCCTGCGAAGCAGCCGCAGCCGCCCGGTGGTCCACCATGGTTTCGGCTTACTCCACGAGGGTTGCCGCCCGTGCCGGGGCCGGGTGCTTAGCACCGCCTGGACCTGCTCCCCGCCCTCGGAGATCCAGAGCGCCGCCACCTTGGAGTCGCAGTTATCGTCGAACAGCTTGCGTGGTTTGACCCCGGCGCCCGCGGCGAAGATGCGGCAGCCCGGGCTGTGCACCCACCTGTCTTTGCTGGCCACGGCCCAGTGTACGCATCGGCCCTGGCGCTCCCAGACCGGCCCGAATGTGCCTGCGCTCACCAGCAGCATGTTGAAGGGCTGCCGGCGGTTCGCGCGGCGCTGGCACAGAGCCAGCAGGTTCCGTGGGCGCGACAGTGCGGCGATGGCCGGGCGGTCCACGCGTCCCAGCAGCGCGCCGGTGCGCGTGTTCCACAGCAGCGATGGCCCGGCGCTGGTGATCACCCGCTGCCCTGCCGCGGCCAAAAACGCCGCGGACACCGCCGCGGTGTGCCCGCCATGGCCAAGCACCGGCTCGCCTGCCGGCAGCCGCCACAGCCGCACCGCGTGCCCCCCGTCGCTGGTGGCCAGCAGGTCAGCGCCCGGCGCCATGGCCATCACCTCGGGGCGCGCGTCCTTGAGCACCGCCAGGGCCTTGCCCGAGGGCCAGGCCACCACCCGCACCGCGTCCGGGGCGCCGTAGCTGGCGCCGTCGGCCCGGGCCAGCGCCACCCACTTCGCGCCGGGCCCGAAGGCCAGGTCCGAGTGGTCCCACGCCTCACCCGGGCGATCCAGCTTGCGCCGGCCCGTGCGCCAGTCGTAGACGCGCACTCCGCTCCATTCGATGCCGCGGTGCTCGTCGGATCGCGGCAGCTGCAGCGCCACGAGGCGGCCGCCGGGGAGGAAGCGCACACCGGGCCCCGCCTTCAGGGTGCGCCTCAGCTTCGGCTTGCGGTGGTCCCAAAGCTCCACCTTGCCCGGGAAGCCCACGGCCAACACCGAGCCGCCAGGAGAAAACGCCAGCGTCGGCGCAGGGTCATCATGACCGCCCGGGCCTCGCACCTGCCGAACCCGCGCCCATGTGTCGGTGCGCCACAGCTCCACCGGTCCGCGCGCGCGCCCGGTTGCCAGCAGCTTGCCCTCTTCGTCCAGGGCGATCCGCCCGGCCTCCACCTGTCCCTTGCCGAGGAGCGCGCCGGTGGCTGGATCCCACAAGTAGACCTGACCATCCCGTGCGATGGTGGCAAGCCGCTTGCCGTTGCCGGAGAAGGCCAGCGCTCGCACCCCAGCCTCGTGGCGCAGGTGCCCCGAGCCGAGGCGTACGGCATCGCTCCCCTCCCCCGTTGCCACGCGCAGCGTGGGCGGAGCTGCCCGCGGTGCCGGAGGCGCCTGCCGTGCCTGCTCCGGCGGCGACTGCGGCGTCGGCGCCGGCCGCGGGGCGCAAGAGAGGACCAGCAACGCCAGGGGGGCCAGGGGCAAGAGCCGGCATCCACGGGGGAGATGGTTGATGATCATGCTGTTGATGATAGTGAACGCGGCAGGATGCCGCGTCTACTGTGCCGCAGGATGCCGCGTCTACTGTGCCGCTCCGGTCCCTCCTGGGTTATGCTCCCAACGTTCCCAAGACGACATGCCGAGGAGGCCCCATGAGGGACGCTGTGATCATCACCGCCGCTGTCTCGGGCGTGCTGGCCAACCGCAACCAGTGCCCGGCCATCCCGTACACGCCGGCGGAGTACGCCGAGGAGTGCCGCCGCTGCCATGAGGCGGGCGCGGCCATCGTTCACCTGCACGCGCGCGAGGACGACGGCTCGCCCTCGTTCAAGGCCGAGCGCTACGCCGAGATCGCCGACGCGGTGAAGGCCGCCAGCCCGGTGCTGATCAACTTCTCCACCGGCGCCATCGGCATCCCCATGGAGGAGCGCGTCGCCCACATCACCGGCTACAAGCCGCACATCGGCGCGCTGAACATGGGCTCGCTGACCTACGCCAAGTACAGCGCCAAGCGCAAGGCGTTCGTCTTCGACATGGTGTTCGCCAACCCGTACAAGGACATCGTCTACCTGCTCGAAGCCATGAACAGCTCCGGGGTCAAGCCGGAGCTGGAGTGCTTCGACTCGGGCCATGTGGCGGGATGCGAGGCGCTGGTGGATATGGGCCTGCTCAAGCCGCCGCTGGACTTCTCGTTCATCCTCGGCGTCACCGGCGGCATGAAGGCCACGGCGCGACATCTGGCGTTCCAGGCCGAAAACGCCCCTGCCGGCTCCACCTGGAAGGTGATCGGCATCAGCCGCGAGCAGTGGCGCCTGGTGGCCGCGGCGCTGTCCCTGGGTGGCGATGTTCGCGTCGGCCTGGAGGACAACTTCTACCTGCCCGACGGCAGCATGGCGTCGTCCAACGGCGACCTGGTGGCCCGGGCCGCGCGCATGGCCAGGGACGTGGGCCGCGAGCCGGCCACCGTTGAGCAGGCCAAAGAGATACTGCAGATCCAATAGGAGATCCCCATGGAGATGAGAGACCTGGTGGCCCAGCTGGCCGCCGAGAAGGACCGCATCCGCCAGATGGGCGGCGAGGCCAAGATCGAAAAGCAGCACGGCCGCGGCAAGCTCACCGCCCGCGAGCGCCTGGGGCTTCTGTTCGACGACGAAGCGTTCTTCGAGGTGGGCATCCTCGGCACCCAGATGGGGCCGTGGGGCAAGGACAAGCCCGCGGCGGACGCGGTGATCTGCGGCATCGGCGAGGTGGACGGCCGCATGACCGCGGCCGCGGCTTACGACTTCACCGTCAAGGGCGGCTCCATCGGCCATGTGGGCGAGATCAAGGTCACCCGCCTGCGCGAGCTGGCCCTGCGCTGCCGCATGCCGATGGTGTGGTTCATCGATTCGGCCGGCGCGCGCATCGATCCCATGGGCCAGGACCCGGACATGATCTCCACCTTCGCCGGCACCGGCTACCTGTTCCAGGAGGAGGTGGTGATGAGCGGCGTGGTGCCGCTGGTCTCCGCCATGGTGGGCCCCGGCGCCGCGGGCACGGCGTACATCCCCGGGCTGGCGGACTTCGTGCCGATGGTCAAGAAGATCGGCTCCATGGCCCTGGCAGGGCCGCCGCTGGTCAAGGCGGTCACCGGCGAGGAGATCTCCGAGCAGGCCCTGGGCGGCAGCAAGGTCCACTGCACCAAGTCGGGCGTGGGCGACGTGGAGGTCAAGACCGACGAGGCCTGCGTGGAGGTGATCAAGGAGTACCTGTCGTACATGCCGGGGCACTGCAAGGAGAAGCCGCCCATCATCCCGTGCGACGATCCCATCGACCGCGCCGACGACGAGCTGCTGGACATCGTGCCGCCGGAGCAGCGCAAGCCGTACGACATGTACCGCATCCTCGAGCGCGTGGTGGACCACGGCCGCTACCTGGACATCAAGCCCAAGTGGGCCAAGCCGATCATCACCTGCCTGGCGCGCATCGGCGGCTACCCGTGCGGCATCGTGGCCAACAACCCGCGCCAGACCGGCGGCGTGCTCGACGGGGACTGCGCCGACAAGGCAGCCCACTTCATGCAGATCTGCGACGCCTTCAACATCCCGCTGGTCTTCTTCCAGGACGTGCCCGGCTTCATGGTGGGCACCCGGGTGGAGCACGCGGGCATCATCCGCCACGGGGCCAAGATGCTGCACGTCATGGCCTCGGCCACGGTGCCCAAGCTGACGGTCATCGTGCGCAAGGCCTACGGCGCCGGCTACTACGTCATGTGCGGCAAGGCGTACGAGCCGGACCTGCTGGTGGGCTGGCCTGGCGCCGAGATATCGGTCATGGGCGCCGAGGGCATGGTGGGCATCGCCGGGCCCAAGATCTTCGGCGGGAAGGAGCCCGCTCCGGAGGTGAAGAAGGGGCTGGTCGAGGCGATCCAGGGCAACATCTCGGTGCACAAGAGCGCCAACTGGGGCTACGTGGACGACGTCATCGATCCGCGCGAGACGCGCAAGGTGCTGGCCCAGGGCCTGCGCTGGTCCTGGAACAAGGAGATGGAGCGCCCCTGGCGCAAGCGCGGCGTGATGCCCGTTTAAGAACCCGGCCGCACCCTGGTGGCTCTATCCAACCAGACACGACGCCTTAGGAAACATGGAGGCCCCCATGACCGACACCCCCTACAAGCTGGTGAGCTTCAAGCTCTGCCCCTATGTCCAGCGCAGCGTCATCACCCTGCTGGAAAAGGGCGTGCCCTACGACATCGAGTACATCGACCTGAAGGACAAGCCCGACTGGTTCCTGGAGCTGTCGCCCCTGGGCAAGGTGCCGATCCTGGTGCTGGGCGACGACGTGCTGTTCGAGTCGGCGGCCATCAACGAGTTCGTGGACGAGACCACGGGCGAGCCGCGGCTGATGCCGGCGGACCCGGTGGCTCGCGCCCAACACCGGGCCTGGATCGCGGTGGCCTCGGACCTGCTGGTGAGCGTGTACAAGCTGATGTACGCCGGCGATCACGACGAGGCGATCAAGCGCGCCCGCACCCTGCGCGGCTCGTTGGCGTTGTTCGACGATGAGCTGGGAGACGGCCCGTTTTTCGCCGGCGAGGACTTCTCGCTGGTGGACGCCACCCTGGCGCCTGCGCTGCAGCGGGCAACCTGGGTCGAGGGCATCGCGCCGGAGCTCGACCTGTTCAGCGCCACGCCGAAGGTGGCCGCCTGGCGGGACGCCCTGCTGGCGCGCCCGTCGGTGGCGGGCTCCACGGTGCCCGGGATCGAAGAACTGAACCGGGAGTACGTCGCCAACATCAAGACGCGGGATGGTGAAAAGGCCTGGCTGGCCAGCCGGCTCTGATCAGAGGGAGGACGGCAAGGTTCCCGGTGGAGGTCAGCAAGTGAAATGGGCGCTGACCCGTGGTGGCGGCGTCTTGACGCTTTGGCTGGAACGCGGCGGGACGCCGCGTCTACTCACTGCACGAGGTGGGGCGGGTCAGCTACAGCCGGTGGTGGCTCCGCAGTTGAGGCACTTGTGGCAGGCGCCGTTGCGCACTGTGATGGAGCCGCACTCAGGGCACGGCGGCGCGTCGGTCTCGCGCACGAAGCTGGCCGACCTGTTGCCGACTGCTGGCCTGGCCGTGGTTGGCGGCATGAACGGCTCGGTCTTCTCCTCGGCGGCCATCGAGCGAGGCGGGATGTCCGGCACCGCAGGGTGGTCAGGCGCCGAGCCCGGCACCGCGTGGCTCCCTTCCAGCACGCCGCCCGGGAACTTCAGGTTCAGCCAGCGGAAGATGTAGTCCATCACCGAGTGAGCGTTGCGGATCTGGGGGTTGCCCGTGAAGCCCTGGGGCTCGAACCGGGTGTATGAGAACTTCTCCACCAGCGTCTTGAGCGGCGTGCCGTGCTGCAGCGCCACCGACACCGCCAGGGCGAAGCTGTCCATCAGGCCGCTGATGGTGCTGCCCTCCTTGGCCATGACGATGAAGATCTCGCCCGGGCGCCCGTCGGGGTAGCACCCCACCGTGAGGTAACCCTCGTGCCCGGCGATGGAGAACTTGTGGGTGATGGCCAGCCGCTCATCGGGCAGCTTGTGGCGCACCGCCTCGGGCGGCCCCACGGTCTTGGCCGTGGCGGCCTCCTCCTCGGTGACCTCCTCCTCGTCCTTGCCCACCGACATGGGCTGGATGCGCTTGCACCCGTCGCGATACAGGGCGATGGCCTTGAGCCCCAGGCGCCACGCCTCGATGTAGACCTCCTCCACGTCCTCCACCGTGACCTCGTTGGGCAGGTTCACGGTCTTGCTGATGGCGCCGGAGAGGAAGTTCTGCACCGCCCCCATCATGCGCAGGTGGCCCATGTGGGAGATGCACCGCTCGCCGTTGAGCGGCTTGAACGCGCAGTCGAACACCGGCAGGTGCTCGTCCTTGAGGTAGGGCGCGCCCTCGATGGTGTCGTTGTCCTCGATGAAGTCGATGATCTCCTGGCGCTCGTCCTCGCTGTAGCCGAGCCGCTCCAGGGCCTCGGGCACGGTGCCGTTGACAATCTTGAACAGGCCGCCGCCCACCAGCTTCTTGTACTTGACCAGGGCCATGTCCGGCTCGATGCCCGTGGTGTCGCAGTCCATCATGAACGCGATGGTGCCCGTGGGCGCCAGCACCGTGACCTGGGCGTTACGGAAGCCGTTCTGCAGCCCCAGGCTGAGCACGTCGTCCCACACCTTGCGGATCTCCTGCATCAGGTCGTAGGGCACGAAGGGCGAGTCGATGTCGTCCAGGGCGCGGCGGTGCCGCTCCATCACGGCCAGCATGTGCGGCGCGTTGACCTGGAAGGTCTCGAACGGCCCGCGGTCGCCGGCGATGATGGCGCTCATGCGGTTCGCCTCGCCGTGCATCAGCCCGGTGACTGCCGCCGCGTAGGCCCGGCCCGCGTCGCTGTCGTAGGGCAGCCCCCGGCTCATGAGCAGCGCGCCGAGGTTGGCGTAGCCCAGCCCCAGCGGGCGGAACCGCTTGCTGTTCTCGGTGATCTCCGGCGTCGGGTAGCGCGCCGCGTCCACCACGATCTCCTGGGCCAGCACCGTGACGTCCACCGCCCAGCGGAAGGCGTCGATGTCCAGGTGCCCCTCGTCGTTCTGGAACTTGCGCAGGTTGAGGCTGGCCAGGTTGCAGGCGCTGTTGTCGAGGAACATGTACTCGCTGCACGGGTTCGACGCGTTGATCCGCCCCGACGCGGGGCAGGTGTGCCACGAGTTGACGGTGGTGTCGTACTGCATGCCCGGATCGCCGCAGGCCCAGGCCGACTCGGCGATGGTGCGCATGAGGCTGCGCGCCGGGATGGTCTCGAGGATCTCGCCGTTGGTCACGGCGCGCAGGTGCCACTGCCGCCCCTTGTTGACCGCCTCCATGAACTCGTCGGTGACGCGCAC
>CAZEFW010000261.1:0-7508 GCA_964511535.1 uncultured Myxococcales bacterium | reverse complement strand
GTTCATGCCCACGGCCAGGCCCTGGATGATGGTGGTGGCGGGGCCGGTCTTGGAGGACTCGATGATCGCCTCGACGGGCGGCTTCTCGGTGGCAGTGTAGTACTCGGTGACGAAGCCGATGGCCATACCGGCGGCCAGGCCGCCCGCGATGGCGACGGCCAGGCCCCACCACTGGAAGGTGGCCGTCTGGCTGGTGATCACGTCTTTGACCGTCATGCCGCCCTTGGGGAACATCATGTAGATGGCGGCCACGGTGCCGATGACCATCAGCACGCCGGCGATGGCGGTGCCGGTGTTCAGCGCCGTCTGGGGGTTGCCGCCCTCCTTGGTCTTGACGAAGAAGGTGCCGATGATGGAGCAGAGGATGCCGATGACGCCGATGACCAGCGGCAGGTACACGGCGTTCATGCCGTCCATGCCGCCCTCGGTCAGGGCCACGGCCCAGGCGGTGCCGAGGATCATGGAGGAGATGATGGAGCCGACGTACGACTCGAACAGGTCCGCGCCCATGCCGGCCACGTCGCCCACGTTGTCGCCCACGTTGTCCGCGATGGTGGCGGGGTTCAGGGGGTGGTCCTCCGGGATGCCGGCCTCGACCTTGCCCACCAGGTCGGCGCCGACGTCGGCGGCCTTGGTGTAGATGCCGCCGCCCACGCGAGCGAACAGCGCGATGGAGGAGGCGCCCAGGGAGAAGCCGGACAGCACGTTGAGGGTCAGGTTGATCTCGGTGACGCCCTTGGCCACGGAGTCAGCGGCGAAGCTGGTGCCGTATACGGTGCTGTAGAGCAGGAACAGGCCGCCGAGGCCGAGCATGCCGAGGCCGACAACCGCGAGGCCCATGACGGCGCCGCCGGAGAAGGCCACCTGCAGCGCGCCGTTGAGGCCCTCGCGGGCGGCGGCGGCGGTGCGGATGTTGGCCTGGGTGGCCACCTTCATGCCGAGGTAGCCGGCGAAGGCGGAGCAGAAGGCGCCGACGATGAAGGAGACGGCGATCATGAAGTTGGAGTCGGGCAGCTTGGCGTTGGAGCCGCCGAGCAGGATGGCCACGGCCACCACGAAGATAGCCAGGACCTTGTACTCACGGGCAAGGAACGCCATGGCTCCATCGGCGATCCACTTGCCGATGTTCTGCATACGCTCGTTGCCAGGATCCTGTTTGGCCACCCACGACGCCTTCACAAAGGCGTAGATGAGCGACAGAACCGCGGCCGCAATGGGACCGTAGAGAAAGAACGCTTTCATCGGTTTTGCCTCCAGTTAACCAGGTTGAAAATGGAAGATAGAAAACAGCTGAAATTGGAAAAATTCGAAGGGTTCTTGTGAGTTACGCGCGACATCTTGGTTTCCGGATTGTCCGTCTAACGCATCTCGTCATTTTTGTCCAGAACGGAATTTTCCGAATGATGTGCGAAGCTTGATCTGGAGGAGATACCCGATGGACATGCCCCGGAGCATCAGGAAACCAGCCCTCGCCGGCTCGATTATTGTCTTTGTATTTCTATATGTTGGCTGTTCGAATCCCGGGCCGACCGCTCAGGGTCTGGACGGCTCGCCAGACCAGGGGTCCAGGGAGCAGGGCGTGGTGGACATGGCCCTGGACGTGACGAAAGATCGAGCGCCGGAGGCGACTTTAGATCTCCCGGCCCCTGACCAGAGCCAGGATTTGAGCAGCCTGGGCGACCTGCCCGCTCCGGATCTGCCCGCGCCGGACCTGCCCGCGCCAGACCTGCCCGCGCCAGACCTGCCACTGCCGGACCTGGCCGCGCCCGACCTGCCCGCGCCGGACCTCCAGGCGCCGGACCTGCTGCAGCCCGACGCCATGCAGCCGGATCTTTGCCCCGCCACCTGCACCATGGACATCCACTGCGACGACGGCGATCCCTGCACAATGGACAAGTGCGCCGGCGGCTGCTGCCAGAGCGGCTGGTCCCCGTCGGGCACCAAGTGCGATGACAAGGACGGCTGCACCGTGGGCGACACATGCGACGGGCAGGGCAAGTGCGGCGGCAAGCCGTGCAGCACGCTCAACGGGTGGCTCAAGGACTACAAGTGCGCCGGACAGGTGATCCAGCGACGGTACGACACCTACCAGTGCAAGGGCGGCGCCTGCGCTGCAACGAGCAGCTACAAGAACATGGTCACCTGCGTCGGCAGCTGCGGCAGCTGGTGCGCCACCGGCAAGAGCGCCTGCGCCAAGGCGCCCAACGGCACCAAAGATCCCACCTGGGGCTGCACCTGCGATGGCAAGGGCGCCTGCAAAGCCACGGTCACGGTGCCCGGCATGGCGAACATTTACGGCGCCGGCCACAAGAGCCCGCCCGCCCCGGGAGGCAGCGGCGCGGGGGTGCTGCCCACCCGGCTCGACCTGCCGCCCGGTAAGGGGCGGGTGCTGCGGCTCACCGCGGTCACCGGCAAGATCAAGTACGGCACCAATATCCCGGCCAACGGGGCGGACGGCATCGCCCAGGCCAAGAGCTGCACCTTCACCAGCCTGGGAGGCCTGGCCGGCTGCACGTGCAAGGCCGGCCGCTACCTGGGCGGCGTGTTCCTCGACGCCAGCGTGCCCAAGGATCCTCCGCCTTCTGCCCTGGCCATCCCCTCCCTCACCTTCACCACCCTGGCCCCGGGCCTGCGCCAGAGCTTCTTCGCAGGCGATGGCCTCTCGGGCACCGGCAGCGGCACCATCCAGCAGTTCAAGGTCCCGGACGCGGCCACCCGGCTGTTCCTCGGGTTCCACGACGGTCAGTACTGCGGCAGCAAGGTGTGCTGTTACGGCGACAATTCGGGCAAGCTGACAGTGAGCCTGTCAGTGACGGACTGAGGGAGAGACGGGGGAGTTACAGCTTCAGGTTGCAGGAGGGCGCGCACAGCTTGACGCCCCAGGGGGTCGGGCAGCACTTCTGGCCGAAGCAGTCGCGATCGTCGGCGCAGCCGAAGGGGGAGCCCTTGTAGCCCTTGTCGGTCTTCTTGCCCTTGTCTGCCGGCCAGATGTCGGGCCAGACGTTGCCCTTGTCCGGCTTGGGCGGCTTCTGATCTACCTGCGGGCTGACGTCCTGAGCAGGGCCGCTGTCCAGGCCGATGCCGGCCTCTTTCTTCACGGTGGGGTTCTCATCCTCGTCGCAGCCGGCGAGGCCGAAAGCCATGATCAGGCCGGCGATGGTGATGAAGGTGACCAGCAATCTGTATTCGTTGGAGCTCCGCATCATTAACTCCTCTGTAAGCTAACGCTCTTCTTGAACCGCAATATTAGACCAAAATCAACTCTCTTTCCTAGTTCCTAGTTCACTGTGCCTTGTTCCGGGGTGCTCTCCGGCTCATACTGCCTGATTACATGAGATTTTTACTGATATATCCATCCTGGACGAAACTGGAACACCAGACCGAATTTCACCTGCCGCCCCACGGCCCCGTGGTGATGGCCGCGGAGATTCCGGACTGGGTGGACGTGACCTTCGCCGATGAAAACGTGGAGGATGTCCCGCTGGACGGCGAGTGGGATCTGGTGGGCATCTCCGTGATGCTCACGGCCATGTTGCCGCGAGCCTTCGCCCTGGCCGACCACTTCCGCGCCCGCGGCATCCCGGTGATCTTCGGCGGCATCTCCGCCATGCTGCACGCCGACGAGATGGTGCAGCACGGCAGCCTGTTCTACGGCGAAGTGGAGGGGCGGCTGGCCCAAGTGTTCGAGGACGCCCGCCGGGGCGAGCTGGCCCCGCGCTACGACTACAAGGACGACTTCCCGGACATCGCCGCGGTGGGCCCGGCGCGCCGGGACATCCTCAACTACGACAATTACCAGCACAAGGGCGTGCGCATGGTGGACCTGTTCCACACTTCGCGCGGCTGCCGCTTCAACTGCTTCCCCTGCTGTACCCCGTACCTGGGAGGGCGCTCGTTCCGTCCCCGCCCCATGGAGCGCGTGGAGCAGGAGCTGAGCCTCATCGACAACGACCGGCTGTTCATCGTGGACAACTCCCTGGCCCAGGACACCGAGTGGGAGAAGGAGCTGTTCCGCACCATGATCCCGTTCAAGAAGAGCTGGTGTTGCCACCCCATCGAGGATGACCCCGAGGTGCTCGACCTGGCCGCCCAGGCGGGCGCCTGGTATGTCTACCAGGCCGTCTTCGACACATCCGACCATATCCGCGAGCGCATCAAGCACTACAAGGACCACGGCATCGGCGTGGAGGGGACCATCATCCTCGGGCTGGACGACCATGACGAGGAGAGCATCAAGCGCCTGGTGGACTTCCTGCTGGAGGTGGATCTCGACCTGGCGGAGTTCACGGTGCTGACCCCGTTCCGCGGCAGCCGGATCCACACCCAGTTGCAGCGCGAGGGCCGGATCCTGAGCGAGGATCCTGCCCTGTACGATGCGGCCCACGTGGTGTACCAGCCGAAGCAGATCTCCCCCGAGCGGTTGCAGGCCATGTACCACTACGCGTGGGAGACGTTTTACGCGGACGAGCCGCAGCAGCTCAAGATGTACAAGCTGTACCGGCGATACCTGGAGAAGCAGGGCAAGGCGCTGCCGCGGCGGCGCAGGCGCCGCCTGAACAAAAAACAAGGAACAAAAAATACAGAATAAAGAATGAGCGGGCGCCGGCAGGAGGTTTGGATCACAGGGGCAGGGGTGGTGTCTGCGCTTGGGCGGGGGTACGGGCGGCATGTTGAGGCGGTGAGGAGGGGCGAGAGCGGGCTCTCGCGGGTCGAGCTGTTTGGGGGAGTGGCGCCGGATCCGGTGCTTTGCGGGCAGGTGCCAGGTGACGTGATGGATCCGGACCTGGACGGGACCGCGGCGGACCGGGCGAACCGGCTGCTGGAGCTGGGGGTGGCCGACGCGCTGGCGGACGCGGGACTCGGCGGGGACGGGGTGGAGGCGGACCTGCTGGTGGGCACGACCCTGGGCAACATGCAGGGCGGCTCTCTGTACTATCGGCAGGTTCGTGAGGCGGGCGCGGGTGACGTGGGGCTGGTGCGGGATTTTCTGCCCTGCGCGCCGGCCTCGAGGGTGGCCGACGCGGCCGGCCTGCGCGGGAGCGTGCGCACTGTCTCTTCGGCCTGCGGATCGGCCAGCGCGGCCCTGGGCCAGGCGATGCGGCGGCTGGAGAGCGGGAGGGCGCGCCGGGTCATTGCGGGCGGGTTCGAGGCGCTCTCGCCCTACGTGGTGGCGGGCTTCGCCTCGTTGCAGCTGGTCTCGGCTCGCGCTTGCCGCCCTCTGGACGCGCGGCGTGACGGCCTGAACCCCGGCGAGGGCGCGGCGCTGCTGGTGCTCGAGACCGAGGCAGAGGCGCGCGCACGCGGGGCGGCGCCGCTCGCCCGGCTCTCCGGCTTTGGCGAGGCCCTCGAGGCGTTCCACCAGACCCGGGCGAACCCCGACGGCTCCGGCGTGGCCGCTGCTCTGGGCCGCTGCCTGCAGCGGGCAGGCGTCGACCCCGGGCAGGTGGGCTGCCTGCACCTGCACGGCACCGCCACCCGGGCCAACGACATCTCCGAGCACCGGGCGTGCCGGACGGTCTTTGGCGACGGCCTGGCCGCCCTGCCCGTCTGCTCCACCAAGCCCATGACCGGCCACACCTTCGGCGCGTCGGGCGCCCTGGGCGCGGTGTTTTCGCTGGTGACCCTGCGCGAGGGGCTGGTGCCTGCCACCCTCGGGCTGGAGCAGCCTGACCCCGATCTGCAGGAGCTGTGCGCCTCGCCGGCGGCGCGGGAGATCCCGCAGCCGCGCCATGTGGCCAGCGCCGCCCTCGGCTTCGGCGGCGAGGCGTTCGCGCTCTGCCTGTCGCGGGTCGGCCAGGAGGCGCCCCATGGCTGAGGTGTACATCCGCGGCCTCGGCACCCTCAATCGGATCCCGGCCGGGCCGGACGCGGGCCCGGGCGACATCCCCCTGCCCCGGGGCCTCAAGCCGCGCAAGGCCCGCCGCCTGTGCACCCAGAGCCGGCTGGCCCTGTACGCCGCGGACCGCGCCTGGGGCGAGGCGGGGTTCGACGGGGAGCCGGGCGCGGTGCTCGTGGCCATGACCCACGGCTCCACCTCTTTTTTGCAAGAGTTTCATGACTACCTGCTGGACCATGGCCCTCAAGCCGCCTCGCCCAACGCCTTCGCCGGCGGTGTGGCCGGCGCCCCGCTGGCAGCCATCTCCACCCACCTCGGGTTGACCCTGGGCGGCACCACCCTCGTGGGCCACGAGGCCAGCGGCCTGGAGCTGCTGAACATGGCCGCGCGCCTGGTGGCCTCGGGCGAAGCTCCGCGCTGCCTGGCGGGCGCCTGCGAGGAGCACTCGCAGCTGGTGCAGGAAGTGTATGCAGCGCACGGCTGGTATTCGGGCGAGCCGCCGCCGCACTTGCCCTACCCGCGTAACCATGGCCCCGGCCCGGCGCTGCCCATGGCAGAGGGGAGCGCCTTCTTCGCCCTCGGGGGAGAGGGGATCGACTCAGGCCTACGTTACCGCCCGGTGGACGACCCGCGCAGCTTCGCCGAGCCGGTGGACCTGGTGATCTCCGGCGCGGCGGCAGGGCCGCAGGACGCCGGGGAGCTGGCGCTGCTGGAGGAGCTGCTCGCCGCGCTTCCGCAGCCGCCGGCGCTGCTGTTCGGCAAGCCCGCCTGCGGGGAGACGTTCGCGGTCTCCGGCCTGCTGTCAGTGGCCATGGCCTGCCGCTGGCTCAACGGAGAGCCTGCGCCGCCGCCGTTCCCCGTTCACCCCGCGCTGTCCAAGCTGACGCGGACTGATCTGCAGCAGAAACACGGGCGGGTGCTCGTCATGGCCGCGGATCGTCGAGGGAGCTGGCAAGCCGGGGTGGTGGAGCTGGGGTAGGGAACGGAAGAAGAGAAAAACAAAAAACAAGGAACAAAAAACGAAGAACTGGAAATGATGCAGGAGGCCGGGGGCGGCGCGGATTCAGCGCCGGAGACATTTTGAATTTGGAATCTCTTGTTCCTTATTTCTTGTTCCGCGCGAAGCGCGGCTGCCCCACGGTCAATCCTTGGCGATGTCCTCGGCCCAGAGCTCGGGGTGCTCGCGGATGAACGCTCGCATGAGGGCGATGCAGTCGGGATCGTCAGCGATGACGACCTCCACTCCGCGCTCGCGCAGGAAGTCCTCGTTGCCGCCGAAGGTCTCATTTTCGCCGATCACCAGCCGGGGGATGCCGAACTGTACGATGGCCCCGCTGCACATCATGCAGGGGCTCAGCGTGGTGTACAGCACGGTGTCCTTGTAGGTCTTCTGCCTGCCGGCCTTGCGCAGCGCGTCCATCTCACCGTGCGCGATGGGGTCACCCTGCTGGACGCGCTGGTTGCGCCCGCGCGACACCACCTGCCCGCCACGGGCCAGCACCGCCCCGATGGGGCAGCCCCCCTCGGCCTGGCCCTCCTTCGCCTCCTGCAGGGCGATGTTCAGCATCCGCCTGTCGGTTTCGGTCATCATTGCACCTTATGCCGCTAATGGCAGGATCGAGCAAGGCGAGCGACATCGACGCCCAACCATTCCCCCTCAAGCCTCAAGCCT
>CAZEFW010000260.1:0-7592 GCA_964511535.1 uncultured Myxococcales bacterium | reverse complement strand
GACCGGGTCATGCCCGTTTCTGGATCAACCACCCACCATCAAGCGACAAGAGCCGTGAGCGGCCAGTCGGTCGGTGCGCTCGCCGTCCTCGTGGCCCGGGGGCTGCAGCTCGCGCCGCCGCATGCCCTTTTGCGGGCGCGCGGCCGTGTAGTACCCCCAGCGCCGGTCATGGACCGCCCGCTTGTCATGCCCGACGAAGCGGGTCTCGGCGAAGACGAACTCGGCGGGCGGCGGCGGCCCCGCGCCGGTGATGTAAGGCGCGAAGGAGGACCCCTGCATCCGGTCCGGTCCGGGGACCTCCACCAGGTCCAGCACCGTGGGCATCAACTCCAGCAGCGTCGCGGTCTGGTGGACCACCCCCGGGCGGAGCTTGCCCCCCGAGTGGTACAGGATGAGCGGCACCCGGAGGTTCGACTCGTAGAGCACCTCGCCGTGGGTGTTGCTGTTGGCCACGGCGGGGTGATCCACCAGGCCCTCGCCATGATCGCTGGTCAAGACGAACAGCGTGTCGCGCCCGCCCGGCAGGGACGCCGTCGCCCTGATGAAGGCGTCGGTGTACACCGACAGCTGGCGCAGCCCGGCCAGGTACCGGCGGTGCGGAGGGCCGAACCAGGGCACCGCGCGCACCGCCCGCAGGAACTCGGGCTGCACCAGGTGCCCGGTGTGCACCTCCATCACGTTGAGCTGCAGGTACAGCGGCCGGTCACCGCCGGCCTCCCGCGCGAGGTCGAGCGCCTCGGCGTAGACCTGCCTGGCGGTGCGCCGCATGCCGCGGGTCAGCTTGCCATGGGTCGGTATGTTGGCGTCGGGCATCCAGGAGAACGGCTCGACGCTGTCGCGGTACTTGTCGAAGCCCTGGGCGAAGCCGAAGTAGGCGTCGATGTTCGGGTTGGCGGTGACCCCGATGGTGGAATAGCCCGCCTGCTTGAGCGCCTCGGCGAGGGTCTCGAACTCGCCGGGGAGCATGTCCCCCTGTTGCCTGTACAGGCCCAGGGTGCGCGGGTGGCGGCTGGTGAGCATCGACCCGATGCTGGGGCGCGTCCAGCTGCACTGGGCCAGCACATGCTCGAAACGAACCCCCTGGCGAGCGCGGCGGTCCAGCTCACGGCCAGGGCCGGCCGGCCCGCCGTAGCTGCCCAGGGCGTCAGCGCGCAGGGTGTCCATGATGAGCAGGACCACGTTCGGTCTGCGGTGGGCCGCGGCAGGTGCCCGCGGCCGCTGCGGCGCGCTGTCCTTGCACCCGGCCAGGGCCAGGGCCGCCACCAGCGTGAAGGTCAGCGCATGATGCGCGAAAGCGCGAGCGGTTGAGCCGTCATCTGGTGCTCTGGTCCCCCCGGTCATCCATCGTCTCCTTGAGCAGCGCCTCGAGATACTCCACCATCTTGCGGTTGGCCGCCAGGTTCGGGTGCGCGTCTGCTGGGTTGAGCTGGTAGCCGGCCAGCGAGCGCTCGCTGGCGAACGCCTCGTGTCCGTCCACGCACCTCAGCTGGTGGGCCTCGCACGCCTTCAGGACCCACCTGTGCGCGCCCTCCAGCGGGTAGCCGCCCCACAGGTCATGGTAGAGGAACGGGAAGATCACCACGAGCAGCTCGACGCGCCGGTCCGTGGCGACCCGGCCCATCTGGGCCAGCGCGTCGGCGGTGCGCTTCATGCCGTCCTTGCCCGCGTCGGAGAGGTAGTAGGACTGCAACCGCGCCAGGTACGCCTCGGTGACCCGGCGTCGCGCCAGGTTGGCGTGTATGGAGCGGAACAGGGTGGACCAGCCGAGCAGCCCGCTGCCCGGGGCGTCTCGCCAGGCGTTGGCCAGCTGCCCCGGCTTCGCCTCCACGCCTTCGGGCGGCACGGCCGCGTCAAGGCCGGCCGCATCGTTGGGGTAGAAGAAGTAGATGGCCAGGTCCGCGCCGCCCGCCGCCGGCTGCAGCGCCGCGCCGAGGCTGGAGGCCACGTAGGGCGCGTCAACCCCGGGGATGCCGAGGTTGACGAAGTTGTGCTGCGGGAAGCGGTCTGCGAGCAGGTAGCCCAGGGTCTCGTCGTCGCGCAGGCCCTCGCCGAAGGTGAACGAGTCGCCCAGCAGCAGCACCCGGCGCGGCCGCCTGGGCGCGAAGCCGGCCTGGCGCTCGCCGGAGTAGATGATGCAGTGGGGCGTGTCCCGGGCCACGTCCTGCAGCATGGCGATGGTGGGGGGGATCTGGCCGCGCTCCAGGGCCACGGCGAAGGCGTGGGCGTAGAGCCAGGCGGCCGGGTCCTTCTTGCGGCGCAGGTCAATGGGGTAGCGATCGCCGGGGTCGTGGGAGTAACAGTGGCCGAAGCCGGCGCGGGTCTGGATCCAGCTCTTCTTCCAGCGCACCGGCGCTGGCCGGCTCCGGGCCCAGAGCTCCAGGGCGCCGGCGGCCAGCAGCAGCAGCAGCAGGGAAAAACCGGCGCGCAGCAGCACCTTCACGGGGTGGCCTCCGCGGCGGGCGGCGCGTCGCACGGCAGCAGGCCCTCCTTGATCAGCGCCCCGGCGGTGAGCCGCGCGGCAAGGGCCGCGCCGGCCGCGTTCCAGTGCGGATCGTCCTTCAGGTACAGCGGGAAGGTCTGCGACCTTTCGAAGCCGGGGAGCATGTCATGCAGCGGGAAGCCGAGCTGGCCCTTGACCGAGGCGAGGTAGCGGTTCGGCTCCTTGACGTACTGGCCCTTGACCGGGCAGTCATGCTCCCAGTTTTGCGGCGCCTCACGATCCGAGTACTGGCAGGCGCGCGGGATGACCATCACCGCGAAGGGCACCTGCAGCTGGTCGCGGGCGTGGGCGTGCAGGGCGCGCAGGTGGCGCATGGTCCCGCGCTCCATGAACGGGCGCGTCTCGGCCAGCGGGCCGATGAGGGGGAAGAAGCGCGCCTCGGGGAACGCGTCGGCGGGGTCCGTGGCCCTGCCCGGACCGCGCAGGGCGCCCTGGAGCCGCGCCACCGGGCCCGGGCCCAGCAGCTGGACGAGGCCGTGGCGCGCGGCGTACCACAGCAGCGCCGGCACGTCGGGCCTCAGGGCCTGGCCCTTGTTCGCCAGGTTCTGCTCGTAGAGCAGGTCGTCGCGGAAGTCGGTCATGTCCAGGTTGTAGAGCACCAGGTCCGGCCTGTACGACGCGCCCACCTGGCGCAGCAGCCGGTGCGCCAGCACGGGCGAGGCGCCGGGCCAGCCGAAGTTGACCGCCCGCACCCGCTGCTTGCAGCGGCCGGCCAGCAGCCGCTCCAGCTGCGCCGGGTACGACTGCTCGTAGGGCAGCTTCCAGCCGAAGGTGAACGAGTCGCCAAGGAACAGGACGTTGAAGTCGCCGGGGCGCATGTCCGCGGCCTCGCCCTTGAAGCGCAGGCCATCGGCGTTGATGTCCGGCTCGCTGTGGGGCCGCAGCCGGTGCTCCAGGTCGAGGGTCTGCAGCTTCTCGACGTTGCCGCGCACCACCCGGTTGACCACCGGGCCGATGACCAGGAAGTAGAGCGCGGCGCAGGTGACGCCCAGCACCAGGGCGCCCAGGGGCTTGCGGACCAGCAGCCGGGCGGCGAGCCAGAAGGCCAGGGCCGCGGCGGCCACGGCCACCAGCAACAGCGAGGCCTCGAACAGGGCGGCGGTGCAGAGCGCGGCGGCCAGCGGCGCGTCCACGCGAGCCCAGCCGCGCAGGGTCGCGGCGGCCATGGCCCGGCCCGGGGTCCAGCGCTCCACGGCCAGCAGGCAAAGCCAGAGCAGCCAGAGCAGCGCGCCCAGGTGCAGCAGCGAAAAGGGCACCACCGGCGTCAGGGACAGGGCGCCAACGGCGAAGTTCGAGTCGCCCCCCTGGGCGGTGATGCGCAGGCCGCCGTCGGCCGCCATGTCGGGCAGCCGCAGCACCGGGCTGGTGCGGGTGGCCAGCCCCCGGGCGCTGGGCAGAGGCCGCGCCCGCCAGAGCTCCACCCGCCGGTCGCCGCCCAGGTGGGCCTCCACCAGGTAGGTGTCGTTGGCGTCCGCCTGCAAACGGATGATCCCGTGGCCCGGCACGCGCTTCAGCGTCAGGCATAGCTTCTCGAAGGGCCACAGCCGCCGGCCGCGCTCCCAGCTCACCCCGTCCGCTTCCCGCGAAAAGAGCGCCGGCTGCCCCGCCTCGCCGCGCTGCGCGTGCCGGTCCACCACCTTCAGGGCGGTGGGCGTCAGCGTGGGCAGGGGCAGGGTGAACTGCCCGTCCAGCGTCAGCGCCACCAGCGGCACCAGAAGCAGCGAGCCCGCCACTGGACCGATCCGGGCCCAGGGTCCGGCGAGGCGCTGACGGAGGGATGCGAGGCTTGAATGAGCCACGGGCGGTATTTTACTCGGGGTGGGGCCGCGGGGGCGAATTCCTGTTGCTCTAGAAGACCCCCAGCACGCTCGTATAGCCCTGGGCAGGCTCCAGGACCTTGGTCCCGGAGCCGTCCACGGCGGAGACGCGCAGGTCAATCTTGTTCCACGCGGGGCCGACGCCGTAGACCAGCGCCTTGTTGTCGCTGGAAAACAGCTTCATGTCCATGGCGTGACCCGGGGTGGTGGTGAGCTGGGTGGTCTTGGGGGTGGGGCCGGCCGTGGAGACGTAGACATGCAAGGCGCCCTTGGAGGGGCCAGCGGCGAAGGCCACCTGGCTGCCGTCGTGGCTGGGTATGATGTCCTGGATCACCAGCGAGCCGCTGCCCGGGGCGGTGAAGCTGGTGAGCTTGACCGGCGCTGAGGCGGTGTTCTGGTCGAATACGTACAGGTTGTCAGCCTGGTTGCTGCCCGGCGGCCGGGCGTAGAAGAACACCTTGTGCGTCGCGCCGGGGGTGCTCTCGAGGTTCTTGTTCGTGTAGTCCACGTACAGGCCTGACGTGATGTCGGTGATGTTCATGGTGCCCAACTCCAGCGCGCGGATGTTGCACTTGTACTGGCCCGGAGTGCTGGCGTCGTGCTGCATGAAGTAGAGGTACTTGCCGTTGGGTGAGCGCCAGCCGCCGTAGGAGTGCATCTTGCCGCCCAGGGCGAAGGGCTTGGTGGCGCCGCCGGACAGGGTCAGGTTGACCACGGCCCCGGTGGAGACCTTGTAGTGGAACAGATCCATGTTGTTGCTCGACGAGGGGCCGGCCCAGAGGAGCAGGTCGTCGTCGGTGGCCCACAGGATGCCGTGGGTCTCGTCCAGGGTGTTGGAGAAGTTGGTGGGCCCGGTGACGTGGACCGCTGCCTTGCTCTTGTCCAGGGGCCGCACGTACAGCTCGTAGTCGTAGCCCTGGTACTTGATGAAGGCCGCGTACTTCTTGCCCGGCGAGACGTCCACGTGGGTGGAGCTGCCGTTGGTGTAGTACAGGCCGAGGTAGTAGCCCGGGCCGACGTACCATGCGGGATCGTCGGTGAGGTTGAGGCTGGTGCCCTTGGCCGTGTCCACGATGAAGATGTCCTCCTTCTGGTAGCTGACCCCGCCGGTGACGATGAGGTGCTTGCCGTCATGGGTCAGGCGCATCTCGTCCTCGATCCATACCGGCGGCTTGCCCCCCGACAGGGGCAGGGACACCGGCGTGGCCTTGGCCGAGCAGTCGGTGTTGGCCGAAAAGAGGTAGTGCTGGCTGGTCTTGACCGCATCGCGGCCAACGAACCACGCCCTGCCGCCAGCGAAGTGGATCGTCATGAAGCCGTGGTGGTACGACTTGGGCGACGCCGGCGTGATGTCGCACACGGCGCTGTTGTTGCCTGAGAACTTCTTGCCGTCGGTGCGGATCAGCTTGACCGCCGCCTTGGCCTTGTCGGGGTGGGCGTACAGCGCCGCGAACATGGTGCCGTCGGGGTGAGGGGAGACGAAGAAGTGGTACGAGTTGTACGGCGAGGGGCCGGGGCCGGACTCCAGCAGGGTCGCCGTGCCGTCGAGCCGCACCTGGTAGAAGGCGCGAGCTGCGGGCGACAGCGCGGCCAGCTGGTAGAGGTAGCCCTGCTTGCCGGGCAGCTGGATCGGCTGGTACGCGGAGTACACCTGCCCCATGGGCATGTAGCCGTGGCGTGTGACGCTGGCGAACTCCCGGGCGGTGCCCACCTGCAGGGCCGATATCATGAAGGAGGCGGGCAAGGTGGGGTGAGCCTTCTTGCCGGTGCCGTCGGTGTTGATGAGCATCGGGGCGAGCTTGGAGCTGGCCGCTGCGGAGGAGACATAGAGCACGGTCTGCTGCGGGATGTTGGGCTTTCCCATGTCCGGCACAGCCATGTCGGGTTGAGCCATGTCAGGTTGAGCTTGATCGGGTTGAGCCTGATCGGGCTTTCCCATGTCCGGCACAGCCATGTCGGGTTGAGCCTGATCGGGTTGAGCCTGGTCCGGCTTGCTCATGTCGGGTGGCGCCATGTCGGGGGGCGCCATGTCGGGTGGCGCCAGGTCCTTTTGGGCCGCGTCCGGCTCCGCCAGGTCCTTTTGGGCCCTGTCCGGCCCCGCGCCGTCCTGCGCCATGGCCTGGTCCGCCTTCGGCCCGGCGTCGGCCGCCTCGCTGGTGTTGTCATCGCTGCAAGCGCCGGCCAGGACCGCGGCCACCACCAGGAGCCATGCCCGCCGGTTCGGTGTGTACGACATCTGCCCTCCTGTGAAATCGGGGCCCCGGCGGGGGAATGCTCCCCCAGGGGGCGCCAGGCGTTACCTCAGCATGATCGAGCCGGACCACCACGGGTACCAGCCCTCGTAAGCCCCGCAGGTCTCGCCCCAGCCGATGCGAAACCCCTTGGACGTCTTGCCGAGGGAGAAGATCTTGCTGCCCCCGCCGAACTTGCGCGTGCAGGAGGAGCATGACCAGTCCGACTTTTCGAACCGGGCGAAGCTGGTGGTGGGGCCGCTGTTGTCCGACGAGCCGAACGAGATGTCGCCGACGCAGTTGTAGTTGGCCACCTTCCAGGAGGTCTGCTTGAAGCGGCTCCGGTACATGTCCGACGGGTTGTTCGGCTTGGCGTTGGCCCGCAGGTACAGGCCCTTGAGCCAGAACTTGCTGTACCCGGCGCCGAAGCTGAAGGTGTAGTGCACCGTGTGCGGGGCGCCGCTGTTGTTTCCGAAGCTGCGGGGCCGGTGGCTGCTGTCGAACCCGGCGGTCTTGGCGTCCTGCACCGAGACGATCTTGCCGCTCAGGTGGTTGCGGGCGATGGCGGGCGTGATCTGGGTCCAGCCGCCGCCGTCGGTGGTCATGTCGCAGTAGGCGTTGAAGGCCACCTTGCCCGGCTTGATCTGGTAGGTGCCGCTCTTGGCGGACGGGTTGCTGGCCAGGATGGTGGCGCAGGAGGCGGGGTTGGCGCAGGCGCCGTTGGAGCACTGGAGCGTGGCGGCGCACTTCTTGGCGCAGCCGCCGCAGTTGCTGTTGTCCTTGAACGGGTCGACGCACTTGGAGCCGCAGCACAGCTTGCCCAGCCCGCACGCGCCGCCGCACTTGCCGCAGTTGTAGATATCGGTGGTCAGGTCGACGCACTTGCCGGAGCAGTCGGTCAGCCCGCCCTGGCATGACAGGGCGCACTTGCCCGAGGTGCAGACATACCCCGCCTTGCACGCGCCGCCGCAGGCGCCGCAGTTGTTGTTGTCGCTGTTCAGGTCGACGCACTTTCCGGAGCAGTCGGTCAGGCCCTTCTGGCAT
>CAZEFW010000259.1:0-7843 GCA_964511535.1 uncultured Myxococcales bacterium | reverse complement strand
CTACTACGGGTGCTTCTTCAGCCGCAAGATCTCGTTGTTCCCCACCACGAAGACGTTGTCCTTGTCGTAGCCCCAGACGTCGTTGAGGTAGGGGCGCCCGGGCGGCGGCACCTTGGTCCAGCTCGTGCCGTTGTAGTGGAAGATCGCCTCGTCCTTCTTGAAGATCGGGTGGCCAACTGCCCACACGTCCTTGGCGCTGGTGCCCCACACCCCGTAGAAGTAGGTGTAGGTGTTGGTCTTCATCTTCTTCCAGCTGGTGCCGTCGTACTTGAGGATGGTGCCGCCCAGGCCCACGGCGAAGATGTTCTTGCTGTCCGCGCCCCAGATGGCCTGCAGGTTGTTCTTGGTGGGTGAGATCAACTTCTTCCAGCCGCTACCGCTGTATGAGGTGCAGGAGCTGCCGCAGTGCCAGATCTCCCCTTTGTCGCCCACCGCGTAGACATTGCTCACGCTCGTGCCCCAGATGCCCTGCAGGCTCTCGGTCAGCTTCAGGGAGTAGAGGTAGGAGTAGCTCCATGAGCCGCTGGTGCTGCTGCTGGTCTTGTAGGCGATGTAGTAGCCCATGTCCCCCACGCCAAACTTTGTGGAGCTCGTGGACGGGCCCCACACGGCGATGAAGTTGTAGTACTGGCTGCTGTAGGTGGGGATGTACCCCTTGGCCCACTTGCCGCTGGACAGGTAGAGCCTCAGCTGGCTGCCGTAGGCGTGCACGTAGTCCTTGTTGATGAAGATGTCATCTATCTTGGTCTTGTTGGTGTCCGGGTTGGTCATTGAAGACCAGGTGGACCCGTTGTACTTCATGAGCAGGCCCCCGGCGCCGCCGGCGTACACCTCGGAAGCGGACTTGCCGGCCACGGTATAGAGCTTCTTGGACGGCCTGGGGGTCATGGACATCCAGTTGGCGCTGGCCGGGGGCGCATCTGGCTTGAGGGGCATGTCCGGGGCCAGGTCCACCACCGCTTGATCCGGGGCCAGATCCGCTGCCGCCCCGTCCGGTGAGCCGTCGCCGGTGGCGCCGCCCACATCGTCCTTCACGCTGGCATCCGGGAGCGCGGCGTCCTTCTTGGTGGTGTCGTCCTGCTTGTCGTCATCCGAGCAGGCCGCGGCCATGCCGAGGGCGAAGATTAGAGCGATTATCAGGCTAAGTGTCCTCTTCATTGGAACAACCTCCATGGGTTCTTATGAAAGGTAAGGGCTCCCCCCGGGTGGCGTCAAATCCATGCCCTAGGGCCAGCAATAACTCTGCGTGCCGGTCCAGGGATGGCATCCGAACCCGCCCGGGCACTTGTACCCCTTCCCCTGCAGTTTGCACAAGAACGAGCAGTACGGCCGCCCGTTGAACTTGTACAGGCAGGCGGCGAAGGATCCACCCGGGCCCCGAGGGCAGATGTCTCCCAGCTTGTGGCAGGGCCGGGTGCAAAAGGCGCGTCCACCCTTCATGCCCACGATGCACTGGCTGCGCCCGTCCGGGCAGATGCGGTTCTTCGCGTTGTACACGCACTTGCGGCCGTAGCTGTAGTTCAGGTTCTTGTCAGGCTGCAGCGGCCGAACATCCCGGGGCGCCGCTTTGTCCTTCTTCTTGCCGAGATCCTTCTTCTTTCCCAGGTCCTTCTTTGGCGGAGGCTTCGGCCCGGCGTCCAGCCGCAGGCTACAGATCCCCATGTGCGCGCAGTCCGAATCCTGGCAATCCAGCCACCCGTCCAGGTCGTTGTCCTTGCCGTCCCAGCACTCCTCCCCGTACTCCGTCGCTTGCTGCTCCCCCGGGCAGGCGGCCAGGGCCAAAAGGGGCAGAAATATCAGGGATCGGGTGCGCACCTGGCCAGCGTAACACCCTCCCCTTGCCGAAGCAGACCAAATAGCTACACTGCCCGGCATGAGCAAGCCCACCTACGAAGAGGAGAAGGCGCGGCTCGAACTTCTGCCCCGGGCCGAGCGGTTTGAGGAGCTCCTCGACTTCCCCTGCGAGCACACCTTCAAGGTCATCGGCGCCCCGCAGGCACTGGAGGAGCGCGCCCAGGCGCTGCTGGCCGCTCAGGGACACGCAGCACCCCGGATCAGCGAGAAGGCCAGCAAGACCGGCAAGTACATCTCCCTGAGCATCACCGTGCAGGTGACCTCGGGCGCAGAGCTGGACCGGTTGTACAGCGCGCTGGAGGGGATTGAAGGGCTGAAGGCTCTCTTCTAGGGCGTTAGTTCCCCGTGCTCACCGGGGTGGGGGGCACGTCGGAGGGCTCCTCGATCTCACCGATAATGTCTTCCGGCTCACCGTCGCCGTAGATCACCTTCATCAGGCCGGGCAGGTACTGGTCTGTGGTCTGCACCGCCGGGTAGAGGGCGTTCTTGATCAGCTGGGCGCTCAGGGAGATCCCCTCGAAGTCGAGGGAGCTCTTGTAGCGGATCTCGCCGTCGGCGAAGTCCATCTCGAAGTTGCCGATGCGCATGCCGTAGTTGGCGCGGGTGACGAACTCCGCCACCGCCTCCCGGCGCTCATCAGTGGCGTTGACCGGGGCCACGATATAGAAGATGAGCTGCTCCATCTCCGTGTGCACCTGAGCGAAGCAGGTAAAGGTCCCGTTCTTGCCGCGGCAGCCGAAGCGGTAGACATGCTTCTCATCCAGGCGCTGGGGGTGCCAGCCGTCCTCCTCGAGCCAGGTGCCGAGGATCTTGAAAGCCCGCATGCCGTTGACCTCATCGCCGCCGATGGTGATGTTTTCGTCGCTCATCGTCTCAGTCTTCTCCGTGATTCGCGGTGTAGAACCTAACCGCGCCTGCGCCGCCGTGCAAGCGTCACCAGCAGGAACATGGCGAGCATGCCCGCCCCGGTCCAGGCCGTGGATCCGCCGCTGGACGACACGGCGCACCCCTCGCTGAAATCAGGATCGCAGACGTCGCCGATGCCGTCCTCGTCCTCGTCCCTCTGCTGGGAGTTGATCATGGTGGGGCAGTTGTCCAGGGCGTTGGCCGTGCCGTCGGAGTCGAAGTCGTCGCAGGCGTCGCCGTGCTCGTCGTCGTTGCCGTCGATCTGCCTGGGGTTACTCACCTTGGGGCAGTTGTCGTAGGCGTTGATCAGGCCGTCTCCGTCCCAGTCCTTCTCCCCGTCCTTGATCAGCCGGTCCTCGGTGAGCTCCTTGGCCGCGCGGAACAGGTCGACGCGGTCGATGAGCAGGGGCTTGTCCTTGGTCGGGTCCTTGGGGTCGTACACCGTCAGCTTGGCCGCGTCCGCGTGGGCCACCGGGATGACGGTGAGGGAGGTGTACGAACCGGTCAGCTTGGTATTACACGAGTCGTACCACCCCTCCTTGGCCGTGGTCCCGAGCACCGGGTCCTTGGGGCCGGAGCAGTAAGGCCCGCACGCCGTGCGCAGCTTGGAGGAGGTGCAAGCCCTCTTGGTGGCGGTGACCTTGAGCAGCTCGCCCGTACAGCTGTCGCGCCACTCCTCCCAGGTCGTCTCCTTCTTGGCGTCCAGCTCCTCGTCCTCGGTGCTCTTGCAGATGGCGGTGCACCCCTGCTTGCAGGTCTTTGTCCACTCGGTGCCCGAGATCTTGGCCCAGTCCTTCTTCGTCTGCTTGTCCTGCTTCTTCTTCATGTCCTCCAGCGAGGCCGCGGTCCACTTCTCCAGCATCTTGTGGGGCGGGTGGATCACCACCGCGTGCTCCTTGCCGTCGGCGTACACCGGGAAGGCGAGCTCGGTCTTGGCCGTGCCGTCGTCGAGGATGATCTTGCCGTGGTACAGCTTGGGCCCGCTGTCGGGCACCGGCACGGTGAGCTTCACCTGCAGCGCGTCGTACAGCGTGCCCTTGAGGCGCAGGTTGCTGTGGGTGATGCCGCTGGTGGCGTCCTTGAGGTAGAGCCTCACCTTGCCGCCATCCTTGATCACGGCCAGCTTCGTCTCCAGGTTCACGCCTGACCACCCCTCCAGCTCGTCGTCGCCCTGCCAGGCCTCAACCCCGCCCCACTCCCACAGGCCGGTGTCGTCGGCGCCGTCCCAGGTGTTGGTGTTGCGCAGGCGGTAGCCGGTGGACCAGTAAATGTGGCGGGAGAAGTCGCGGCGGAAGCGGTCGTAGGTCTCCACCGCCTCCTTGGTCACGTTGACGCCGCCGCCGGTCAGCAGCACGAACAGCTGGGTGTTGTTCTTGTACGACTTCGTGTAGTCCGGGATGCGCGGGCCCACCGCCCCGAGGATGTCGTTCAGGGAGGTCCAGGTCTTCACGCCCTTGATCCTGAGCCGCTCCGGGGACTGCACCACCGCGTTGTCGTACGCCGTACAGCCGCCGCCGGTGGTGCGGTAGTAGGGCGGCTCCAGGCAGAGGTCGAACTTGGTCAGGGCGATGGAGCAGATGCCCTGCTTGTGGCAGACCTTCTTCCCCTTGCTCGCCCCCAGGGTGGCCACCGTGCAGAAGTCGCCCGAGGCGCAGTCCGTATCGCCGGTGCACACCTTCTCGGGAGAAACCACGGTGCCGCCCGGGCAGAGGCCGCCGTTGGTGCAGTCCGTATTGGTCTTGCACGGGTAGTTGTTCTTCTTGTCCGCGCAGTCCTTGGCGATGGCGGCCAGGGTCTTGGCCGTGGCCGTGCACTTCTTCTTGGTGGTGTCGATGCGGAACACCGGCTTCACCGAGGAGGGCGGCATCAGCCCCCAGAGGTACAGGTCCAGGGGCCGCATGCCCCGGGCCGGCTTGATGGAGTACCAGGTGCCGTTCCCCTCGTCGCGCCAGTTGGCGCCGTACATCAGCTGTCCGTAGGTGTTGTGGTACAGGCTCCAGTGCGCGCCCTGGTGCCCGATGAGCGCGCTGGAGACCTTGGTCACCCCGCTGCTGTCCTTCTCCAGGTGGGTGATGAAGCAGCAAACGTCATGCTCGGTCTCGTGGGTCAGGATGTTCAGCGGCTTGACGTCGGTCCTGTTGACCCACTCCTCGTCAGTCCAGTCCTGGATCGACCAGAAGTTGACCAGGGCGTGGAGGCCATTGATGCCATTCGCGCCCGGGTTGTACTTCCGGCCCACGCCCTGGATGTTCATGATCTGGCCCCTGCTGTTGCGCAGCTCCGTGTGCCAGGCCAGGGGGCAGCCGCCGGGCGTTCCCACCGCCGTGCTCCCCTGGGTCATCTTGAAGGTGGAGGCCGTGACCAGGGTCTGCACCCGCTTGTCATAGCCAGAGACCTGCTTCGCGGGCTGGTTCAGGGCCAGGTTCAGGTAGGCGTTGGAGATGCGGTACGCCTTGGTGCCCTTGGGGTCACGGTCGCAGCGGCCCGCCTGGTACACCGTGCCCTCGCCGTTGACCACGATGATGTCGCCGATGCGGCAGCTCTTCTTGCTGGTCAGCAGCTCCTTCTTGCAGTCCTCGATGCTGGTCTCGCCCGCGGCAATGTGCACCGGGCCGCCCGAGATGTTCGGGTCCAGCCTGAGCTGGTCCAACCCCTTTTCGAGGTATTTGGGCGGCGAGCAGTCCTTGATCACCGGCCGCAGGTACGGAACCGAGGGCTCGGGCTTGCCGCGCGCCTCGGCGGTCGTACCGGCGGACAGGCTCAGGGTCAGGAGGGCGACGGCGGTTATCGCGATGAGTCGCTTCATGATGTCCTCTCTATGCTCCAGGGCCCGTGGGCCCTACTCAATCCAGTATAGGTTCCTAGTACCGGTAGCGCAGGCCGAAGCGCACGCGGAACGGGCTCTGCTTGGCGATCACATCGCCGAACTGCGTGGCGGCGCCTGCCGCGAGGTTGCGGTCCTCGTAGCGGGTGGCCGTGCGCAGGTTGAACAGGTTGAACACCTCGCCGATGAGCTCCAGGTCCAGGGGCGTGCCGAACATCCACTCGGTGACGCGGCCCAGCCGGTAGGCGATCTTCAGGTCGAAGACCATGCGCGTGGGCATGCGCAGCTCCTCGTCGTCGTCCGGGGTGGACAGGTCGCCCGGGTCCATTCCCCGGGGCGCGCGCCGGTCGTTGTAGTCCTGGAAGAAGCTGTTGTAGTACAGCTTGTCGTAGGGCGTGCCGGTGCCCACCCAGATGGAGCCCCCCACGTTCAGCTCCTTGTTCCAGCTGTAGAAGCCGGTGAGCTTGAACACATGGCGCCGGTCGTCGGGCAGGTAGCCCTCGAAGAACTTCTCCTGGCGGGCGCGATCCAGGTAGACCGTGGCGTACCCCTCGGCCACGGTGCCCTCGAAGTGGGAGTAGGTGTAGCTGGCCATGAGCTGCCAGGAGCCGATGAACTTGCGGCCGAACACGGTGAGGCCGATGTAGCGCCGCCACGCCGCCTCCGGAGTCTCCAGGTCCCAGATGTACTCGCTCTTGCCGTTCTTGAACCCGTCGGCAGAGTCGCCCGCCTCGTTCCAGAGCACGTTGGTCTCCAGGTCCTCCCACTGGTTCATGAACCGCCGGTACTGGAAGTCCACACCGGTGGAGAAGCCGGTGAGCCACTCCCGCTCCGCGCCGACGGTCACCTCGTGCACCCGCGGGATGGTCAGGGCGTCCGGGTTGAACTTGTCGGCCACCTTGCCGTCCTTGTCGTAGGTGGGCCCCTGGGGCATGCCCACGGTGCGGGTCTGGCCGCCCAGGCTGCAGGAGGAGCTGAAGGTCTGGGTCGCCTTGTCCCAGTTGCAGCGGTAGTTGATGTGGTCCCGGCCGATGAAGCGGGCCAGGCTGAGGAAGCCGGTGTCCACGTACTGGTTGTAGCCGCCGCGGAAAACCGTCTTGCCGTCGCCCAGGATGTCCCAGGCGAAGTTGATGTGCGGCGTGGCGGTGAAGAAGCTGGTAACCGTGTGGCCGTCCGGGTTGATGGTGTTGCCGAAGTGCATGGCCACGCCCGGGATCAGGCGCAGGCGCTTGTACTTGGGCAGCTTCCAGGTGTCCTTGAGGAAGGCGATGAGCTTGAGCCCGGAGACCGTGGTTTCCAGGGTGCCCTGGGTGCACTTCTCCCTGTCGTACTTCTTGTGGGTCGGGTCGCAGGAGGAGCCCTCGTCGAAGGTGAGGAAGTAGCGCGTCTGGGAGTAGGGCTGGCCGTACTGGTAGCGCAGGACCTGGTGCCCGGTGACAAGCTCGGTGGAGGGATTCATGAGGTACTGGAGGCGGAAGCCGCCCTTGAGCTCATGGTCGCCGAAGAAGTCGTCCACGAAGCGGGTGAGGTCCCAGTTGAGGGAGAAGCGGTAACGATCGTCGGCGGTGACCCGCGAGTAGTTCTGGCGGGTGATGCCCTCGCTCACGTCGATGATCTGGGGCAGGTCCTCGTTCCCCTGTTCGGGGTAGACCCGCAGGCCATTCCAGCCCACACCGAACTGGGTCTTCATGAACATCTTGTCGCCAACCAGCCACTCCCAGGCCAGGGTGCCGATGACGTTGTACTGGTTCTGATGGGACTCGGCCTCGTTGAGGGTGGTGATCACCTGATAGCGGTTGGAGATGGAGGCCGGCGCGCCCTGGGTCCAGAAGGAGATCCGGTGCTTGGGGTCCGGCTGCCAGGTGAGCTTGATCAGCGCCTTACCGCCCAGGTAATTGCGGGGGTTGTGTTTGCCCAGGTCCGGGTGGATGGGCAAGGAGCGGGTGGACTCGTTGAGCTCGAAGGAGGTGTAGTACCAGAGCTTGTCCCTGATCAGGGGCCCGCCGATGTTCACGTTGAAGTCCAGGTTGCGGAAGGTTGTCCCGCTCTCGTCCAGGTCCTTGATGGTCAGGGCGTCGTCCTGGTAGTAGAGGCTCGAGTCGAGCTTGAACTCGTTGGACCCGCTCTTGGTGATGGCATTGATCACGCCGCCCGGGGTGTCCGCGTACTCCGGCCCCTTGCCGCCGGTCATCACCTGCACGTCGGCCATGGCGTCGAAGTTGAAGTTGGTGGCGAAGGTGTGGGTCACCGGGTCGGTGG
>CAZEFW010000258.1:0-7880 GCA_964511535.1 uncultured Myxococcales bacterium | reverse complement strand
AGGTCTTCCATGTTGAAGCCCTGTTTTGAATTTATTTTCAAGATCACCGTGCAGTCGCAGAAGTTCAAGAACGTTGAGCAATTGACCGTATATTGATTGCCCAGGATCGCCTGCAGGTTTTGCGGTACGGTGCTGCATGATTTGATCTTGTTCTTCTTGCGAGGGATTTGCAGCCTCAACTTCACCTCACCCTTGTATTCATACGAGAGGAACATGACTGGGATGCCGCAGAACAGGCCCTTGTAAAAGTCGAATTCACCCTTCGTGAAGGTGGCATCCTTGTGGACCAAATAGATCTTTGGATATGTATTCTTGATTGCCTTTATGATGAAGTTGTCATTCATGATGCAAGCACTCGATATTTGCCATACTCCTTGTATGTTTCCGCCGCAAGAGGTCTTGTAGTTCATCTTGTGCTTACAGAGGGGTGGCGCGGTTAGCGAAAAATCAGGCGACGCATCAATGCTGGCTCCTGGTTGATCAGGCGGACTTGGCGATAGATCATTCAGGGGAGCATCCGAAGTCATATCCATGGCAATGGTATCTGGAGCCGTCATCGATACGTCAGGGGGGGTGATGTCCATCGCATTGTCCCCCTTGGTTGCGCCATCAGAGTTCCTGTCTTGTGACCAGCTGCCATCACTGATTGTGGGAAGAATATCAACGCCCATGTCATCTGGTTGGACTGTCCCGTCAACTCCTGAATCGGACGAGAAATCGCAGGCCATGACGAACATGCATAGGCCAACCAGATTTGCCCCCAGAATCAACCGGTTTGGTACAGTGTTCATGTTTCCCCCATGGGCGCCTATTTTGTAATTAGTTGGTCTGGGGTTCTCCTGCATTCAATATTTATTCTCCGGTCATCTCCCGAGGGGCGTCCACGTCTACGTTGGGTTGTGAGGCACTGCTGGGTTCACGGCAGCTTCAAATACTTCAACCCCGAGTACCGATACATCACATCAGTGGTCCCCTTCGCGACGCTGCTCATGCTGTGGTCGATTGGCACGGGGGTTCCGCCGGTTAGCGGTATGGTCAGGGCCGCCGATATGGCCCCCTTGGCCGAGGTGGCGTAGCCGCGGTAGAGGAGCTGGTTGCCCACCATGGTGATCAGGGTGCCCTGGCTGGTGAGCTTGATGTGCTTGCCGCCGGCCAGGGGCGCCACGCGCAGTCCGCTGTCTGCCCGGTAGAGCAATGCCTTGTCGTCGGGGGTGAGGGTGAAGTTGCTGTAGGTGGAGGCGGTGGCGTCGGGGCTGGAGGCGACGCAGGTGCTCATCGGGCCGTACTTGAGCGTGGCGGTGCCGGTGGAGATGTCGGTGAAGACCAGGTACTGCGCCTTGGCGGTGGTGGAGATCAGGGCAGGGGAGGTCCGGGTCTTGCCCATGAGCTTGGCCGTGGCCGGGCTGGAGCCGCCGCAGTAGAGCGGCTGGTCGGTGCTGTAGGTGGTGGAGGGGCTCAGGTAGAAGGCGTAGGCCCCGGAGGCCAGGGTCCGCCAGCTCACGCTGTAGCTGGAGGACTGGGTGGTGCTCATCTTGGTGACGGTGCCCTTGACCAGATCGAGCAGGCTCCAGCTGTAGGCGCTCTTTTCGTAGCAGCGCAGCACCAGCGCCTTTTTGTCCGGCGAGACATAGTGGCTGGTGCTGCTGGAGTCGCACACCTTCACCGCCTTGCCGGTGGCCGTGGTGTACAGGTAGCGCGTGTAGGTGCTGCCGTTGTAGCAGTTGAACAGGGTGCTGCCCGGTGAGTAGGTGCTGAAGCTGGAGTAGGTGTCGCAGGTCATCAGGTACGACGACGAGCTGCTGCTGAAGGACGCCCGCCGGAAGTCGTAGCTGCTGCTGCCCCCGCGGTTGATGAAGAGCACCTCCTTGTCCAGGACGCCGAGGTAGTTGGAGTAGGAGCCGCTGTAGCCGAAGTGCGAGTGGTGGGTGCGCTTGTCGCTGCCGCTGGACGACGCGCTGTGCAGGGAGTACTGGCCCGCGGGGTTTCGCAGCTGGTAGACCACCCGCTTGCCGTCGCGGGAGAAGTAGACATGGCGGAAGTAGTTGCCGCCGGCCACGGTCACGGGGCCCGAGCCGCCGCCCGGGGCCACGCGCAGGGTGCGGGCGCTGGAGTTCGAGTAGGGGTAGGAGACCACCGCCACGGCGCCGCCCTCGGAAGCGTAGGTCAGGCGGGTGTACCAGGTGCCGCCGGAGACGGTGTTGAACTCGCCCACCAGCGACTCGGTGCCGCCCTTCATGGGGGCCGTGCGGAACCGCCGCCAGGTGCTGTTGTTCTTGGTGCCGTTTTCCTGCACGCGCACATGGGGCGAGGTGCTGCCGTAAGCGGACAGGGAGGCCGAGGAGACATGGGACTCCCAGTTCATGGCGATGAGCTTGACCGGCTTGGCCGTCGCGGTGGGCGACGAGCGCACCTCGCCGGTCTTGCCCTTGTGCACGTAGTAGTAGACCAGGTCCTCAGCCTGGGACACGCCGAGGGACGAGGTGGTGCAGGCGCCGGTGCTGGAGAGGCTGGCCCCGCAGTAGGTGTCGGACGCGTTGACGTCCAGGCTGAGCACCTTGCCGCCGGCCTGGGGCAACGAGCGCACGCCGTCCTTGCCCAGCACCAGCACGCGGCCGGCCTTGTCGAGGTTCCGATAGGAGAGATAGCTGGTGGTGACGGTGGTGTTGGACGCTCCGTCCGGCGAGACAAACAGCAGGCGCTTGTCGATGGTGCGCACCAGCAACCAGCCGTCCTTCTTCACGGTCCAGTAGGAGTGCGTCTTGCCGGTGATCTTGACCGGCAGGTTCAAGCTGGCCGAGGTGATGTACAGGTCGCCGCTGGAGGTGCGATAGAGCAGGTGTTTGCGGGCGTTGACATGCATGGCCGCCGAGACGCCCAGGGCCACCACCTGGGTGGGGCCGCCGGTGGCGGCGCGCATGCGCAGCACGCCCGAGATGTCGATCCACGCCAGGTGGGTGTCGCCGTGGCTGACGCCGGACCAGGTGGCGCCGGTGTCCACGGTCTCGGCCCGAAAGAGGGTCAGGTCCGGCACGGTGAAGGTGGCGTTGGGGATCACCGTGATGTTCTTGAAGCTCGCCTTCTGGTAGCCCGCGTACGAGGCGGTCAGGTCATAGATGCCCGCCTTGACCGACGGCATGATGAACGAGCCGTCGGTCTTGGTCTGGGTGGTGCCGCCGCCGCCGCTCAGGGTGACGCTGAGGCTCGGGTTGCTGCTCAGGCCGAAGCGCCGCACCTTGCCGGTCACCTTGCCCGGCGAGCCCGTCACCTGGGAGCGGCAGTTGGCCGGGCAGGTGTCGCCGCTCATGGTGTTGCCGTCGTCGCAGTCCTCCACCCCCTTGAACACATACCCGTCGCCGCAGCGCGCCACCTTGCAGGTGTTGATGCAGTGGTCGGTGTTGTCCGTGTCGCCGTCGTCGCACTCCTCGGCCTGGGCGTTGAGGATGCCGTCGCCGCAGATGTTCTTCTTGCAGCTCTTGAGGCAGGCGTCGTTGTTATTCAGGTTGCCGTCGTCGCACTCCTCGCCCGGGTCCTTTTTGCCGTCGCCGCACCTGGGGCCCGCGCCGGCCTCCTGGACGCCCGCGTCCTGGCCTGGCACCGCGCCGTCCTTGCCCCCGCCGGCGTCAGCGGTCGTCCCGCCGTCGGCTCCGTCGTGGACGCACTCGCCGCCCTCGATATGCGTGCCCGGGCCGCACTTCAGGTCGCCCCCGCAGCCGGGCGCGGCGGCAAGGGCGCACGCGGCCAGCGCCAGAGATAGCAGGATCCCCCCGCGTCCGAAGGTGGGTTTCATGATCGGCTCCCGGGTTGTGGGTTACCGATCCAGTATCAGGCCTCCGGGCCGCGCCGTCGAGGGGAGGTGGCGCCGGACAAGCGGCGAGACGCCTCTTCTACTGCGGGGCAAGCGGCGAGACGCCGCTTCTACAGCCGGACAAGCGGCGAGACGCCGCTTCTACAGCCGGACAAGCGGCGAGACGCCTCTTCTACCGTTGGTCGACCCCTACTCCTCCGCCCGGTAGACGATCCCTGTGCGTTTGCGCGCGTCCACGCGGATGGACATCCCCTGCTTCACCACGATGTGCTTGACCCGCTCGGTGCCGCCGGCGCCGGGCTGGTCCTGCAGCCACTGCAGGTCGAGTATATGGTCCCGCCGGGTGTCGAGGGTCATGAAGAACAGATCCCGCGAGACCATGTTGTGGAAGAAGTGCGTGCCCTGGGACGGCTCCACGCTCAGGCGCTTTGTGCTTATCTCGGCCACCAGCAGCGCCTGGTCGATCTGGGCGAAGGTCACCGGCAGGCCCACCGCCTTGTTGCACGAACCCCAGCGCCCGGGGCCGAGCAGCAAGTAGCGCCGGTCAGCATCGCGCAGGCGCTGATTCAGGGCCGCCACCTCCTCGGCCATGGCGTCGCTCACCTCGAGGCTGAAGTGCTCCGGGTCCACGAACACGATGTCGATGATGTCGTCCACGGCGCCGTGGCCCAGCACGTTGTCGGTGCGAGCCAGCACACGCTCGGGGGGGACGTCCGGGATGGCCACGGCGGTCTCGCTGCGCAGGGCGGGCAGGGGGCGCGCCTGCAGCAGCATCAGGTTGCAGCGCCGCTCGCCGGCCCGGTCCTTGAGCAGGTTCAGCGCGAACTCGATCTCCACCGGGTAGCCAAAGCCGTCGCTGACGATCTGAAACAGCCGGTTGAGCATGCTCGGCAGCGGGAAGCTGCTCTCGCGCAGCAGCCGGTTGAACGTCACCACCCGCTCGCCGTCGCGGAACAGGTTGTCGTAGAAGATGCTGTTCTCGCGGTCGTAGACCGATCCCACCTCCGCCAGGGTGCCGTGGTCCTCGGTCTCCTCGATTGGGACCCGCGCGATGGTGTCTGTGATCTCGCCGGTGAGCCGCACCCCTGCGGCCCGCATGTCCACGGCGTCGATGACCTGCTGGCTCACATCCAGGATGTCCTCGGCGGACTGGAAGTGGGGTCGCACCATGGGGAAGCTGGGGCAGAAGCGCATGCCGTCCTGCCCGGCCACCGCCCGGCTCCCGAGGCCCATGACCACCGTGGCCACGCCGTCGTCGGGGGTCATCTGCCCCACCGGGAAATAGTTGATCGACTGGCCCACCCCGGCCAGCAGCGGGTAGTAGTAGTCGCCGCGGACCTGCCCCACCACCGACTCCAGGGCCACGGCCATCTCCTCGTCCTCGCGCGGGATGGAGTGGGTGCGCATGTAGCGCGCCACGTCGTTGAAGTAGGCGCTGGCCATCACCAGCTTGATCGCCTCGAGCAGCTGCCGGAAGCGCTCGCGGCCCTGGTTCGGCGTGAAGTGGGTCTCGAACAGCCCGGCGGTGGCGTGGTGGTAGGTGTCCTCGCTCAGGGCGGAGCTGCGCACCGCCAGGGGCAGCTTGTGCGTCTCCAGGAACAGCTTGAGCGAGTCCTTGACCTTGTTGGAGAAGTGACCGCGCAGAAACCGCCGGCGCACCTCCCGGTCGTCGTCGATCTCCGCGCAGGAGGCCAGGCGGTTGCGCGCCACGTAGTCCCGGAAGATGTGGGTGGTCAGCACCCAGGTCTCGGGCACCGCGATGCGGTGCGGGGCGAACTCCTGTTGGATTCCGCTGGCATCAAGCAGCCGCTGCAGGAACGGCAAAACCCGCGCCTTTCCGCCGAGGTTGCCATCTCCCAGCTTGACCACGGGCCCCATACGCCTTATCGCTAGCACTCAGAACTCCTGCGCGCCCCGACGCGCATTATTGTGTGTGAAGGTTATAATGTTGGGCCGATGAGCCGTCCACCATCAATGCCATGAGCGATCCAGGGCAACAAGCACCGCCGCCCACCACGCGGCATCGCATCAGCACCTTGCTGCTGGTCGGAAACCCGTACGACGCGTTTTTGCTGGAGGACGCCGGCTTCCGTGCAGAGGGGCAGGCCTCGCCCGAGGACGCGCCGAGCTTCGAACTGGTGCGCTCGGGCAAGAAGGCCCTGCGCCGGCTGGAGGAGGGCGGGTTCGACATGGTGATCATCGACATCATGTTGCCCGACATGCCGGGGACCGAGCTGGCAGCCAAGGTCGGGCGGCTCTACCCCGACCTGCCCACGACGGTGATCACCAGCAACACGGACCTCGGCGGCTCCACGGCGCAGACCGGCGACGAGCAGATCCCTGACCTGTTCATCTGGTACGGGGCGCCGGAGCTGCTGCGCGCGCTGGTGAAGCTGAAGGAGGACGAGATCAACGCGCCCTCGCTGGCCCGGGACCAGCACTCGCTGGTGATCCTGCTGGTGGAGGACGAGCCGAACTTCTACAGCCACTTCGTGCCGATGCTCTACGAGCGGATCCGGGAGAGCTCCATCGAGCTGCTGCCGCGGTCGCGGCGGCCGTCGTCGCCCTGGGCCATCATCGACAGCCGGCCGCTGGTGCTGCTGCGGCGCAACTTCGAGGACGCCTGCGAGGTGCTCTACGACTACCAGATGCAGGTGATGGCGCTGATCACCGACATGCGCTTCCCGGTGGGGGAGAAGCTGCGCGGGGACGCCGGGCTGCGCCTGCTGTACCGCGCGCGCTCCATCAACGGCCACCTGCCGGTGGCGGTGCACAGCCGGGAGAAGGACAACAAGAAGGCGGTCAACGAGGCGAAGGCCAAGTTCTTCTGGAAGGACTCGTCCAAGCTGCTGACCAGCCTCGACCACTTCCTGCTGGAGTTCTGCGGCTTCGGGCCGTTCGTCTTTCGCTGGCCCGCGGGCGAGCGGTACGGCGTGGCGCGCAACCTGCGCGAGCTGCACCAGCTGATCAAGACAGTGCCCGACGTGGTGTTCGAGTACCACGCGCTGCACTTCGACTTCTCCTCCTGGCTGGCGGTGCACGGCTATTTGCACCTGGCGCACCAGGTGCGAGATCTGCGCATCCGCGCCGCCGAGCCGCGCCAGGACGTGATCCGGCTTCTGGCGGATGAGCTGGAGGGCAATGGCCACTGACCTGCAAGCGCCCCCCGGGGCGGCGATCTACCGCGACCCGGAGCGGGCAGCGTGGACCGCGGAGATGATGAAGGCCATCGCTCACCCGGTGCGCCTGCGCATCGTGGCCCTGCTGTGCGGCGGGCCGCGCAACGTCACCGATATCTCCGAGCAGCTCGAGGTCAAGCAGAGCATCGTCAGCCAGCAGCTACGCATCCTGCGCATGAACAGCCTGGTGGCCGGCACCAAGCGCGACGGCTTCACCTTCTACAGCCTGGCCCAGCCGCGGTTGACCCAGCTGGTGAGCTGTATGGAGGGGTGTAGGGTCGGGTAGAGGCTGGCCGCTCCGGTCTCGCTTCGCTCGACCGGTCGCGGCCTGTTTTGGGTGTTGTGGGGGGCTCGGGACGTTGGTGCTCTGCTTTCTCGTTGTGCTCGTGCAAACGCTGGCGTGGGGCTGATTAGGGCGGAGGTGGGTTGGGGTGTTGGCGTGTTGTCGTTCCGCTGTGCCTGGTCGCCCCCTTGCCCGGGCCTGTTGGGCTTGTGTGCAGGCGCCCGCGAAGCGGAGCGGCTGTGCACAAACCAACAGCAAGCGGGCACAACGGAACGAGCCACCACAGACGCGCCCCGAGCCACAATCAAACCCACAAATAAATAAAGAAACCGCCGTCCCGGCTGTGGGCATGTGGAGAACGCGAAGCGTTATCCAAGCGGCCGCAGGCCGCGTCATGTCCACAGCCCCTATGTCGTGGCGTCGATCTCCAGCAACCACTCCACCGCGGTATCGTAATCCACCGGCACCATCCCGTCCCAGGTCGGCTGGCCCGTCTCGCCGTGAATCGACAGCTCCAGCTCCTTGTTCTGCTGTATCAGCCCCTCCACAGGCCTGGGTGGCAGCACCACCGGCGGTGGCAGGTGCTCGAGCTGCAGCCCCTCGGGTGAGCGGA
>CAZEFW010000257.1:6768-7970 GCA_964511535.1 uncultured Myxococcales bacterium | reverse complement strand
GCCTGCGGCGAGCGCTGGCACCGGACCTTCGCTCGCACGCTGTACGCCGACACCGATCGCTCGAGCGTCGTGTACCACTCCAACTACCTGCGCTACTTCGAGATGGGCAGGGCGGCGCTCATGCGCGAGGTGGGCTTCCCCTACCGCGAGGTGGAGGAGAGCGGCTTCGTCTACCCCATCGTGGACCTGGCCGTGGCGTTCCACACTCCGCTGCACTACGACGACCCGATGTGGATCCACACCCGCCCGGTGGACCTGGAGCGGGTCAAGGTGACCTTCAACTACGTCATCACTCACGGCGAGACCGGCGCCCTGGTGTGCACCGGGCACACCCGGCACTGCGCGCTGAACCGGGCGGGCAAGGTCACGGCCGTGGACCCGCACACCCTGGAGATGTGGAACTCGTTTCAGAGCGGGGGTGACGAGGGGTGAGCGAGCGGCTGCCGCTGCGGCTGGAGCTGCCGGCGCACCTGGCAGACCACCGCTACAGGGGGGCGGCGGTGCTGCCGGCGGTGGAGGCGCTGCAGGCGCTGGCCCGTGTGGCCGGCGAGCGGCGCCCGGGCCTCGAGGTGGCGCGCTCGTCCAGCGCGAGCTTCATGCGCTTCATGCCGGTGGCCCCGGGGCAAGGCCCCGTCGAGGTGGTGGCCGAGCTGGAGCCGCTGGACGACGGCGGGGTGCGGGCCGCGCTGCTCTCCGTCAAGCAGGCGGGCAGGAGCGGCATTACTCGCAGCGTCGAGCATGTGGAGGTCACGTTCGACGGGCCCCGCGCTGGCTGCGAGCCCACCCCGGTGGCACGAGATGGCGCGCCGTTCGAGGTCAGCCGCGACCGGCTGTACGGGGAGCTGGTCCCGTTCGGCCCGGCGTACCACAACGTGCGCGGCCCGGTGGAGCTGTGGCCGGAGGGAGCCGCCGGCGACGTGGTGGCCCCTGACCTGCCGGGCGGCGATGGCCCTCTCGGCTCCCCCTTCCCCTTCGACGCCGCGCTGCATGTGGCGTGCGCCTGGGGCCAGCGCCACCTCGGCCTGGTGCTCTTCCCAACCGGCTACGCCAGCCGCTCGATCCTGTGCCCCACCGAGCCGGGAGGAGAATACCGCTGCGAGGTGCGGCCGCTCCCATGCGACACCCCGGCGTTCTCTCGCTTCGACATCGCGCTATATGACGCTGCTGGCCGTGACGCCGGCGGACAGGTCGACCGCGGAGCG
>CAZEFW010000257.1:0-6668 GCA_964511535.1 uncultured Myxococcales bacterium | reverse complement strand
GCGGACAGGTCGACCGCGGAGCGTTGTGCGAACTCTGCACTGGCGTGCGCATGGAGGACATCTCCCGGGGCAGACTGCAGCCGCCGGGCTGGGTGCTGCCATGACCTTCATCGCCACGCTCACCGTGCTGCTCGGGTCGTACCTGGTGGGCTCGGTCAACGTCTCCATCCTGGTGATGCGCTGGCTCGGCAAGGGGGACCCGCGGGCCCACGGCAGCGGCAACCCGGGCGTGACCAACGTCAACCGGCAGGCGGGCTTCGTCTGGGCGGTGGCGGTGCTCTGCCTCGACCTGTGCAAGGCGCTGTTCGCCGGCTGGGCCGCGCTGACCTACCTGAGCCCGGCGTGGCTCACCTGGGCCGGCCTGGCGCTGGTGCTGGGCAACCGCTACCCCTGCTTCCACGGCTTCCGCGGCGGCAAGGGGGTCGCCAACTTCCTCGGCTTCACCCTGGTGCTTCACCCGCCCACGGCCCTGGCGGGCGGGGTCGCCTGGGTCGCCGGCCGCCTCGTGGGCCGCGCGTCGTTCATCGGCTCGCACGCCATGCTGCTGGTGCTGGCGGCCGGAACCCTGCGAGCCCACGGCGACGGCGGCATCTGGACCATCCTCGGCACCCTGCTCACCGCCGCCCCCATCGTAATCGCCCACAAAGAAAACTGGCGCACCTGGCGCCGCCAATAACCCCACCCCCAACCAAACTTGGGCCCCCCCGAAAAGCGCCCCGGGTTTATTCGGCGGCTTCGGCTTGTTTGAGCATGCGGCAGTACTCTCGCATGGCGCTGGCGGCTTCGCTGTCCAGGTCGGAGAAGCCATCGCGGCAGCGCCGGGCCATGGCGCTCATGGCCTTGCAGGTCTGGGCTGCCATCTCCTCGGTGTACTGCGCCTCGGGGTAGCTCGCGCGCAGCTGCTCCAGCGCCGCCTCCGGGTCGCCCTCGTCGTGCATCCGGCAGGCCTTGACGATCCAGGCGTAGTTGTTCGCGCGGCCCAGGCCCCGCGGCTCGGCCCCCTCGGGCAGCGCGGGCGGCACCATGCACAACCCCACCGCTGCCGCCACCGCGACCCCGCCGAGCACCCCCTGGATCACCGCAACAGACTTGCGCTCCGTCCGGCGCAGCACGCCAGGCTGCAGCGCGAACCCGATGAAACCTCCGCTGAGGAACCCCGCGGTGTGCGCCGCGTTGTCCGCCCCGATGAAGAAGCCGAACAGGATGGTGTAGACCGCCCACTTGAGCATCATGTTGCGCAGCTCGCGCCCCACGGTGGTGCCCTCGCGCTGGCCCCACCCGGCGGCCACCCCGCACAGGCCCATGATCGCCCCCGAGGCGCCGATGCCCACCCCGTACATGCCCCACAGGTAGCTGCCCACGCTGCCGCAAAGCCCGGTAATGACAAAGAGCAGCAGCGTGCGCCCGCGGCCAAAGATCTCCTCGATGGCGGGCCCGATCTGCGACAGCGCAAACAGGTTGAAGCCGATATGCCACAGCCCCGCGTGCAGGAACACGCAGGTCAACCAGCGCCAGTGCTGCCCCTCCTGCACGGCGGGAGCCCAGTGCCCGCCAAGACGGATCAGCGTCTCCACGTCCAGGTCCAGGATGCCCGGGTCCGGCCACTCCGCCGCGATGCACCGCACGTACACCAGCGCCAGACATAGCCCGAGGATTCCGCTGACCGACAGCGCCCGCGGCATGCTCGCGCCGACCCGGCTCAGCACCTCCATGCGCCGCCCCGCCATGGCCTGACCACACGACGTGCACGCCTCCTCGGCCCCGTCGTTGATCTGCCCACACGACGGGCACACCTTGTGCTCATACGTGATGTGCTTCTTGGCCTGGTCCGTGCGGCGCCGCGCCCGGGTCAGCTTGCGCCGCCAGATCTGCAGCTTCCAGCGCACACGCGTCTCGTTGAAACCCAGCGCCCCGGCTGCCCGCGCCAGCGCCTCGGTCCAGTCTCCGCGCTCTTGCTCTTCGTCGTCGCCTCGGCTCATGCGCTCCTCGGCCCCCCCGAGGCAACTATGCCATACTGTCTAGCCGCCATGTTCCGCGCCGAAGCATACGAGCTCATCCCCCTGCGCACCGAGACCCTGCCCCCCTCCACCCACACCAACTGCGTCGTCGCCGGCAGGACCAACGCCCTGGTCATCGACCCGGGCTCGCCGTTCCGCCCGGAGCAACGCCGGCTGACCCGCCGCCTGGACCGGCTGCTGGCCGCGGGCGGGACCTTGCAGGGTGTCTTCCTGACCCACCACCACCACGACCACGCCGGCGGCGTCGTCCCCATGTGCCGGCATTACGGCCTGCCGTTGCTGGCGCACCCGGAGACCCTGGACCGCATCGCCCCGCTCCCGGCCGACGTCCAGGCGCGCCCGCTGCCTCTGGACGCCCGCCTCACCGTGGACGACGCGGTCACCCTTGAGCCCCTGCACACCCGGGGCCACGCCCGCGGGCACCTCTGCCTGTGGGACGCCCGCCAGCGCGTGCTCGTCTCGGGCGACATGGTGCTCGGCGGCGGCCGCACCACCATCATCGCCCCGCCCGAGGGCGACATGGCCCTGTACATGGAGACCCTGCAGCAGCTCATGACGCTGAACCCGCGCGTGATCCTGCCCGGCCACGGCCCGGTGGTGGACGACGGCGAGCACGCGCTGCGAAAGCTGTTCACCCACCGCCGCTGGCGCGAGTGGAAGGTCCTCATGGCCCTCGAGCCGCACCCGCGCGCGCTGATGGATCTGACACTCGAGGCGTATGAGGACCTCCCCTCCCCCCTGTCGCTCCCCCTGGCCGCCCGCTCCACCCTGGCCCACCTGCTCAAGCTCGAGCGCGAGGGCCAGGCCCACCGCGACAGTGACGAGCGCTGGCAGCAGGTCACCGAAAAGCGCATGAGCTGCGCCCGCCGCGGCCCCTGATCAGGCGCTGCCGCCGCTAAATCGGAACTTTTTTACCGGAATACCTTGCGTCACGGCCCCACGGTGCCAGGATCTCTGCGTCTAATTTTCCTGTGATCCGTGAACATAAGAAAGAAGGAGACACGATCATGATCGAAGTTGGAGCCAAGGCGCCCGGATTCTCGCTCGAGGACCACCTGGGCCGCACCGTCACCCTGGACCAGTTCGCCGGCAAGCGGCATGTCATGCTGCTGTACTACCCCCTCGATTTCACCCCTACCTGAAGCAAGGAAGTGCCAGGCGTGGAGCGCCTGCAAGACCGTTTCAGGGCAGCCAATACTCAGGTCCTCGGGGTGAGCGTGGACAGCAAGTTCTGCCACGCAGGATGGGCACAGAGCCTCGGCGGTATCTCCTTCCCGCTGCTGGCCGACTTTCAGCCCAAGGGGGCCACGGCCCAGGCCTACGGCCTCTACCTCGACGAGCCCGGCATCACCGATCGCGCCACCGTGATCATCGACGCCGGCGGCGTGGTCCGCCACGCCTCGTCCGTGGGACCGGGCGGCTCGCGCGACATCGCCGAGCTCGCCGCCCTGTGCGAGGAGATCGACGCGGCCTACGAGGGCGAGCCGGCAGGCGCCGACGCCCCGACCGGCCTGGAGCAGGGCGCCGCCCTGTACGTCAAGAGCGCCTGCGGGTTCTCCGCCTGGACACTGCAAGCCCGGGACAACCTGCACCTGCAGGACGCCCTGCCCGTGCGCAACGTCACCGATGACCCCGCAGCCATGGCCGCACTCAAGGAGGCCACCGGCAAGGAGCAGGCCCCCTGCCTCATCGTCAACGGTGAGGCCCTGCTCGAGTCAGCCGACATCATCAAGCACCTGGTTACCAGGACCACCGACATCCCCGGCTAGCTCCCGCCAGCCCCCTTCACCCTCAAGTCTCAAGCCTCAAGTCGGGCCGCGCAGCGCCCCCCTACCAGCCGCACTTCCTCCCCCTGTTCTGCTCCTTCAGCCACTTCATCAGCGGCGCGAAGTAGTCCAGGATCGCCGTGGCGTCCATGCGCGTCTCGGTCGGACCGCCCAGCGCCTGCAGCGCCTCGGTCCAGGGCCGCGAGGTGCCCATCTTCATCATCGCAGCCAGTCGCTGCCCCGCCTGCTTGTTGCCGAAGATCGAGCACGCGTGCAGCGGACCCTTGTGGCCGGACGCGCGACAGAGCGCGCGGTGAAACTGAAACTGCAGCACCGTGGCCAGGAAGTAGCGCGTGTAGGGATAGTTGGCCGCGATGTGGTACTTGCAGCCCGGGTCGAAGTCTTTTTCGCTCCGCGGCACCGGCGCCTTGACCCCCTGGACCTGCTCGCGCAGCGCCCACCAGCTGGCGTTGTACGCGTCGGGCTTCACCTTGCCGCTGAACACCGCCCAGCGCCACTTGTCCATCAACACCCCGAACGGCAGGAACGCCACCTTCTTCAACGCCCGATCCAGCAGCGGCGCGATCATGTCCTTTGGCGCCGCGTCCAGCAGGCCCACCTTCACCAGGTACGACGGCGTCACCGACAGCGAGATGGTATCGCCGAGCCCCTCGTGGAAGCCGGGGTGCGCGCTGTCGCGGAACAGCGGGTCCTGGGCGCTGTAGGCCCTGTCGTAATAGTTGTGCCCCAGCTCGTGGTGCACCGTGGTGAAGTCGCCCGCGTTGATCTTGATGCACATCTTGATCCGCAGGTCCTCGGCGTAGTCCACGTCGAAGGCGTAGGCGTGGCACACCACATCGCGGTCTCTCGGCTTTTTGAACATGGAGCGCTTCCAGAACGTCTCCGGCAGCGGGGCCAGGCCGAGGGAGACGAAGAACTTCTCCGCCATCTTCACCATGCCCACCGCGTCCACCTTCTTGTCCTTGAGCGCCGCGGTCAGCGCCTTGCCGACGCTGACCCCCTTGCCCTTGCCCCCCTTCCTCCCGCTCCCCTTCGCCTTGCCCATCAGCTCACCCAGCGCGCTCCAGTCCTGGCTCCACATGTTGCCCAGCAGGTGCGCCGGGATGGGCGCCCCGTCGGGCACCTTCGCCTCGCCGAACCGCTCCTGCAGCCGCGCCCGCGCGTGGCAGTGCAGCTGCTCGTACAGGGGCCGCACCTGCTTCCACAGGCGATCCACCTCCGCCTCCATCTGGGCCGGGGTCATGTCGTAGCGCGCCCGCCACAGCTCGCCCACATCCGCGAACCCGAGCCGCCGCGCCCCCTCGTTGGCCAGCTGCACCAGCCGCGTGAACTGCTCCCGCATGGGCGGGCTCACCGTGCGCCAGCCGACCCACGCGTCGAGCAGCGCGTCGTGATCCTTGCTCCTGCCCAGCACCTCCTTGAGCTGCCCCAGCCCCAGGCACGCGCCCTTGAGCCGCGCGGGGCAGTACTTGCCCTTGCCGTAGATGCTCTCCATGGCGCTGTCCAGCCGCGCCAGCTCGCCCGCCTTCTGCGGGTCCGACGGCGCCGGCAGGCTGGTGGACGCCCGCAGCTTGTCCAGCTTGCGCCGCAAGGCATCGGGCAGCTTCGCCGCCACCTCGCCGAAGCGGCACTGGGCCTCGGCGGCCTTCTTGCCGACGTAGCTCATCACCGCCTCCTTGGCCTCGGCCTCCATCACGTCGGTGTCCTCGGTGATGTAGGTCATCTTGACCCAGGTGGCCCGGGCCGAGCGCGTCCACAACGCGAGCAGCTCGGCCTCGGTCTGCTTGAAGAACGCCGCGGCGGCGGCCGCCGCCGTGGCCGCCGGCTCAGGCTTGCACGGGATCACCCCGGGCGGCGTCATCGGCTCTGGCCGAATCACCGTCTTGCAGGGCGGACAGTTGGCGGACTTGGGCGCGCAGGCGCAGAGCAGCATCGAAACCAGCGGGATCAGGATCGTGAGCTTGTGCATGGAGGCTCCTTGGGGCGTGGGGGGTTACTTGTCGTAAGAGGGCTGGTACAGCCAGACGGCGACCCCGCCGGGCAGGGGCAGGCGCGTGGCCTGGCCCCACCCCATGTCCTGAATTCCCCCCTCGCAGGTCACGCCCTTTCGCTCCAGGTCCGCCACCGTCTGCTGGATGTCGTCGACATAGAACGAGATGTCATGGGTCCCGGCGGCCTTGCCACGCTCCCCGGTCTCGTCGGCCGGGTGGCACCCGATGTCAGCCTCGGGCACGTCGAAGATCATCCATCCATGGCCAATATCCGTGAACGGCAGCTCGAGCTTGTCGCGCAGGAACTCGCGCATCGCCTCGGGCTCCGACGTGTAGAACATGGTGTGTACGCCCTTGATCATCCTTCACCTCCTGGCGGCGTCAGCCGGCCATCACCGGCAGCGCATTCCACCGAGACCTTGCCTGTGTAGAAATGAATGTTGCCCTCCACCCGGGCCGTGCGCTCGGGGCCCGGCATGATGCGGACCTCCGCCACGTTGCCGCCCTCGCGCTGCACCAGCTCCCGCACCTCCTGGTAGATCCGCTCGAACGGGTCCTCACCCAGCGAGACGTCCATGGAGAAGCGCTTGATGGAGGTGAACACGCGGCCGCCCATGGGCACGGAGACGTTGCGCGTCCCCTCCTGTACGGCGAGCTCGCCGTTGATGGCCCAGACGTCCGGGGCCACCCGCAGCGGCCGGGAGCAGTGGTCATGTCGCGCGTCATTTTCCATCCTGACATACACCTGGGGTCCGTGCTCGCGGGCAAACCGCTGCATGGCCCAGGTCATGTCGAAGTGCTGCTTCAGGTGATCCCGGTAGTACGGCGTCTCCTGCAGGTCGAGGCCGGTGACCTGGAAGCACGGCGTGCAG
>CAZEFW010000256.1:0-8137 GCA_964511535.1 uncultured Myxococcales bacterium | reverse complement strand
CTATTCGGCTCCTCCTGAGCGCGGGATATGTAACCCGCCGATTGAGACGCCCTGCAAAGCTATTTCAGGCGTATAGGGGACCAATCTAGCTGGACGCCATGACTAACAACAAGGAGGATCGGGCGCTCTCGGCCAGAGTGACGCGACAAGTGTTTTTGAACTGTTAGGCCACGGTTTTGGCGGCTTCGTTGCTGATGACCCTGTTGATGCTATGGCCGAAGCCATCGGGAGCTGAACGCAAACCTCGCGTGGCGGTCTTCGGCTTGGAATTGCGAAGCGTCCGCCTCAAGCCTTCTGTTGACTGCCAGGCTGGTTTGAAAATCACCGGGTAGTTTCTCCGGCTCCTCGTCACCGGTGAGGAGCCGGGACGGCCGGCTCAATCCGAGACGCGCTGCTGTCGAAAAATTCACGCAGGTCCCCGCAGGTAGGAAGCTGTGGCGCACCGGGCATGGTGCCCGGGCCAGAAAGGAGAAATGGCCCGCCGCGGTGCGCGCCGCGCGGGCCGTGGCCGGTGCAGCTTCGTTTGTCCGCGGGGCTCACCAGCGAGCAGTACGTTAGGACACGAGGCTGGGAGCAAGCAAGTCTTGAGCACTGTCCGCTTCATCCGCAGGGGGGCTGCGGTTTCAGCCGCCATGGCACCTACCGCCGCAAGAGCCCGCCTGGGGTGCGCATCGCGCGGTACTACTGCCGGCAGGGGTAGACCACCTTCAGCCTGCTTCCTGACTTCCTGGCCAGCCGTCTGCCGGGGACGCTGGCCGAGGTGCAGCAAGTGGTGGAGGCGGCGGAGGATGCGGGCAGCGTGTGGGCGACGGTGGAGGCGCTCGACCTCGAAGCCAGCCTTCTGAGCGCGGCCCGCTGGGTCCGCCGTCGCACCTTGGCAGTGCGGGCGGCCCTGTCGGCGCTGTGCGGGCTGGTGCCCCTGCTCGCTGGGGTGGAGCCGACGATTTGCAGTTTGCGCGCGGTGCTGGGCACCGAAGACGTGCTGATGTGCCTGCGGGCGGTCGGCGCCGAGCATCTCGCCTCGCTGCCACCGCCTGTCGGTTTCGGCCCTCGGCGGCGGCCGCTGCCTCGCGCTCGTCACCGCCACCAACACGACCTGGGGCCAGCCCCGCCGGCGTAAAGCCGCTATTCGTCGCTCATGGGCCGCCGGACTGCGGTCCGAAAGGAGCGACAGAGATGAAAGAGCACGAAGATGACCGCCGCCAGGAAGTGGCCCTGTTTCGCTACGGGGTGATCGCCGACCTGGTGCATCTGCCACCGGGGACGCGGGGGCTGCACAAGCGCCTGCAGGCCAAGGCGCAACAGGCCTGGCCCATCCCCTACAGCCGCCGCAACCGGGTGGCGGCCGAGACCATCCGGCACTGGCTCAAGCTGTACCGCAAGGGCGGCTTCGACGCCCTGCTGCCCCGACCGCGCGCCGACGCCGGGCGTAGCCGGCGGCTGCCGCAGTCGGTGACCGACTGGCTGCTGACGCACAAGGAGGCGCACCCACAGCAGTCGGTGCCGCAGGTCATCCGCGAGGCCGAGCTGATGTGCGACCTGCCCGACGGGCTGCGCCTGGCGCCGTCGACCATCTACCGGCTGTTTGCCCGCCACGGCTTCGGCAAGCACGGGCGCAAGAGGGCCGCCGGGGGCAAAGACCGCCGCCGCTTCGCCTTTTGCAAGGCCGGCCAGCTGTGGATGAGCGACGTGATGCACGGCCCGGCCGTCGGTGGGCCGGGGCGCAAAAAGCGCAAGAGCTACCTCATCGCCTTTATCGACGACGCCACCCGGGTGGTGCCCTTCGCCGCCTTCTGCCGCTCGGAAAACACCGCGGCGTTTTTGCCCCAGCTCAAACAAGCCATCATCCGCCGGGGCATCCCGCAGCGCCTGTACGTGGACAACGGCGCCGCCTACCGCTCCAAACACCTGGCCCTGGTCTGCGCCCAGCTCGGCATCACCTTGATCCACGCGCGCCCCTACGACGCGGCGGCCAAGGGAAAGCAAGAGCGCTGGTTTCGCACCGTCAGGATGCAGCTGCTGCCGATGCTGCGCGACGACGACACGGCCAGCCTGCGGGCGCTCAACCGCCGGCTGTGGGCGTGGGTGGAGACCGAGTACCACCAAAACCCCCACCGCGGCCTCGGCGGCCAGTGCCCCTTCGACCGCTGGGCCCAGGACGCTGACCAGGTCCGCTACCCCGACCGCGAGCAGGACCTCGACGACCTGTTTTTCTTCGAGGCCCGCCGCCGCGTGCACAACGACCGCACCATCAGCCTGCACGGCACCGTCTACGAGGTCGAGCCCCACCTGGTGCGCGCCACCGTCACCGTGCGCTACGACCCGAACGCCAAGCAGGGCCGCCCTGTGCAGGTCTGGCTCGACGGCAAGCGCCAGGCTGACGCCACCGTGGTCGACGCCTACCAAAACTGCTTCGTCCGCCGCCAGCACGCCGACCGGGCGCGCATTGAGGCCTCGGCGCCGCCGCCTGCGCCGCCTGCCGGGCTGCCCCTGAGCACTCTGACCGACGGACAGGAGGTGCCCTGATGTACCGCAAGCACTTCGGCCTGACCGCAGACCCCTTCGCTAAAATCCTCCAGCCCGACGAGCTGTACGCCTCCGGCGCCAGCAAGGAGCTGCAGACCCGCCTGAACTACCTGCTGCGCCTGTGCGGCATCGGACTGCTCACCGGAGAGCCCGGCAGCGGAAAGACCACCATCTGCCGCAAGGTCTGCGCCGCGCTGCACACCGGACGATACCGTGTCTTCTACGTCGCCCTGTCCACCGGCAACGTCATGGACACCTACAAGTCCATCGCCTGGGAGATGGGCCTGCCCACCGAGCGAAGCCGCGCTGCCCTTTACCGCGTCATCAGAACCGAGGTCAGCAGGCTGTGCCTCGAGGCACGCATCCGACCCGTGCTCATCATCGACGAGGCACACCACCTCAGAAGCGACATCCTCGAAGACCTCCGACTGCTGACCAACTACCAGATGGACTCCGAAAACCGCCTCTGCCTCCTGCTCGTCGGGCAGGCCGAGCTCAGACGACGCCTGTCGCTCGCCGTGCACGAGGCCCTCAACCAGCGCATCGTCATCCGCCACCACCTCCCCGGCCTGCAGCGCGGCGAACTCGAGCCCTACCTCCAACACCTCCTCAGGCTCGCCGGCACCGAGGCACCGCTCTTCGACCCGGGCGCACACGAGGCCATCTTCCAGGCCACAAACGGTCTGCCCAGAAAGGTCAACCTCCTGGCACACCACGCCATGACCGCCGCGGCACTGGCCGGCCAGAAGTCCGTCACCGCTGTCCATGTCGAGGCCGCCATGCCAGAGGTCTCCTGACCTGACGCCGCCTCCCAAATTGACTCACCCTCCAACTCTGCCCACCGGGCAGAGCAGTCCGAGAATCACGCCCCTGTCAGCGGGCAAAGTGCCAGAGAAACTCCCGGTGGGATAATCCGGGAATCAACACCTTCGATGGCAAGTATCTTGCGCGACTACTTGGCAAATCAGCTTGCCACCACAGGGCGCTACCGCGTGGTTCCCGGCGACAAAATCTGAGCAGCCCTGAACCGGGAGCAATTCAACTCCCAAAAGGTCTGCTTTGCAAAAAGCTGCCAGGTTCGTTTAGGGCGCGCTCGCAGCAGACCGCTCGCTTTCCGGGCAGGTAATGCGCATCGGCATGCCGGTCGCTGACCTTGACCCCGTCGCGGCGGCACATCACCGCGATGCGCTTGTAGCCATACCAGGGATTGTCCTCGGCCGTCTTGAGCACCGCGGCGAAGGTCTCCTGCGGCAGTTCCTTGCGGGGCTACCGACGACGACGGCTGCGAATCGAGGACTTCGACTTGTAGTACCAGGACGACCAGCTGACACCCAGCGCCGTCAGCACGGCGTTGAGCCGGGCCGTGGGGAGCGACGTCTCCACAACATCGGTGACCTGGACTCGGAGCTCTGGCGTCAGTACGGATCGTCCGCAGTTTTTAAGTATCCGATTGACGATGGTCAGTTCGCCGATCACCTGGTCCCGCTGCGCCAGCTGCTTGCGAAGCTCCTTGCTTTGGTCCTCGACAGGGTCGCGCTTGCCATCCTGCAGGGCCTTGAGCCCACCCTCGAGGAAGGCGTCCCGAGAGCGTCCCAACGTGGCTTCGCTGATGCGATACCGACGAGCGATCTTGGCTGCAGTCTCCTCCCGCCTCAACGGCATGAGCACTGCCTCCCGCTTCTCGGCGGGCGACAGCCCGGTCTTCCTGAGCATCCTGAACCTCCTGACATGTACAAAGCATTATGCTTCTCCTTGGTCAGGAGACCTCCATTGGGCCGTGTCCTAATTCGGCGGGGCAAGACATTACCGGGACCCTTGGCCCTATGAATGCAGAATTGCCGACACCATCAGTCTGGGAGAGTACGGCTTTCCTTGCGTGAGGAAATTGAAGTGATCCGCGACTTGAATTACTCCAGGATTTCCGAAGGCTCTTGGCGTTGTTCAACAAACGAGGCCTTCTGGAGGCCCCGGGCGATTCACCCTCAACATCTGCCTTGTGTGCCGGAACCAGGCTGACCTATCATGGAATCCGCACCAACTGAGGGAATGCAAGATAACCAGGTCAGCGTGAGGGATGCGATGACTCACGTGTGACTCAGGTCCTTGAGGGAAAACCTATCTGAGGGCAGATTCGCCAAAAGAGAAATCGAAAGGAGAGGTGAAGACGATGTTCAAGCCTGTGCACGCAATTCTCATTGGGATGGTGGCCTTTGGCCTGATCGCCGGCTGCGGTGGCTCCAACAAGACCGTCAGGAAGAAGCAGGTCAACCAGGTGAAGAAGAGCGAGTTCCCCAGCTGGTTCATGAATCCGCCGCCGCTGTGCGCCGCTACTTCGGCCAAGGCTGCCACCACCTCCATGGGGCGTCGGCTGGCGACCGATAAGGGGCGGCAGGAGCTCGCCCAACAGATCTCGACCAAGGTGATGGGGTACCTCGAGCAGAGCCTGCAGAATTCCGTGGGCACCGGCATGGAAGAGGCTGTCGGCCATGAGCATGCCGAAGGGGCCACCCGATCCATCCACAAGATGTCCATCTCCAGCTCAAGAACCGTCAAGTTCGATATGAACACTGCAACCGGCGAGTGGCTGGCGCTTACCTGCCTTGACTACCAGAAACTGGTCGAGGCAGCTCAAAAGACTGCCAAGGACGCAGCGGCAAAGCTGGCGGACAAGTACAAGGAGCGGCATCAGGAGCTGGTCAACAAGATGGATGAGACTCTGAAGAAGGAGTACCCCACGCCGCCCGATCAGTCCGTCAAGTAGCACCAGAAATCTTCAGGATGCGGCCTCGCAGCAACCCTCCAGTGCTTGGTGCCATTCTTTCTCTGGCTTTCATGGTACAGGCTGGCTGCAACAAACCCGCGGTTCTACCTTCTGCGCCCGCGCCCTCCAGGATCAGCTACACAGACTGGACAGCAGATCCGTCTTTGATCCGCATGAATGAGCAGAAGTCCGGCCCCCTGCCAATCTGGATTTGGGAGCCACCAACCGCAGCTGCCTCCAGGTACTCCGCAATGGGCGCTGCTCCCCTTGCATATCCGGAATCGGACGCCATCTTGTCTGCTTGCGAAAATGCCACCGCGAGCCTTGCTCGCGTTGTGGCGGTCATGGTGAGTTCGCGCCAAGAAGCAAGCGGCGGTGCAGGGATCGTGGAACATCATGCAGAATTTTCGGTGACACCCGGGATCAAATCGCGGATCAGCCAGAACGCGGTCATGAATCGAACAGTCATTTATCATCCAGAGGCAACAGCCTTCTGCCTGCTGGAATTGCCCATTCAGACCTGCGGTGTTGGCCAGCCTCACATCGGGACACGGGGCAAAGGAAGACTCCGACCACGGTGGGTGGACACCCCCCCGGCGACAAGTCGCTGGCATGTGGCAGTTGGCTCAGCTCGGGCGCTCGAACTCGCAGCTCCCTCCCTTGTTGCCGCGGATGAAGCAGCGCTCGAGGAGTTGGCACGGTCGGTAAAGGTCAAATTGGAGGGCATGCGTGAATCCTCGTCAAGCGGAGGATTCGGTGCCGGCGACACACTCGTCGATGTATCCCGTACGACAACACGCGTTGCCATGCGCGGCGCAAGGGTCCTGGCCAGGTGGTTCGATGAAGACGAAAACGAATACCATTCGCTGGCAGCGGTCCACATAGACTGCGCGAGAGCAGTCAGGTAGAAACAGAAGACTTGGGTACCGGAGCGAATATGAGACAAATGAGCCGACATGTATTCATATCAATCGCCATTACAGTCACGATGGTAGCGAGCGGTGCGACCGAAGCGCAGAACAAGTCGACCATCGATTATGCAGGAGTGTTTCGAAAGTCCTCACCAGCTGTGGTAGTGGTCGTGGGCGTTCACAAAGGAACCATGTCACGTGGTACCGGCACCATCATAGACCGGAGCGGACTGGTCCTGACCAATACCCATGTTGTCTCCGAACGAGGCAGAGCCATGAGAGACCTGCAGGTGTTTCTGAAGCCTGCCAGGCTCACGGGCAATGCTTCCAAGGATTTGCACCATCGCTACCCTGCCAAGCTCGTGGCCATGCACGAGGCTTACGATATCGCCTTGCTTCAGATCCTCCGGCCGCCGGATGGCCTCCCTGCCCTACCGCTGAGCAACCTTCAGGGTGTGGAAATCGGTGAGCCCACGGCTGCAATCGGGCATCCGGGAGGTGGTGCACTCTGGACCCTTACCACTGGAAAGATCAGCGCCGCCTATGATGATTACAAAGGGGTGGGCGGATACCATGTTTTTCAGACCGAGACCGCCATCAACCCCGGAAATTCTGGTGGGCCTCTGCTGGACGGCTCGGGTTCCATAATCGGTGTGAATACTTTCATCGTGCGAGTTAATAGAGAGGGGATCCCGCTCGTGGGCCTCAGTTTCGCTGTCAAGTCCACCACGGTGCGTACCTGGATCACCGGTGTGATGGGCAGGCTCCCCTCGGTCAGCGAACTTGGCGCTCAAGCCTCAGCAGGGAAACCAACCGCTCCCCTCGCAGCAGCCAATGTTGAGAAAGCAAAGCCGCGAATCCCCACCAAAACAGAAGCCACGCCCGGCAAAGAGAACAGCAAGGCCTCGTGGGTGGCTCCGGCAAAAAAGAAGAGCCCCCGCAATTTCTTCGAGCCGCGGCCGTTCAAGCGCAGCAAGGGAGGCTATTCCAGCAGCCTAATCTCAGGAAAGAGAATACTTGCCCAACGTCTTCAGCGAGAGGTTGCCAAGAAAAAGAAGAAGCATCGCAAGAAGCAGAGGAAGCTTGATCGGTTCCTAGAAACGGAACAATAGCGGCCTCAAATCCGCTCTGTCGTAGACGAATATCAAGCATCACACATTTGAACTGAGATTTGCTACTTGGGCCGAACGCACACCCTACGGTGCCTTCCGATTGTGCTGAGCGACGTGTTGGCGATACAACGATTTCCGGAGCATTTCTGAACTGTAATAGCCCCATTGGCGAGGTGCTTGCTGCTGGAGCCTGCAAGCACATGCCCCTTGCAGCCAGGACCAACGCCGTGTCTTGCTGGAAATGTAAATGACAACATCGTTTCCCCTTTGTACCGATACATTGTGGTGATTTTTCCTTTGACGCAGGCAGCGGCCTTGGCCGGAGCGGGAGGATTTTTTCCAGACTCCATGGGTCGGGCTTTGCCTTGCGTCCTCCTAACGCGGGCAGTTGAAGGGCGCCGCTTTGTAATTAACAATTTAGCGCGCGTAGGTGTGGGTCTCCGAACGGCCACGGTCTGCTTCTTAAGACGCGCAGTTTCCACTCCATCCTCACCAGGCTCAATGACGAGTCTCTTTAGCACCTGCTGGTAGCCCTTTTTGCTGATAGTAATCCGATACAAGCCCGGTGGGACATCTCGAAAAACCGCCGGCATTGTCTTGCTCATCGAAAACCCATCAGGCCCCCTAACCATGACTTGAGCGCCCCTGGGCGATCCTGCGACGGTAAGAACGCTGAAGCGAGGCCTTGGGCCTACGCGGCCGCCCGCTCTTTTCTTGGTAGCGGATGCAGGAATTGCGCGAGGCGCACGCTCGCTTCTTGCCACTTTGCGCTTCAATGAAACTCCGGTTAGCTTTCCAACAACCTCATCAATGATCCATTGAAGATC
>CAZEFW010000255.1:0-8212 GCA_964511535.1 uncultured Myxococcales bacterium | reverse complement strand
TGCGCCGAAGAAGAAGGCTGCGCCGAAGAAGAAGGCCGCTCCAAAGAAGAAGGCGGTCGTTCGCAAGGAGGCGCCCGCCAGGCCCGCCCCGCGCGAAATGACCCCGCTGGAAGCCTGCGCAGACATGGCGCGCCGCGTCTTCCGGATCTCCAAGCTGGAGCCGGAGCAAGAGACGGCCATGACCGCCATCCTGAGCGGTCAGGACACCCTGACAGTTCTCCCGACGGGCTTCGGCAAGTCGCTGATCTACCAGGTCCCGGCGATGCTGCTCAAGCGGCCCACCATCGTCGTTTCACCCCTCATCGCCCTGATGGTCGACCAGCAGACCGCGCTGCAGAAGCTCAATGTCCCGGTGGTGCGCATCGACAGCACCGTGGGCGTACGTGATCGCCGGGCGGCCATCGCGCAGATGGCAGCGGACGGCCCCCTGGTGGTGCTTACTACGCCGGAGACGCTGGAGTCACCGGATATGCGGCCGCACTTCGAGGCGGCCCGCCCCGCCATGCTCTGCGTGGACGAGGCCCACTGCATCTCCGAGTGGGGCCATGACTTCCGGCCGTCGTTCCTGCGGCTGGGCGCCATGCGCGAAGCGCTCGGCAACCCGCCGATCCTCGCGCTGACGGCCACGGCCACGCCGAGCGTCACGGAGAATATCGTCGAGCGCCTGAAGATGCGCTCAGCGAAGGTCGTGGTGGCGCCGCCCTTCAGGAAGAACCTGGTGCTCACGGCGCGCCTGGTGCCCGGAGACTGGAAGATCGAGGCCGCGGCCCGGATCCTCAAGCGGCTCCAGCGGCCGGGCATCGTCTACTGCGCCACGACCACGGCGGTGGACCAGCTCTGGCGCACGCTGCAGAAGGCGCGCATCCCCTCTGCGCGGTACCACGGCAGGATGAAGAAGAGCGATCGCACCGCAGCGCAGCAGCTCTACATGCGGCCGCGGCGCAAGATCGTCATGGTGGCCACGAGCGCGTTCGGTATGGGGATCGACAAGCCGAACATCCGCTACGTGGCTCACTACCACCCCCCCGGCTCCATCGAACAGTATGTGCAGGAGTCAGGGCGCGCGGGACGGGACGGGCGCAAGGCCCACTGCATCCTGCTGTTCGACGCGGCGGACCTGGAGATCCAGCGCGCGCTCCAGGCGCGGAGCCGGCCGCGCCCCATCCAGCTCCGGCGCGTGGCAGAGACCCTCACCGCCTGGTCCGATGAGGACAAGCCGGTGAGCTCCGACGCCCTGGCCCTCTCGGCGCAGGTGCCCGTGACCGTGGCCGCCTCCCTGGCGACGGCGCTGGAAGATGTTGGGCTCGCCGAGCGCGGCGCCGATGGCCTGTGGAGGGCCGTGGTGGACAAGGAGACGCTCCTGGTCCAGGCGCGGGATCTGGCCGGCAAGGTGCACACCTTGCAGCGTGAGGACGAGCGGCGGCTGCAGGACCTGGTGGAGTACGCCAACTCGGACGATTGCCGCAGCGTCTTCATCCGGCGCTACTTCGGCGAGGAGGACCCGCCGGTGTGCGGGGTCTGCGATATCTGCCGCCCGCCACCGCCGCCTCCAAAGCGCCCGCTGAAGCCGCCAAAGAAGGCCAACGCCAAGGAAGACACGGGGCGCCGGAAGAAGCGCAGGAGGCGGCGCAAGCGCAAGAAGGCGGCGGACGGACAGGAGAGCCCCAATCCGAAGTCAGCCGCCCCGGCCACCGACACCCCGCCGCGCAAGAAGCGGCGCAGGCGCAGGAGAAGGCGCAAGAAGGGCCGCTCGGGCGAGGCGCAGGCGAACCCGCAGAGCACCCCCCAGGCCAGCGCAGGCGGCGACCAGGGGCAGCAGCAAAACAAGCCGAAGGGCGAGGCGGGAGAGGGTCAGGGCAAACGAAGGCGCCGTCGTCGGAGGCGGCGCCGCAGGCGCAGACGCAAGGGGCCCGAGAGTCAGTCCTGAGCCTGGCCCACCAACCCGGGCAGTGTCATCCGGTCGGCGAAGGGCGCCAAAGCTCAGGGTGCTCTGTTTCTGGCGCTCGACGAGATGTTGAAGGCGATGACCACGCCGAGCATCATCAGGAACCCGGAGCCGAGAAACACCATGGGGCCGACGGTGAGCGTCTGCCGCACCGAGGTGATGGCGAACGGCCAGCCGAAGATGGCCAGAGAGCCCAGCAGGACGATGACGCTGATGCTCCGGTCGGTCAGCAGCTCCCGCCAGGAGTCATCGAAGATGAAGTACAGCAGGAGCCCTGCCAGCACACCTCCCCCGAGCAACCCGGCGCCCCAGGAGGGGAAATCCGCCAGGGAGCCGAAGACGAACAGCTCTGTTATCAGCAGCGCGATCCAGACCTTGGCGACCTTCGCTGCGATGGCGATGGGCTGCTTCCTCGACGGCATGGCTCCTCTCCTCGCGCGAACGCCAGCGGGTACTCTGCCGATTATCACACCCGGTCAATTGCCAGGGCAATGACCGCCGCGTCCCCCTTCCCCTGTGGGGGTGCTCATTTCTGGCCCAGGGTCAGCAGGCTCCCCGCCGGGCCGCCGGTCCCGTCCGGCGCCATGAGGCGCGCTTGCTCCAGCACGGCGAGCCCTGCGGCCTCGAACGCATCGGCCCACCCGGCCTGCGACCGCAGCTGCAGCTCCAGCCCCAGCTCCTCGGGCCAGGAGTGGCTCTCCGGGTTCTCTTCGAAGTAGTCCACCACGCAGGCAAACCGCCCCCCCGGCGCCAGCAGCCGCCGCACCTCGCGCAGGCCCGCGTCAAGATCGGAGAGGTAGTAGAACACCTCCATGGAGAAGATGGCGTCCAGGGACTCACGCTCCAGCGCGGGCGCAGGGAACGTCTCGCAGCTGAACCGGGCGCGGGGCAGCTCCGCGGAGAGGCGCCGCGCCTGCTCGATCATCTGCGGGGACACATCGATACCGAGCGCCTGAACATCCCTGGCCGCCTCCGCCGCCCACCGCACCGTGTAGCCGTTGCCGCAGCCGATATCCAGGTACCGGCTGCCTGCCCCCAGCCCCAGCCGCTGGAACGCCTGCCGCGCCACAGGCTCGTGGGTGCGCTCCATCCCCGCCGCCCTGCCGCGGCGAGCCCAGTCATCAAAGACGTCCCGAACCCGGGAGACCGAATCAGTCATCGGTGGGTTTTAGGGCAGCCGCCCCCGGGGCGCAAGGGTCGGCGTGGGATTATGGCTACGCCACATCCTGCCCTGTAGCCTCCATGAAACAGCCGCCCGGATCGCCCCGGCCAGCCGATCAACGAGGGAGCAGGCCGCTCTTGTGGAGATGGCGCACCATCGCCCCCGCTGCGACGCGGTGGCCGGGGTCGTCATAGTGCGGATCATCATCGAAGACGGTGTAGGGCTCCTTGCTCGCGAGGAAGGCGTCGAGGAGCGAATGGACCGGGAAAGGAGCGGACCGCGCCTTTTCGGCGAAGAACTTGAATGGCTCCATCAGGTACTTGTCCGACTGGGGCCACTCCTTCTTCTCCCAGTCTTTGGGGCACTCCTCTTTGTTATATTGCTGATATCTCGGCAATATAAACAGCGCAAAGCGCGCCCCCATATCTTTGGAATATAGATATGCCTTTGAAATCCAGCCCCATGTCCTCTCATAGTGCACGCGGGTTTCACTCAGGGGCCTGGCCAGGTGGAAGAATCGCTCCTTGTAAGGATCCTTGATACCCAGGCTCCCCGGCAGGCTGATCTCCATCTTCGCCGCGATCCAGTGGATGAAGTCATCAACCCCGAAGTACTTGCTGAACTGCGTGAGCATTGCCTCGAAGATGGATATATCTCGCGCGTCCACCGTCAGGGATTTCCCCAGCGCCGTCCAGTAGACCAGATCATCATAGATATCGGTCATGTCCAGCGACTGAACCACGAGATCAGGTTTGTACTTGTGCCCTATCTCTTTCAGCTGTCTGTACTGCAGGAGCGGACTTGAAGACACCCACCCGAAGTTCACCACCCGGACGGAGCGGCCTGGAAGCATGGCCTTGAGGCGTTCCTCCACCACGGCGGGGAACGCCTTCGTAAACTCGACCTTGTCTCCATAAGTGTATGAATCACCAATGAAGATGATGACAAAATCACTCTTCCGATATTTTTCGGGAGGGACGTCTGGCCGGACACCATCCTTGTTCGTGGTCCCGGGCTCATGGGTCATCCGGTGGTCGATGTCCGGGTGATGCCCGGGCATGACGACCTGGCTCATGATCAACGGTCCCGCGAGCCACAAAATCAGGACGACGATCCCGGTCGCCACGAGCGAGACCAGGACCCTGGACCAATTGCTGATGAGCCAGGGTAGTTTCCACAATACCAATATGACGCCCCAGACCACCCCCACCTGAAGGCAATGGAGCACGATATCCCGTCGATTTGTATAAAGCGCAAACGAGATAACAAGGGCCACGAAGAGTGATAAGGCGACCTGCAGGCCGGGACCAAACCATGGCCGACCTCTGAACAGTCGGATCCTCGGCCAAATAGGCCTATTATCGTTTATATCGGGCATTTGGCTGAAGGCCACCGAACCTCTCGACAGGGATCACCGGCTAAAATATCGCCATTTCCCGGGCAGCGCCAGCGGCGAATCCAGGCCGGGCTACCGCGGCGTCACGGTCAGCACGGCAGGGGTCCAGGGTGGCAGAGTGATGGTGAGGCCGCTCCCCTTGAGCGCCGCGCCAGTGTACTGGCCCACCACGGTGTTCTTCAGCGCATCACGAACCAGGTAGGTGGCCGCGCTGCTCGCCTGGAGCCCCAGGGCCGCCATGTCATTGAACGACAGGTGCACGCTGTCGTAGGTGCTGTTGTCGTTGATCACGAACAGGTAAGTCCTGGCCTTGCTTCGACGGGCCCAGGCCAGGTGGCGCGCGACGTCCGTCTGGACGATGGGCGCCTCACCGCCGAGGCTCACCAGGTAGCGGGCCAGGTGGATGGCGCGCTGCACCTCCTGGGGCTTCCAGGTGTAGTAGTCGTTCATGTTGAACCGGGAGTAGACGCTGGTGCCCAGGAAGGCCCTCACCTTCCCGCCGTCCCGGGCCACGTAGCCCACCAGCGCGCCGTCCTTGCCGGTGAATGCCCGGCGCTCCCGGGCGAAGGGTTCCACGGCGGCGCCGGCGGCCTCCCAGAAAGTCGTGTACCAGAAACTGGTGGCACGATCCGCCCCCTCGCCCGGCAGCTTGAAGTTGACCTCCCCGGCCCGGGCCGTGTTCTTCCACTGCCAGTACCCCTTGGGCTTGGCCGGGTAGAGGGCGCACAGGCGCCGGGTGGCCGGGCTGGAGACGAAGCGGCTGTTGACCTGTCCCGGCCACAGGGTGGTGACCAGCACCCCGCCCGCGTCTGCGTAGTCCCGCAGCAGCGTGGCCGTCCGGTCGTCCACGAAGTCGGGGTTGGCGTAGAACGCGACCTTGAAGCGCTTCAGGTCGGCCAGGGTGATCAGCCGCGTGTCGCGCACCTCCGGGTTGATGGAGGCAGCCGCCAGCCAGCCGAACAGCGCCGGGTACTCCACCGCGAAGAAGCGCTGCATGTCGTCCAGCACGCCGGCCTGTGGCACCTGGTAGTTGCCGTTGACCAGCACCACCACCTTGTTGGTCACCTCGGCGGCGCCGAGGAGCTCCGCGCCCTCGCGGGCCAGCATCTTGCCCCAGGTCGCCATGGTCTTGTACCGGGGCCGCCGGGTGCCGTCGCCGGACAGGGCGGCTTGGTACTCGTACTTGCTCGAGTCGAGGTTGTACCCCTCGGCGAGGATGTAAAAGGCGCCCCCCTTGAGGCCGCGGCCCACAGTCCTGGCCATGAGCTGGGAGGTCGCCTCCACCCGCACGGTGGGCCTGCCCAGCATGGGGAAGGAGAAGAACCCGCCCTGCAGCTCGGCGCCGTAGACATACCCCTGGGCCCCGGTCGCCAGGTCATTGTAGTGGTCGTAGAGGCGGGTGAAGTAGTCGCTCTGGAACGGCTGATCCTGCAGGTTCTTGTTGGTGGGCATCTGCTTGGGGTACAGATCGAGGCCGGTGATGCCGATGGGGTTCTTGGTGGGCCCGTCGTGCATCAGCCCGTTGCGCATCTTGAAGTTCTCGAACAGCAGCGCGAAGGGGCCGTCGTTGGTGGTGATCATGACGTCCGGCTCCTTGAAGCCCAGGTCCTCGATCATCTTGCGCAGGCGCTGGAGGTAGTCGCGCGAGTAGGCCTGCCCGGCCCAGTACCAGTCCGCGTACCAGGGGTTCTTGGGCCGCTCCTTGACGCTGCTGGAGGGGGCCTTGTTGGGGGGCTGCACCGCGGCGAAGCTGGCGTACTGGGCGCCGTACGTCGAGTTGAGCGCGGCGACGGTCTTGTATCGGCTCTTGAGCCAGGCGCGATAGTGCGCCAGCGCGGTGGCAGAGTAGTCCACATCTCCGAAGCGATCGCCCCAGTACATGTTGGTCTCGTTGTCCAGCTGCACGCCGATGAGGCACTTGCCGAGGTGGCGGCGCACCGGCGCCATGGCCCTGGCATACCAGGTCTTCACGTCGGCAAGGAAGGTGGGGTGCAGGTAGGTGGGCTGGCGCTGGGAGGTGTCCGGCGTCAGCGAGAAGGAGTAGGTGAAGTAGTCTCCGTTGGCCTTGCGGACCAGGGTCTCCGGGTGGGCCTTCTTCCACCAGGTGGGCACCGCCCCGAAGGTGCCGAATCCCCGCGGCCACTCGGCCGTGATCAGCGGACCCGGCTTGTAGATCACGTACAGCCCGCGCTGGCAGGCCATGTCGATGAACTTGCCCACGTCGCGGGCGCCGGTGAAGTCCCACCAGGTGGCGCTCCGCTGGTGGTAGTCCCACGGCGCGTAGGTGGTGACCAGGTTCATGCCCGCCTGCTTCATGGCGTCCAGGGCTCTGGCCCACAGGGCGTGGGTTTTGGCCGCGTCGAACCCCTTGTCGCGGGTGCGAAAGTAGTGCAGCTCGCCGCCGTAGAGGAAGGTGGGCTTGCCGTCGATGAGCAGCTTGCCCCCCTTGATCTCCACATGACGGGTCCCGGGGCCCCGGGCGTCTGGCCGGGACGCGGCGGTGTCTGCCGCGGGGGAGAGAGCCCCGGCATCTGTCATGGCCGACCCGTCGAGGATCTGAAACCGGGCCCCGCCCGGCGAAGCGACCTGCTCGTCGGTGCACGCGATGGTGAGAGGCGCCATGTGCAGGAACAGCGCTGCCAGCAAGTACTTGCGATGGGGTGCCATGTCAAAAGCCTCCATGGGGAGAAGTTCTGGACATGGATGGGGAGCAAGGGGCATGCCAGGGGGCATGAGCCATGCCTGGATGAAAAATACTAATTCGGTTTAAAAAATGTATATGCGTTCTTTTTAATGTGCAGAGAGCTTCAAGCCTGAATGGTCCTCTCCTGGCGAGTAAATCACTCCAATGCTGTCAACCTCAGCCACAGGAATGGTCCATTGATGGCTCATAAAAATCATTCGTTCGTTTTTTAAATCAAATCACCGCTCTTTAATTGGCCACTGCTCCTTCCGGTTCTCGGTGCCTGTCGCCGGGATCGGCCGGTCCAGTTGCCGGCGCTGCAAACTGATTGCTTCGCCCCTGCGCCGGGGAGGTGGGCCCGGGGGTTCTGGCCTTGCGCCAGATTCGGTCTCCTTGACGGTTTCATCTGCGCCAACGGATAATTCCACCTCAGGCAGAAAACGTTGCTGGATTTCTGACGCCTCGACCATCAAGGAGGGGAATTCATGAGGTTGGTTACGCTCGATTTCATCCGGTGCAGGGTCCTGCAGTTCACCATGCTGCTGATGATTGCGGCCGGTTGCGCTGACGATTCGGGAGTGTCTTCCTACCTGGACACGGGCAAGCCCGCGGTCCTCGACGGGAGGATCGACACATTCTCGTGCAGCCCTGGCAAGAGCAAGTGCGCCACGGGCTGCGCGGACCTGCAAAACGATCCCCGAAACTGCGGCGCGTGCGGCGCGGCCTGCAAGGCGGGTGAGCTGTGCGCGGCAGGCAAGTGCGCCGTAACCTGCCCGGCAAGCCAGACAAAGTGCACCGACTCCAGCGGCGCGGTGTACTGCGCCAACATCAAGACCGACAACGCAAACTGCGGCGCATGCGGAGCGGCGTGCAAGGCGGGTGAGCTGTGCGCGGCAGGCAAGTGCGCCGTGACATGTCCGGCAAGCCAGACAAAGTGCACCGACTCCAGCGGCGCGGTGTACTGCGCCAATATCAAGACCGACAACGCAAACTGCGGCGCATGCGGAGCGGCGTGCAAGGCGGGTG
>CAZEFW010000254.1:0-8215 GCA_964511535.1 uncultured Myxococcales bacterium | reverse complement strand
AAGGACGAGGGCATCAAGATGGTGCCCGTGGTGGCGGCCAAGAAGAAGGAGTTCAGGGACATCGCCATGAAGGTGGCGCGCAAGTTCGTGCCCCGTTACTACCCCAAGGCGTTGCTGAACAAGGTGCTCAAGCTGAAGTAGCGCTGCTCCGCTGCCTGGCTTTCGGTTTCGGGTCTGCGGGCGCTCTCCCCCCCTCCAGATTACGGCTGAAGATCAATACTGGTCTTCATTGACAGTTGACGGTCGACGGTCGACGGCTGAAGGCCGAGCGGCTCTTTGGGGGCCGCTGACCTGCCCGAATGCGTGTAGAGTGGTGCTTCTACCTGTTCGAGTTGGCGATGCACCCAGGCCCGAAGCCTACTGCGCGAGGAGGGGAACCGCTCTGGAAGGCCGCTGAGGCGGCGGCGGGCTCCGGCTTATCCGCGTCCTCGCTGCCGCTTCTGAATACGCTTCCGTTCCCTCTCGCCCGGCTCGCGGTCATGGCTGCCAACGCCAAGGAGCCCATGGCGCGGCATCAGGGCGCCTACCTGCTGGGCGAGGCTTCGCTGAAGCTGGCTAGCGCCGCGCGCATATGTCTTTACCTCGAGCGCTGGCTTGTGCCTGGCAGCGAGCCCGCGCGTTCGTTGGAGAGCCTGACCGTACCCTCCATCGGTCACTGGTGTGAGTTGCTCCACCGCATCAACCGTGAGCTGGGGAACCTACAGGGTGCTCAGGGGGTAGTGCTGGCCCGGGTCTCACCTGACCTCTCGCGCGAGCGCACGGACTGGGCCGGTGTGCGCCGGCTGGTCACCGAAGCAGCCGTGCGGAAGATCATCAAGGAGCCCGTGGCAGAGCAGGCCCTGTCAGGCGGACTGCTGGGTTTTTATCGTTTTCTGTGCACCTACCGCAACGCGGTGGTGGGCCACGGCGGCTGGCGACGCGATGAGTTCTACGAGGCCATGGCCGCCCTGTTGTTGGAGGCCTTGAGCGAGGTCCTCGGCGACCCGTGCTATCTGGATGGGCTGCAGTTCTTCCTGGGACCTGCCGATGGGGATGGGGCCGCGGGTGCTGGCGAGGATTCGTGGGTCCGGCTTACCGGCCTCGCCTCCGAGACCGCTGCCTCGGACGAGCGCGGCGGTGAGGCCAAGCAGCTCTACCTCGACGGCGCCGGGCAGCGCATAAACCTCCACCCGCTGCTCGTCCACGAAGTGGGCGGGCTGGGACAGCTCCAGATCGGGTTCCTCAACCACGCCGCCTCGCGCGGCCGGCCAGGCGGCGGCGCTTCGCCCGGCCGGCTTCGGCGGGTGGATCACCTGGACTATGTGTCGGGTGAGGTGTTGAGCAGAGAGGAGACGCTCCAGGCCGTCCGGTCGCTGCTCTGCCGCCTTCGCGGGTCGGACGTGGACGAAGAGGAGGTGCAGCGGACTGCGGAGCGGACCCTGTCGGAGGGCGGTGATGAGGGGGCAATCCCCATGGCCACAGGGCGGGATGGGAGCCGGGTGGTGGTGGGCGACTTCGAGCTGCTGGGTGAGTTGGGCCGCGGGGGCATGGGGGTGGTGTACCGGGCGCGCCAGCTGAGCACCGGCCGCGTGGTCGCGCTGAAGCAGCTGTCGGCCAGCCTCGCGCAGAATCCGGTGCTGCTCGAGCGGTTTCAGCGAGAGATCGAGGCCCTGGCCAGCTGTGACCACCCGAACATCGCCAGGGTGTACACGAGCGGCGCCGAGGGGGGCGCGCCCTACTTCGCCATGGAGTACGTGCCGGGGGTGGATCTGGAGCGGCTCTACAAGACCCTCGCGCCGCTGCGCAAGCTGCCGGGGGCGCTCACCGAGAGGCACCTGCGGGCTGCCGTTGCCAGCGCGGTGACTGGCGCGGCGGACCCGGACTGCCAGGTGGCCGAGGTCGGGGGCGCGCGGAGGGGGAGACGGCGCCTGGGCCTGGGCCTGGCGCTGGCCGAGCTGTTCTCGGGCGCCGCCGCGGGCCTGGACCATCTGCACCAGCAGGGGGTCGTCCACCGGGATGTCAAGCCGGGAAACATCATGATCACCGCAGACGCCAGCCGCCTGGTGCTCATGGACCTGGGCCTGGCGCAGCTCGATCGCGCGACGCAGGACCTCACCGACCACAGCGGCCGCCCGCCGGGCACGCCCCGCTACATGGCCCCCGAGCGGCTCCGCCCTGGCGCGCCGGCTGACCATCGCGTTGACATCTACGGGCTGGGCGCCACCCTCTACGAGCTGTTGCTGGGGCGCCGGCTGCATGACGGCGAGACCGCGGACGTGCTCACCGAACAGATCTTGAATCAGCAGCCGGCGCGGCCCAGGAGCGTGACGCCGGGGGTGTCTCGAGATCTGGAGACCGTGCTGCTGGTGAGCCTGGCTGCGGAGGCAGACCACCGCTACGGCTCTGCAGCGGAGCAGGCGGCTGACATGCGCGCCGTCGCCCGGTATCGGCCCATCGAAGCCTCCACGCCGGGCGTGCCGCGGCGGCTTTGGCTCTGGGCGCAGCGGAACCGCCTGGCCGCGGTGGTCAGCGTTGTGGCCCTGGCGTTGCTGCTCGGAGGCGGCCTGTACTGGTGGCAGCAGGTCCGGGTGAAGGTGTCCTACTACAACCGCCTCATGGATCATGGCGGCGTGCTCAAAGGGGTGGGCAGGGTCTCGTCTCCGGCAGGGCGGCGTGCCACCTGGCAAGTGTTCAGCAAGGGGGGGCGGGTGCTGCGCAGCGTGAGGCTCAACGCCAGGGGCATGCCGCGCAATGACCCTGCAGGGGACTGCTTCATCGAGTATGTCTACGCCGATTCGGGCGAGCTGATGGAGCGGATCTTCAGGCGGCAGGATGGCAGAATCCGCCAGCGCTTCCGCTTCACCTGGAAGGGCCAGACCATGCAGGCGGCCATCTTCGACCGCAACGACCTGCCAACCTCCCTGGATGGCTCGGATGTGTCGATGCTCCGCACGGAGTACGACGCACGCGGCCACTGGAAACGCAGGTTCTTCTTCAACGAGCGCGGCGCCCCTCGCCAAAACAAAGACAGCGCCTACGGCTTCGCCTACGAGACCGACGAACAGGGCCAGATCACCCGCAAGGCCGTGCTGGACTCCGACGGCGCCCCCTCCCATACCCGGGATGGGATCGCTGCCGTCACGAGCCGATACGATCGCCTGGGCAGCTTGACCGCGCGGCGTTTCTGGGGGCCGGATGGCAAGCCGGCGCTGAACAAGTGGGGCTACGCGACGCTGCTGAACAGCCATGACGATCGGGGCCGGCTCACCAGGTCCCGCTACCTCGGCGTGGACGGCAAGGCGACCCTGCATCGCTGGGGGCATGCTGTCCGCGTCCGCCGGTACGACCGCGAAGGCAACCTGGCAGAGACGTCATACGAGGACCTCGAGGGGAAGCCCACCAACGGCCGCTCCGGCTTCGCATCGGTTCGGTCCACCTACAATGACCGCGGGGACGAGGTCAGCGCGAGCTTGTTTGACGCCAGGGGCGAGCCGAGCAGCTCCGAGAAGGGCTTCCACCTGCGGCGGTTCGTGAAGGACAACAAGGGCAGGGAGGTGCGGCGGGCGGTGTTTGGACTGCGGGGAGAGGCGGTGCTGCACCGGGACGGTTGGTCCGTGGTGCACACGGCCTTTGATGCCCGGGGAAACACCAGGGAGCGCCGGTATCTGGGCCAGGACAACAAGCCGATTTTGATCAGGAAGGGTTACGCCGTCTGGCGGGGGCGCCACGATGACAGGGACAACCTCGTGGAGGAGTCCTACCTTGATCGCGCCGGCGCGCCCACGGGTCGCGGTGACGGCATCGCCCGGATCCGCTACAAGCGAAACGATCACGGCAGGGTGATCCTGGAGCAGTACTTCGACGCCAGGGGCGACCCGATGCTGAACCGCGAGGGGTTCGCGGCCAGGCGGACCGAGTACAACACCCGAGGCAAGGAGGTCTCCAGGACGCTGCTCGGCAAAAAGGGAGAGCTGGTGCTTGGCAGCGACGGCTACGCGCAGCGAAGGCAGCGCCACGACGGCAGCGGCAACATGGTGTTTGCCGAGTTCCTCGGGGTGGATGGCGAGCCGGTCATGCATCGCAAGGGCTTCGCTTCGTGGCGAGAGACGTATGACGCGAAGGGGCGGAAGGTGTCGGGCTCTTTTTTCGGGCTCAAGGGCGAGCTCGTGCTCAACCGCCTGGGCGTGGCGAGGTGGCGGTTCAAGTACGACGCGCGGGGCAATCTCCTCGAATCGATCATCCATGGCGCGGATGGGCAGCGGGCGAACCGCAACGACGGCATCTCACGGTTTCAGAAGATCTGGGACGCGCGCGGTCGCCAGGTTGGCGAGGCGTATTTCGACGCCGAGGACAGGCCCGTGTTCAATGACGAGGGGTACGCCTCGGTGACCTGGTCCTACACCCCGTACGGAAATCTTGCCGGCGCGGTCTACTTCGGCGCGGACAAAAAGCCGGTGGTGGCCAAAGATGGTTACGCCGCCTGGAAGGGCCGCTACGATCGGCTCCGCCGCCGCGTCGAGGAGCGTTACTTCGGTCCGGATGGCGAGCTGATGCTCGGCCGGAGTGGATACGCCTCGATCAAGTGGAGTCATGACAGCCGGGGCAACGAAACCGGCGCCAGCTACGCCGGCCTGAAGGGTGAGCCCATCTCGAACAAAAACGGGTGGGCCTCGTGGCGCGCCCGGTACGACGAACGCAACAACACCGTGGAGATGTCCTTCCATGGCGTGGACGGCGGGCCGGTGCTGACCCGGGGAGGGGTCAGCGTCCTGCGCATGAAATACGACCGGCGCGGCGACAGTGTGGAAAACGAATACCTGGGGCTCGAAGGCAAGCCGATCCTGCACAAGCTCGGCTACGCGACCATGAGGTTCAAGCGAGACAGCCTGGGCCGGGAGGTGGAGCGCAGCTACCATGGCGTGGACGGGGCGCTGCGTGTGGCAAAGGTGGGCTACGCCATCAGACGTCAGCGCCTGGACCACCGGGGCAACCCCATTGAGCAGCGCACCTTCGACGCTGGCGGCAGGCCGCTCGTGGCTCCGTTTGGCTATGCGACGCTGCGCATGACCCGGGACGCCATGGGCCGGGTTGCGCGTTGGGCTTACTTCGACGAGGCGCAGCGACCGGCGGCAGCCAAATGGGGCGCTGCCATCGTCTCGGCCCAATACGATGCGCGCGGCAACAAGACCGTGCAGACCTATCGTGATGCAGAAGGTCGCCCGGCGCTGAGCAAGCTGGGCTATTCCACGCAGGTGCAGCGGTTCGACGCCCATGGCCGCGTCACGCTGGCGTCCTACCTGGACGCTGCGGGTAAGCCCGCTGTCCGCGCTGGCGGCTACCACGCCAAACGAAGCCGGTACGATCAACGCGGGCGGCTGGTGGAGGAGTCCGTCCTCGGGGTGGATGGTGAGCTTGCGCTGTACAAGCAGCGCTACGCCACCATGAGACAAACACATGACCAGCGCGGCAACGTGCTGACCCGGTCCTACTTCGACCGCGCCGGCAAGCCCACGGCAGACTTTGGCACGGTCTCGACCTACAGGACTCAGTACGACGCCAGGGATCGGCGCATCGCCACGTCTTTCCTTGGAACGGACGGCGCCCCCACCTTGGACCACAGGGGCGTCGCGCAAGAGCGGCGGAGCTACAGCAGCCGCGGAGACTGGGTGCAGACGCGGTTCTTCGGCCTTCAGGGTGAGCCCGCCGCCAGCAAGAACGGCGATGCAGTGGTGGAGCGCCGACACAACCGCTTCGGAGAGGTGATCCTCAAGCGCCACCTCGGCCTCAAGGGCGAGCTGATCACAGAGACCGCCATCGACCCGCGTCGGGCCCAACAGGTCCGCAGGGGGTTGGCCATCCTGCGCGGTCGCAGCCCGGCGCTGTTTCACGGATGTATGGGAGTGGTGGTCTCCGGGGTGACCCGTGGGCGGCCCGGGGACAAGGCGGGGATCCGCATCGGCGACCTGCTGTTGAAGTTCGGTCGGCACAAGATCCTGCGCGCCTGGGATTTCTGGGCGCCGGAGCGCAAGCCTCGCCGGGGCAAGACCGAGGTCCTGCTGCTGCGAGACGGCGAGAACCTCACCGTGAAGGTGGGGCCGGGCTCTCTCGGGCTGCATCTGCTTCGCTGACGAGCGGCCAGGCCGCCCCCGTCCGGTTCTCCAATATCCCGGCATAAGTAGCGCCCCTCCGTTGCCTGGCCCAGGGCATCGGGCCCGCGTAGCTCCCCCCCTCCGGTCCGCTGTCAGTTGACCTCTTTCCAGACCTCAACAGTGGGAACCGTGTAGTTCGGGCTGGAGGCCAGGATGCCGCCGCCGATGGTGAACGCCATGGACGAGCGCGTGGCCAGGTCGACCCCGGCGATGGCCATGTTCTGGCCGCCGCCCACCATGGTCATGCCCGTGGCGCGCACGCCGGCGTACTTCTTGACCGACAGCAGTTTCTGGGTGTCCCCCTGGCTGGAGACCCGCACCAGGTCGGTGCTGCCCACGGCGCAGTCGGCGGCGGGGGGCTCGTACAGCAGGTAGAACGCCTCGAGGCGAAAGACATCCTTCGTCACCTCGTTGTCCACGATGACCATGCGGCCGCTCTCCAGGTTGGTGGCGGCCACGGCGTCGGCCAGCACGGCGTAGTCCACCTCGTTGGCGCTGGTCAGGTGGTGCTTGGTGGTCTGGGTGCCGTACAGTTGGGCGTAGTAGCTGTAGTGCTCGCCCTTGCTGGTGCCGTCGCCGTAGCCACCGCCCCTCGTTGGGGGAGGTGGAGAAGTCGATGGCCTGCAGCTTGCCCTTCCAGTCGGGGTAGCTGGCCGTGGGCAGCAGCGCCAGGTTGCCGGCCACGTAGCTCTGGGCCGACTTGGTCACGCCGGCGGCGGTGGTGGTGTAGTCCCCGGAGAGCACCTCCAGCAGGGCCTGCTTGAGCACCCTGTTCAGGTCATGCTCGTTGGCGGCGTAGTACGCGGTGCGGGTGCTGTTGATCTCGCCGTCGTCGCCGGCGTCGGCCATGCGGTCCAGCTCGGTGATGGCCTTGCTCTTGAGCCCGGGCAGGCCCACCACCAGGGTCTTGATCGGGTTGCCAGCGAAGGAAGCGTTCTTGTACATGGCGGAGATGGCGTCGCCCGGATCGGTCTTGCTGGTGGACTCGCCGTCGGTGAGCACCAGCACGAAGCGCGGCCGGCAGGTGGCCTTGGGGGCGGGGCCAGCGGACAGGAACTCGCCGGTGCCGGCCTGGCCGGTGTTGTGGGTGGCCGCGGATTAGGTGTAGTAAGCGCCCTTGAACTTCCAGGTTTGGGTGCCGTCGGAGTACTTGACGCCCGCGGTGTCGAAGGGGAAGCGGGTCTCCTCGGAGATGTCGTCCACCTGGGCGTACAGGCTGTCGGCGGTGACGGGCAGGCCCGCGCCCGACAGCAGCACGTAGCTGGTGCCGTGCCACTTGAACTGCTCCTTGGGTCGCAGCGCGGCGGCGTCCCAGGCGCCGGCGCGCTCCATCTCGGTGTGGGTCATGTAGAAGGTGACCCGCTGGATGTCGTGGGCGGCGTCGGGGTCGTTGCTGGCGCTGTCCAGGGCGTCCACCGAGGCGTAGCTGTCGATGGCGGTAAGCGATGCGTTCGGGGTGCCAGTACAGCCGCCGCCACAGTCGACGCCGCTCTTGGCGCCCGTGGCCGGGTCCCAGGTCATTGAGCCCGAGGTGTCGAGCACGATCATCAACTCGGCGCGGCTGGCGTGGTCGGTGATGATGCTCAGCGGGTTTTCGCGGCCACTGGCCGACGTCCCGAACAGGCTGGTCGCGGCGATGGTTGCGAGGATGGTGACGGTTCTGGCTCTCGTGGCGGTCTGTGTTTTCTTCATGATTCGGTTTCGTATGGAAAATTACGGACAAATATCGATAGAGGCGCATGATTCTGATATTGTTGTTTAAATTAAAACCCGCCAATAGAGGGGGGATTTTCGGACTCTGGCACAGTTCTGCTGAGACACTGCAGGGCGTCTCATTGTGCGACATCAGGACATGCCCAGACATGATGGCTGCACAGCAGCTCCGCAGGGCGGGCCCGGCTCATTGCATCCGCCAGACAGTTGCCTGTACCGAGGGGATCCCGGCCGCAGGCGCGGCGCGGCCGGGCCCCACGGGCGCGACACCGATACCGCGTCCGGCGCGGGCAGCGGTCGGCGTCCCGGTTGGCAGTACGGGGCAAATCATCCAACTTCACGTTGTTCTGGTGTAAACTCCCGATCCCATGGGA
>CAZEFW010000253.1:0-8226 GCA_964511535.1 uncultured Myxococcales bacterium | reverse complement strand
ACCTCCCGCGGCGACGTGCAGTACGTGGCCACCGAGTACGGCGTGGCCTACCTGCACGGCAAGAGCATCCGCGAGCGCGCCCAGAGCCTGATCAACATCGCCCACCCCAGATTCCGCGAAGACCTCGAAAAATTCGCCCGCGAAAACTGCTACATCAAATAAATGTCAAGTGTAGGGGTCTGACCCCCCTATATGACATTTTACCTGCATTAAAAACGGCCGGTTACGCGAAACGGGGGATTTCATCTAAAATGTCAAGTGTAGGGGTCTGACCCCCCTATATGACATTTTATTCAGGGGGCGACGCCGGGGATGGGGCCGTCAATCTGCCTGATCTCATCTACTGCGATGTGGCCCCATTTGCCCTGGTCCTTGTCCCGGATCGCCACCCTGGCGTGCTTGCCCCGGTGGCGCCCCACCGGCAGGATCACCAGCCGCAGGGTCTCCGAGCGCTTGCCGCGTACCGTGGCCACCTTCTTGCCGCCCACCAGCAGATCCACGCCCAGCTTCCGGCTCGAGCCGCCCGCCACCAGCATCATCAGGTGGCTCTTGCGCAGCAGGAACGGCGGCGATAGCAGGTTGCCGCGGGCGTGGTCCGAGACCTGGTGGTAGCTGTCGGCGAAGCGCTCGCCCACGTAACCGAACAGCTTGCGCGCACGGAACGACCGGCCCACCACGGAGGTGCGGCCGAAGGCGGTGCCCCCGGTGGTCCAGCCCGGGTAGCCGGGCAGCTCGAAGCCGAAGGTGATCTCCGGTCCCACCTCCACCGTACCCAGCGCGATGGGGGCCACCCCGTCACCCTGCAGCCGCACCGGGTAGGCCGCCGGCGGCAGGTGGTAAGAGCGCCGAACCAGGCGGATCCGCTGGGTGCTCAGGGCCAGCTCCAGCCGGTCCATGCGGGAGCCCACGTTCAGGGTCAGCGACAGCGCCTCTGGCTCGCGGTGCCAGATGTACAGATCCACCTGCAACGCCCGGCCCGGCAGCCACCTGGCGCAGTGCGCGAACAGCTGGCTGCTCTTGCCCACCTTGCGGGCCCTGCCCTTGAACCGCAGCCCCGGCGCGATGCCCGGCTCCTGGCTGCCGAGCTGCTTGAGCACCTCGGCCTGCAGCAGCAGCAGCCTGGGCCACACCCCATCGGGGCACTGCCGCGTCAGCTTGCTCTTGGCGGGGTTGTTGAGCAGCCTCCGGGTCAGGTCCTGAGCGTCGGTCAACCGCCCCAGCTTGGCCAGCGCCTTGGCCAGCAGGTACTGGCTGCGGCGGCTCGGGGTGAGCCGCTCCTTCCAGGTATGGCTCACCGCGACCACCATGTCGTAGCGGCCGAGGGTCATGTGCGCGCCGAGCACCCGCTCGAGGTGCTTCGTGGTGGGCGCCAGCACCAGCGCCCGCCGCGCCATCTCCAGCTCCAGCTCCTCCACCAGGTGGCTGCCTGCCGGCATTCGACGGCGCGCCTCGGCCAGGCGCCGGGCGATCCAAGGCGAGACGGGGTCGGCCACCGACGCCGCGCGCAGCAAGCGGAAGGCCGAGGTCCAGCGGGAGTTGCGGATATGATCCAGGGCCAGGGCGTAAGCATTCGCGGCCAGCTCCACCGAGAACTTCTCCAGCCCGGGGTGCCCGCTGTAGGCCCGGCGCGCGCCCTGAAGCTGCCAGACCGCCGGCTCGATCAGCCCCTTGCCGCGCAGCTTCTTGATCCGCTCGAAGGCCCGGTCCGAGGCAGGGTCTGCGTGAAAGCGCTGCCGCCGGGACAGGCCGGCGATGACCTGCGGCAGGTCCCAGTCCCCGGCCTTGATCAGCCGCTGCTCCACGTCCCGCTGCCACGCCTCGCGCTGCTGCTTGAGCGGCCGCATGTCGAGGCTGGCCACCATCTTGTAGTCGCCACCGGAGATCCCTGCCTCCAGCAGCTGATCCGGCAGGGCGATGTGCTCGGGCACTGGCACCCGCAGCCGCACCGGCTCGCCCGGCCGCCACATCCCGAGCGGGTAGACGCGCGGCCCCAGCGGCACGGTGGCCGACCACTTGTCCCCCACCGACAGCGCCAGCCGCGCCGTCACCGTCGACGACCGCGTCCGGGTCAACAGCAACACCAGGTGGCCCGGCTCCACCCGCGCGCCGAGCAGCTCGAGCCCCTTGCCCAGGGGGATGCGCAGGTTCCGGTCGGGCCACGGCTCGTTCTCCAGCACCAGCCGCTTGGCCAGGCTGACCCGCGCACGGGTGCGCACCAGCGGCTTGAGCGGGATGTACAGCCGGGTCGCCTCGGGGTACCGCTGCAGGTTGTGCACCACCTTCCACAGGCCATCCTCGATGATGATGTCGGGCCGCCGCTCGCTGAAGATGAGCTGCTGCAGCTCCAGCGGGCGCCGGTTGCCGGCGTAGCGGCGGATGGACGGGTCGGTCAGCCCGCTGGCGTCGATGACCTTGAAGCCGATGCGCGCCGCGGTGCCCGGCGAGCTGGTGAGCACCGACACGGTGTGCGGGCTCCAGCCCAGCTCCTCGACGGTGTTGCTCAGCTCCTCGAGCAGGGGCCGGTCATGGTTCAGCTCCCGCGCGCCAGGGCGCTCGTCGGACAGCACCGCGCCCACGAGCATCGGGCCGAGCAACCCCAGGGCCAGCGCGCCGCCGCCCAGCACCCTGAACCGGGTCCTGGCCCCCGGGGGCCAGAGCCGCCGGATCACCGCCCCGAGCCCCTCGGCCGCCAGCAAGGTCAGGGCCAGGGCCGCGGGCAGGGCCAGGCGGCCGCCGTCGGCGCCAGTGAGCAACAAGACGCCGGCGAGGTTCAGCCCGGCCAGCGCCACAAGCGCGGTACGCCCCCAGTAGTTGATGGCGCGCCCGGCGCCGATGATCACGGCCAGCAGCAATGGGACGCCCAGGCCCCAGACCTGCGCCGCATGCGCCAGGTCCTGCCATGACTCCTTGACCGCCTGGGGGGTGCCGGGGCTGGTCTCCCACAGCGCCTCGCGCGCCGTGATCAGCGCCGGCCAGATCTCGGCGAACAGCAGGTAGGATCCGGCCAGGTGAGCGCCATAGAAGCAGGGCAGCAGGGTGAGCCAGAGCAGGCTGGTCCAGGGCAGCCGCCACGCCGTGACGCGGGACAGGAGCCGCCAGCTGTACAGCGCCGCCAGCAGCAACGGCGCCTCCGGCCTGCAGCCGAGCAGCACCAGCGCGGGCAGGGCCGAGAGCAGGTCGTGGGGCCGCTTTTCCCCGGCGGCGAACCGCCCCTCCTCGCGCAAAAAGCGGCGCAGCAGCAGCACCAGCACCAGCAGAAACAGCCCTGTCTCGTCCCCCGAGACCAGCGCCCGGGTCAAAAACCCGGCGGCGGCCAGGGCCGCTGGGGGCAGCAGATCCAGCGCGGTGATCCGGCGGCGGCCGGACAGGGCCATGGACATACCCGGCAGCAGCCACAGGGCTGCGGCCCCCAGGGCGAACCCGAGGATCTTGGCGAACAGCACCAGGTCGCCCACCAGCATGTCCCCGGCGGCCAGGGCCAGCGTCCACAGCGGCGCGGCCACGCCGGCGCTCTGCACCGCGCCGGGCTGCAGCGCGTAGCCGTAGCCCGTGGACAGGGTGGCCGCGTAGCACTCGTAGAGCGCGAGGTCCGCGCTGGTGTAGCCCCAGCGCATGGCCGCGTGGGCCCCGAGCAGGGCCACGGGCAGCAAGGCGAGGGCGGCGTTGAGCGCGCGCCTGTGGTTCTGAGGAGTCATACCGGCTCGGACGCTAACATATCAGGGAAGTGGCCAGTGCGGCGTCAGTCGTCCGCGTGGACGAAAACGTCCACGTCCACGTCTACGTCCACGTTGGTCAGCTGTTGTCCCGGTAGCCCTTGATCTCGGCCAGGTGCCTGTCGCCGCAGCCCACCCGGCGCATCTTGCCCTCGTACTTGGAGGGGCACTTGGCGCTGATGGTGTCGGCCTTGAAGCGCTTGCTGTCCAGCAGCTTGCCCTTGACCACCAGCTCGGCGCAGTCCTTGAAGGCGTCCGGGATGATGCCTTTGTACTGCACGTCCACCCAGCTGCCCTCCTTGTGGATGGCGAACTTGAAATCCAGCGACCCGGGCTTCTTCAGGATCGATCCCGCCACCACGTTGCCGTGCAGCTGCAGCCGCTTGCCGGTCCAGCTGTCCGCCTCGCCGACTACCTCGTTGACATGCTTGTAGTACTCCAGCGCGTCGCCGCTGCTGACCGTGGTGTAGATCATGAACCCCACCCCCGCTGCCACCACCGCCACGCTCATGGCCACTTTGGCTCCGGTCTTCATGGACATGAATGTAGCCCAGGAGCTTGCCGGGGGGTAGCCTGTAATCATGAGCAGCGGCCCCTTGCAGCGTGCGTTCATCCTCGGCTGCGGCTACACCGGCGAGGCGCTGGCGCGGCGGCTGGCGGCCCGCGGCGCGGCCGTGGCGGGGACCCGGAGCGCCCAGGAGGACAGCCCCGACGACCTCGCGCTGCAGCCGCTGGATCTGCGCGCTGGCCCGGCGCCGGCGCTGACCGCCGCGGCCGACGCCGTGGTCTACTACATGATCCCCACGCTCACCCGCCAGTACGACGCCCGGTCGGCCCCGCACCTGGACTACATGAGCAACGCCCTGGCCGGGCTGGAGGCCCAGCGGATCCGCGGGCTGATCTACCTCAGCTCCACCTCGGTGTACGGCGATCCCGAGGGCGGGTGGGTGGACGAGCGCAGCCCCCCCGCCCCGCGCTCGCCCTGGGGCAAGATGCGGCTGGAGCTCGAGCGGCACCTCACCGCCCGCGGCGCCCGGCTGGGGGTGCCGACCTGCGTGGTGCGCCTGCCCGAGATCTACGGCCCCGGCAGAGGGCCGGTGGCGCGGCTGCGCAAGGGGGGCTACACCCTGCGCTTCCCGCACCGCTACAGCAACCGGATCCATGTCCATGATCTGGTCACCGTGCTGGTGGCGCTCGGTGACCGGCTGCGGCCGGACCTGCTGCTGGTCAGCGATGGACACCCGGCCACCAGCGCCGAGGTCTACGACCACGCCGCGGGCCTGCTCGGCCGGGGCCCCGTCGCGCGTGGCGGCAAGGTCGAGGGAGATCAAAACCGCCGCGCTCTTCTCAGCGAATCGAAGCGATGCCGCAACGACCGGCTGGTACGGTGGCTGGGCCAGAAACTGAAATATCCAAGTTATATCGAGGGCCTGCCAACGACGCTGTGATACGAAACCATCGCACCCGTTGACCTTGGGCGCACAGGACCCAGGTTTTGGGAGTCAGGGGGACAAGCCGCTTGCCAGGAGGTGAGCATGTTCGGAGCATCCACCTCGGGGGGCATCAAGATCGGCAGCCTGCTCGGCTTCCCGATCCATATCCGGCTCTCCTTCCTCTTCCTGATGGGCATCGCCGCGGTGGTGTGGCGCAGCCCCGAGGCGGTGGTGATGCTGCTGTGCACCTTCGCCATGGTGCTCCTGCACGAGCTGGGACACGCGGTGGTGGCGCGGCGGCTCCAGGTGCCCATCCTCGGCATCGAGCTAACCATCTTTGGCGGGGTGGCCCGCATGGGGGGGATGCCGCGGACCCCGCGCGACGAGATCCTCATCGCCGCCGCCGGGCCGGCCGTCTCGCTGGCCCTGGCCCTGCTGAGCCACGGTCTGGCCCTGGTCTTCTCCGGCGCCGCGGGGTCTTTCCTCGGCACCCTCGCGCTGATCAACCTGGTGCTCGCCGGCTTCAACCTGCTGCCCGCCCTGCCCATGGATGGTGGGCGCATCTTCCGCGCCGCCATGGCGGGTCGCCTCGGCCGGCTACGGGCCACCAACATCGCGGTGAAAGTCTCCAGGGCCCTGGCAGCGCTGATGATGCTCTGGGCGGTGGTGGGCATCTGGCCGCTGTACCGTCCGTCCCTGCTGCTCGCGGCCCTGGCCGCGGTGCTGTGGATGATGGCCGGCGCCGAGCTGAGGGCCGCCCAGTTCTGGACCTACTTCGGCCAGCCCGAGACGCCGCAGCCCGGCGCCGATGCCCGGGGGGACATGGCCGGGACTCAGGGCGCCATGGATGTCGAGGTGCTGGGGCAGGACGGCCGCCCGGTCACCCCGCCCGCGGAGGGCCGCCGTCCTGGCGGCTTCTCGGTGGAGGAGCACCGCGCGCCAGGGGTGCACCGGTGGGTGGTGCGCGGCCCTGACGGCAAGATCCTGTTCGTGAGTGAGACGCCGCTGCGCTGGTAGCGTCAGTCCCGGGCCAGCGGGAGCAGGGCCCGGATCTCGGTGCCCTGGCCGTCCTTGCTCTCCAGCTCCACGGTCCCGCCGAAAGACATGATGATCTGGCGCGCCTCGAACAGGCCGAGGCCGAACCGGAGCCAGTGGGTGCTGTTGGTCAGGAAGGGATCGAAGATCTCCGTCAGGACCTCATCCGGGATGCCCTCGCCCTGGGTGCGGATGGCCACAGTGGCCCGCTCGGCCTGCTTGTTGACCCCCACCGTGACCGGCGTGCCCTTGGCCGCCGACTGCACGGCGCTGTAGAGCAGGTGTCGCATGGCCAGCGCCAGACGCCGCGGGTCAGCGCGCACTTGCAGCGCGGGAGCGATCTCCAGCAGGAGCTTGTGGCCGTTGGTCTCGGCCTCCGGGCCCACCATGGCCATGGCCATGCGCAGGGGATCTTCGAGCTGGGTGATCTGGACCTGGCTCGGGGGCAGGGTGCGGCTCACGTTGACCAGCCGCTCCAGGTCAGCGTGCATCGTCTCGAGCTCGGCCAGCAACCGACGCGGCTCCATCTGCTCGGGCCGCTGCCCCGAGGCCATGGCCCGGGCTCCCTCCATCATCTTGCCCACCCGATCGAACATGGCGGGCAGCCGGTCCACGCAGAAGGCGCCGATGCTGGCCAGCTTGCGCGCCCGCACCAGATCCTCTTTTACCCGCCGCAGCTCCCGGGTCTGTCGCTGCTTGGACTCCACGGTCCACGACAGCGCCGTGTCTCCAGTCAGGTGCCGTCGGTGCTGCCCCGAGCTGGCCGCGCGGCGTTCGCCAGTGCGGGGCTTGCCCCCATGTGCCCGCACGCGAGTGGGGACTCGCAGGGGCTCCGCCGGCGGCACCACGGCGTCGCTCTCCTCGAGGCGGAGCACGATGCTCAGCCCAATGACGATGAGGTCGCCCACCTTGAGCCGGTGGTGGGTGATGCGCTTGGAGTTGACGAAGGTGCCGTGCTTGCTCTCCATGTCCTCGAGCCAGATCTCCCCCTCGGAGAGGGTGATGCAGGCGTGCTTGCGCGATACCGTGGGCTCGAGCAAGGCGATGTCGGCTTCTTCCGAGCGACCGATGATCTGCTTGTGGTCACTGACGGGGTATCTGGGAGCCCCGGGCCCGCCCAGGACTGGCGTAAGGCAAAAGTAGCGCTGCACGGTAATCTCTATCCCTTCCGCGGAGAATGTAACAGGTTCGTTGAACGAGAGCCAACGAATCAGATGGTCGGCGCCATTCCTTGACCTGCCGCCCAAGCTGCGTGATTCTCGGCAGCATGAATGATCGGGGAGGCCAGGGCGGCCAGGGGAGGGAGGCGGCGTCCAAAGGGCCGATCAAACAGTCCACGAGCTGGGACGAGATCGACGACGGGTGGGGTGATCCCACCCCGGCTGACGACTACAAGGATACCGAGCCCGGGGCCAAGGATACCGAGCCCGGCGCCAAGGACACCGAGCCTGGCGTGGACGACGGCGAGGGTGCGGACACCATCCGGGAGAGCGATGCCGTGCGCCCTGCTCCCCCGGAGCCGAGCGGCGGCGACGCCTACAAGGCGACCCTGGTGGACGCCCAGGCCCGCGCCCCCGGGCGCGCGGATCGACCGGCCGCCAGGACCCAGATGGGCATGGGGCCAGTGCCCGAGCAGGACCGGGCGGCAAAGCCCGAGCTCGGCGTGGCCGACACCATGCCGATCACGGCCCTGCCGGCCGAGCAGGCCCGCCCCCCCGCCGATGGACCGCTGAAGCAGACGCCGTCGGAGACCCGGCCCACCGATGAGCTGCAGGTGCAGGAGGCCAGGACGGACGAGCTTCCGCCGCCCATGCCCACCGAGCCGGTGGACACCGCAGAGGGGCACCAGTCGCCGAACCCCGGCCTGCAGGCGGGTGCGCTCCAGCCCGGCGTGGCGCCGCCGCCGGCGCCCCCGACGCCGCAGAAGGCCAAGGCGCCTCCGCCCCCGGCGCCCGCGCCGCCGCAGCCGCAGCCTCAGCCTCAGCCTCAGCCTCAGCCTCAGCCTCAGCCACAGCTTCAGCAGCAGCCTCAGCTTCAGCAACAGC
>CAZEFW010000252.1:0-8297 GCA_964511535.1 uncultured Myxococcales bacterium | reverse complement strand
TCCACTCTGATGTCCGGCTTTCCCGCCTTCCCCTCGAGCGTAACCCTCAGCAGCAGCCCCGCATGGGTGCGCGGCGCACGCTGGTGGCTGATGAAGTTGCCCAGGCTCCAGGCCACGAAGGTGCCGTCGAGCCAGCCAGCCCTGCGGGTCACGTGAGGGTGGTGCCCCACGACCACAGGGGCGCCGCCCTGGATCGCGGCGCGCACCAGGGCCGCATCACGGAGCGAGGGCGTCGCGGCGTACTCCAATCCGTGATGGATGCTTGTGATGACCGTGGCGCTCCGGGCGTAACGCGCCGTGCAGCGTTTGATCTGAGCTGGCGTCACTGGCTTTGGGAAACCGGCAGGTGCCCCACCCGGAACGGTGGCGTTGAACGCCAGCAGCACCAGCCGCCGCCCGCCAGCCCGCAGGCGCGAGACCTGGGCAGCTTCAGTGCCGGGGCATGCCCGGCGGAGGCGTGAGCCCTCACGCCCTGCCCGGGCCGGATGGGTCACCGTCAGCCCAAGGCGCTCCAGCCGCCGCCGGCCCTTGCTCAGCCCGCGATTGCCCGCGTCGAGCATGTGGTTGTTGGCCAGGCTCACCCCGGTGAACCCCAGCCTGGGCAGCAGGTCGACATGACCTGGCGTCGCGCACAGCCTCGGGTACTCGGGAGTGCCCGTGTCCAGGCAATCGCCCGGCGCGCTCTCCAGGTTCCCTATGACCAGGTCCGCGTCCCCCAGCAGCGTCCGGACGGCCCGGACCTGCCGGTCCGTGGGCCCGGCCAGCTGGGACGTGAGCATCAGGTCGCCGATGAGCACGACGGTAACCGGCCGAGGCGGCCGCCGCGGCTCGCCCACCGCGAGCGGCGACGCGCACAGGACCGCTGCCAGAGCGACCGCCCCGGTCGCCCCGGCGTATGCCCGCCGCGCGAGCATCACAGTTCCAGCCAGGTGTAATCGCTCGCGCAACGATTCTGCGTCCGCTCCGGCGTCGGCGGCCGGGGCGGCGCTGGCGCGTAAATATCACGGAACCACAGCGGCCGCGCTGGCTCCTTGCCCGCATTGAGCACCCCGTGCCACTGCTCGTCGACCAGCCTGCCCCGAAGGGGCGTCAAAAACTCGTAGTACGACATGGTGGCCCCCCGCATCAGGGTCAGCTTGCCGTCCACGCGCGCCAGCACGTACAGCACGTCCGGGTGGCCCACCGCGGCGTGCAGCACGCGTCGGCCGATGGTCGCCACGCCGCTGATCAGCGCCATGTCCTTCTCCCGGTCGGAGAGGATGGCGCTGTCGCTCATGGTGATCAGCGCACGCTCCACTGCCCCGCCGAAGGTGGTGATCTGCTTGCGCTCAATTCGCGTCAGGCGCTGTCCGGCAAGGTGCTTCCTGGCGATGCGTTCGCAAAAAGAGAGTGCGTTCTTGACCATCAGGAACTTCATCTTCGCGCCGCTGCCGTAGATGTTCTCCTCGTCCTGCTGGGAATACATCATGCCCGTCGCGGTGAGCCGGGCCTCGAAGCGCTCCACCACCAACCGGAGCCTCCGGTACAGTTCGGGGTACGGCTCCACCACTCCGGGCGGCGGCCCCAGGTCAGGGTGATCGCACTCCGCGCCGAGCAACGTCCCGTAGAGCCCAAAGGTGTGTCGCAGACCGGCCCACCCTGCTAACACCGCCTGGATCGACCTGTCCTGCCACGCGGGGGTGGCCATGGCGGGAAAGTCCGGGTGGACCACCGGGGGGAGGTGTGCCTGCAGCGCGTGGAGAGTGCCGTGATACAGGTCCCTGTTCTTCTGCTTCTCCATCGCCTTGCCCATGACCGCGACGCCCTTCTCGTAGGCCGCGGTGAAGCCATCCCAGCTCTTCACCGCCGGGTCATGTTCCTTTAGCAACGAGAGCGCCCGCCCTGACCCGAGGGCCGCCGCCACGTCGAGTCCGGAGAAGTGCAGGCGCGTGCCGGGGTTGAGCGCCACCTGCCGCAGGTGCATGGAGTCCGCCAGTTCCCGCTTTCCAAGCAGCCCCATCCGGGGGGTGCTCCTGCGGGCCACCGCCTCGGTGGGCGGCTTGGTCAGCCCGCTGGATCCCGCGGCGATGCGCGTGAACGTCGCCAGAGCCTCCTTGTCGGACAGGGCGTCGGGGGTGTCGGCCTGCCCGAACGCCTGCTCGTACTGCGGTATCAACGTGCGCAGGGTGGTCCGGTTCGACGCGCCCACGAACATGCCCACCACCGACTCCAGCTGCTCGAGCCAGGCCAGAGCCGGCGTCTTCCCCACTTTCGCCCTGCGCATCGTTTGCAGCGCCAGGGCCGCGCGCAGCGCACGGGCCTGCGGGTTTCGGGTCGATCCGCCGAGGGTGGAAAACCAGGTCATCACACGGCCGTACTGCCTGAGCTTCTCGGTCCGGGCGTAGCGTCCGGGGAGGAGGGCCACGATCTCGCTCGTCTCCACTTTGAGTTTCGTACCCCCGATGGTCACCCACCGGTTCCTGCGGATGAAACCTGTGCGCTCCAGGCGGCTGCTCGCCTGGTAGACCTTCGCGCGCAGCGACTTCGGCACCTTCGGTTTCAACCTCGCCAGCCTGGCAGCCACGCCGAAGTAGAACAGGTTGTGGTCGGCCGCGCGGCGCACCTGCCTGCGCTTGCTGTCCCGCCGCATCTTCAGCGCCTCGTCGAACAGCGCCTGAGAAAGCTTCTGCAGCCGCGGGAAGAGCTCGTTCTCCTCCAGCTTCTGCACGGTGGTCTCCATGAAGGTGTGGGTCAGGGCGATCATCAGGTCCGTGGTGACGAAGCTCGGCAGCCGAAGGTAGTCGTTGAGCTCGTAGATCTGGTACAGGTGGGTCGCGTTCGAGGGCGCCACGAAGAAGCCGTTCTTGCGCAGCGCGGCCTTGTGCTTGGGCGCCAGCTTTCCGAACTGACGCGCGATCTGAATCTCGGGCAGCTGCTCGAACCGCACCTTTCCCGGCGCCGTGTTCGCCGCGGGCGAGGCCGGGCTGTCGGGCAGGTACGTGGCAGCGAACACAGGGCCCGACGGCTCTCCTCGCGCCGTCCCGACAGAGACGAGGAGCTGCAGCAGCGCTCCGGCCAGCAACCAACTCCGGTTTTTCAGCTTGCGGTTCCTCATTTCCCAACCCTCCCCTTCTGTTTGCTGGTGGGCGCAAACCTCTTGAACAGCCAGTCGATGGCGCGGCCCCTGGTCAGCGGGGGGATCGCGACCACAGACGCCTCGCCGCCTGGCCGCGGGATCCTCGCCAGGCGCGAGCTGCCCGCCGGCGCCGGCAGCTCATGCGCCACCCAGAAACCGAAGAAGCGCCACTCGTACAGCGCGATGGTCCGCTTGCCTTTTCCAGTGTCTTCCAGCGACGCCAGCAGGACGCGCCCGTCTTTGTCCGCGGGGCCGGCAGCGAAGTCCAGCATCCTGCGCGCCATGCGCGTGCCGCGCCAGCGGGGCACCAGCCGCCCCTCGCCGGGCATGTAGCTGTAGACCCGCAGCCGGCGGGCCACCGCCGGGTCGAAGTAGGCCTGCTTGTACACCCCCACCAGCAGCTCCTGCCGCCCGTCTCCGTCAACGTCCGCGCTGTCCAGCGCCCAGACGCCCTCCAGCGGCTCCACGCTCAGGTCCGCCTGCCGCCCGTCGGCCAGGTTCACCCCCACCAGCCGGCCCGCCGCGCGGGGCGCGTCCCCCCGGAGCAGCAGCACGAGCCCGGCCCGGCCGTCGCCGTCAAGATCCGTCAGGGCGGCGTCACGGATGAGCTGTGGCGGGCCCGACCCGGGCGGCCTCGGGCAGATCGGCTTGCGGTCATCCGACAGCACGAAGTGTACGCAATTGCGCCCAACCGCCAGGATCCCCCTCGCGCCGGCCAGCAGCCCGATCACCGGCTCCGGCTGCCGCCTTGCCACGAAAGCCGCGCGCACACAGGGCCCCTGGACCGTCACCCAGCGGGACGGCTCGCCCATTATGTAAGCCACGCACCGCCCGCCCGGCACGACGTCGACCGCCGCAACGGGCAGCACCCGCGCGTGAGCGCGTCCGCCCGGCAAGGCCCCGAGCAGCCAAACGAGCGCGCAGGTTGTCACGGCATGGAGAAATGTCACCCTCGCCCCCTCCTGGTCATTTCATCAGGTGATTGGACAGTTCGTTGTACGTTGGGTTCCACCCGGCATCTTCGGGTCCGGGACCATGGCCAGTGGAGTTCCTTTCTTGCGGCCAGTTTTGCCTGGTTGACCAGGCCAGGATACGCTCGCCCCTGTTAGCGGCCACGCAGCGATCTGACATGGCTAAAGCCCCGCGGCTTCGAAGAATATGATCCCCCTCCTCATCGACACCGACATCGGCTCCGACATCGACGATGCGCTGGCCCTGCTGCTGGCGCTTCACCTGGATGAGGTGGAGATCGTCGGCATCACCACCGTCTACGGCCAGGTGGACGTCAGGGCCAAGGTAGCCCGGCGGATCCTGGAGGCCGCCGGCGCGGACCAGCCGGTGGTCCAGGGGCTGGGGCAGCCCATGGGCAGCGACATGCCCGTCTGGCACAGCGGCACCGAGGGTGTGGGCCTGCTCACCTTGGACGACCTCGCCGCCCCGCCGGGCGACCTCGGCATCCTGGACGACGCGCCCGGCTTCATCATCGACCAGGTGCTCTCGCGGCCGGGGGAGGTGACCATCGTGGCCCTCGGGCCGCTGACCAACATTGCCGCGGCCTTGATGAGAGAGCCCCGTCTGGCGCAGGAAGCGAGGGGGCTGTACTTCATGGGCGGCGGGATCACCTACGGCAGCCCGGCGCCGGACCACCACGTTCCGGGGGCCACGTACCACGCGCGGCCGTCGCACAACATCCGCAGCGACCGGCTGGCCGCAGCCCGGGTGTTCGACGCCGCCCTGCCCATGACCGTTCTGACCAACGACGTGACCACCCGGCTCTGGTGGGACGGTTCGCCAGTGCAGCAGTTGATGGCCGCAGCAGGCCCGCCGGAAGTCGCCGCGGTGGGCGAGCTGATGCGCGTCTGGCTGCGTTACCGCTCCGATATATTCAGCAAGCCGATCACCGGGACCTGCCCGCACGACCCGCTCACCGTGGCCGAGGCCGCCGGGGAGCGCTTCGTGGAATATGTCGCCGGAACCATGCGCGTCCTGCCTGATGCCTCCACATCGTTCATGCCCGATCCTGCAGGCCCTCACCGGGCCGGCTGGAGGGTGGACGGCGAAAGGTTCCTGAGCTGGATGTCACCCCGGATGCTCGGCGCGGGGAGAGGCCAATGAGACGGATCATCGTATTCTTGCTCGTCATGGTTGCGGCTGGGTGCGCGGACTCCGACGAGGAGGTCTGCTGTTCGTGCCCGGTGGACAACGCATGCACCACCGCTTCGCATGACCGGTGCCGTGAGGTGTTCATCATGCACCAGGGCAAAGACAGCATCTTGGTGGACAGCAGGGGAGGGACCCACAGGTAGAGAGGAGAGTATGGGACCCAGATCGATCTGTTTCGTTTGTGAGTGGAACGAGGGGCGCAGCGCCCACCTGGAGCTGAGCGTGCGGCTTCGCCTCCAACAGAAGGGGCTGGCCATTCGCACCCTGTCCGCCGGGCTGAGCCAGGGCGGCGGCGTCAACACCCTGCGTCGGCGGTTCCTCAGGGAGGTGGGCGTACCGGATGACGAGATCCGCGGCCACGCGTCCACCGTCTTCGACAAGGAGTGCTCCGCGGTCGACCTGATCCTGGTGGCCGAGGTGCAGATGAAGGAACGGCTACTGGCGAAATGGCCACAGGTTGAGGGCCGGGCCATGACCATCCGTGGGTTCGTGCAGGGCATGACGCCCGCGACGGAGGAGATAACCGCCGAGGAGGCCCACATCGAGGACGCGGCCGGACACACCGACAGCGAGAAGCTGGCGCTGTACGAGGAGCTCGAGGTTATTGCCGACGGCATCGTGACGCGGCTGGCCGGGTCGTCGGCTGGAGTGAATGACCGCTTCCGGCAGGTGTTCGGCCCGGGCCACGTGGTGCTGCCGGTTGTGCACGTCGCCAACGAGGTTCAGGCGATGCGAAACGCCTGGGTGGCACATGAGGCCGGGCCGCAGGGGGTGTTCCTGATCAGCCACGGGACCATGGGCTGGCGCGAGCTGTTTCATCTCCAGAAAAAAGTGGCCGCCTCCTTTTCGGGGTGGTGGGTGGGGGTCAACTGCCTCGACCTGTGCGCCTGGGACGTGATGTCCCGCGTCTCCCCGGGGACCAGCGGCGTGTGGGTGGACAACGCCCACATCCACGAGGACAACACCGAGCAGCCCGAGGCCGAGCAGGTGCTGCAGGAGCGCCAGCGACGCGGCTGGACCGGCCTCTACTTCGGCGGCGTGGCGTTCAAGTACCAGCGCCCCGTGGAGGACATCGCCCGGGCCGCGGATCTGGCGTCACGCTACATGGACGTGGTCACCACGAGCGGCCCGGGGACGGGCCACGCGGCCAGCGTGGACAAGATCGCCGCCATGAAACAGGCCCTGGGCGCCCGCCCCCTGGCCATCGCCAGCGGGATCACGCCCCAGAACGTCGCCACATTCATGCCCCACGCCGACTGCTTCTTAGTTGCGACGGGGATCAGCACCTCCTTCGAGGAGCTCGATCCCGCGCGGGTCCGGGCGTTGATGGAGGCGGTGAGCATATCCAGCTGACGTGCACCGAACGATGACATTCAGACGCATCCCGTTCGAGTAGCTGACATACATAAAATTTCGGCATATTGCCCACACCGCTTTGACCTCGCGTCCAGGGGGACCATCGTGCCCCGCCAGGCTGCCCTCCCCTGTTCGCCAGCACTTCTTCGATCACCGCCTAAGACAACTCGTCTGGGAGGCCAGAAACCCCCGCTTGTACTCCGATCTACACATTCCCCGCTCCACCCTCTCCCGCAGGCTGTCGCCCTCAAGGTACTCGGCTATTCGCCAGAACAGCACCGAACATGGCGTCGTGCGGCCCATGGTTGCAGGATCGATGGACAGGTCCAATTGCCCATAGACTTTGCACTCAGTCCTCACCGCTTCGGACGGAAACGGGGCCTTCTCACAGATGCACCTGTGGCTGGTGGAGTAGGCTACTCTGCTCCTTCCTGCTCAAAGGCAACTTTCTGGCTTCCACGGTAGAGTTGAAGGAAGGCGAGGTCATTGTGGCATGAGAGAACCAGCACGCCATGGCCAGTCAGGTGCCGGGCCTTCAACTCGCCGTCGCCGTGCCAGGCAGCGACCTGGCCGCAGGCCAGCTTGACATTCGCAAGGCCCCCTCCAGCGGAGGCGATGTTCCGCCCGTGCTGCCTTTCCGGCTTGACTTCCTCCGGCAGGGAAGCCCACAGGTCCGGGTACTCTTGGCGGAGGTTCTCCCTGGGGAAGCAGCCCACCAGCTCCCCCGTGTCCAGGTGCCACTGAGCAACGGCAGACTTGTGCCAGGACAGCAGCTGGTCCGGCCCCAGGGAGCAAGCGTATTCGGCGCGTTCCTCCATCCCCGAGAACAGGGCGAGTTCACCACCGTCGGAAGCCCAGGTTCTCAGGGTCTTGTCCTCTGCCCAGGAGAGCAGGCGCCCATCTTCCAGCTGGATCACGCGGAGCACGCCTTTGGAGTGTCCATAGAGCCTTGCGGCGCGCTTGCCGCTCCCTGGTGACCAGAGCCTGGGGGAATGCTCGCAGACAATACCAAGCTCATCCCAGCCGTTTGTCCAGGAGACCAATCGACCGTCCTGGAGCTGGATGACGCCGGCTATCCTGTCCTTGTGGCCCCTCAGCACGTCCACGCATGCGCCGTCTTCCGCGGACCAGATCCTGATCTCGTGAGAGCCCGAGGCCCATGAGATCACCCTGCCGTCTTTGAGTTCAAGGGTTCCCTGTATTGCGCCGGTATGTCCGGTCAAAGAAGCAATGCACCGGCCGTCTTCTCCGTCCCACAGGAACAATCCGCCACTGTCATCCCAGGACAAGATCCGCCCCTTGCTGACCTCTCTGGCGCCGGTCACACTGCCTGCGTGGCTGCCGAGCGTCAGGTGGTTCCTGCCGTCCTCCGGCGACCAGATCCGGACCGTCTCGCCCCACGACCAAGATATGATCCGCCCGTCGCCCAGCTGCCGGGTTTCATAGACTGACTGTGAATGTCCAGAGAGGGGCGCCTGCTCATCTTCCTCTGCCGTCATGTCCCAGATCCTGAGGGTGCCATCCCACGACCAGGTGAGCAGGTCCCCGGTGGTGAGCACCATATTGCCAACGATAGATTGGGTATGGCCCTGGAAGGTCGCCAGACAATCGCCCGTCTCGATGGACCAGAGACGGATGGTGGCACCACCGTCCGTGAGCAGTT
>CAZEFW010000251.1:0-8324 GCA_964511535.1 uncultured Myxococcales bacterium | reverse complement strand
GGATGTGGTGGGGGGGGTGTGGATGGAAAACAAGTGGGACGCCATCATCGACTTGGACTACGACGGCGACGGGTACACCACGGCCAAGGGGGACTGCGACGACAAGGACCAGAATGTCTTCCCGTGTTTCAATCCGCTTTGCTCTTACGGTATGGACAACTACTGCAACGGCTTCTCCGACGTCTTGGAGCCGGACTGCGACGGCGACGGGTACGGGCTGTGCGCCGGGGACTGCAACGACAAGGACAAGGCCATCAACCCGGGCGCCAAGGAGATCCCTGGCGACGGCAAGGACAACAACTGCGACAACCTCGTGGACGCGGACATCGACGGCGACGGCTGGACCACGGAGAACGGGGACTGCAACGACAACGACCCGAACACCCACCCCGCGGCCAAGGTGGCGTGCACCGGCACCAAGGATCAGAACTGCAACAAGATCCCGGACAATCAGGAGAGCCAGGACCTGGACGGCGACGGGGTGAGCGGCTGCAAGGGGGACTGCGACGACAACGACGCGTCGCGAAGCCCGGAGTACGTGGAGATCCCGGGCGACGGCATCGACAACGACTGCGACGGCAAGGTGGACAACATCGTGGGGTGCGACTGCACCGGCGGCAGCCGGGCCCAGGCCATGGACCTGTGCGTCAAGGGCGTGACCATGACCACCGGCGGGGCGGGCAACAGCCACGGGGTGCGCACCGGCGCGTACGGCGCCATCAAACAGAAAAACGGCTGCAAGTTCCTCGGGCTGTCCACTGGCCCGGTGTGGTCCACCTACGTGCAGAAGGGCACCAGCCTGGGCCAGAAAGGCAACCCGGTGTCCACCACCAGCTGCTTCACATGCACCACCCCGGGCAGCAACAAGTGGGTACACCCGGGGCCGAGCGGGTGCTGCGAAAACAAGACCGAGAACGATCCCTCGTGGGTGCGGCTCAAGATCCAGGTGCCCAAGAACGCAAAGGGCTTCAAGTTCGACTTCATCTTCCTGTCCGCCGAATACCCCGAGTGGGTCCACACCTCGTTCAACGACACGTTCTACGCGGTGCTCTCGTCCAAGGCGTTGACCAAGGTGCAGAACATCTCCTTCGACGCCAAGGGGCAGCCGCTCACCGTGAACAACGGCTGGTTCGAGCACCCATCCAGCGCGACGCAGTCGCTCTCCGGCACCGGCTACCAGAGTCCCATCGGGTCCTCATCCGGGTGGCTCACCACCACGGCCCCGTGTACGCCTGGCGAGACCATGACCCTGACGTTCTGGATTCACGACGAGGGGGACCATATCTACGATTCGGCGGTGATCATCGATAACTGGCGCTGGATCGCGACCAAGGTGAGCGGGCCCATCACCATCAAGTAATAACTGTCCGTGATTAAAAAATAAGGAGGGATTCCCCGCCGAGGGAGGGGATCCTCATGGGGGGGTGCTTCTCAGGATTCGCGGCGGCCGAGGCGGATGGTGGCCACGAAGAGCGCCACGGTAACCAGCATCAGCGAGATATTTCCGACGACGTAGAGCATTGATGTCTGCTTCCCTCTTACATTTACATACATCTTACTACATTGATGATTTCTGGGCCAGGAAAATACCAGACCAGGTTACAGGGTCAATGGCCTGCCTCCAATTTTTTGGGACCTCGCCTGGTCATACCCGGTAAGAGGGCCGGGTCGCACGGTCTGACGGCGCAGATGCAGGTCTGGTCTGGGAGCCCGCCCCGGCACTGTGATAAGATTCGCCGGATCAGATCATTGCCTGACTCCGGTTCCATTCTTCTTCAGAGGTTACACATGAGCCGACACCTGGAGCCCCCGCGCGTGTTGCCGACTCTGGCCTTGCTGGCCACGCTCCTCATTTCTTTCCCCGCCGATGCTCAGCGTGAACGGGCAACGGAACACAAGCAGCGAGGCGATTCCCTGGCGGCCAAGGGTGATCACGCCGGCGCGGAAAAGAGCTACAAGAAGGCCGTGGCCGCCGACCCCGGCTACCGCGCCGCGTACACTGCGCTGTCCACGCACTACCTGCGTCGGCAGAAGTATGGCGCCGCGGTGTCGCTGCTCGAACGCGCCGTGAAGCGCGACCGGCGGTACACCGAGGGGTGGTACAACCTGGCCTACGGGCTGCGCAAGAGCGGCAAGATGAGCCGCGCCATCAAGGCCTACCGAACCTACGCCAAGCTGGACCCCACCAGCGCTGATCCCTACTTCGGCCTCGGGTTGGCCTACAAATCCACCGGCCAATATGCCCTGGCTGCGGACGCGTTCAGACGCTACGCGGCGCTGGAGAAGCGCCCGGACCGCAAGGCCTGGATCACCAAGGCGAAGCGCATGTCCCAGGAGATGACCGGCAAGGCAGGGGGCGGAAAGGCGGCCGAGGTGGCCTCCGGGGAGACCGGCGGTGGCGCCGGGGAGTCGGCGCGGCTCCAGGGAGATCGGCTCTACCGGCAGGGGCGCGTGACCGAGGCTGTGGCCAAATACCGCGCGGCCATCAAGGCGGACCCCAGGGACCAGGCGGCCCATGACGCCCTGGCCACCAGCCTGTTCCGGCTCAGGCGCTACAACGAGGCGGTGAAGGTCTTCACCAGGGCGACGCGGGCAGACCCGGCCTACACCCAGGGCTGGTACAACCTGGCCTACGCTCAGCGCAAGCTGGGGCGCCACGCCAAGGCGGTGGCGGCCTACAAGCGCTATATCAAGTTGAACCCGGACAACGCGGACCCCTACTTCGGGCTCGCGCTGGCCTACAAGGGCATGGGCCGCAAGCGGGACGCGGCCAGCGCCTTCGAGAAGTACGTGGTGCGGGAGCGCCGCCCCGGCCAGGAGAAGTGGATCCACAAAGCGCGGGTGGAGATCGCCCGGCTCCAGGGCAAGCCCGCCCCCGCGGCCGGCGCCCCGACGCCTGCCATGCCCAGCCTGCCGCCGGCCGACGAGGACGGCGCGGGCACGGCCACGCCGTCCGGGGCCGTCGCCGCAAAGGACAGCGCGGCCACTGCAAAGGACGAGGCGGCCCGCAAACAGCGCGAGAAGGACATGGCCATGATGCTCGCCACCACCCGCTACACGGAGAAATCCGGCAAGAAGGGGCGGCGGGGACGTCGAGGCCGGGGCAAGGGCAAGCGGGCAGCGCACCTGCCGCTGGTGAACCCTGCCGAGGACCGGCCCATCGCGCCGCCGGTGCCCGGGGAACCCTCGGGTGCAGAGGCGAGCGAGTCGGGCAAGTTGAGGGCACGGGCCGATGGCCTGGCGCGGGGCGGAAAGTGCCGCGTGGCCCTTCCCCTGTACCGCAAGGCCGCCAGGCTGGACCCGTTCAACAGCGGCGCCTATGACGGGCTGGCCTACTGCTCCTACCAGCTCGGCAAGCACGCCGAGGGCATCAGGGCGCTGCGCATGGCCATGCGCGACAACCCGAAGTACAAGCGCGCCTGGCTGCACAAGGCACGGCTGGAGCGGGCCGCCAACAAGAACGTGGCGGCGGTGGGCTCTTTTCGGCGCTACCTCGCCGGGCCCAAACCGAGCCCGGACGCCCACTTCGAGCTGGCCCGGACCTTGCGGGCGCTGAAGATGAAGGACCAGGCCATCGCGGCATACGGGGCCTACCTCCGCACGGAGAACCGCGGCTACGCCGCCTCCCAGGTGCTGGCCGCGCACATGGAGATGAAGGAGCTGGGCGGCAACCCGCCCGCGACCAAGATCACCATGCCCGGCGCAGGCGGCCGCACCGTGACCGTCGCCCAGTACATCAGGGGCCGCAAGAAGCAGGCCGCCGCCGAGGAGAAGGCCGCATCGCTGCCAACTCCGGTGTTCACCAAGGGCAAGAAGGGCAAGGGCAAGAAGCCGAAGAAGCCGAAGAAGCCCACCAGGAAGACCGCGGCCGCGCGCACGTCGCCAACCCTCGACGCGCCGCAGCTCCCGCCGCCGGCGCCGCCCCCCATGCCCAAGGTCGAGCCGCCGGTGGAGCCGAAGTCTGCGGACGCGGACAGCATCGCGGTGGCCCGGGCTGTGAGCGGGGATGTCACGGGCGGCACGCTGCCCTTCCCGGCGTCGGCCGCGCCCACGACCATGTACAAGTCTGCCAAGGACACCGCCCGGGGGCTCATCACCCTGGCGGACCGGGAGTTCTCCAGGCGCCACCTGGTGCTGGCCCTGGGGCTCTACGGTCAGGCGGCGGAGCTGGACCCGTCCAACGCCGAGGCGCTCTACAAGGGCGGGGTCACCGCCATGGCCCTAGGCCAGATGGACCGCGCCGCCTCCTTTTACCGCAAGCTGCTGCGGCTGAACGCCAAGGACGAGGCCGCGCGCCACAACCTCGATCTGGCCCGCAAGGCCGCCCGGGCCAAGGCCCTCGAGGCGCGTAAGGTGCAGGCCAGCGAGCGGCGCATCGACGCCATGCTCGCCGCGAGCCAGTTCGACGCGGCGGAGCAGCGGGCCTCGGCCCTGCTGCGCCGGGCCCCGTCGGCCAAGCTCTACATGCTGCGCGGCCGCGCCCGGCTCAGCCGCGGCGACACCCGGGGCGCCCTGAGCGACGGCGGCAGGGCCCTGTCGCTGGACCCGAACTTGCCCGGCGCCATGCGCGTCATGGGCGACGCCCACCTCAAGGAAGGGATGAAGAACAAGGCGCTGTTCTACTACCGCCTGTTCCTCGCCCGCACGCCCATCAAGAGCCGCCACGCGCGGGAGCGCGCCGCCGTGCAGAAGATCGTCTCGGGGCTGTAGCCAGGCCCAGACACCGGCATGTGGAAGCGGCGTCCCGCCGCTTCGAGGCACGCGGCAAGATGCCGCGTCTACTGCGGCTCGCCGCTTATACCTAGCGCCGCCGCTTGGTCCGCTTCAAGTAGCGGCGGGTGGACCAGAACGACTTGAACAGCAGCAGACCGAACAGCCCGGACACCAGGGTCAGGTAGAACGCCGGCTCCTGCTGGCCGCGGTCCGCCAGGGAGATGGAGAATGCATACGAGGCGATGGCCAGCCCGGTGAAGACCACCTGCTGGGCGATGGAATAGTGCAGCCGCGCTGCGGTCTCGATCTCGGGAACCGAGACTTCCAGGTCGCCCTGCAGTGCGCGGTTGGTGAACTTCTTTATCTCCTGGGGCAACGACAGGGTGGAGAGGCCCACGTCCCTCGCCGTGTCGAGCAGGAACTTGGACCAGTCGCGGTCCTTGCCCAGCACGAACTCCTCGATGTGGGGCCGGATGACCTCCATCGGGTTCAGGTCGGGGTCGAGATCGGTGCAGAGGCCCATCAGCAGCAGGATGGTGCGCTCCAGCATGATCCACTCCTTGGGCACCTGGAACGAGGAGGTGATGTCCCGAAGAGAGATGTTCATGTGGCGCAGGTCGGCCAGGTTCTCCAGCCCACGGGCCGGATCGAGCTTGATGTCCTTGAGGTTGAAGCTCTCCAGCTTGATCTCGTCCTGGAACCGCGAGTGGAAGTAGTCCACCACCCGGTCGTAGATTCGGGGATCGCTGTCCAGGGCGATGAAGCCCATCTCTCGCAGGGCCGCGATGATCTTGTTGGTGTCGCGGTTGATGGCTCCCTGGAGGATGCTGATGATGCCGTGACGCATGCCCGGCGAGATCTCGGCCACCGCCCCGAAATCGAGGAACTTCAGCGTCGGGCCGGCGGCCACCAGGAGGTTCCCCGGGTGCGGGTCGGCGTGGTACACGCCATCCTGGAAGATCTGGCGGCAGTAGGTCTCCACCACCATGCGCGCCAGCTCCTTGCGGTCGACCCCCATGTCGTCCAGGCTGGCCAGGTCGCTCACCTTGCACCCCTCCATGAACTCGGTGGTGAGCACCCTGCGGGTGGTGTACTGGGGCACCACCGTGGGGAACAGGGTGGTCGGGTCGTTCTCGAAGTTGGCCGCGATGGTGTCGATATTGCGGGCCTCGCCGGTGAAGTCGAGCTCCTGCAGGATCATGGCCCTGATCTCGAGGTAGACATTGTCCAGGCCCTGGTACATGGGGAAGAGGCGCTGGATGATGGCGATGATGCGTCGCAGGGAGGTGAGGTCGCTGCGCACCACGCGATCGATGTCCGGGTACTGCACCTTGACCGCCACGGCGCGCCCATCCGGCAGCCTGGCGCGATGGACCTGGCCGATGCTGGCGCTGGCGATGGGCTGCTCGTCGAACTCGGCGAACAGGGTCTTCGGCGAGACGCCGCCGAACTCCTCGCGCAGGCGACGCTGCACCTGGTCGTAGGGGCGCGGCGGCACGCGGTCCTGCAGGCCCTCGAGCTCGGTGCGGAACGCCTCGGGCAGGAAGTTGGTCATGATGCTGATGAGCTGGCCAACCTTGATGTACAGCCCCTGCAGCCGGAGGATGGCTCGGTAAATGCGTCGGGCGTTGCGCTTGTTTGCGGCCTCCAGCCGCGGCAGGTTGGCCGCCCGTGAGCGGAAGCGGGAGGTGAAGCGCAGCCAGAGATACGAGGAGAGCACCACGCCGGTGACCCAGTACGCCGTGAACACCCTGCCCAGCGGGCTCAGGCGGCGCGCGCCGTTGGCGGTGGTTCCGTTGGTCTTCTCCTCAGCTGGGGGCATCACGAGACTATAGATCGTTTTGGCGCGTGCCTCGACTTCGGACTTTGGCGCCGGCGAGGCTGCGGATGTGGCGGTCGGCGATGGCCAGGTCGCGGGCAGCGCCCCGGGCGGCGGCCACGCGGCGCAGGCGGCGCCAAAGCGCGAGGGCGGCTTTGGGCTTCCCCTGTTGTTCCCGCAGTACCGCCAGGTTCTTCAGGCTCGATTGATGATCCGCGTCGCGGGCCAGGGCCTCGCCATAGGCCGCGGCTGCGTCCTCGTGCTCGCCCTGCACATGGTGGGCGTAGCCGAGCTTGAAGTACTCGTCGGTGGTGTTCGGCTCAAAGACATGGACCAGGCCCAGGGCGAAGACCCCGGCGGCGGCCGCGCCCGTCAGGCCAAGCGCGGGCCAGCGCCGGGCCGACCACCAGCCCCACGCACGGCGGGCGAGGAACACCCCCGCGACCATGAACGCCGGCGCCACCACCACCCGGTAGTGCGAGAGCACGAAGAACGCCATCAGGGCGGCGAAGCAGGCCGCCGAGATGCCGCCGACGAACCGCTCCTCCCTGCGCCCGGCCGCGAGCATGAGCAGGGAGCCCAGCAGGCCCACCACCACCAGCAGGCGGTACTGGACCAGAGGCAGGGCGAGGGTGGCGTTCAGCCGCCGGTGGAAGTCGTAGCTGTGGCTGTTGGACAGCTCCCGTGGGTGGACGAGGAGCAGCGCCTTCCGCCCCAGCAGGGCCAGATATGTCCCCGGCTGCTCCGCCATGTACGTCAGGGTCTTGCCGTACCAGTAGCTGTCCAGCTCGCGAGAGGAGAGGGTCCTCGCCGTGGCCTGCTCCGCGTGCCGCTTGAACGCGCTGAACTGGGCCAGGGCGTTGGTAGCGCCGGGCAGCTCCTTCGGGATGCGGAAGGTCCCGTTGGCGCCGGGACCGTTGCCCAGGTAAAAGTTCAGCCCGCCCGCGTCGCTCACCAGCACCGGCTCGCCGGCCACCGCGAGGTTGCGCAGGGTGGCCGGGGAGATGGCCAGGGCGGCAGCCAGGGCCAGGGCGGCCGCGCGGGCGAGCCGATGCTCGCGAGGCGTGCTCAGGGCGAGGAGCAGCGCCGGGATGCCGAGCAGCAGGGCGCTTGGGCGGGCCAGCACCGCCAGGCCGATGAGCGCCCCTGCCATGGCCCAGGCCCGGAGCGCGCGCCCGTCACGTCGGGACGCCGCCACCGTTGCCCACAACACCGCGGCGTGCAGGGTGGCGCTCAGCGTGGCCACGGACAGCTGCTGCTCAAAGAAGATGAGCGGGCCGTACAGCGCGGCCAGGGCGCCGCCCAGCAGCGCCCATCGTGGCCCGAACAGCCGGCGGCAGGTGCCGTACACCAACGCCACGGTGATCAACCCGAGGCCGAGCTGGGCCAGCCTCGGCGTCCAGGGCGAGGGGCCGAACAGCCAGTACAGCCCGCCCAGGAACCCGGAGTACAGAGGGCTCATGTGGATCACCGAGTCGCCGAACAGGTCGCCCCCGCGAGCGAAACGCTGGGCAGCCTCGTGGTACAGCGCCGCGTCCAGGCGGTGGTGAGTGAAAAACGGCAAGCGCGCAAAGGAGAGCAGCGCGGCCAGGCGCACGGCGAGGGCAAGGAACAAGAGCAGGAGGAGGGAACGGCTGGAGGATGCCGAACGGTTGGTGGAGGATGTGGACATAGCCCAATGACAGAATGACAGAATGACAAAATGACAGAATGACAAAATGGATACAGGGCGGCATTTTGGAATTGCCCCGGAGCAGTGGACAGTTGATTATGCCGCTCTCGCGGCCTGTTG
>CAZEFW010000250.1:0-8364 GCA_964511535.1 uncultured Myxococcales bacterium | reverse complement strand
CACCCGGGGGAAGTCGTGGTTGCCGTACGCCTCGTAGATCGGGAACTTGACCTTGCCCTCGTTGCCACAGCGGCCGTACGCAGCGCGGTAGGCGGTGTACTCCCGGCAGTCATGGCCCAGCTGGGTGCCCGCGGGATTCGGGTCGCTGCCCGCGTCGGTGAGGTCCCCGGCGATGAGCACGCCCCGGATATGGTCGTACGCTTTGCCCTGGCGCCAGAAGTTGGCGCCCGAGGGCCAAACATGGGGCTTGGCGTTGGCGCTGTTGAGGGCCGCTCGCAGCTTGGTGTGTTCGTCCCCGGTGTGGCTGCCGTTTTTGCTGCACCCGCTGGCGCTGTCCGTGGCGTGGGTGTCGGTGGTGGCGATGAAGGTGATGTCCCTGTCGCCCTTGCCGGCCCACCAATGCATCGGGTTGAACGGGCACTTGTACAGCTTGTCCGCCTCGGAGAGGAAGAGGTCCTTGACCGGCGCCGTGGAGATTGCCTTTTTGACGCACTTGTTCAGGTAGCAGAAGTAGCCGCCCGGGCAGCCCGGGTGGCAGGGCACGCACTTGCCGCAGTCGCCGGGGCAGCTGGAGCAGCTCTCGCCCGGCTCGCACTTGCCGTTGCCGCACTTTTTGACCACCACGGCCTTGTCCGGCTTGGGCGCAGGGCCGTCCGGCTTGGGCGGCGGCTTGACCTTCCCATCCTTTGCTGGACTGGCCAGGTCCTTGCCCGGGAATATCAATGCATCCTTTGCTGGCCCGGCCAGGTCCTCGCCCGGGAATACCAGGCCATCCCTGGCGGGGATGGTCAGCATGTCCCCGCCGCGAGCCCGGGCATCATCCTGGTCCGGCCCCAGGAGGTACCCTTCACATCCCGCGGCCAGCATCAGCGCGAAGAGCACAGGGCGAACGGTGGTAAGCGCGCGTGGCGTTGAGCTGCTGGCAGGCGAATTCATCTGAAGCTCGGACTCCTTCAGCATTTGACAGCAAGATCGACGCCAACTTCGATGCCCTGGTGAGGCGGCATCTCATTTGAAAAATCGTCACCGGAAGGGCCGCCAGGCAGCAACCTGGCGCGCGCGACACCTCCCACCCCCAAGGCGGGGATGTACACGGTGGGGGTCTGCGCCCCGGCGACCGGGACAGTCCCCCCCGAATCTTCATCGCTACCTGGCGATCTGTCCCACCGTTGGCAGCCGGTTGTCGTTGCGGATATCATCCGCGCATGCCCGATGCAGAGACTGGAAGTCACCGGAGCCCATACGCGAAACTCTGGTTGGCAGTGATGCTGGTCCTGGCCATGGGCGCCTGCGACAGGGACACCCCCCCCGGCCCTGACCAGCAGCTGCCGGACCTGGGCGGCGACATGACCCGGACAAAGGACGGCCCCCCGGCGGACCAGGGCAAGGATGCGCCCCCCGCGGACCTGGGCAAGGACGCGGTGGTCAAGGCTGACGGTCCCAGGGGCGTGAGCCTGTCCAATGTCTGGGGGCTGGGGCCCAACGGGGTGTGGATCGTGGGCCAGAAGGGGACCTTGTTGCACCATGACGGCGCCAAGCTCTCGTCGGTCACCTCGGGCACGACCGCGGACCTGAGCGATGTGTGGGGCAGCTCGGCCAGCGACATGTGGGTCGTGGGCGACGGCGTGATCTTGCGCAGCACCGGCAGCGGCTGGTCCAAGGTGTTTACCCCGAAGGACCACAGCGCCAAGGCCGCCCCGATGTATGCGATCCACGGCTCGTCGGCGAGCAACATCTGGGCCGGCGGCGGCAGTGGGGCCATCTACCACTACGATGGCACCAAGTGGGCCTACCGGCCGCCCTTTGAGAGCCTCGGACTCTGGCTGGCGGACGTCGCGGTCACCCCCACCAAAACCTGGGCTGTGCTCTCCATGGGCGGCGTCCATACCCACGACAAGTCCAAGGGCTGGGTCAAGGTGTTCACGTCGCCCGGGGGCGGCAGCGACATGAGGGCGATGTGGTTCAACTCGCCCAAGGACATCTGGATCGTGGGCGACCTCGGCATGGTCTACCGCTACGACGGCTCCAAGTGGACCAAGCAGCTGAATGTCGGCGGCAAGGCGTACCTGACCGACGTGTGGGCCAGCTCCGCCACGGACGTGTGGGTGTTGGGGGGCAGCTCCACCTTCCTGCGCTACGACGGCAAGAAATGGTCCACCGTGCCCGGGGTCGCCGGCCAGCCCTTCACGGCCATCTGGGGCACCTCGCCCAGTGACGTCTGGGCGGTGGGCGCCGGTTGCTTGATCATGCGCTACGACGGCGCCAAGTGGTCCAAGTTGAACAAGCCGGCGGCCTGCCTCTGAACCCCCTGGAGCCGTCAGACCTGAGCTGCGCCCGCTTGCGGAGGAACGATGAATAGCCCCTGGAGAGTTGCCCTGACCCTGGTTTTGTTGGCGGCCCTGTCCGCGGGGTGCGACGGGGAGCAGGGCAGCCGCCCGGACCAGGGCGCCACCCCGGATGCCCGGATGGACGCAACCATGGACAGCCGCCCGGCTGCTGACCAGCGCCGCGCGGACGCCAACCCTGGCGACGGCAAGGCCGGAGACGGGGCGCCTGCGGACAAGGCCGGGGCCGACAAGGGGACCACAAAAAAGGACAAGGGAAAGCCGCCCGCGGACAAGGCGCCTCCCAAGGCGGACCAGGGCAAGCCGCCCTGCGCCAAGACCCTGTGCGGCGGCCAGTGCGTGGACACCCAGACCAGCTGCGCCCACTGCGGCAAGTGCGGCAACGCTTGCTCCGCCGACGAGATCTGCTGCGGCGGCAAGCTGGTCAGCCGCGTGGGGGCCCCTGGCGCGCCCCTGGTCAAGGCCGGCCCCTGCGGCGCGCTGATCTACGGCCGCTACGCCAACGAGGGGCAGAGCAACAAGGTGAACATGCTGCCCGACTTCTCCTTTGCCGGCTACGGGGGCGGCGGGGTGGCGATCCCCACGGCGCCCGTTCGCGTCACGGTGTCGCCGGTGTCAGGGGATGACCGCGCCACCATCCAGGCCGCCATGGACAAGGTGGGCAAGCTGGCCCCCGCGGCCAGCGGCATACGCGGCGCGGTGCTGCTCAAAAAGGGGACCTACCAGGTGAGCGACACCCTCTACCTCAACAAGAGCGGCGTGGTGCTGCGCGGCGAGGGGCAGCACGCCCAGGGCACGGTTCTGCTGGCCACCAGGAAAGCGCAGCACTCGCTGATCCACATCAAGGGCAGCGGCAGCGGGCTGGGCGAAGTGAAGGGCACGCGGGTCAAGATCACCAGCGCCCAGGTGCCGGTGGGCAGCCGCACCTTCAAGGTCTCCTCGGCGGCCAAGTTCAAGGTGGGGGACCATGTGGTGGTGCTGCGGACCCCCAACCAGACCTGGATCAACGCCCTGGGCATGAACAAGTACGGCTGGTCGCCCGGGTCCTACCAGGCGGGGCACGAGCGGCGCATCGTCCATGTCTCCGGCGACAAGGTCACCGTGGACATCCCCATCGTGGACACCCTGGAGAGCAAGTACGGCGGCGGCTCCCTGTACAGGGCGTCCATCTCCGGGCGCATCCAGAACGTCGGCGTGGAGGACCTGCGCCTGGACTCGGTGTACAGCGGCAGCACCGACGAGAAGCACGGCTGGATCGGGGTGCAGCTGTCGCGCGCCAAAAACTCCTGGGTGCGTCGGGTCACCGTGCGCCACTTCGGCTACGCCGCGGTCAGCATCCACAACGAGTCCAACTTCAACACCGTTGAAGAGGTGGCCATGATCGACCCGGTGTCGCAGATCACCGGCAGCCGGCGCTACCCGTTCAACATCACCGACGGCCTGGGCAACCTGTTCCAGCGCTGCTACAGCCGCGACGGCCGGCACAACTTCGTCACCGGCTCCAAGGTCACCGGGCCCAACGTGTGGCTCGACTGCCTGGCCGAAAAGAGCCACAGCGACGACGGCCCCCACCACCGGTGGGCCACCGGGCTGCTGTTCGACAACATCAAGACCTCGTCGCTCAACGTACAGAACCGCACCACCTCGGGGACGGGGCACGGCTGGGCCGGCGCCCAGGTGCTGTTCTTCAATGCCCAGGCCAGCGGCATCATCTGCGACGCGCCAAAGGGGGCGATGAACTGGGCCATCGGCTGCAAGGGCAGCAAGAAGCAGGGCAGCTGGGCCTCCTGGGAGCCGTACGGCATGTGGGAGTCACACGGCAAGCATGTCAGCCCGCGCAGCCTGTACCTGAAGCAGCTCGAGCTGCGCCGGGGCAAGGCCGCGGTGGACAGCGTCACCACCGCGAGCCAGCGCCAGGGCACCATCTGGTCCATGCTCTCCGCCTGGGCGGGCAACGGCAAGCTGGCCAACTTCGGCCCGGACCCAACGTGCAAGTTCGGCATCTCCTCGGGCAAGGCCTGCTGCGCTGCCTCGTGCGGCAAGTGCGGCGGCGCCGGTTGCAGCCAGCGCCCCGGCGGGGCCAACGCCTGCTGCACCGGCAACATCAAGGCGGCCAACAAGTCGTGCACCAAGCACCCCGCGCCTTGCCTGATGCCATGAGCATTCGCGCGGCAGCCATCCTCAATCCCGCGCGGCCCTGTCCGCGGGATCCCACCCGGGCTGATAAACTGCGAGCATGACCCCGCCTGGCTTGAACCCTGACACACCCACCGGGTGGCGCTTCCTGCTGCCGAGCGCCATCAAGCTGGGCCTGGCCTGGGTCCTCATCGGCGTGGTCCTCACCTCCTGCACGGTCCTGTCGCTGGTCACCTTCCGCTACAAGGCGGAGGCATACTTCCACCACATCGGCCGGTTCTTCGCCGGGGTCATCCTGTGGATGGCGAAGATCGAGGTCCGCGTGATCAACGGCGAGAGCCTGGTGGGCCGTCGGGCGCGCATCGTGACCTTCAACCACAGCAGCCAGCTCGACATCTGGCTCATGAGCACCGTGCTGCCGCCCCACAGCACCCCCGTGGGCAAGCGGGAGTTCTACTTCGTCCCGTTCATCGGCTGGTTCTACTTCGCCATGAAGCTGCTGGCCGTGGATCGCCGCAACCTGAAGCAGGCCAAGGCCACCCTTGCTGCGGGGGCGCGCCGCATCAACGAACAGCAGGCCAGCGTGTTCATCGCCCCGGAGGGCACCCGCTCCCGGGACGGCGAGCTGGGGCCGTTCAAGATGGGGCCGTTCCACCTGGCGGCCGCGGCGCGGGTGCCCATCACTCCGGTCGTGCTGCGCGGCGCCCGGGAGCTGCAGCCCATGGGGATGATCATCCCCCGGCCCGGCCTGGTGGAGCTGGAGGTCCTGGCCGACGTCCCCACCGACGACTACAGCGCGGACAACCTCAAGCAGAAGCGTGACGCGCTGCGGGAGATATACCTCCGGGCGGGATGCTGATCAGGGCCGGCGCCGCCCGGGACCTGGATAGGCGGTCGGGACAACTCGGGGGGACGGATTTCGGTACAATGGTGCGGCCGTCATGAACCGAAAGCACATCATGCTCCTGGTGATCGGGCTGGTCGTGGCCGCCGCTGCGTCGGTGACCTACCTGAAGGTGATACGTCCTGCGGGGCCCTCCGAGCTGGAGATCATCGAGAGGCTGGTGGAGGCCTCGATCAACGAGCAGGAGACCATCGCCAAGCACAAGGTCAAGCAGGCCATGGCGCGCAGCAGGGCCAGGCGGATCTGCGCCCAGGCGGTGGAGCTCTGGGCTGCGTTCGCGCACCGCTGCTCCGGTGAAGACGCCGCCGGAAAGGAGCGGCTGCGCGAGGCGGTTCGGCAGGCGGCCAGCAAGACGCTGGCGTGTCATCGCATCTGGACGGTGGGCACCGGCGAGGCCGTCGACCGGTGCTTCGCCTTCCTGATGACCGGCTCCTGCCATGTGCTGCGTCGTGAGCACCGGGAGCTGCCGCGCTCCCCCGGCGGCGCCGCTGCGAAGGCGAGCAAGCCGCAGCCGCATCTTGCCTGCCAGGGCGTGTTCTGAGGCGGCTCCCGGGTCGCGCAGGCCGAGACCGGCGAGCCGCTACTTCTTTTTGGGCGCCAGCGGTTTGCGCGCCGCGTATCGCTGGCCCAGGGCCTCGACCTGGGCGCGCTTCTCGCCGCCGCCGAGCATCAACCAGGCCTTTCGGTAGATCAGCAGGGCCCAGATCTGGTCCACCGCCTTGCCCTTCTTCACTGACCAGATGTCGCACTTGATCAGCCAGGGCGCGCCCATACTGCCGGGCACGCTCCGGATGGACTCCATGTCCGGCTTGAGGTACCAGCCCTTCTTGCTTCCCTGGCGGAACACCTGGCGTCCTGCGAGACCGCTGCCGCCCACCAGGTTCTTCTTGTAACCCTCGGGGTGCCACAGCGCCTTGAACGGCGCCTCCTTGCTGGCCGCCAGCGCCTGCTTCATGCCCGTGAACACCCGCTCGAGGCCCGCCGTGTCCGGGTCCGAGGCGGCAGCGGGCTGAGCCAGGCCGACGAGGCCGAGCAGCGCGAGGGGAGGGATGACGGAGAGCGAGCGCTTCATGGGTTGTCTCCTCCGGGCGACGTGGGGCGCCAACGATACCACGGAGGCGCCGCTGCTCATGTTCAGGCGCCCCGACTCCTGCCGGGGAGCCGGGTATGTACTTTTGGCGCTGGAATGTTGTCGGCCGGGGCGCTATATGTCGGCACTCAGGAGGAGGACACGATGCCCACGACCAGTGACTTCAAGCGCGGCATGCTCATCGAGATGGACGGCGATCCGTACGCCGTGGAGGATGTCTCCGTGCAGACCCCCTCGGCCCGGGGTGCCGCGACCCTGGTCCGGGCCAAGCTCCGGAACCTGCGCTCCAAGCAGCTGCTGAGCAAGACCTTCAAGGCAGGCGAACGGATCAAGGAGCCGGACTACGAGATCAGGCCCAGCCAGTACCTGTACGATGAGGGCGGCGAGGTGTTCTATTTCATGGACGATGAGAACTACGAGCAGTCCGGGATGAGCAAGGCGGACATCGAGTACGAGCTCAACTTCCTGCGCCCCAACGATCCTTGCCGCCTGGTCTTCTTCGACGGCAACCCCATCGGCATCCAGCTGCCCCACACCGTCGTCCTCGGCGTGGCCGAGACGGAGCCTGCGCTCAAGGGCGACACCGTCAACAACGTCACCAAGACAGCCACCCTCGAGACCGGCCTCGAGGTGCAGGTCCCGCTCTTCGTCTCCGAGGACGACGAGCTGATCATCGATACGCGTGACGGGCGCTACGTGCGCCGGAGCAAATAGGCGCTGGCGCTGCCCTGGCGCCGGCTCAGCGCACGTAAACCAGCGCGTACTTCGGCTTGCAGCTGACCTCGTAGCAGAAGGAGGCGTAGGTGAACACCGAGCTGTTTGCGTTGCACGGGTACGTGCTCTTGGAGCAAGTCGCGGTCTTGTAGCGGCTCAGCGACAGCAGGCTCAGGTCGTGGCTGCGCCACCCTGTCGATCCCGGGTTGTTGCCCAGGCCCCCCACCCAGCAGCAGTCGGCCGCCACGAAGGTCACCGCCGAGTTTTCGTTTCCTGCGGGGTAGCAGCTGGCGTTGGTGTCCCTGGCCCGCAGGGTGAAGTTCATCGTCTTTTGTATTGCGCTGGTCAGGCCCGACGAGAAGTCAGCCCCGGAGCGGATCCAGCCTGACTTGCAGGTCGCCGGCCAGTTGGCCTTGATGTAGGGGCCGAAGGCGCTGGCGCCGAGCAGCTTGTTGAAGCCGAAGGCGTACTGCGAGGTCTCGATGCGCAGGTCGTCGCCCGGCACCCGGGACCAGGCCGCTGACTTGTAGTTGTTGGTCTTGGCCGCCGCGGCGGTGCCGTGTGTGGTCGCGCCGGTGAACGCCGCCACCGAATTCCACTTGCGCGCCACCCCGTTGACCACCGAGCCGATGAGGGTCCAGCCCCCGCCATGGGCGGTCATCTCGCAGGTGACCGCGATGGCCCCGGCGCTGTCGGGTAGCACCTGGTAGGTGCCAGACGGCAGCGTGGTCTGGGCCTTGTGCAGCTCGCCGCAGCTCTTGGGCAGGCGACACTTGTTCGCCTCACAGATCCCCTTTTCGCAGTCGGTGGAGTACTTGCACGCCGCGCCGCTGGCGCACTTGCTGCACTTGCTGCCGCCGCAGTCCACGTCGGTCTCGTCGCCGTTTTTCAGCTTGTCCGTGCAGCTCGGCGCCTTGCACAGCCCGCTCGCCGCATCGCACACGCCGCTGCTGCAATCCGCCCCCTTGGAGCACTTCTTGCCATCGGCGCACGCCGGGCACGAGCCGCCGCAGTCCACGTCGGTCTCGCCGCCGTTTTGCACCTTGTCCGTGCAGCTCGGCGCGGCGCACTTGCCGCTGATGGCGTCACACACCCCGCTGAGGCAGTCGGCGGCCGCCTTGCACATCTTCTTGTCAGCGCACTTGGCGCACACGGCGCCGCCGCAGTCCACGTCG
>CAZEFW010000249.1:0-8488 GCA_964511535.1 uncultured Myxococcales bacterium | reverse complement strand
GTTGCCGCTGGAGAAGCCGACCAGCTGGGCGATGATTGCCGGGCCGGGCGCCGGGGGGGGCTCGTACTCCTCGAGCACCTGGGGGCCGGCCCCCTCCCCCACCACCAGGCCGTCCCGGGCCTTGTCGAAGGGCCGCGGCGTCAGCTCGGGCGTGTCGTTGTACTTGGTGGAGCTGGCCAGCAGGTTGGAGAACACCGCCACGGTGGCGGTGTCGTACTCGTCAGCGGCGCCGCAGAGCATGGCGTCCTGCATGCCGAACTTGATCGCCTCGTAGCCGTAGCCGATGTTCTGGCTGCCGGTGGTGCACGCCGTGCACGACGCGATGACCCGGCCGGTGATCTCGAACATCTTGCAGATGTTGGCCGCGGTGGTGTGGACCATCGACTTGAGGTAATCGGCCGCGCCGATGTTGCGCACCTTCTTGCGGTCCCCCGAGAAGAAGGTCTTGTACACGTTGCGCTGAACCGTGGGGCTGCCGTGGGTCGAGCCGAACGCCACCCCCATGCGGCCGGAGCTGAGGAACGCCTGCTCCAGCCCCGACTGCTCCACCGCGTCTCGCGCCACCTTGCAGGCGTAGTAGCCCACCGGCCCCATGGTCTTGCGGTACTGGCGCGCGAAGTCGTAGGTGATCTCGTAGTCGACGGTGCCGAAGACCTTGGAGGTCAGGTAGTCGGCCAGCTCGTCGTTGGCGTCCAGCGCCTTGACCCCGCTGACGCCGGCCACGAGGTTGTCGAAGATGGTCTGCTCGGTGTCGCCAATGGGGGTGATGGCGGCGGCGGCGGTGATGACAACGCGTCTCGGGCTGCTCATTTCTTTGCCCTCCAGGGGAGAGCGCCGGGCGCGGCTCAGGCGCCGTGGGCCTCTGCCAGCCGGTGTACGTAATCGACGATGTCGTTGATGGTGCGGATCTCGAGGGCCGCCTTCTTGTCGTCGTCGGTGAGGGAGGCGTCGAGCATCCCCTCGATGCTCGCTATGAGATCGATGGCGTCGATGCTGTCGAAGTTGTGCTCTTCCCGGAGATCATCATCCATCCCGGGGTCCTCGATCTCAAACTTGGCTTCCATGATCTCGAGGATCTCTTTTTGGATCTCTTCACGGGTCATTCGCGACACCCTCTCGGCCACCCCCCGGGGGGGAGACCCTTTCTTATATTATCTCGCTCGCTTGTCAATTCGTCTTTTGCCTCTCGGACCGCAGCAGCGAGAAGCGCAGGCTGTAGCCGACCAGGCCCTCCACCCGCAGCTCCGCCCGGGGCGGGAACCCCCGCTCCACCGGCCCGTAGCCGCGCACGGTGCGCCGCGCCGACGTCCCCTCGCCGTAGTCGATGATCGAAAAGCCCCCGTCCCGCTCCAGCACGACGTCGGTGGTGGCCGCGCCGTCGCGGTAGCGGCACGCCCGCCGCCCGTCCTCCAGGCGACCGGCTGCCACGCGCCGCCCGGGCGGCCGGGTCAACATCAACCGCACGTCCGAAAAGAGCCGCGCGGCGAACTCCGGATCGTCCAGCGGCGGCAGGCTCCTCATCACCTTCAACGCTCCCCCGCTGTACGTGGCCTCGAACACCGTCATGCCTTCGGGCGTCAACAACACGCTCGAGAGGCGGTTTTTGGAGTTGTCACCCTCGGTTACGCCGATCACCGCGCTTTTTTTTTCAGCCGGGGGAGGGAGACCTCCAGGGCGTGGACCACGTTGAACTTTCCGGAGGGGAAGACGCCAGCGCACTCCTCCCACGGCGCCGGCGCGCCAGCAGGCACTGGCGCGGGCATGATCACGGGCAACACGCCGCAGCCTGCCAGGCCCACCAGGAGACTGGCGGCAGCCAGCCAGGGCGCGCGCCGCGTCACTTGATCTCCTTGAACAGGCGGTCGGGCAGCGCGCCGTTGACCTTCACCTTGCCGAACAGGATCTCGGTCTCGGCCCGCGCGCTCTCCACGATGAGCACCGACTTGACCACCCCGGCCTGGTCCGAGAAGCGCAGCTCCACCCGCTGGATGAAGCGCTTGAGCTCCTTTTCTCGCGGCTCCATCACCACCACCGGCGCCTCGCCCGGCGCCAGGCGCGCGGTGAACACGCCGTCAGCGTCGAACCGGCCGGCCAGCCAGCCGCTGATCTGCTCCAGCACGGTGCGCATGGCCTCCACGCTGCCAGCCGAGTCCTTGACCGGCTTGCCGCCGCTGGTCCATGTGTAGCGGCGCACCTTGCCCCGGTGCACCAGCGACAGCGTCCTGATCGGCTTGTGGTACTCCCAGCGCACCGACGAGGGCGCCTTGAACGCGAAGCGGCCGCTGCTCACCAGCGGTTTGGCCAGGATCTTGAGCCGCTTGAGCTGCCGGAACTCGGCATGAAGCGTCTTGATGGAGGACGCCCCCTTGCGGATCACGTCCCAGCGTTTATCAGCAGAATCCGCCCCGGCGACATGAGGTGCGAGGAACAAAAGCAGCGCGATGGGGGCGGCGAATCGCATCGTGAGCACATGCTAGACGGCCACTTGTGGCCCGTCAAACTGGTGAGACCCCGGTCCCCCGGTGATTATTCACGCGGCGCGGATCAGCTTCTCCCACAGCGGGCCGGTGTACCCCCGGGCGTACATGCGCTCCAGCATGCGCACCCCCTGCTCGCCGCCGCCGCTCAGCATCCAGGAGAAGCGCCCGGCCCCTGCCTCGGTGACCATCTGGCCCATGGTCTCCAGGTCAACGCCGGGGGGACGATAGAACACCGGCGCCAGCAGCTCGTCCGCAGGCGCCACCTGCCCCTCCTGCAGGGCCAACTGGTGCATCCGGGTGCCGGCGTAGATCCGCACCCCGCAGAAGAAGAAGTGCACCGCCCGCTCGAGCGTCTCGGCGTTGCTCAGGGTCTCGGCCACGGTCTCGCGGGTCTCGCCCGGTCCTCCCAGCAAGAAGTAGTGCGCCACGAACAGCCCCGCATCCAGGGCGTCCTGATGGGCTCGCTGCACCTCGCGCACACCGAACGGCTTGCGGTAGCCGCCCAGCACCGTCGGCGACAGGGACTCGGTGCCGAACTCCACGTGGGTCAGGCCAGCGTCGGCCATGGCGCCCCAGTATCCGGTCGGCGAGGGCGTCGGCGCGAAGAAGGCGCCCCACGGGACGGTGACCTTCTCTCGCCGGAACGCCCGGGCCACGGCCAGGTTGTGCTCGGCATCGCAGTTGAACGACGCGTCGGTGATCCAGAGGTAGCGCGCCCCGGCCTCCTGAAGCTCCCGGGCGGTGCGCGCCGCCAGCGCCGGGTCGAAGCCCCGCACGCCGTGCCCCTCGATCTGAGGATAGGTGCAGTACCCGCAACGGTGGGGGCAGCCGCGCTTGGTCTGCAGGCTCAGCATGCCGCCCCGCTCGAGGTAGAACGCCAGCCGCTCCGGGGGCAGCAGCCGCCGGCTCCCCGGGTCTCCCTGCCACGGGGCGATGGGCGATCGCAGCTTCGCCCCCACCACCAGCCCGGGGATGCCGTCCGGCTCTTCGCCGCGCTCCAGGGCGTCCAGCAGCAGCGGCAGGCGCTCCCCCTCGCCGGCGAGCCCATACTCCGCGCCGAGCTCCGCGGCCAGCCGCTCCGGGTACAGGGTGTAGGCCGCGCCCCCCAGCACCAGCGGGACGTCAGCGGCCTGCCGCGCCGCCCGGGCCACGCGGCGATAGTGCTCGGTGAAGCTCACCGCGTCGAGGCCCTCGACGTTGTCCACGTTGCGCAGGGAGATGCCCACCATGTCCGGCCCGAACTGCGCCACCTCCTGCGCCACCGCCTGCTCCAGCTCGTCCTCGGGCACCTGGCACAGGTCGAGCACGCTGACCGGGTGCCGCGGCGCCAGGGCCCCGGCCACATGGTCCACGCCCAGCGGATAGACCGGGTACGGCGCGCGCAGTCGGTTGGCGGAGATGAGCAGGATTCGCATGTCGTCGTTTACCTGGGCCTCGTTATCCATAGACTGTTGACTGTCGACTGTCGACTGTAGACTCTCTTACGTCATGCCTTCGCCCTGGGACACAGCCGTCACCATCGAGCGCGCCGATCCGGACGAGATCGTCGCCGCGGCCACGGTGCCCCACGACTCGCCCTACTTCGACGGCCACTTCCCGGACAACCCGGTGGTGCCGGGCATCGCCATGCTCGCCATGGTGGAGCAGGCGGTCGCCCTGGGCCTGGACGGCGCCAGCACGGTCGGGTTCTTTCGCGTCCGCTTCCGCAAGGCGGTTGATCGCGGGGGCCGGTTCGACGTCACGCTGTCCCCCAACGCCAAGAAGCCGGAGCGCTACAACTTCCGCGTCACCTTCGACGGCGACCGGGCGTGCGAGGGGCAGGTGCTCATCGGCGCGCCAGAGGTGGCGTCGTGACCCGCCGTTACCCTCACGACATCGAGGAGTGGATCCCTCACCGCGGCCGCATGCGCATGGTGGAGCGGGTGGTGGAGATCGAGCTGGGGCGGGGTCTGGTGGAGGCGCGAGTGCGCGACAGCTGGCCCACCTGCGTTGACGGAGCCATCAGCGCCGTGGCGGTGGTGGACCTGGTGGCCCAGAGCGCGGCGGCCTACGCCTCGTGGGAGCGCCAGGGCGAGGAGCGCCCCGGCGGCCAGGGCTTCATCGTGGGGCTGCGAAAGGCGTCCTGGTCCGCGCCGCGCGTCCCCGTGGGGGCGGTCCTGCGCACCGAGGTGCGCAAGGAGCTGTTCATGGACACCTACGCCACCTTCACCGCCGTGGTCACCGGCCCGGACGGGTTCGTGGCAGAGGTGGAGCTTCAGACCTACCGCAAGGAAGACCCGGGGCCGCCTACAGCCCCAGCGAAAACTGTCTGAAGTGCAGGTACTGGCCGAGGAAGCTGATCACCCGTGACGTGAGCCGCGGGTCGCCTCGCAGCACCCGAACGATCTGCCGCACGAACAGGCGCCGCACGCCCGGCTCCGCCTCGCGGGCGCAGTAGGCCAGCACCCTGGCCAGCTTGAGGAACTGCCGCGGGTCCTGCTTGCGGCGGGTGTAGATGTCGGTGAAGTAGTCCACCCCCTCGAGCCAGCCCTCCAGGCGCGCCTCGAAGGCGGCCGGTTCGTAGAGCCGCCGCAGCAGCGCCCGGTAGCCGTCGCGCAGCTGCCCGGCGGTCATGCCGAGGGGCACGATGTTGGTCTGCAGCTGCCACTCGCCGCTGAAGTCCTCGCCCCGCAGCCGCCCCTCGGCCTGCAGCCGCTCGTACAGCGGCGTGTTGCGCGGGGCGTTGAGCAGGCTCACCCCGGCGATGGGCGCGGGCGCGCGGGTGATGAACCGCTCCAGCTCTGCGAAGACGGTGGGGTCGTCGTTGTCGAACCCCACGATGAGCCCGACGAACGGCACCAGGCCGTGGCGCGAGATGCGCCGCAGGCGGGCCACCGGGTCGCGCCGCAGGTTGTGCGCCTTGTGCACCTCCGCGAGGCTCGCCTCGCGCACCGTCTCCAGCCCGAGGAAGAGCACCGAGAAGCGGGCGTCGGCCATGCGTCGCAGCAGCGCCTCGTCGTCGGCCACCTGCATGGTGATCTGGGTGGAGAAGGCCACCGGGTGCTCGCGCTCGCTGTTGCTGCGCGCCAGGGCGTCCACCAGGCGGCGGGCAAAGCCGCGGTCGCCGATGAAGTTGTCGTCGGAGAAGAAGATCGACAGGTGGCCCAGGCGGTGGATGTTGTCCACCTCGGCCAGCACCTGCGACACCGGCTTGGTGCGCACCCGGTGCCCCAGGTATTGCACCGCGTCGCAGAAATCGCAGCTGTTGGGGCAGCCGCGGCTGGTCTGGACCGGCAGGTGGATGTAGTCGGCGGCGCGGATCAACGACCAGTCGGGCGGCGGGCTCGACGCCAGGTCCACATGCTCCGCTTGCTGGTAGACCGGCAGCGCCTCCCCCGCGGACCAGTGGCGCAGGAACCGCGGCCAGGTGTGCTCCGCCTCGCCGATGAACAGGTGGTCGGCCAGGCCCTGGCACCGGTCCTGGCGGATGGTGGCGTAGGTGCCGCCGAGGGCCACGGGGACCCCGCGGGCGCGGAAGTGGCGGCAGATCTCCTCCACCCGCTGCGCGTGCAGGGTGGAGCCGGTCACCGCCACCAGGTCCAGGGGCAGGTCCGCCGGAAGCGCGTCCCCCACGTTCTCCTCGCACAGGCGGTACTCCACGCGCACGTCGTCGGGGGTCAGGGCCACGAGGGTGGCCAGCGCAGGGTTCGGCATCAGGGTCCGGGCGCCGAACAGGTCCACGGTGCCCTGCATGGTCCAGAAGCTCGGCGGATGGCGCGGGGCCACCAGCAGCACCCGCCGCGGCCGCGCGTCGCCTCGCCCCCGGGTGACGGTCTTGCGGCGCACGGCTACCTCACCGCCAGGTCGGCGGTGGCGCCGTCGATCTTGTCCGGCAGGCGGGCGAAGGTCTCGCGGCGGGAGGCCTCGGCGATGGCCTCGCACTCGGGGTCGTCCAGCGCCTTGCCCCCGTGCCACGCGGGCGCCGCCCGCAGCATGTACGCCTTGCCCGCGCGGTAGCCCTCCACCACGCGGCCGTCAGGGTCGGCGTGGTTGGCCAGGTCCCACGACTCCTGCATGCGCGCTTCGTCCACTCCGACGCTCAGCCCGTGGGCGAACAGGAAGCGGTCCATCTCCGGCGCCAGCTCCTGCGCCTGGTCCGGCTGCATGAAGGCGAACCCCTGGCGGGCCCAGACGTAGACCCCCACGTCCACCGCCAGCAGGGTCACGCGCCGCACGTCGAGCGCGCGGTACAGCCGCTCCATGGAGACGTACAGGGCGCTGCCGATGCCGAGGTCGTTGAAGGTCTGGTCCGGGAAGAAGGTCAGGTTCTCCGCCACCGCCTTGCTGCCGTCGTGCCACAGGGCGCGGTTGCCCTGGCCGATGCGCTCGGTGCCGTCGAGGGTGCGCCACCGCGGCTCGCGCCTCGCCCCGGCCCCATCGCGGAGCTGCTGGTAGCGCGCCCCCTTTCGCGGCTGGATCACCAGCGCGAAGCGCAAGCTGTGCCCCGGCTCCTCGCCCTGCTTGTCCAGGCGAAACCGCTCCACCATCGGGTGGTCCGTGGCCAGGAGGTCCGCCACGTCGTCGGCGCTGAGACATCGATCACCGATCTCGATGTAGGCCATGTGTAACCCTTGTCTCCCGCTGCAATAGCGACTATTGAATCTATCAGGAATCACCTCATGGGTAACCGGGACAAACGCGCAAGGCCTGTGGTCGTGGCTCACGACATGGTCTCCTGCCTCGGCGTGGAGCTGGAGCAGCAGTGGGCGGCGGCCGCGGCGGGCGACAGCGGCGTCGGCCCCCTGACGCGCTTCCCGCTGCCCGACGGGTTCCCGGTGCAGGTGGCCGGCGAGGTGCCGGACTACGATCGGACGCCCTACCCCTTCCTGGGCCAGCGGCAGATGGCGCACTGGACCTCGCCCATCTTCGCCAACAGCATGCTGGTGGCGCACCGTACGCTACAGCGCGCCGGGCTGGAGCTCACCGAGGAGATCGCGCCGCGAACGGCGATCACCTTCTCCAGCGCCGTGGGCGGGCAGGACGCGGTGATCAACGCCGATCGGATCATGGTGGAGCGCGGGCGGCTGCCGCACCCGTTCACCAACCCGAACTCCTGTATCAACATGGTGGGGGGGAAGGTCTCGATCCTCACCGGCGCCACCGGCCCCATCACGAGCACCATCACCGCCTGCGCCACCGGGTGCACCTCCATGATGGTGGCCGCGCTGATGTTCGACAGCGGCATGGCCGACCTGTGCATCTGCGGCGCCGCGGACAGCGCGCTGGTGGAGCCCATCGTGGCCGGCTTCGCCACCATGAACGGCGCGTACAAGACCAAGCCCGGGGCGGACGAGCCGCCTGAGCGTGCGAGCCGACCGTTCTCTGCGGACCGGCGCGGCTTCATCATCAGCGAGGGCGCTGGCTGCCTGCTGCTCGCGACCCGGGAGTTCGCCGACGCCCACGGCCTGCCCTACATGTTCGAGCTGGCGGGGTGGGCCTCGACGTCCGACGCCCACCACTTCGTCGCGCCGAACCCGCAGACGGTGACGCGGTGCATGGCCCAGGCGCTGGAGCACGCCGGCGTGGCGCCCGGGGAGGTGGACGCGGTCAACGCGCACGCGGCCAGCACCAAGGTGGGCGACGCCGTGGAGGTCAACAGCCTGCGCGAGGTGTTCGGTGACGCGATGCCGCCGGTGACCGCCAACAAGTCGATGATGGGCCACGCCATGGGGGCGGCCAGCGCCATCGAGAGCATCCTGGCCCTGGAGGGCATGGCCCGGGGCGTGCTGACGCCCACCATCAACTACACCGAGGACCCGGACATCCCGCTCGACTGCGCGGCCGGCGCCGCGCGGCCGCTGGAGCAGCGGGTCCTGCTCAAGAACGCGTTCGGCTTCGGCGGCTGCAACGCGTGCCTCGTCTTCCGGCGGGTGGACTGAGCCGGGGCGGCAGAGAGGAGCGCATGCGACCGAGACCGTTCGAACCCGAGCCCGAGGGCGACCACAGCGAGTACGTGGTGGACCGCGCCT
>CAZEFW010000248.1:0-8492 GCA_964511535.1 uncultured Myxococcales bacterium | reverse complement strand
GGCCCCCCCCCCCCCCTTTTCCGCTTCTCCTTTCTCGCTGGGGGGGGGGGCTGCGCCGCGCCCCCTACCCGAGCATCGCCTCGAGGTCGGCGTCCGGCGTGGTGATGGGGGTGAGCTGGAAGTTCTCCACCAGCAGGTTCAGCACGTTGGGGCTGACGAAGGCCGGCAGGCTGGGCCCGAGGCGGATGTTCTTGATGCCCAGGTGCAGCAGGCTCAGCAGGATAACCACCGCCTTCTGCTCGTACCAGGAGAGCACCATGGACAGGGGCAGGCCGTTGACGTCGGTCTCGAACGCCTCGGCCAGGGCCGCGGCGATCTGGATCGCGGAGTAGGCGTCGTTGCACTGGCCGATGTCCAGCAGCCGCGGGATGCCGCCGATGTCGCCGAAGTCGAGCTTGTTGAAGCGGTACTTGCCGCACGCCAGGGTCAGGATGACGCAGTCCTCGGGCACCTTCTGGGCCAGCTCGGTGTAGTAGTTGCGGCCCAGCTTGTCGCCGTCGCAGCCGCCGATGAGGAAGAAGTGCTTGATGGCGCCGGCTTTCACGCCGTCGATCACCTGGCCAGCCACGCTCATCACCGCGTTGCGGGCGAAGCCGGTCATGCTGGTCTCCTCCGGGGCGTCCTCCTCGAAGCCCGGCGCGGCCAGAGCGGCCTCGATGACCGCGGAGAAGTCGTGGTCATCGCAGTGGGCGACCTCGGGCCAGGCCACAGGGCCGGCGGTGAAGATGCGGTTCTTGTAGTTCAGGTCCGGGCGCTGGATGCAGTTGGTGGTCATCAGGATGGCGCCGGGGAAGGTCTTGAACTCCTCGATCTGGTTCTGCCACGCGCCGCCGAAGTTACCCACCAGGTGGGCGTGCTTCTTCAGCTCGGGGTAGCCGTGGGCCGGCAGCATCTCGCCGTGGGTGTAGATGTTGATCCCCTTGCCCTCGGTCTGCTCCAGCAGGGCCTTGAGGTCCTTCAGGTCATGACCCGAGACCAGGATCGCCTTGCCCTTGACCGGGGTCATGCGCACGCTGGTGGGCTCCGGGTGGCCGTAGGCTTCGGTGTTGGCCTTGTCCAGCAGGGCCATGACGGTGAGGTTCACCTCGCCGGTCTTGAGGGCCAGGCCGGTGAGCTCCTCGGCGGACTTCTCCTCGGTAAGCGCGTTGAGCGCCTCGTACACGAAGCCGTAGACCTCATCGTCGGTCACGTCGAAGACCTGGGCGTGGTAGGCGTAGGCAGCCAGGCCCTTGACGCCGTAGTAGACCAGCTCGCGCAGGCTGAAGATGTCCTCGTTCTCGGCGTCGCGGCGCTTGAGCAGGCCGATGGCCTCGCCCTGCTTGATCATGTCATCGAGGTCTTCCTCGGGGGTCCAGGTGGCGGGGCCGCCCAGCACCTCGGGCTCCTGGCCGGCAGCGCGCGCGGCCTGCTCGTACAGCCCCTTGATCTTGTCGCGGGTCTCGGCCAGGGCGTCGGCGATGCCGCCCAGGCGCTCGGGGTCGAAGTTGACGTTGGTCACGGTGGCGAAGATCGCCTCCAGCACGAACTGGTCGGTCTCGGCGTCCACCACGCCCAGCTGGCGCGCCCGGTGGGCGTACTGCGCCACGCCCTTGCAGCCGTAGCCGATGAGGTCCTGAAGCAGGGAGGAATCCTTGTCCTTGCCGCACATGCCGATCTCGGTGCAGCCGGTGCCCTGGAAGGTCTGCTCGCACTGAAAACAGAAGCTGTTCATTTGTGATCTCCTATTTGAATATCCGTTGCGGATGAGAGTTTAAAAAGTATTTAGGAACATGAATACCAAATTGGGCTGGCGTGTCAACCCATGAAATGGGGCATGGTGTATTTTTTCACGCACAAGGAGAGGGCGATGAAAGTCACGGTCTGCCGGCCGAGCGACCGCTGGCCATGGCAAAGATCGATCTGGCCATGGCAGGTGCGGACCGCGGCGGCTACCCGAGGTATGTTGAGGAGGGAGTGAGCGCGCCATGTACGGAACACTCGAAGAGCTGTCCACCCTGGCAGGGCAGGATTTCCTGCCCTGGAGCAGCGTCGTGCACTTGCTCGCCCTGGGGACAGATGGGGAGGTGACCGGCGCCAACCAGGCCATGGCCAGGGCCCTGGGCCGATCGTGGGGTGACCTTTGCGGCACGCCGCTGGGCGAGCTGCTCACCGTGGCGGACGCCGAGCGCGTCGGGGCGCTGCTCGAAGCCGCGGAGCAGGCGCCCACCGGGGACCTGCTGCTCAACTTCGTGGATAGCGCGCGGGCGCCCTTCACCTTGCGCGTCCTGGTGCGGCTCACCCCGGATCGCGGCCAGTGGCTCCTGCTGGGCGAGCGCCTTGACGAAGAGGAACGAACGCTCGAGTCCGAGCTGCTGGCGCTGAACAACGAGCTGACCCGCCTGACCCGGGAGAACCAGCGCCAGGCCCGGGAGCTGGCCCGGACCCTCGCGGAGTTGAAGCAGGCCCAGACCCAGCTGGTGCACCAGGAGAAGCTCGCCTCGCTGGGGCAGATGACCGCGGGCATCGCCCATGAGATCAACAACCCCCTCGGCTATACCATCAGCAACCTGGGGAACCTGGGGCGGGACCTGGACGACCTTTTCGGCTTTATCGCGACGCTGGACGAGGCGCTCCCGGCTCTTCAGGGCCAGAGCCCGGCCGAACACCGGAGGATCCAGCGCGCCGCGGAGGAGGCGGAGGTGTCCTACCTGAAGGGTGCCGCCCCTCGCAAGGTGACGTCCGCGCTCGAAGGGCTGGAGCGGATCAAGCAGCTGGTGGTGGATCTGCGCGCCTACTCACGCCTGGACGAGGCGGAGCGCAAGCCGGCCACCCTGTCCGAGTGCGTGCACGGCACCCTGCGCTTTCTGCGGCCCCTGGCGCAGCAGCATGGCGTGACCCTGGAATCCGACCTCGCCGAGCTGCCCCCCATGGAGTGCGATCCAGCGGCACTGAACCAGGCCATCAGCAACCTGGTCAACAACGCCATCCTCGCCAGCGATCGAGGCCATGTGGTGACCGTGTTCACCCGCGCCGCCGGGGGCTGGCAGGAGCTCGAAGTGCGGGACGGGGGATCCGGGATCCCCGAGGAGCTGCTCGACAAGGTGTGCGATCCCTTCTTCACCACGCGGCCGGTGGGCGAGGGGACCGGGCTGGGTCTGAGCATCACCGCCCGGGTGGTCAAGAGCCACGGCGCGAAGCTGGCCTTCGAGCGCCCGGTGGGAGGGGGGACGTCGGCCATCATACGGCTGCCCGGCGCGGCCGGACCGGAGAAAGGGGCGTAAGACCGCGATCGTTGCTAAGCTGCACAAAACGTGCGGATAAGAAGGAGTTAGCGCGAGGGTGCCATGATCAGAGCCGGTGAAACAAATGATGCCCGCGTGGTGGTGGTGGATGACGAGCCGGGCGTGGTCGAGGCGCTGGTGGAAACCCTGAGGCGGGACTTCCACGTCATCGGGACCGGGTCGCCCGAGGAGGCGCTGGGCCTGCTGGAGTCAGAGGACGTGGACTGCATCATCTCCGATCAGCGTATGCCCGCCATGTCCGGCGCCGACGTGCTGGCACGCAGCGCCGTGCTCAGCCCCACCACCGTGCGCCTCCTGATCACCGCCTACACCGACGTCGAGGCCATCATCCAGGCCATCAACGAGGCGAACATCTACTACTACATCACCAAGCCGTGGGACAACGCCCACCTGGTGGGCCTGGTGCGCGAGGCGGTGACCAACCGGCGCCTGAAGCAGGAGAACATCTGGCTGCGGGAGGAGGTGCGCAAGCTGTCCGAGGAGATCCACGACGAGCAGCAGCGCAGCGCCGCCCACCACGCGGAGCACGAGACGACGCGCCTGGCGGCGGGCGACCTGCAGGGGACCCTGGACGAGCTGCGCCGCTCATACTGGCACCTGGAGAAGATCAAGGAGTACCTGCCCATCTGCTCGGTGTGCGGCAAGGTGCGGGACGAGAAGGACGAGTGGAAGGAGCTGCACCAGGTCCTCAAGCGGCGGGCCGAGTTCCTGACCCACAGTTATTGCCCGGACTGTTACGGGGATCTGATGAAGGAGATGGACCAGGAGGACGGCGCGTAGTTTCCACCCGCCGGGGGCGGCGCGATCAATCCCAGGGGGTTGAGCGCTCTTCCTCGCTGGCCGCGGCGAACAGCGGCTGGTTGACGATCATCCAGTTGTAAAATGGGTAGATGGCGTCGAAGTGCTCCGGCGACACCAGCTCCTTGAGATGATCCACGAACAGGTTGAGCTGGGCCGGCCAGTAGGTCAGGTGGAAGCCGTGGCTGCGGTAGGCCCGCAGCACCCAGCACACCGTCTCCACCAGCACTTCGGGCTGGTACAGCTCCAGCTGGCCCTGGATGAACCGCGCGTGATTGCGATGGTTGTCGGCCATCATGTCGCCGTTGTCCGGACCGATGAGGCGTTCGAGATCTGAACGCTGCTGCAGGTCCCGGGTCACCGCCGCTGCCAGGGCGTCTGTGATGGCGCCGTACGCCTCGGCGGCCTCGGCGGTGGGCTGCTCCAGCTTCCTCGCGGACTCGAACAGCTCTTCACTGATATTCATGGACCCTCCTTTGCTGCAGCTTCTGGTTCGACCATTTTCAACTCACGGCTCTTCTTTGACATGCCCAGGGCGTCCGCGCCCACCAGTTTCACTGCCCCGGTGCCGGGATCGCTCACCCTGGAGAACCGGCTCAGCAACGACTGCCCCAACACTGCGTCCGCCCCGCCAGGTGGTGACCCAACCACGACCAACTCCACGGAGGCAGCTTCCGCGCCCCCCACCGAGACGCGCTGGGCCACCAGCCGGTGCCCGTCGAGGAACCCGTCCGGCGTGCCGAGCAGCATCACCTCGGCGGCCTCGGTCATCAGCCCCGCCTCCCGGGCCAGCCGGGCGGAGATGATCAGGTACGGCAGGTCCGGCTCCACCGCGTAGGTCCGCGCGGTGGCGACGCCGATCTTCAGCCGCGCGCGCTCGGCCGGGATCAGCTCGGGTGCCCCCGGCGTGGCTGCCCGGGGCCGCCCGACGCGGATCAGCGCCTCTCCCTGGCCCAGCAGCCGGGCGCAGCCAGGGGTCTTGACCAGGGCGGAGATCTTCTCGGCCATGCGCTTGCGGCTCCGTGGCTGGTGGTGCGCCTCGCTGGCCAGCCAGAGCAGCCCCTCGCAGGGGCGGCCCTGCACCCGCAGCAGGCCGGCCAGGCCCGGGCCCACCCCGCGCAGGAAGGGGGCCAGCGCCAGGGTCTGGCGGTAGTCCGCGATGGCGCGCTCCATGTCCCCCTTCAGCTCGTACAGCTCAGCCCGCCAGAACCGGTAGTCCCGGTCCCGGGGGACCGCCTCGATGAGCCGGTTCACCTCTGCGATGGCGCCGTCGTAGTTCTTCAGCCGCTTGTGAGCGCTCAGCGTGGCCCATCGCATTCGCCGGTGCTCCCCGCAGGCCTCGAAGAAGCGCGCGGCGTGATCCAGCGCGGCGCGGTGCGCGCCGGCCTGGTTCAGCGTCTCGGCCAGCTTCACCGCCAGCTTCCGGTCGCAGGGGCTCACCTTCAGCTCGTTCTGCAGCTTGTAGATCGGCTTCGAGAGCTCGCCGTAGTCGGGCGGGCGGAGCCAGTGGAGCAGCAACAGCACCCCGCCCACCACAGCCCCGATGACGCCCAGCACGCCCAGGGTGCGCAGCAGCCGCCACGGCCCGCGCTGGCGGGCCAGAAACTGCTCCACTTCGTCGTCGGCCCCCACATGCCAGTCAACCCCGTCGAGCAACATCTTCAGGCTCGACATGGCCTCCTGCACCCGCTCCACCCGCTCGTCGTCCACGGTGATGGTGGTGCGCTGCTTGACGCCGCCCATGGACACGCTGACCTTGTCCTGCCGGTCGAAGCCGAGGGCGGTGGTGTCCACCTGCGCGCGGAGGCTGCGGTAGTAAGAGACGTCCCGCCCCGCGGCGGCCAGGGAGCCGGCCGCCTGGTCCAGCTTGAGCCACACTCCGAGGTAGTTGTCGTCCAGGGCCCGCATGCGCCCCTCGAGCTCCGCGGTGGCGCCCTTGGCCGACAGCGCGCCCAGGTCCTGCAGGTACTGCTCCAGCAGCGTGGTGGCCACCCGCAGCGCCTCGACGGCCTGGCCGGTGGCGAGATCTTCTACGGCCACGGCTCCCTCCCGTGGCTGCCCGGCCCCCCTTACTTGGGCGCTCCGGACAGCTTCTTGGCGCCGTCGGGCGGCGGCTGGATCTTCTGCCAGGCGTCGATCTGCTTCTTGTACCAGCCCCGGGTGCGGCGCGCCTGCTTGCGCAATTTCTGGATGGTGACCAGGGGCAGCTTCTTGGTGGCCAGGCGCGCCACCCAGCCCGGCAGCGAGCCCTCGGGGTCGGCGTCCACCTGGTAATCCACCAGGGTCTTGTTCCAGCCCATGGCGGTGAAGCGGTAGTGCCCGCGCAGGCGGGTCATGCGCACCACGCCGTCCACGGGCGGCTTGCGCTTGCTGTGCACCGCCCAGAAGCGCACGTTGACCACCATCTTCTTGCGGTCAACCGTGGTCTTGGAGCGGAACACCGCGTCCCGGTCGCTCACGGGCCACGGCGCGTCAGTGCGCGAGTAGACGATGTACTCGTACTCGTTGATCTTCTTGAGCAGGCGCGCCTCCATGCACCCCGCCATCCACTTCGTGTGCCGGCGGGTGTCGCGCAGCACGGCCAGCACCTGGTAGAGGTTTTCGTTGACCACGCCCCGGCCGCGGAAAGTTGGAAAGTCCCGGCCGCGCACCTCACGGGAGGTCACGCGGATCCCCTCCTCGGTGGTGACATGCTCCCAGCGCGGGGCAGCGGCGGCGGGCAAGGCGAGCCCCAGCGAGATGACGAGGGCGGCGACGGTGTGGGTGGATTTCACGGCAGAGATTATAACCTCACCCCTGCGACGCTGCTGCAACGGAACGCAGCCGCGCCAGGTCGAGCTCCTTCAGCGAGGGGACCACCAGGTCTGCCCTGGCCAGGGCCTCCGCGGGAGCCGAGGTGGTCACGCCCACGCATCGCATGCCTGCCGCGTGGGCCGAGGTGATGCCGCCGGGCGCGTCCTCGATGACCAGGCAGCGGGACGCTGGGAGCCCGAGCCGCCGCGCTGCCTCCAGGTAGGGGGCCGGGTCGGGCTTGCAGGCCTCGACATCCTCGGCGCTGACCACCGCGGCGAAGCAGCCGCCCATGCCCTCGCGCGCCAGCACGGGAGCGATCTCTTCGCGCAGGGCGCCCGAGGCGATGGCCAGGGGGAGCTCGGCGGCCAGGGCGCGCACCAGGGCAGCGGCGCCGGGGCAGAGGCGGTAATCCTCCTGCAGCATGCCGGCGTAGATCTCCGTCTTCTGCCGCACCAGCCGCGCCAGCCCCGCCTCACCCTCGTCCGGCAGGTGGCGACTCAGGATCTCCAGGTCCGACACCCCCAGGCAGCTGCCGAAGTACACCTCGGCGGGCAGGTCCACGCCGCGCTCCGCCAGCACCGCGGCGGCCGCGCGATGGTGCAGCGGCTCGTCGTCGATGATCACCCCGTTGAAGTCGAAGATCACGGCCGCCAGCCGTTGCCCGCTCGTTTCCATGTCAGAGAAGGTATATTGATCCCATGACCGCGGGCCAGGCATACCTCGTCGCTGGGGCGTTCTTCCGTCGCGGCCTGCTCGAGGCCCTCTCCTACCGGGTGGCCTTCGGCTTGCGGCTGGTGGCCGCGGCGCTGTCCCTGACCACCTTCTTCTACCTGGCCCGCTTCATCGACATGGCGGGCAACCCGATGCTGGAGCGGTACGGCGTGAACTACCTCGGCTTCGGCCTGGTGGGCATGGTGCTGCTCCAGCTGCAGCATGTGGCCGTGGCGGCCTACCCCCAGGGGGTGCGCGAGGCCCAGCTCAGCGGCACCCTCGAGGCCATGTTGGCCACACCGGCGCCGTCATGGCTGGTGCTGCTCTGCACGCCGGTGTACCGGTTCGCCTCGGCCTTCCTCTGGGCCGCGGCGCTGTTGCTGGTGGGGGGCGTGCTGTTCGGCGTCCAGTTCGGGCCGGTGTGCTGGTCCAGCCTGCTGCTGGCCCTGCCCCTGGGGGGCATCGCCTTCGCCGCCCTCGGCTTCCTGGCCGCGTCGCTGACCATGGTCCTGCGCCGCGGGGATCCGATCACCTACTTCCTGGGCGGCCTGTCGGCGCTGGTAGGGGGCGCCTTCTACCCCACCGGTGTGCTCCCGTCATGGCTGCAGGCCCTGGCCAGGTTGCTGCCGTTGACCCACTGCCTCGAGCTGGTGCGACGGGCGGTGTTCAGGGCGGCGACGCCGTCGGAGCTGGCGCCGGAGCTCACCGGGCTGGCCCTGTTCTGCGCCGTCATGGCGCCCCTGGGCCTGTACGCCTTCGCGCGCGCCGTACGCCGCGCCCGCGTGGACGGCAGCCTGTCGCATTTCTAGGGTCGCAAGCGAAGCGAGCGACGCCACCATCTCCCCTCAAGCCTCAAGCCTGAAGCCTAATGCTGATCGTTTAAGCCCACCTGCCATGTGGGTTGCACAA
>CAZEFW010000247.1:225-8760 GCA_964511535.1 uncultured Myxococcales bacterium | reverse complement strand
GGGATCGGGGTCGGGAGCGGGGTCGGGAGCGGGGTCGGGAGCGGGAGCGGGATCGGGGTCGGGAGCGGGCGCGGGGCCGTCAGAAGATCTGCTTGAACCCCAGCGAGAACCAGGTGCCCACGCTGTCGGCGCCGTCGGACAGCGGGATGCCGAAGTCCACGCGCAGGGGCTCGCGGTCGAACTGGGGGAACAGGGCGCGCAGCCCGACGCCGATGCTCTGGCGGTAGGTGTGGGCCAGCTCCTGGTCCGGGTCCAGGGGGTCGGGGCCGCCCCACACGGCGCCGCCGTCGTAGAACAGGGCGAGGCCGATGTGCAGGGTCAGGATGTTGATCGGGTTGCTGCGGAACTCGGCGTTGACGTACCACAGGTTGTTCCCCTCGAACTGCTTGCTCGGGTAGCCGCGCAGGCCGTTGTCACCGCCCAGGAAGCTGCGGGCGCGGGTCAGGTCATGGTGACGCAGGCGAACGCCCGCCCGGGTGTGGAACCGGCCCCCCGGAACGGGCGGCGAGATGTTGCTCGCCTCGGCCTCGAGGTGGGCGTTGGCCCACGGGTCGGAGAAGCCCTCGTCCTCGATGGACGGCTGCCAGCGACCCCGCCCCCCCAGCTTCAAGGTCACCAGGTCCTGGCCCAGCTGCCAGCGGTAGGAGGCGACGGCCTGCAGCTCGAGGTAGAGCGGCTCGAAGTCGGCCATGCCCACCGCCCCGCGCAGCTCCACGGTCACGTCATGCCCCAGGCGCAGGTCCTCCGAGAGCCCGAGGCTCTTGATGTTCTTGACCCGGATGAACTTCGGATTGTGGGTCCTGTATCGCAGGTGCAGGTAGCTCGCCGCCTCGCTGCGCGGCAGGAAGATCCGGGTGAACCAGGCCTTGACCTCGTCCGGATAGGGGAAGCCGTCCGGGGCGGTGTAGCGCAGCCGGTAGGCCGCGAGTCCCCAGTTCAGGTCATGCTTGACCTCACGCCCGAAGGACCTGGTCACGTCCGCCGCCACCTCGTAGCGCTCCCTGTCGTAGACCCGGGGCACCGTGTCGCCCTTGCGGCCGGTGAAGCGCTCCACCGAGACGGCGCGCAGCACCGGGCCCGGCTGCGCGTAGAGCCGCTGCTGGCCGGTGGAGACCAGCCCGATGACTGAAAACCCCCACTTCGTCGCCAGGGAGAACAGCGGCCGTGTGAGCCACAGGTAGCCGTAGATGCCCTCGAGGTCGCCCAGCTCGCGGTCGGGGCACCAGGCGCCCGACACCCCGTCCTTGCTGCCGCCGCACGGCACCTCGCCGGCCACGATGGCGTCGAAGCGCTGCACCAGCTTGATCCGGCTACCGAGCAGCCGCTCGTCCACGTAGATGTTCCCCAGGGCGAACTTGTCGAACACCGTGAACGAGCCGAGGTCGAGCTGGCTCAGTTGAAGGTGCAGGCTGAGCCGCTTGTTCAGCCCGAGGAAGTTCTGCTCGGTGGGGAACCAGTCGAACTTCTGCAGAATGGAGCCGACCTGGCTGAACTCGGTGTTCAGCCGGATGCTCCACAGGTCCTTGGTCACAACCAGCATGACCAGCTCGCCGGGGCGCTGCCCCTTGCACGGGACCACCCGGGCCACGGCCAGGATGAACAGCTTGCGCAGGTTCCGCTCGCTCTCCTCCACCAGGTCCTGGTCCCAGCGCTTGCCCTTGCCGATGAGCAGCTCCTGCCGCACCACCGAGTCCCGCGTTGTGTAGTGGAACCAGTTGAGGAAGTTGGGCCAGGGATCGGACTCCGCGATGATCTCCTCCCGCACCACCACCACCCGGGCGATGACCTTGCTGCCCGGCGCTGGCTCCGGCTCCAGGCCCTCCCTGGCCATGGCCCAGCGCACCAGCTCCGCCTCGTATTTGCGGTCGAGCTCCAGGCCCGCCGCGGGCGCGGGGCTGCACAGGAGCAGCAGGGGAATCAGGGGCAGGAGCAGTCGTCGCATGGTTCGAGTTTGATGCTACCCTGGTTCAGCGAGGAGGTCGAAGAACCGATGGAATCGCAGCAGGAAGCGCCGCCCCCCCCGGACAACGAGGCGCCCGACGGCGACCGCCGCCCAGCGTTCGATCCGAACAATATCCGCCCCATCATGCCGGAGCGGGACAAGAAACCCTGGATCCTGTGGATGTTCCTGCTGGGGCTCCTGGGGTGCGGCATGTACGGCGGCTACTACGGCTATTGCCGCTACAAGGTCAACGAGCTGCAGTACAACTTCGCCCTGCAATATCAAGACCTGAACATGGAGATCCTGCGGCACACCACCAACATCAGCGAGGCTGACGTCGTCGCGGCTGTGCGCCGCATGGCCGGGCGGGCCGGCGTGGGCATCGTGAAGGGCGCGCTGAAGGTGAGCATCGAGACCATGAGCGAGGCGGGCGAGGAGAAGCTGACCTACATGTCTCAGCGGGCCATGGGGATCCTCGCCGGGATCCCGCGCGCCGATCGGGAGTTTTACGTCGTGGGGTTCGAGGGCGATTTCCACGCCAGGTTCGGCGTGGCAGGTGAGACCTACTCGGCCCGCCGGTATACCTGGTACGAGGACAAGGTCATCGCGAAGGCCGGCGACGGCGCTGGCGTCGAGGAGTATGAGCCTCTCAGGGACGAAGAGACCGATTAGCTCCCCGCGCGGCGCCGCAGCCGGTGCGCGGATCAGTCCTCGGGGGGCGGCTGCGGGCCGGGCACAATACCAGCCAGATCAGGATCCTCCTCCTCGACGCCATCCTCATCCAGACCTGCCTCCTTGGCCGCCTTTCGCCGCTCGCGCTTTTCCTGCTTGCGCTTCTGCTTCTTCAACTCGCGCTGTCGCTTTTCGTACTGGTAAGAGCCTCCACGTCTAGCCAACGTTACCTCCTTTCAGTGGTACCAACCCGGGGATTGGGCGGGCTGGCGGAAGGCTCAGAGTGCCATGTTGCCGGCGCGATGGCCACCGATTGATCAGGTTCTGCTCCGCTCCTGAGCACCAGGAGTCAGTGAAATATCACTTGACTAGACGACTTGTCCGTCACAATCTGCGCACAGATCGCTCCGCAAACGGTATTTCGAATAGTTGGCCGTATTCCGCGGAGGGCTTAACAGGCGGCCCCGGCCAAAATGGACCGCCACCAGAAAGAGAAGGTAGAAAGTGCAAACAGGTACAGTGAAGTGGTTCAATGATTCCAAGGGTTTTGGCTTTATCGCCCAGGACGGAGGCGAGGACGTCTTCGTGCATTACTCGGCGATCCAGGGGGACGGCTTCAAGAGCCTGACCGAGGGAGACAAAGTGGAGTTCGAGGTCACTCAGGGCCCCAAGGGGCTGCAGGCGTCCAACGTGCGCCGCGTCTGATCCTCCACAGATAGCAAAACACCTAAGAGGGCGGATTAACTCCGCCCTCTTTTTTTATGCGCACCCTCCTGCTAATTCTCCTGCACCTGCTGCTATTTGGCGCCCTGTGGCGGCTGGAGCGATCCGCCTCATCGGACGAGCGGCTGTACCTCGAGTACGCGCGAATGACCCTGCACGGGGAGGCTGACCTCGGGTATCTGGAGGGGAAGCGCGGCGGCGGGTGGCGGGCGCCTGCCGGGTTGCCCCCCCGGATCCGGCCGTACCGGGACATCTCCATCGAGTATCCCCCCGGGGCGCTGGCGGCCATTTTGCCGCCAGCGCTGGTCAGCCTCTCTCACCGGGGCTACAGCCTGGCGTTCGCGGTCTGGATGTTGATCCTGCACCTGGCGAACATCGCCATGGCCTGCCGCCTGGTGGGGGGCGATGGCGCGACGCTCCGCCGCGCCCTGGGGTGGTCTCTCGGTTTCTGCTGCGCCCTGGGGCCCGTGGTGGTGGCGCGGCTGGATCATCTGGTGGGTCTTTGGGTCGCGCTCTCCGGGCTCTGTTTCGCGCGCTGCGCGGCCCAAAGGTCCGCGGCCTGGGCCATGGCCGCCGGAGCCATGGCGGCCGCGGGCGTGCTGACCAAGATCGTCCCCGGCGTGGCCATGGGCGCCGGGCTGTTGCTCTTGCTGCTGCCCTGGTCCGGCGCCGCGCCACAGCGGCGGCAGGCGGGCGCGGCCATGGCGGGGGCGGCGGTTATGGCCGGGCTGATGGTGGCGGCCTGGTACCTGCTGTGTGGGGCAGGGATCTGGCGTACCTTTTCTTTCCACCTGGCGCGCGGGATCCAGCTCGAATCGGTGGGCGGTGGGCTGGTCCTGCTGCTGCGGGCGGCGGGAGCGTTGGACGCGAGCGTTGGCTTCGCCATGGGCTCGGTCAATGTCTCCTCGTCGCTGGACGGCGTCCTGCGCCAGGCCCCGCTGCACCTGATGTTCGCCGGGCTGCTGCTGACGGCTGTTCGCGCCTGGCAGGGCGCCGCATCGCGGCCCGGCCCCGAGCCAGGCCACGGCGCGCGGTTCAGCGCCCTGTGCCTGGCGCTGATGCTGGTCTTCGTGCTGGTCAACAAGGTGCTCTCGCCCCAGTTTCTGATCTGGCTCATGCCCCTGACCGCCGGGATCGCTGCTTCGGGTCGCCGGGGAGAGCCCGCAGGGGTGTTGTTGCTGGCCTCCGCCGCGGCGACTCACGGCTTCTACCCCTGGGCCTATCGCAAGCTCTGGTCCTTGCAGCCTGGCATGGTGCTGCTGCTCAACCTGCGAAATCTGCTGCTGCTTGCCATGCTGGCAAATGCCTGGTGGCGGTTGCCCCGGGACCTGGCCGGAGGAGATACTCCCGGACCATGCGCGACACCTTCACCACCCTGAGGAAAGAGTTCGACGTCACTCGACGGTACGCCTACATGAACCACGCTGCGGTCTCGCCGCTGCCGCGGCTCTGCAGGGAGCGCATGGTCGGCTACCTGGACGAGCTCGGGGCCCACGGGGCCGCCAACTACCCGACGCCCATCGCGGCCCCGCTGGCGCGCTGCCGCAAGCTCGGGGGTGAGCTGCTCAACGCCCCCGCCGATCAGGTCTTCGTGGTTCGCTCAACCACCCAGGGGATCTCCATAGCGGCCACCGGGTTGCCCTGCGGCCCGGGTGACAACGTGGTGCTGGTGGAGCGCGAGTTTCCGGCCAACCTGCGCCCATGGTTGCCGTTGCGGAAGCGTGGGGTGGAGGTGCGATTGGTGCCTCAGCGGCAGGGCAGGGTGCTGCTCGACGACCTGGCGGCGGCGGTGGACGCGCGCACCGTGGCCCTGTCGGTGAGCTTCGTCCAGTTCCTCTCCGGCTTCCGCCTCGACCTGGCGCCGGTGGCACAGCTTTGCCGGGAGCATGACGCGCTCTTCGTGCTGGACGCCATCCAGGGGCTGGGCGCGTTTCCGCTGGATGTGGCCGGCTGCGGTGTGGACCTGCTCTCGGCTGACTCACACAAGTGGCTGCTCGGGCCGGAGGGCGTGGGGCTGGGCTACGCGTCCAGGCGGGCGCTGGAGCGGATCGACCCCGCGGTCCAGGGCTGGCTGTCCGTGGAGGAGCCGTTCGAGTTCTTCGACCTGGAGCAGCCGCTGAAGGCCACCGCCGCGCGCTACGAGGAGGGGGCGTACAACGTCGCGGGGGTCAGCGGCCTGACCGGGTGTCTGGAGCTGATCCTGGAGGCCGGGGTTGACCAGATCTCGGCACGCATCCTCCAGCTCACCGACGCCCTCGCCGGGGGGCTGGAGGCCCGGGGCTGGCAGGTGCTGTCGCCACGGGCGCAGGAGGCGGAGCGCTCCGGAATCCTGCTGGTCACCCGCGATGGAGTGGACTTTGACACCCTGCCGGCGCGTCTGGCAGAGCGCGGCGTGGTGGCCTCGGTGCGCGGCGGCTCCCTGAGGCTGTCACCGCACGCCTACAACAGCCTCGACGAGGTGGCCCGGGTAATCGAGGCGCTGACGGCTGACGGCTGACGGGTGGCAGGTGGCGTCCACGTCCACGTCCACGTTGGAGGGGAATCAGTCGAGGTCGATGAGGTTGCGGCGGATCGCGAAGCGGGTCAGGTCAGAGTTGTTGCGCAGGCCAAGCTTCTCCAGGATGCGGCGCCGGTAGGTGTCCACCGTGGAGACGCTCAGGTCGAGGGAGCCGGAGACTTCCCGGGTGGTGGCGCCTCGGGCCAGGCGCACCAGCACCTGCAGCTCGCGGTCAGATAGCTGCTGCTCGGGATCCTGCTCCGACGATAACTCTGACGGCTCCACCATGCGCGCCATGATGGAGGACGACACATAGATGCCGCGGTCAACAACCTTGCGGATGGCAGCGAGCAGCTCGTCAGTGGACGCCGCCTTGACCAGGTAGCCCACGGCGCCGGCCCGGATCAGCCGCGCGGCGTACTCCTCGCTGGCGTACATGGTCAGGATGAGCACGCGCGCGCTGGGATCCATGTCCAGGATGCGGCGGGTGGTCTCCAGCCCGTCGATGTCGGGCAGGCTGAAGTCGAGGACAACCACGTCGGGGCGCTGTTGCTCGTACAGCGCCACCGCCTCCTTGCCCGAGCCGCACTGGGCGACCACGCGCAGGTCGGGCTCCAGCTCCAGCAGTCTGACCAGGCCGTCGCGCACCAGGGTGTGATCGTCCACCACCAGCACCTCGATCATGACTCCTCCAGCTCGGAGATCTCTGGCAATGGAACCCGCAGCGTGATCCGGGTGCCCTGCATCGGCTCCGACCGCAGCTCGAGTGTACCCCCGGCCAGGTGCGCGCGCTCGCGCATACCCGCCAGCCCGCCGCCCCCGGCGCTCGCCGCCTTCGCCTGGGCGAACCCCTTGCCGTCGTCGTAGACCATCAGCAGCAGACAGTTGACCTCTCGCTCCAGCACCACCCGCATCTCCCGCGCGCCCGAGTGGCGGCAAGCGTTGTTCAGCGATTCCTGGACCACGCGGTACGTGCACAGGGCCACCTCGGGCGGCACCCGCAGGTCGCCGGGGAAGCGCAGCTCGAGGGCCACCGGGATCTGGGTGTGAGCCTCGAACTCCTCCACCATGGTCTGCACGGCCGGGACCAGGCCGAGGTCGTCCAGCAGCGGCGGGCGGAGTCCACGGCAGATTCGCCGCAGCTCGTCGGCGGCGTCCTCCACCATCCCCAGCGCCTTGACGAAGCCAGCGGCGGTCTCCTCGGGCAGCCCGCCCCCCTTGCGGTGCAGGAAGTCGAGCTCGAAGCGCAGGGCGGTGAGCACCTGGCCCAACTCGTCGTGCAGCTCCCGGCTCAGCCGCGCCCGCTCCTCCTCCTGGGCCATGAGCACCTTGCGCGAGAGCATGGCGTGGTGGTGCACCGCCCCGGCGCGTCCGCTCATGTCGGTGAGGATCACCAGCAAGCTGGGGTGACCCTCCAGCGTGATCCGGGCGCCGCGCACCTCCACGTCCAGGCTGGCGCCGTCAATGCGGCGAAGCACCGAGTCGACCCTCGCCGAGCCCTGCTGGTCGATCTGGCGCGTCAGCTCCGCGGGCGTGTTCTCGTGGCCCGGCGCCCATAGCTGCGCGAGGGGCTCGCCGAACAGCTCGCCGAGGTCGCGGCCCAGGATGGTGCAGGCCGCGGGGTTCGCCTCCTGGATTGTGCCCTCGCTGTCCACGATGAGCAGCCCCTCGGTGACCGTGTTGAATACCCCGCGGTAGCGCGCCTCGGCCGCGTCAAGGGCGGCGCGGGCCTCCTCGTGCTCCGCGGCCTCCACCGCCACGAGGCGGCGCTGGGAGGAGAGCCGACGCAGGGCAACGGCGGCCACGGCTGCCAGGAATGCAGCCAGCGCCAGCACGCCGGCAACGACGAGCGCCTGGGACAATCAGAGCCTCCGGTCCAGATCAATGAAGCAGGAAGACATAAACATCATAGATGGCGTGAGTGTAAACGGCGATGGCGAAGCTGCGGTACTGGTAGAGCAGCGCGAAGATCAGCCCGGCCATGGCGCGGTAGGTGAAGACTCCCACCCGTAGCGGCTCACCCAGGGGGCCCACATGGTGCGCCCCGGCGAACAGCAGTGAGCTGCCGATGATGCTCAGGGCCAGCGCCAGGCCCGGGCGAAGATCGAGCACCTTTTCACACAGCAGCACCAGCCCGTTGAGCAGCAGCAGCCGGAACGCGAGCTCCTCGTAAACGCCCGCGCCCACCGCCATGACCATGCGGTCGAACACCCCTTTCCCCTCGAGAGGATCCACCCCAGCCGCCAGCCGCGGATCGATACCGAGCAGGTCAACCATGACGAAGATGATCAGGGTCCCCATGGTCAGGGCGTAGATTCCGCTCTCGAACACCACGGGGAAGAACTGGTTGAGCTCGAAGCGCTGGCTGCGGCGGAGGTGAAGCACCAGGCCCACGAAGCCAAGCACGAGCAATCCCTGGAAGATCAGGTATCCCCGGGTCCCCAGCAGCATGAGCAGGCTCTGGGTCAGGAAGTCCGCGCCGTTGATGGCGCCTGCGCTGAACAGGACGCCGACTCCATAAAAAACCACCAGAGGAATGACCAACACCACGCTGGTGAGGAGGTTGGTCCTCCCGCTCTGGGTGCCACGGCTGGTCATCGGAGGCTAACGCCGCTTCTTCTTGGGGGCCTTCTTCTTGAGGGCGGCCTTATTCTTTGCCGGCGACTTTTTCTTTTGGGAAGCCTTCTTCATTGGGGGCGCC
>CAZEFW010000247.1:0-207 GCA_964511535.1 uncultured Myxococcales bacterium | reverse complement strand
GTTCTTCGGGGGGGGGTTGTTGTTGGGGGGGGGGTTCTTGTTGGCGGGGGGCTTCTTCTTGGGCGCGGGCTTCTTCTTGGGCGCGGCCTTCTTCTTGGCGGCGGCCTTCTTCTTTGCCGGCGCCTTCTTCTTTGGAGCGGCCTTCTTCCTGGCCGGCGCCTTCTTCTTTGGTGCGGCCTTCTTCTTTGCCGGCGCCTTCTTCTTTGG
>CAZEFW010000246.1:0-8882 GCA_964511535.1 uncultured Myxococcales bacterium | reverse complement strand
GTCCCGCCCCACCCACAACCCCACTACAGGCCGCGACCGGGCGAGCGCAGCGAGCACGGAGCGGGCAAACAGGTATACGGCAGACATGGGAACTCGAAAGACCTGCTACCTCCGCAATACCCCGACTGTCGGCTACCGCAGCCCCAGCCCGCCGTCCACCTCCAGCACGCTCCCTGTCAGGTAATCCCCCTCGGCCAGAAACGCCACGGCCCGTGCCACGTCCGCCGGATCGCCTCTGCGCCCCAGGGGCACCCGGCGCTCGAGCCGCGCTGCCGCCTTGGCCGACATGGCCTCGTCGGGCAGGATCAAGCCCGGCACCACGCCGTTGACTCTCACCTCCGGCGCCAGCTCCAGCGCCAGGCAGCGGGTGAGCATCTCCAGCGCCGCCTTGGCCACGCAGTGGTGGGCGTAGCCGCGCCACGGCTTGCGCCCGGCCAGGTCGAGGATGTTGACGATGGCCCCGCCCCGGGCCATGCGCGGCGCCACCCGGCGCGCCATGGCCGCCGGCGACAGCAAGACGAGCTGCAGGGTCTGCTGCCACAGCGCCTCATCCCCATCGGCGAAGTCGATCCGCGAGAACGCCGCCGCGCTGTTGACCCACAGCGCCGGCTCGCTCCCCAGCGCCAGCACACCCTCGGCCAGCGCCCGCGCTCCCTCGGGCGTTGAAAGATCCGCGCCCAGGGCCACGCCCCCGATCTGTTGGCTCAGCTCCCGCGCCTGCGCCTCGCTGCGGTGGTAGTGCACCACCACCCGCGCCCCCTTGCTGTGGAGCTCCTGCACGATGGCCTTGCCCAGGCGCCGCCCCCCCCCGGTGACCACCGCCAGCTTGTCTTTGAGGTCCACACTGGGCAAGATAGCACACCGAACCCGCCGACCGAGGACACCCCGATGCCCGACAAAGCCGCCATCTCCGAAGCCCTGGAGCGCCTGCTGCAAGCCATGGGCCTGGACCCGGAGAAGAAGGACTTCGCCGATACCCCCAGGCGGGTGGCCGAGCTGTGGGACGCCGAGTTCCTCAACGGCTACAGCATGGACGCCAAGGAGATCCTGGCCAACCCCATCGAGGGCGAGGAGAACCCGGACGCGGTTTTCGTCACCGACCTGACGTTCCACTCCATGTGCCCGCATCACCTGCTCCCCTCCCGCGGCAGGGCCCACGTGGCCTACATCCCGGACGGACAGCTGGTGGGCTTCGGCCGCGTGGCCCAGGTGGTCGCCTGCTACACCCAGCGGCTGACCCTCCAGGAGCGCGCCTGTCACCAGGTCGCCAACGCCCTGACCACCTTCCTGGCGGCGCGGGGCGCCGGCTGCGTCATGGAGGCCGAGCACCTCTGCCTGGCCATCCCGGGGGACAAGCACCAGAGCAGCCGCGTGCTCACCAGCGCCTTCGTGGGCGAGTTCAGCGAGCGCGAGGACCTGCGCGCCCGCCTCATGGCCGCGGCTGGCCGCTCGGGATGAGCACCACCCTGTACCTGGTGCGCCACGGCGAGGTGGCGGCCGACGGGATCTTCTACGGGCACATGGACGTGCCGCTCACCGAGACGGGCCATGCCCAGGCCCGCGCCGCCGCCGCCGCGCTGGCCGGCGTCCCCCTGGCCGCGGTGCTGAGCAGCGACCTGACCCGGGCCGTCGAGGGGGCCCGGCTGCTGGGCGAGCCCCACGGCCTGACCCCGGCGCAGGACCCGGCGTTTCGCGAGATGAGCCTCGGCGTGCTCGAGGGCGTACCCCACGACGAGGCCTTCGCCAACACGCCGGAGCTCGCCGGCAAGAGCTACCGCGACATGTGGACCTTCCGCTTCCCCGGCGGCGGCGAGAACCTGGCCGACATCGAGGCCCGGGCCATGCCCGCCCTGGAGCGCGCCCTGGCCCAAAACGAGGGGCAGCGCGTGGGTCTGGTGGCGCACAACAGCGTCAACCGGGTGATCCTGGGCCGGGCCCTGGGCCTCGCCCTGAAGGATGTGTTCGACTTCGCCCAGGACTTCGCGTGCGTCAACGTGATCCGCTACACGCCCCTGGAGCAGGGGGGCTGGCGAGCCCGGGTGCTGCTGATGAACTGGACCCCGGACGCGCCTCCACGTTGACACACCGACACCCCTGATGAATAGTTTCACAGCCTTGACAGGGGTGAATTATGCCCATCTACGAGTACATATGTAGTGACTGCAACAACGAGTTCGAGGAGCTGGTCTTCTCCACCAATGAGCAGATCAACTGTCCAGACTGTGGCACCGACAGAGTGGAGCGCGCCCTCAGCGTGTTCAGCTTCTCCAGCGGCGGCAGCTACAGCTCCTCCCACGGCGGCTGCAACTGTGACGGCTGCAGCTCCGGCAACTGCGGCTCTTGCGGCTGCGGAGGGCACTGACATGGCCATACGTGACATCGTCGTGTACCCCGATCCGCGGCTGCGCGATGACAGCGTCGAGGTGGTAGACGTCGCCGAGGTGCGCCAGCTGGTGCAGGACATGGCAGAGACCATGTACGCCGAGTCCGGCGCAGGCCTGGCCGCGATCCAGATCGGCGTGGCGAAGCGGGTGTTCATCGTGGACGCGCCCATCGCCGGCGGCACCGAGAAGGATCCGCCCATGGTGTTCATCAACCCCGAGGTGGTGGAGCTGGGCGAGGAGCAGGAGGTCACCGAGGAAGGGTGCCTGTCGTTCCCCGACGTGTTCGTGCCCATCGCGCGCTCCCTGCGGGCCCGCTTCCGCGCCACCGACCTGGACGGCAACCGGTTCGAGGTGGAGGGCGACGGCCTGTTCGCCCGGGCCATGCAGCACGAGTTCGACCACCTCAACGGCAAGCTCATCGCCGACTTCGTGGGCCGGATCAAGCGGCAGCTCATCCGCCGCAAGCTGGCACGCAACAGGGGCTGACCCGGTGGCCCAGGGGACCCAGCAAGCGCCGGTGATGCGGACCACGCTGGCCGCCGCGCTGGTGCCCGGGCTGGGGCACCTGCTGCTCGGGCGCCGCCTGGCCGCGGGCCTCCTGGCAGGCGCCGCGGCGCTGGCGGTGGGCCTGCCCCTGGCGCATGTGCTTCAGGGGATCCCCTTCTTCGACACCAGCCTCGGATCGTTCCTGCTCGGCACCCTGCTGCGCAACGCGGCCGTGCTCCACGCGTTCTCGGTCATCGACGCTTATCTGTCGGCGCTGGAGCCCGCCGGCGAGCACCACCCGCCCCGCCGGCGCTTGGCGGTGATCCTCAACGTGCTGCTCCCCGGCCTGGGCTACGGCTACATCCGCGCCTGGATCCGCACGCTGACCGGGCTGGTGCTGGTGGCGGTCTTCGTCTACTTCGCCATGAAGGGGCACCACCCTTACCTCGACCTCATCTTCCTGGGCATGCAGGTGATCATGGCGGTTGCGGTGTACCGCCAGGTGCGGATCCAGGAGCAGGCAGGCCCTGGCGGCAAGGACATGATGGCCGCCGCCGAGGCCGTGGAGCGCCGCCGCCCCATGGGGCCGCTGCCGGTGCATGACCAGGGCGCTCAGGTGGTGGCCCTGGTCATCGGGGTGATGGCCCTGGTCTGGGTCGGGCTGGTGGTGCAGCTGCGCATGCTCCCCGCGCAGGTCACGGGGCTGAGCGTGGACCACATCACTGCCGAGCCAACCCCCCGGGGCATCAACTTCAAGGTCAGCTCCCTGGGCCTGAGCATGTCAGCCATGGGCAAGGGGTGGGCCGCCAGCGATCATCAGCCGGGATCCCTGTTCCAGGCCGTGCACGAGGGCAAGGCCATGCTCAAGGTGGGCATCCAGCTGGTCCCGGCCTTCATGGAGCAGGAGCGGTTCATGGCGCGGCTCCGCCGCATGGGCGAGGGGCAGCGCTACCAGTTCAATCGGATCGAGCCGCTGGAGATCAACGGCCTCGCCGCCCGGCAGCTCTCCTTCGCGCGCCAATACTCGGGGGGCAAGTTGCAGCTATCCATCGTGGCCATCCCGCGCGGGCGGTTCGCCTATGTCATGTTCTTCGAGTGCCAGGAGCCCTCATGCGCCGCTCTGCGGCCGCAGCTGGATGCGTCCAGAGATAGCTTTACTCTTTCCAATTAAGTTAGATGCTTGTCGTATAATTCCTGATCCAAAATCTAGGATCCGGAGGCGGCTCCAATCTCCCTTTTTGTGCGGATGAGGCTATACTTCCAGGGTCATGCCGGAGCCCGCACGCGCCAACACGGTCCACGAGATCATGGTCCTGCTCAGGGCCGGGGATCAGGCCGTGAGCCGCAATCGCAACTTCGACCTGTTCGAGGATCCCACCGCCCGTCTGGCGTTGAGGAAGCACAAGCACCTGCTCGGGCTGGAGCGAGACCTGCGGCGCCACCTGCAGCGGCCGGGCAGTGAGGCGCGGATCCAGCTCCTGCCTTGCGCGGACTCCAGCGAGGACGATCCTCGGGTTGTCCTGCTGCTGGAGATTCCGGCCATCCGCCTCAAGCGGCGGGTCTATCTCAGCGCGGGCGAGCTAGAGCTGCTGCGCCAGGCGCCGGGGATGGAGCGAATCCTTCCTGAAGGGGAGCAGGCTCGAGAGGACACGAGCTGCGAGCAGCGGGGCTGAGCCGCGGCCTAGTCCTTGGCCTGATAGAACAGGGTGACGGTCAAGCAGTGAAACTCGTTGTCGGAGCTCTGGGTGACGATCTTGTCCGTGACTTCGTATTCCGGGTGCTTGCGCATCCAGCGCGTCACTGTCTCACCCAGCTCTTCGCGCTCCCTCGCCTTGGTTGCCGAAAAGACCTTGGCACCGCTGAAAGTCATGGCTCTACCCTCCTTTGGGCCGTTTCACCATTACTAGAAAATTCAACGAAATATCGTTCGTCGAAATCGATGTAGCATGGGGGGCAAAACCTGTCCAGAAGGTGAGACGCGTGAACCAGGATCAGCCCCAAAGGCCCGTCAACGAGCTGGCGCCGCTGCTGCGCGCACGGCACGGGCAGAGGGTGCGCAAGCTGTGCCTCAAGCTGGGCGCGACATGTCCCAACCGGGACGGCACCCTCGGTCTCGGCGGGTGCCTGTTCTGCGCCGAGCCAGAGGATCTTCCGCTCCCGCCCCTGGCGCTGCAGCTGACCCGGGCCCTGGCCCGGCTGCCCCAGGGCACCGGGGTCATCGGCTACCTGCAAGACCACAGCGCCACCTACACCAGCCCGGAGAAACTGGACGAGGCGCTGTCGCTGCTTCACGGGCGATCCGAGGTGGTGAGCATCGCCCTGGGCACCCGTCCGGACTGCCTTGGACCGGAGATCCTCGCCGTCCTGGCGCGCCACGTCCGCGCCGGCGGCCCGGAGCTGCTGGTGGAGCTTGGCCTGCAGAGCGTGCGCGAGGATACCCTGCGCTTCAACCGGCGGCTTCACACGGTGGCCTGCTTCGACCGGGCGGTGGCGCGGCTCCAGGACATCGGCGCGCGGGTCTGCGCCCACGTGGTGCTCGGCCTGCCCCGTCAGGACGAGCCAGGCGGCCCGCTGCGCCCGGAGGGCGAGGCCGCCGCCCGGGACACGGCCGCGCACCTGGCCCTGCTCGGGGTGGACGCGGTGAAGCTGCATCACTGCCATGTGCTGCGCCACAGCCCGCTGGAGGCGCTGTACCGGCAGGGGCGCTTCGAGCCGCCGGATCTGGACGGCTATATTCGTCGCCTGGCAGCGTTCTTGCCTCACCTGCCCTGGCGGGTGGAGGTCCACCGCCTGGTGGGCGAGTGCCCTGGCGCCAGGCTGGTGGCGCCCGAATTCACCGCCCAAAAAGCGGCAAGTCTGCAACAGATCCGGCGGGAGTTGCGTCGCCTGGGCGTGGTGCAAGGGGCCAGCGCAGGCTGAGGGAGCCGTGCTCACATTCGTTGACAGTCAGCAGGCCGGCTCATATAAATACCTGTGCTCGTGGAAGAACTCGCCCAGATACGCTTCATCGTTCCCGCCGCCGTGCTCGAACCGCTGGTCAACCTGCTGACCGAGGAGGGCGGGGGCGTGGAGGAGCGTGACGCCGACACCATGAACAAGGCCGCGGACGGCTCCAGCGAGGTGGTCGCCTGGCTGCCCGCCGACCGGGTGGACGAGCGGGTCCAGCAGGTGCAGACCCTGCTCGACTCGCTCAAGGACATGGGCCTCGAGACCGACCCCTGGTCCTGGGAGGCCGAGGAGGCCGAGGCCAAGGCCTGGGGCGAGGCGTACAAGGAGTTCTTCCCGGTGATCAACCTGGGCCGATTCCTGGTGATCAAGCCCTCCTGGAAGGAGTACGAAGCCGCGCCCCACGAGCAGGTCATCGAGATGGATCCAGGGCAGGCCTTCGGCACCGGGCTGCACGCCAGCACCACCCTGATGGTCAAGTGCATGGAGCGCCTCGCCCGTCGGGGTTCGCCGCCTGCCGCGGTGCTCGATCTTGGCACCGGCACCGGGATCCTCGCCATGTCAGCTGCCAAGCTGTGGCCCGACGCTGAAATCGCCGCTCTGGACAGCGACCCGGTGGCGGTGGAGGTGTGCCGCGCCAACCTGGAGGCCAACGACCTGCAGGATCGCGTGGAACTGCACGAGGCCTCCGCGCGGGATTTCGAGCTGAAGGATGCCAGCCAGTCGGTGATCCTGGCCAACCTGACCCGGGACCTGCTGCTGGACCTGCAGCCGAGGCTGGTCAAGCCGCTCGAGGAGTTCGGCCACCTGGTGGTCAGCGGGCTGCTGAGCCACGAGGCGGGGGAGGTGTGCCGGGCCTACAGCGCTGACCTCAAGCTGGAGCCGGAGCTCACCGTTGAGCAGGGTGGCTGGACCGCGGTGATCTTCCGCGTCCGCTACTGACATCCCATCGAGGACCCCGTGCAGAACACCTGCCGCCCACCATGCGTCGTTTAGGGATTCGCCGCCTGGTCCTGCCCGGGGGAGCGCTGCGAGGGGAGACGATCCGGATAGCCGGGCCACCGCACCATTACCTATCCCATGTGCTGCGTCTGGCCGTCGGCGAGCGGGTGGAGCTTGTGGACGGCAGCGGCGCGCGCTGGCTGGCGACGTTGCAGAAAGTGTCCCGCACCGAGGCCGTGGCTCATGTGGAGGAGCGGCTGGCGCCGGCCACCCCGCCCGAGAGCCGGCTGACCCTGGTGTACGGCCTGTCTCGCGCGCGCCGAACCGAGATGGTGCTGCAGAAGGCCACCGAGCTCGGGGTGGACAGGGTGGTGCCGGTGATCTGCAAGCGGTCGGTCAGCCGCCCGCGGCAGGCAGCGGCCAAGGCCGACCGCTGGGCCGAGATCATCGCCCAGGCGGGGCGCCAGAGCGGCCGGGCGCTCTTCCCGGAGCTGCTCCCCCTGTGTGAGCTGAAGCAGGGGCTCGGCGCGGCGCCGGATGGGAGCGCGCGGCTGATGGCCCACCCGGGGGGCGTTGACCTGGCGTCGGACGCCCTGGGTATCGGCCCGGGGTGCGGCGACGTGACCGTGGCGGTGGGTCCGGAGGGCGGCTTCGACGATGACGAAGTGGCGCAAGCGAGAGCCCTCGGCTACCGGGCGGTGAGCCTGGGTCCCAACACCCTGCGCACCGAGACGGCGGCGGTTGCCCTCATCGCCATCGTTTCCCACCTGACCGGTCGGTTATCCCCCCCTCGCGGCGGTGCTTGAAAAACGTGATTTTTAACACCGCTGACACTATAGTGTGGTCATGCTGGATCGGGAATCTTCCTCAGAAAACGGCTCCAGATCCGCCCGCAGCACCGAGGGGCAGGAGGTGCTCGTCGCCGGATTCTGGCGCCGCGCGCTTGCCGCAATGGTGGACGGGGTGGTGGTGCTGCCTGTCATCGCAGGCGTGGTCTGGCTGGCCAAGGCGCTGACCGGCTACAGCATGCAGGGGATGTCCCAGATCAGGCTCGAGACCGCGCTGGAGCTGGTCATCGGCGGCGAGGGCATGTTCTACAGCGTCGTGATCCTGGCGCTCTTGTTGGTGTCGCTCTACACCGCGCTGTTCCTTTTCATCTCCGGCGCGACTCCGGGGCTGAAGCTGCTGAGGCTGAAGGTGATCAACGTTTATGGGCAGGCCCCTGAGATGTGGCGGGTCGCCCTGAGGTGCGTCGGGTTCGTCCTTAGCCTCGGGCTGCTGGGCCTGGGGTTCATCTGGGTCGGGTTCGACCGTGAGAAGCGGGGGCTGTCGGACTGGGTAGCAGGCACGTATGTCATCCGCTGCAGGACCTAGAACTCAGGAGATGAGGTAGCCATGGGCTCAAGGCTCAGTTCGGCGTTGGTTCAGTCAGACGTGCTCGAGGTCAAGACCCTCAAGAGCGCCCTGGCGCGCCAGGCGATCCTGGGCGGCGGACTCGACACGATCCTGCTGGAAAAGGGGATGGTGGATGAGGGCGCGCTCCTGGCGATCCTAAGCCGCGTATGCGGCATGCCGCCGCTGGAGCAGGGCCATATCCCGACCCTCGAATTCCTGCCGAACCCTCCCTTCGATCTGGCCACCGCCGAGGAGAAGAAGGTCTGTCCCCTGGACGCGGACGACGAGGACATCATCCTGCTCGTCACCGAGGAGACCGAGGACCTGGAGCTGGAGGAGCTGGCGGTCTCGCTGAACATGAACCTCCACCTGTTCGTGGGGCCCGAGCTCAGGCTGGTCCAGGCGAGGTCCATTGTCTACGGAGCTGACCTCGAGAAGCGCCACATCAAGCTTCTCGGCTTGCTGGGCGACGACACCGCACCGGTGGCGACCTACCTGGCTGAAGAACTGGAGGCCATCGAGCCCACCGAGGAGCGAGCCGTCATCGAGCCCCGCGTGAGCCTGACCGAGGCCCCTGCACCAGGCGAATCCCTGCTGGAAGCCGAACCCTTCGAGGCCCCCGAACCCGAACCCGAACCCGAGCCCGAGCCCGAGCCCGCCGAGCCCGATCCCGAGCCCGAGCCCGAGCCCGAGCCCGAGCCCGAAGAGCCCGAACCCGAACCCGAAGAG
>CAZEFW010000245.1:0-9014 GCA_964511535.1 uncultured Myxococcales bacterium | reverse complement strand
GTTATCGGCAAGTCGATGCAAATGTTGCTTGGAAAATTAACCCCGGTAGGGGAATTCCTATCGAAATTAACCCCGGTAGGGGAATCCCACGGCCAGTGCCGCCCGATCGGCGCCGTTGTGGCATCCTGGCTTTTTCCTTATGCTCCGCTGCATCAATTCCATTGACGGGCTCCCGTGGCAGGGAGACAGCGAGTGTGCTCATGAATAGAAAGCTACTGCTGGTCGCGGTGCTGATGGCTCTGGCGCCAGGCTGCAGCGACGATGACAATACACCGGCCGACAGCGGCGCCAGCGCTGACAGCAGCGCCGCCGGAGACGCAGGCGCCGCCGCGGACGGTGCCGCCGGGGCAACCCTCACCTTGACGGGCAAGCTGGTGGCCGCCGCAGGAGAGAAGCTGCCGGCCAAGCTCAAGGTCTCGTCCCTGTGGATGGTGGGCGCGGTGGGGCCAGACTACATGTACAAGCTGGGCGAGGCGTCGGCGACCGGGGCCACCTTCAAGCTGGAGGTGACGCGCAAGGTGCCGGCTGCGGCCATCAGCGCCACCGGCATGGGCATGGCCAACGTCGCCGCGGTGACCCACGACACCTCGGTACCCGACGGCAAGGTGGCTCCCGGGGACCTGAAGAAGGGCGCGCTCATCGGGTTCGACCTGCAGCGCGCCCTCATCTACCGGCCGACCACCATCCCGGGCAACCCCCTCTTCCAGTGGCTCGAGGCGTTCCCCGTGGGCCTGTCCTGCGGCAAGTTCCGGGCGAACAAGACCGGCTTCGACCCCACCGACTGCGCCTCCTTCGCCGTCACCGTCGCCGCCGCTCCAAAGACGCCGCCCTGGTGGTAAGCCCCAGGTGTCAGCCCGCGCCCCCAGCAGGGGGGCCGCTGACGGGGAGCGCTACGGGCCGACCGGTTCTCCGCTTCCGCCCCCTGCCACGACCTTCTTGACGCGGAAGGTCGCGTCTTCATCCAGCCGCGGCACAACCACCGCCTCGTAGGTCCCCACATCATCGCGAGAAGACATGGGCATGATCCCGGACGGAGACTCGTGCACCACCTCCACCAGCAGCCCCTCGCCGGGAGCGAGCTGGACCCGGTCAATCTTTGGGCCGTAATACATGCTGTGGCGGAAGGCAGCGACGAGCATATGTCGCTCGAAGTCAATCTTCGGCCTGGCCAGCAGCGCGTCATCGTTGCGCGGGCTCGGCTGCTTCATCTGGATCAGGGTTCTTGGCAGGGCGGCGACCAGTGCGTCATAGCCGTCCTGGTCCCGGATCACGCGCCCTGGCGACGCGGGCTCCGGGCCCTGGTTGCCGAGCAATATCTGGCCGGAGTACCGGGCCATGATGTTGACCGCCGAGCGGCCCGCATGTGCCTGCTTTTGCGGCGCCGCGCCGCCCTTCTTCCTGGCGGGCTGGCCAGGCTTCTTGGTGGTTGGAGACATCTTGATCTTCTCCGTGCAGCCGGTGGTCTGGATGAAAAGCATCAGCGCCGCGGGCAGCCACAGGGCAACAGTGAACCTGCATCGGGGGGTGGTCACCAGGCCTCCTGGTCGGTCGTCCTGATCATGGTACCCGATGGCGCTCCGCCTCGCGCAGCCATATCGGGCGTTCTGCTAAAATGCTCCTGACCTAACTCCCGAGGACAGTGGCCATGGCGTGGATATTCAGCCTCTCCATCGAGTGCGGCGCGCGGCAGCAGGATGCACGCGCCATGGGATCGCATTTCGCCGCCCTGGCCCTGGATGGACAGGGACCGCTCGACGTATCCGTAAACGCCGACGGGGACGGCGGCTGGTGGGCGGTGGTTTCCGCCGGGGACGTCGCCGCGCCAGACCGGGGCGACGTGGCCGCCCGCCTGTATGAGCTGCTCATGGGCGCGAGCTGCCCCTACCGCTACGCCCTGGTCGGGCTGGAGGTGGATCACTTCCGAACTTACCAGGAGCTCCTCGACGCCACTCCCGAGGAGCTGCGCGACTTTGAGGGGCTCGTATTGAGCGATGCGCTCTGGCGAGCGCTGGGCCAGCCTGAGGGGTTCGAGGCGTTTCGGCCTGGCTACCTGCGGCGCTGAACCGGCAACACACCGGCCAAAGTCTGACGGCTTCGGACATCGACCACGGGGCCCTAATAATGCGCCCGCGCATTGGGGAGGCTAAGCCGCGATGATCTCCCGCAGCTCATCGCCGTCGACCTGCTCCTTCTCCAGCAGCACCTTCACCACCGCCTCCACCTCGTCCCGGCGCACCTTGAGCACCTCGCGCGCGCGGTCCATACCCTCATCCAGCACCCGGCGAACCTCCTTGTCGATGAGGTCGCCCACGGCGTCACCATGCTCGCAGGTGGGCATGAAGTCGTTTACCGGCAGGAAGCCCTTGCGCTCGGGATCATAGGCCACGGGCCCCAGCAGATCGCTCATGCCGTACTGCCTCACCATGGCCCGGGCGATGTCAGTGGCCCGGGACAGGTCGTTCTGGGCGCCCGTCGTGATGTCGCCGATGTAGATCTCCTCGGCAGCCCGGCCGCCGAGCAGCGCGGCGATGCGGTCGCGCAGCTCGGAGCGGGTCAACAGGTACCGGTCCTCGGTGGGGCGCTGCCAGGTCAGGCCGAGGGCGGCCATCCCCCGGGGCACGATGGAGATCTTGAGCGTCTTCTCGGCGTGCTCCAGCACCTCGCCCACCATGGCGTGCCCCACCTCGTGGTAGGCCACCACCTTGCGCTCCTTCTCCGAGATGAGCCGCCCCTTTTTCTCCAGCCCCGCCACCACCCGATCCACGGCGTCCTCGAAGTGCTCGGACGTCACCTGCTCGGCGTTGTTGCGCACCGCCAGCAGCGCCGCCTCGTTGATCAGGTTGGCCAGGTCCGCCCCGGCGAAGCCCGGCGTGCGCAGGGCCACCGCCGCCAGGTCGACCTCATCGCTCAACTTCACCCCCGCCGCGTGGATCTGAAGGATCGCCTCCCGGCCCTTGAGGTCCGGCCGATCCACCAGCACCTGCCGGTCGAACCGCCCCGGCCGCAGCAGGGCCGGGTCGAGCACCTCCGGGCGGTTGGTGGCGGCCATGATCACCACGCCGTTGTTGGGATCGAAGCCATCCATCTCCGTCAGCAGCTGGTTCAGGGTCTGCTCCCGCTCGTCGTGGCCCCCCACCGTGCCGCTGCCCCTGGCCTTGCCCAGGGCGTCCAGCTCGTCGATGAAGATGATGCAGGGCGCCTTGCCCGTGGCCTGCTGGAACAGGTCGCGAACCCGGGCCGCGCCCACCCCCACGAACATCTCCACGAAGTCGGAGCCGCTCATGAGGAAGAACGGCACCTTCGCCTCCCCCGCCACAGCGCGGGCCAGCAGGGTCTTGCCCGTCCCGGGCGGCCCCAACAGCAGCACCCCCTTGGGGATCCGCGCGCCGATGCGCGTGTAGCGGTCCGGCTCACGCAGGAACGAGACCAGCTCCACCAGCTCGGCCTCTGCCTCGTCCACCCCGGCCACGTCGTCGAAGGTGACCTGGACGTCCGCCTCGCCCACCAGCTTGGTGCGGCTCTTGCCGAAGGACATCACGCCACCCTGGGCCTGCTGCCCCATGCGCCGCATGATGAAGACCCAGAACACCACCATCAGCCCGATGGGCAGCAGCCACGAGAGGATGATGGCGAAGGCCCCGCCCCCCTCCACCACTCCGCTGGAGCTCACCCCCGCCACCTCCAGGGACTTCATCAGGCCCTCATCCTCGATGCGCACTGTCTCGAACAGCCCGCTCGTCTTGAGCCGCCCCTTGATGCGGGTCTGGCCCACCTGGACCTCGGCCACCTCCCCCTTGCGCAGGTGGTCCTTGAAAGCGCTGTACGGGATCTCCTGGACTTTGCGGGAGACCCCCGACTGGAGCAGGAAGAGGAAGGCCGCCGCCAGGGCGACATAGATCAGCGTGACCTTGGTTCGCTTACCGACTTCCATGGACGCTCCGCTCCCCGACGGGGGATGAATCCATCTAACGTGAGTCCTGGAGCCGGACTGTCAACCTGAGGTTCAGGCGGACTACTTCCGCCCGGAGCGGGACTTCTCGCGCGGAGCAGGCTTCTTGCCTGCGCCGGGCTTCTTCTGCTTCTTCGCCCGCCGGGGCCCGGCGCCCGGCCGCGGGGTGCCGGCCAGGGCGTAGACCATGTTCGCCTTGGAGCCGTGGGCGATGACCTTGCGCGCCCTGCGCAGCTCGCCCATGAGTCGGGTGTAGACAGCCATGCTCGTCAGCTCCGCCGCCGCCGTGATCTCCGCCCGGCTGGACCACCCCTTGCGCTGGAGCAGCGCCAGGATGGTCTCCTTGGCCTGCGCGGTCTGCTCCGGGGTCATGCGTTTGCGGGTCCGGGACCTGGACCGTCGGGCCCCCTGTCCCTTGCCGGCCGCTGTCTTCCTCGCGCCCGCCTTGCTCCGCCCGCCCCTCCCCTCTTGCAGCTTGATCCCCTTGCCGGCGGCGAGCTTCTTCAGATCAGCCAGGGTCTGCTCCGGGTCCTCCTGCAACCGCCCGACGAGCAGCTCCACCGCGACCTCCGGGGGCATCAGGTAGGTCGCCAGCGCCTGCTGGTCGATGGACTCCACGTAGTCTCGCGCCATGGCGCGCGCGAGCTTGATATCCTTGTCGAGCGTCGAGACGAGATAGCTCCCGAGCTCTCCACTGATAGCTAACGGCATAAAGATGCTCCTTGCTGCGGGCGCGGCTGCAGATCCAGCTTCTTGCTGGATCTATAGCGTCAGCGGCGCCCCGCATCAACAGAACAGTGATAACGAACGATAAAATAGAATAATAGGCTCGACGCCCGGATCGTTATTCTTTGTACGCCCTGACCCGTTCGATCCACGACGCCACGCGCGCGTCCGAAGGCATACGCCAGTCCCCCCGCGGCGACAGCGAGACCATGCCCACCTTGGGGCCGTCCGTGGCGCAAGAGCGCTTGAACTGGTGCTGGAAGAAGCGCCGGTAGAACAGCTCCAGCCAGCGCTTGATCTCTTCCAGCGCGTACCGCCCGTCGAAGGCGACCCGCGCCAGATCGATGATGCGCGTCGGGCGCGCCCCGTGGCGCACCAGGTGGTAAAGGAAGAAGTCGTGCAGCTCGTACGGGCCGATGGCCTCCTCGGTGAGCTGGGCGATCTTGCCCTCCGCGTCCGCCGGCAGCAGCTCCGGCGAGATGGGCGTGTCGAGGATCCGGTACAGGGTCTCGCGCAGGCGCTCTGGCTCGCCAGCGGTCCAGCGCTGCACGCGCTCGGTGGCGACCCAGCGGATGATGAACTGGATCAACGTCTTCGGGATGCCGGCGTTGACGTCGTACATGGCGATGTGATCGCCAGCGTAGGTGCACCAGCCGAGGGCCTTCTCCGACAGATCACCGGTGCCCACTACCAGGCCGCGGTGCTTGTTGGCCATGGTCATCAACAGCAGGGTGCGCATGCGCGCCTGCACGTTCTCCAGCGTGGTGTCGCCGAACTCCGGGTGCTCCCGCAGCCGATCCAGCAGCGCGTCGACCGTCTCGCACTCCCTGGCCGCGGGGTGCCCCACCTGCCCCAGCACCACCAGGCTCGCCTCGCCGATGGCCCGCTCTCGCAGGGTGGCCCCCAGGGTGCCAGCCAGGGCGCGCGCGTTGTTGCGCGTCTCGGAGGTCGTGCCGAGGCCGGGCATGGTTACGCAGATCAGGTTCTCCCGGGGGAGGTCCATCATGTCCAGGCTGGTGGCCGACACCAGCGCTGCCATGGTGGAGTCGAGCCCGCCGGAGACCCCGAGCACCAGGTTGCGCGTGTTGGCCGCGGTCATGCGGGTCACCAGCGCGTTGGTCTGTATCTCGAAGGTCTCCCAGCAGCGGGTCCCCAGGGTCGCGGGGTCCGCGGGCAAGAACGGGTGGGCCGGCACCTGGCGGAATTTGAGCCGCCTCGGCCCTGCCCCGCCGGCGAAGGGCACCCGGCGGTAGGGCGCGCGATGCACCCCGGCGCAGCTGCCAAAGCTGGAGGTGACCTGGCGCTCGTGGGTCAACAGGTCGAGGTCGACGTCGGCGGTGACCAGCTGATCCTCGCGGGAGAACCGGCGCGACTCCGCCAGCAGGCTGCCGTTTTCGCAGATGAAGGCGTCGGCGTCGAAGGCCAGGTCGGTGGACGACTCACCGGGCCCCGCCGCCACGTACAGGTACGCGCACACCCCGCGGTCCGAAGAGGCGCGCGCCAGGCGGCGGCGCAGCTCGGCCTTGCCGATGGTGAAGTTGGAGGCCGACAGGTTGCCGATGACCGTGGCCCCCGCCGCGACGGCGAATGCGCTGGGCGGCAGCGGCACCCACAGGTCCTCGCAGATCTCCAGGCCCACCACCAGGTCCGGCGTGTCGCTGGCCTGGAACAGCAGGTCGGTGCCCAGGGGCACCCGCTGATCCAGGACCATGGTCTCACTGCCAGCCGGGATCTCACGGCCGGGGCGGAACCAGCGCGCCTCCTCGAACTCGCGGCTGGTGGGCAGGTACGACTTGGGCACCAGCCCCAGCAGCCGCCCCCCCTGCATGGCCGCGGCCACGCTGAACAGCTGCGAGCCCCAGCGCAGCGGCAAGCCCACCACGGCCATGGGCTGCAGCTCCCTGCCCCGGTCCAGCAGCCAGCCCAGGGACTCGAGGCAGGCGTCCTGCAGGTGGCCGTCGTGCAGCAGGTCCCGGGCGGTGTAGCCGCACAGGCCGAGCTCCGGGAAGATGACCACCGCGCTCCCCTGCCGGTGAGCTTCTTGCCACAGCGCGAGGGTGTGCTTACGGTTCCGGTGGAAGTCGGTGACGCCGCAGGCGGGGACCGCGGCGCTGAGGCGGGTGAATCCACGCATGATTCGCTCCGTTGGTGCGCCCCGGCGCGGAGCGCTGCGGCGGTCGAGGACCGCCGGATACCTGTGATATTGTGCACCCGACGAGTTTCCGCCACAACGACCATCTCAGCCGAGGACCCGTCCATGAAGATCAACAAGATCGACCACCTGTGCATCGCGGTCAAAGATCTGGCCGAGGCCCGCAAGAAGTGGGAGCCGCTGCTGGGCAAGGACAAGCCGGACGACGAGTACGTGCACGAGGCCGAAAAAATCCACGTGGCCCGCTACATCCTGGCCGGCGTGGGCTTCGAGCTGATGGAGTCCACCTCTCCCGACGGGGACGTCGCGCGGTTCATCGAGAAGAACGGCGAGGGGTTCATGCTCATCGGCTTCAACGTGGACAACACCGACGAGTCCATCGATGAGCTGAAGCAGAAGGATTACCCGATAATCGGGGGGCTGCGAAGCTTCCGCGACTGCAAGTTCGCCTTCGTGCACCCGAACGCGCTCAACGGCGTGCTCACCGAGATCATCGACTACAAGTGGGACGAGCTGGAAGACGAGTAGGTGTTGAAAGCCTGACAGGTATCGTCGACGGTTCGTCAGGCTCGCGCCCGCTCAGCCCCGTGCCTCGGCCCAGGCGTCCCCCAGCGCCCCGGCCATCTGCCTGACGCGCTCGCCGTCCACCGGCGCGCGCACATCCCCCCCCTGCTTGAGCCAGGTGCCCACGATGGCCCCGTCCGCCAGGGGCGCCAGCTGCGGGGCGCTCCGCGGCGTGAGCCCGGAGCCGATGAGCAGCGGGTGGCCGTCGCAGGCCCGGCGCGCCAGGGCCAGGGCGTCGGGGTCCACCGGCTCGCCGGTGCCGCTGCCCGAGACGATGACCCCGTCGGCCAGCGCCCGCTCGGTGCACTCCCGCACCGCGTCCTCCATGGGCTGCGCCGCCAGGGGCTGGGCGTGCTTCACCAGCACGTCGGCCAGGATGGCCACGCGCTGCGCGTCCACGGACATGCGGTATCGCAGGGTACGGTGGGCCTCCCCCTGGATCACGCCCTGGTCGGTGAGCATGGCCCCGGCGTGCACGTTGACCCGCACGAAGTCGGCCCCCGCGGCCGCTGCGATGCCGATGGCCGCCAGGGCGTCGTTACGCAGACAGTTGACGCCCACGCGGACCTCCGCCCCGTACTCACGCACGATCCTCGCCGCCAGCGCCCCCATGATCGCCACCTGGTGGGGCGGCGTCCGGTCGCCGGGCCCTCCCGTGGGGAACGGCGCCGAGCCGAAGTTCTCCAGGATGATGCCGTCCACACCCCCGGCGGCCAGCGCCGCCGCGTCCTGCAACGCCCACGCCTCCACCCCCTCGAACCCGGAGCCATCGTGGCCCGGGTCTCCGGGCATGGCTGGCAGATGGACGACCCCGATGAAGCCCGAAATTCTCTCACCGCTCATGTGGATTTTCCCTTGTCATAAAAATTGCATCGTACTTTGTTACTGCATTGTTGCTGGCACCGCGTCTGCAAACTACCAGACAGGGTTGAGTCCGTCGTCCTGTCAATGAGGAGTCCACCATGATCGATTCTCCCGCCAAGATCGCCCCGGCCGATGGCAAGCTCGGCGTCCTTCTCCCGGGCCTGGGGGCCGTGGCCACCACCTTCATCGCCGGCGCTCTGGCCGTGCGCAAGGGCCTGGCCCTGCCCATCGGCTCGTTGACCCAGATGGGGACCATCCGGGTCGGGCTGCGCAACGACGTGAAGTACCCCAAGATCAGCGAGTTCGTGCCCCTGGCGGCCCTGGAACAGCTGGAGTTCGGCGGCTGGGACATCTTCGAGGACAACACCTACGAGGCGGCGGTCAAGGCGGGCGTGCTGGACCGGGACGTGCTGGACCCGATCAAAGAGGAGATGAGCGCCATCAAGCCGATGAAGGCGGTGTTCTCCCGGGAGTACGTCAAGAAGCTGGACGGGACCTGGGTCAAGCAGGGCGAGACCAAGATGGACCTGGCTCAGCAGCTCATCGAGGATATCAATCGTTTCAAAGAGGAGCGCGGCTGCTCCCGCCTGGTGATGGTGTGGTGCGGCTCCACCGAGATCTTCCTGGAGGAGGGCCCGGTCCACGCCACCATGGAGAGCTTCGAGCAGGGCCTGCGGGACAACGACTTCAGCATCGCGCCGTCGATGATCTACGCCTACGCCGCGCTCAAGTGCGGCGTGCCCTTCGCCAACGGCGCGC
>CAZEFW010000244.1:0-9048 GCA_964511535.1 uncultured Myxococcales bacterium | reverse complement strand
GGATGGTGTAGATGGTCAGGTGGGCGCCGTCCCGCATCTTGGTCACGCCCCACGAGCCGAGCTTTACGCGCTTGTTGCGCTCGAGCAGGTCATTGGCCAGCGCCTGGGGCAACGGGCCGTCGCTCTTGTGCGCCACGGACCAGATCTCGCGGATCTCCATGTCCATCAGCCGCTCGGTGTTGGAGTTGATGAAGGCGACCTGGCTCCTGCCGTCGCCCACGCCGAACAGCACCTTGAAGTCGCCGTCGCTGTCCACTTCGTACTTGATCTCCGCCTGATCGAGCAGGTTCTTGATGCGTGAGTCAGTGGTGCTTGAACCGATCATCCTGGCCTCCTGTTAGCCGGGTCCTTCGTCGTTCGTTTCAGGACGCAATAGTGCAACTCATCCCCTCTCACCCCCCCAGGGCAATAGTTCAGCATGGCGGAGGTGTTCCGGACGTCCTCGTTTGTTGATGCGGGAACGATACGCCAGCGCCGCGCCGGACGTCAACGAGATGGGATCAGAGCCGCAGCTCCATCTTGGCCTTCCAGTCGTTCTTCCGGTCGTCCGACAGCAGGCGCATGATCCAGGTGTCGCCGGCGGCGCGCCGGGCGTCCAGCAGGATCAGGGCCGCGGCGATCCAGTCATCCACCTTGCACACCTGCGCCATCTCCTCGCCGGCGAAGGTGAGCCGCACCTGCATGGCCGTGGGCGCGGGCGTGGGCCGCAACACCGACAGCTCGTCCAGCGCGAAGGGCGCGGCGATGCTCGAGTCCCGGGCGCGCGTCTTCCACGCCGAGGGCTCCGCCAGCGCGGCGGTGAGGGTGCTGGCGTCGGTGCCGCCGTCGTTCTCCACAGCCAGGCAGAGCAGGGCGATCTGCCGCGCCCAGCGGGGCACGCGGGCGTTGATCACCAGGCGGTTGGGCAGGCTCGTTACGCAGGGGAACCCACCCTGGATCTCCAGGGTGCGGCGGCTGGTCTGCAGCAGCGATATGTTCTCGTCGTCCTGGGCGTAGGTGGCGAAGATCAGCTCCGGCTCCGGCTTGCCCCGGAGGAACCCGTCATGTCCCTTGACGAACTCGACCTCGTGCAGCAAAGCGCGGAACCTCGAGCGCGCATGTTTTCGACGGCCCATGGGACCCCACCATATCATTTTTGCTTCCGTTAGATCGTTTGCGCTTCCCTGTGCGTAAATAGGACAATCACCTCCGCCGGAGACCCATGCGCTACCTGAGACCGCTCGCGAAGATCATCAAGGGCCTCTACGACATCCTGGCCGGCTATCTGCTGGCCTGGGTGTTGTTGTTCGCCCTGGTGGCCTACGGTCTGCAGCAGCTGCTGGCCCTCGCCGTGGCCCACGCCGACTTCGACTCGGTTGACCAGTTCTGGCGCTGGTCCAGCCACCGCGCCTCGGTGAGCAGCCTCACCCTGCGCCTGGCCGGCGCCTGCTTCGTCCACCTGACCTGGCTGGTGCTGCTGCGCAAGCCGTTGATGCGGCTCTGGGGGCTGGTGGATCGAGGAATCGCCGCCGTGGAGCGCGCCATGGAGGGCTTCGGCAAGCGCTTCCGGCGGACCGCCATGGCGTGGAGCCTCGCCTTCACCGTCGGGGTGACCGCGCTGCTGGTCCCCTTCGTGATCCAGCCGACCCTGGTCCCCCGCAGCATGTCGGGCACCGCCTGGGCCGCCCGGGCGGCGAACCTGGCCGACGGCACCGCGTCCGCGGCGTTCGTGGAGTCGGTGGTGGGCCTCTACAGCCGCATCACCTCCACGCCCGTGGCCAGCCGGGGCGGCGGCAAGGAGGCGTGGGAGGTGGCCTTCCCCGAGGACAGCGGCCAGACCATCCCGATCCACGACGGCGGGGATCCAGGGCTTGTGGTGGCGCCGCCGCCGCCCACGAGCTCCTTCATGGACCGCTGGGACCCGACCATCCGCCAGGTCGTGGGCAAGGACCGCAAGCGGTTCGCCCTGGTCAAGGCCCTGATCTGGGTCGAGTCAGGCGGCCGCCAGTTCGCCGTGAGCACCACCGGCTGCGTGGGGCTGACCCAGTTCTGCGGCCCCACGGCGCGCACCAACCCCTACCGCAAGGTGTTCGGCGTGGGCAAGGTCTACCCGTGCAACTGCGACGGCGCCTGTCGGGTGGATCGCGCCGTGCAAAAGGACCTGGAGAGCGGCGACATGGAGAAGCTGCTCGGCCACAAGGAGAGCTTCCCCTGCGACCTGTCCGACGCGCGGTTCGACCCGGCCCGCGCCATCAAGGCCGGCAACCTCTACGTCGGCCGCATGCTCCGCGCTTACGGCGGCAACATCTTCCTGCTCTACATCGGCTACAACTCCGGGCCGGCGGTGGCGTCGCGGGTGTGGCGGGCCGCTGGCCGCGACCCGAAGATGGGGCTGGCCGAGATCGAGCAGCACCTGGCGGCATCGCTGAAGCCCTACTTCGGCGCGTCGTCTGACCACCGCGCGCGGTCCCTGCTGCGGGTGCACCTGCCCAAGCTGAAGGCCGCGTACCGTCGCTACAAGGCCCGCTCCAGCGAGCGGATGTAGTCCTGCTCCAGGTTCACCTCGTACGGCCCCCAGCGGGTCACCTCGGCCACGATCTCCTCGGGCGGGCGGCCGAACTCGTGCACCAGCGCGTCCTGCAGCGGTGACCAGGGCGCCCGGCGGTAGCCCTCGTCGTCGTCGTGGCCCTCGTAGAGCAGGTGGCTCAGCAGGCGCATGTTGAGCCGGTAGTTCTCGGCCTCCCGCTCCAGGAAGGTGGCCCGGGTGTTGCGCTCGTCGAAGCGCTGGGCCAGCGCCTTGACGAACCGGGACAGCCAGATCCCCATGCCGAGGTCGTCCTTGAAGTGCCTGGCGGTGACCACCTTTACCGCCACGTCATCCTGGGCCACCACCGTGGCGTTGCGCGGCTGCTCCGCGAACACGGCGGTCTCGCCGAACACGTCACCCGGGCCGATCTCGCCGATCTCCATCTGCTCGTCGGCGGCCTCCTTGTACACCTTGCAGTGGCCGCTGGTGACGATGTACGCGCGATCCCCGCGGTCGCCCTCGCGCACGATGATGTCACCCGCCGAGAAGCTCTCGCTCGGGAACTGCCAGCCGCTCTGCAGGAAGGCGTCGATCTCCCCGGCCATCTCGGCCACGCTCTCGAACCGGTCGGTCGGGTCCTTGGCCAGGGCCCGGCTCGCCACCTTGCACAGCCGCGGGGGGAGCTCCCACTCCACCACCTGCTGGGGCGGCGGCACGTCGCCGTCCGCGGCGAGGAACAGCATCTCCAGGGTGGTGCGCGCCTGGTAGGGCGGCCGCCCGGTGAGGATCTCGTACAGGATGCCGCCCAGGGCGAAGATGTCGGAGCGCTCGTCGGTGGCCTCGTGCTTGCCGTGGGCCTGCTCCGGGGGCATGTACGACGGCGTGCCCACGTACTTGCCGTCCTGGGTCGCCATGCGCTGAGAGCGGCGCATGGCGGGCTGCTCCTTGGGCTCCTCCACCTCCGGCGGCGCGGGCGCCGTCTGCTCGGTCACCCGGGCGATGCCCCAGTCCATCAGGTACACCTCGCCGAAGTCCCCGATCATCACGTTGTCCGGCTTCAGGTCGCGGTGGATCACGCTGTGGCTGTGGGCGAAGGAGACCGCGTCGCACAGCTTGAGGAACAGCTGCAGCAGGCGGTACTGCTCCCCCTCTGGCCGGGGCTGCTCCTGGCTGGCTGCCAGCACCTCGCCCAGGGTCCGCCCCGACAGCCGCTTCATGGTGAAGTAGAGCCGCCCCTCCGGCGTGATGCCGAGCTCGTGCACCGGCGGGATGTTCGGGTGGTCCAGCTGGGCGGTGATCTGGGCCTCCTCGATCATGCGCTGGCGGGTGGTGGGGTCCTGGGCCAGCGAGGGCAAGATCAGCTTGATCGCCTCGGTACGCAGCAAGTTTCGATCCCGCGCCTCGTGCACGTAGCTCATGCCGCCCTCGCCGATCTGCTCACCCAACTCCAGCCGGTCCGGCAGGGTCATCACCGGGTCTGCTGGATCGATCTCCACGGGCTTCCTGGTGCTCATGTGTCCTCGCTTTGAGCCCAACACGCTGAATTCTGATGAGAATCTTTTTAGCATAAATTTGCCCGCGCCTCAGACCGATCCGGCGCCTCCGTGCGTTTACCTGTCACATGACCCACGACCCCTCTGGAGGTGATCCCATGAAACTCGGCGCCAGTCGTCTGCTCCTCTCCCTCACCCTGATGCTGCTTCCGGGGCTGGCCATGGCCGGCGCTGGAGAGTACGTGGACCTGCCAGCCGAGAAGGGCACCTCGGTCAAGATGAAGGTCCGGTTCGTGCGCTACACCGGCGGCACCAACGGGCATATCGTGGTGGACATCGCCAACAAGACGCAGAAGGCGCAGGCGTTCGACGCCAAGGGGCTGTACTTCGTGCCCGACGGTGATCCCGAGCGGGCGCCCCAGCGGCTGGGGGCGGCCGGGCCGTTCCAGGTGCAGAAGGGGAACAAGTGGCAGGACCAGGAGGAGCTGAAGGTGAAGCCGGGCGAGACCCGGCGGCTCAAGCTGCAGGTCTTCTGCCTCGACTCCCACCGCTCCAGCCCGGGCAGCAGCCAGGGCTTCTCGGTGGCGCGCGACCGGCTGCCCAAGAAGCTGCGCAAGAAGATCAGCAAGGGCGCCAAGGACATCCTGACCAAGAACGGCTACAAGATGCCGGCCTCCAAGTCAGAGATCCAGAGCCACGTGTGGCAGAGCCGCAACAAGAAGTGGATCAAGCTGCAGGGTGAGCGCAAGCAGGAGAAGAGCCCCCCGCCCAAGCGCAAGAAGCTGCGCAAGCGTGACCGCGTGCGCCAGATGATTCAGAGCAATCAGCTCTTCATTCAGGACTGACCCGAAACTAACCTGTAGACGCGGCCTCTGACCGCGTGGTTTGCAGCGCTGCAGCGAAAGCGGCGAGGACGCCGCTTCTACCCCCGACGCTGTTTCGGGTCCGAAAGATCCGCCCCTCGGGCGGGCTCCCCCCGAGGGTCCTGCGACGGGCGCCGACGTTCAGCGCGGCGGCTCCGTACCGGGTAGCTCGATCCCCTCCCAGCCGTCCAGCGCGTGCACGTCGCTGCCGTCCTGCTCCAGGCAGCCGAAGGTCTCGAACGGGTGCTCCAGGCTGTTCTTCACCGCGTCGATGCCGTAGCGCGAGGTGAGGCCGTCGTCGATGCGCTCGTCGTAGGAGTAGCGCAGGTGCAGCACCTTGCGCGCCACCACCGCGCCGTCCTCCACCACCGGGCGGTCCTCGATCTTGCCCACCATCATGAACAGCCCGGCGTTACCCCACTCGTACAGGTGGTGGTAGGCGGCGCCCATGCCCACGCTGCCGAGGTTGGCCACAACGACGGTGGAGTAGAAGGCGTCGCCGTCGATGAAGCTCTTGGGCAGCAGGTTGTAATAATCGACCCACCGCACGAAGGCGCAGGCGAAGCGCAGGATCGGCCGCGGCAGCTTGATCAGCAGGCCGGTCTCCTTGTCCGCGTAGGTCTCGGCGTCAGAGCGCTCCACCTTGATGTCGCCGTTCATGCGCTTGACCAGCTCGTCGAAGTTCTCGCTGTCGTCGAGCTTCAGCTTCACCGCGGAGACCTTGGCCTCCTTGTCCATCTTCTTGCGCTTCATGGAGAACGACACGTACCAGTTGTTGCGCTGGTACAGGCGGCGCCCGGAGATGAAGGTGTTCATCTTCGGGTTGCGCTGGCTGGCCGAGGTGATGGCCGCCAGGATGCAGTGGATCACGCCGACCTCATGCTTGACGCGAGCCTTGTCGATGTAGTCCAGCAGCGCCTCGGCACGTACGTAGGAGTCGAAGTAGACCACCGATTCGTTGCGGGTGGGCATGATGTAACCGAGCATGGTGCGGTAGGCGTGCATGTGAAACTTGTTGATCAGCTTGCCGTCCGGCCGGGAGGTCTTGAGGTTGAGCAACATCAACACCACCACCACCCCGCCCACACCGATGAGCGTATAGAGCATGTCTTCTCCTTGCTGGTTGCAGGTAGCTATATATCCAGGTCCCGGGGCGGGAGGTCAAGTCAGCCCATGTAACCGGCGGCCATCAGCGCGGTCATCAGCTCCTGCCGAGCGACGCTGCCCAGGGGTGAAAGCGGCGGCCGCGGGGTGGCCCAGGCCGGGTCGGAGTTGAGCAGCGCCACGGCCGCCTTGAGCGCCGGGATCATGGGGAACGACTCCACCGCCCGGCGCACCTGGGTCACCCGCTCCTGGATCTCCCGGGCTCCGGTCTTGTGCCAGTCGTCGTACAGCTGGCGCAGCCCCGCGGCGTTGAGGTTGGTCATGGCCGAGATGCAGCCGGCGCCGCCGGCGGCCAGGGCCTGGGCCAGGTAGTGCTCGGTGCCCACGAAGACCTTCACCTCGGGCATCTCTTCCAGCAGCTCGAAGGTATGCTCCGGGGATCCCTCGCTGTCCTTCACGCCGAGGATGGTCTCGGGGTACGCCTTGTACAGCTTGCGGATCAGCGCGTTCGAGATGCGGACGCCGGAGATCTGGGGGATGTGGTAGAGCAGCAGCTTCAGGCGGTTGTCGGCCACGCGCTCGATGAGCACCGAGATGTAGCGGTACAGCCCGTCGTCGGTGATCTCCTTGTAGAAGAACGGCGGCAAGAGCAGGGCGCCGGCGCAGCCGATGTTCACGGCGTATTTGGTCAGGTCCACCGTGTCGGGCAGGTCAGCGCAGCCGGTGCCTGGCACCAGCCGGTCCGCCTGGATGCCCCCGTCCAGCAGCGCGTCCAGCAGCGCCTCCCGCTCGTGGATCGACAGCGAGGTCCCTTCGCCGGTTGTGCCGAAGGGCACCAGCCCGTGGCAACCGTCGGCCAGCAGGCGGCGGCAGTGCTTGAGGAACCGGTCCGCGTCGGGCCGCAGATCGGCGGTCAGCGGCGTGAGCGGGGGGGCGTACAGACCTTCTTTCATGTGACGAGCACCACCTTTCCGAAGTTCTTGCGCTCCTGGATGTACCGGTGGGCGTCGGCTGCCTGCTCCAGGGGGAAGGCGCGGTCCACGGCGGGGCGGATGTCGCCGGCCGCGTACAGCTCCAGCAGGGCGTTCAGCTCGCCCAGCACCAGCTCCTGCTCGTCCCACAGGTCGCCGAGGTTGACGCCGAACACCCCCTTGTTGTCCAGCATGAACCGGATCGGGCTGAACAGCGGCATGGCCATCACCGAGCCGGCGGTGCGCCAGAAGCTGCGCTTGCCCGCGCCGGCGAAGGACGAGATGCCGAAGCAGAACAGCCGGCCTCCCTTGGCGAGGCTGCGGTAGCTCTTCTTGAACGAGGCGCCGCCCACCGCGTCCAGCACGATATGCACGCCCTTGCCGTCGGTGCGCTCGGCCACCACCTGCTCGAAGTCCTCGGCGCGGTAGTCGATGCAGTGGCTCACCCCCAGCTCCCGCAGCCGCTCGTGCTTTCCGGCGCTGGCGGTGCCGAACATCTCGGCCCCGCGCCGCTTGCACAGCTGGATGGCGGCCAGCCCCACGGCCCCGCCGGCGCTGTGGATCAGCACCCGCTCGCCGGGGTGCAGGTTCCCCAGGTGATAGAGCATGTGGTAGGCGGTGAGGTAGACCACCGGCATGGCGGCGGCCTCCTCGAAGCCCATGGCGTCGGGCAGCCGCACCGCCGACTCCGCGGGCACCACCACGCAATCCGCGTGCCCGCCGAAGCGGGTCATGGCCACCACGCGCTGGCCCACCAGCTCCGCGGGCGCGTCGCTGCCGGCGGCGTCCACCACGCCCGAGACCTCGTAGCCCATCACCATGGGCGGCTTGGGCGCGTCGCGGTACAGCCCCATGCGGGCGAGGATGTCGGCGAAGTTGATGCCCGTGGCGCGCACGGCGATGCGCAGCTCGCCGGGGCCCGGCTCCGGGTCCGGACGCTCCACCACCTCGAGCACTTCGGGCCCCCCGTAGCGCGGGATCTCTACCTGTTTCATTGGTACCTTATGTTACGACTTTAGCATCAGGGGAGCTTGTACTGCGATAGATAGTTCCAGGCGTCGATGGCGAAGTTGTAGGGCATGGAGTGGTACGGGTCGGTGACCAGATGGGTCTTGTACTTGTAGCCCAGCGCCTTGAGCCGGGCCTCGAGTATGCAGGTGTGGGCCGCGGAGACCTGGTAGTCCTTGGTGTGGTGGAACAGGTAGCCGGGCGGCTTGGGCGCCTTGGTGTGAACCGGGCCCGGCTTGTACGCGCCGCCGCAGAGGCATGCGGCGTAGCCCGCTTGCTTGGACAGCGCAGCGCAGGTGTTGGCGCTGCCCGAGCCCGTGAACTTGCAGCTCCACATGTAGGTGCAGCGTGTGAGCCCGCCGGAGCTCTCGGCGAAGCCGGCGATCTTGGTGGGCAGGCTCATGGCCGCCAGCAGCGAGAAGAAGCCGCCGTTGGAGTGGCCCAGGGTGTAGAAGCGCTTCGGGTCGGCGCCGTACGCCTTCTGGGCCTCGAGGATGATGGCCTGCACCAGCAGCAGGTCAGGGTTGGTGGACGGGTTGGTGTGGGGGTAGGTCTGCCAGTACTTCTCATTTGAGTACTGGTGGTCCCAGTCCTTGACGCCTGGCTTGCGCGCCTCGGGGCCGATGATCAGCACCTTCTTCTGGTCGGCCAGGGTCCTGGCGTAGCTGGAGGTGATGAAGGGCTGGGCGTTGCCGTTGGTGCCGTGGAAGGTGATCATCACCGGCGGCTTGGAAGAGAGGCCCTTGGGCAGGTAGAGGCGCACGGTGCGGGCGTACCCACCGACGGTGAGGGTGGCCGTCAGGAAGCCGGTCTTTCCCTTGGGGAACGAGCCGGTGTACTTGACCTGCCCTGTGCCGATGTCTGGCTTGGGCGGAGCCTTGTCTGGTTTTGGCAGGGCCTTGTCCGGTTTCGGCAGGGCCTTGTCCGGCTTGGGCATGGCCTTGTCCGGCTTGGGCATGGCCTTGTCCGGCTTCGGCACCTTCTTGTCGGGTTTCGGCATGGCCTTGTCCGGCTTCGGCACCTTCTTGTCCGGCTTGGGGACGGCCTTGTCCTTCTTGGGGACGGCCTTGTCCTTCTTGGGGACGGCCTTGTCCTTCTTGGGG
>CAZEFW010000243.1:0-9051 GCA_964511535.1 uncultured Myxococcales bacterium | reverse complement strand
AGGAGTACGCCGAGTACTACGCCGGCAACCCGCAGGAGTACATGCAGTACATGCGCCTGTTCAACGACATGGTGACCAACATCCTCATCGCCGAGAAGCCGGTGATCTGCCGCGTCAACGGCATGCGCATCGCAGGCGGGCAGGAGATCGGCATGGCCTGCGACTTCACCGTGTCCCAGGACTTGGCCCGCTTCGGCCAGGCCGGCCCCAAGCACGGCTCCTCGCCTGTGGGCGGATCCACCGACTTCCTGCCGTTGATGGTGGGCATGGAGCGCGCCATGTGGTCCGGCACCCTGTGCGAGACCTGGACCGCGCACCAGGCCAAGCACCTGGGCCTGATCCATGACATCGCTCCGGCGCTCAAGGTGGACGGCAAGTATGTGCCGAACCCGCTGGTCATCACCGACCGCTACCTGGACGACATGGGAAACATCGTCTACGGCGCGCCCAAGGCCGGCGACGATCTCAAGGAGGCCAAGGCCTTGCTCAAGTCAGGCGAGGTGGACCTCACCGCCCTGGACCAGCTCACCGAGAGCCTCACCGCCAAGCTGCTGCTCACCTTTCCCAACTGCACTCTGATGACCCTGCAGCAGCTGCGCAAGTTCAAGCTGGAGACCTGGTACCGCAACTCCGAGAGCAACCGGCAGTGGCTGGGCCAGAACATGATGACCGAGGCCAAGGCCGGCTTCCGCGCCTTCAACGAGGGTGACCGCGAGGTGGGCCGCGAGATCGACTTCATCAAGCTGCGCCAGATGCTGGCCGAGGGGCACCCCTGGGACGATGAGCTGATCCGGGCCATCTCGCCGCAGTACCGCAAGTAGGGTAGGGTCGCTTCGCGGCCCGGGCTTGAGACTTGAGGCTTGAGGCTTGAGGGGGGACGGCCCTTGCCTTCCTGACATCGAGGTAGGAAATGGCTGACTACGAGAAGATTCGTGTCGAGGACATCCTCGACGGCAAGGGCGTCAAGATTGTGCTCGCCGCGCCCAAGCCCAACGTGCTGGACGGGCCGATGATGGCCGAGATCCTCGACGCCCTGGCGGCGTGCAAGGGGCGCCCCGAGCTGCGGCTGCTGCTGTTCGTGGGCGAGGGCAAGCACTTCTCCTTCGGCGCGTCGGTGCCGGACCATGTCAAGGACAAGGCGCCGGCCATGCTCGAGGCGTTTCACGCCATGTTCCTGGCGCTCATCGAGCTGGGCATCCCCACCGCCGCGGCGGTGAGCGGGCAGTGCCTGGGCGGCGGCATGGAGCTGGCCTGCTTCTGCAACCGCGTGGTGGCGCGGCCCGACGCGGCCCTGGGGCAGCCGGAGATTCAGCTGGCGGTGCTGCCGCCGGTTGCGTCGTTGATCCTGCCGCTGCGGGTGGGGCAGGGCCGGGCGGACGACCTGGTGCTCACCGGCCGTTCGGTCACCGGCGAACAAGCCCACGGCATGGGGCTGGTGGACGAGCTGGCCGAGGACCCGGAGGCGGCCGCGCTGGCCTGGGCCGAGGAGCACCTGCTGCCCAAGAGCGCCGTGGCGCTGCGCTTCGCGGTCAAGACCTCGCGCTGGACCTTCAACCAGATCTTCACCGAGCAGATCAAGAAGGTGGAGGCCGTCTACCTCGACGAGCTGATGGAGACCCACGACGCCAACGAGGGCCTCGCCTCCTTCCTGGAGCGCCGCAAGGCCGACTACAAGGACTGCTGACCTCCCTGGCCAGCGCTGCTGCCCGCGCGCCCCGCTGCTGTAACATTCCTGAGTTGTGAAAGCCTCGATTGGTACCCGTTTGTGGGTTGTGGAAGCAGATGCCGCTGCTATTGTTAGCCTCTGCTAACAACCAGGGGAATAGGAGATAGAGATGAGGTTTCTGATGAACGTCACCATCCCGACCGCCGACTTCAACCCGCTCGTCAAGGACGGCACCGCCGGCGGCATCATCGGCCAGATACTGGAGGAGACCCAGCCAGAGGCGGTCTACTTCACCGAGATGAACGGCAACCGCGGCGCCACCCTGGTGGTCAACGTGAACGACGCCAGCGATATCCCGCGCTACGCCGAGCCCTGGTACCTGAACTTCAACGCCACCATCGAGTACCGCATCGCCATGACCCCGGAGGACCTGGGCAAGGCGGACCTGAGCAAGTACAAGGAGTAGCCAGCGCCACGGCATGGAGAGGGCGATACCCTTTCCGGAGCTTTCCTCGGCCAGGTAACCGAGGACCCTATCGAGGAAGGACCCTATCGAGGACGCTTATTAGGGGGGCCTAAACCTTGTCGAAGAAGGTCTCGCCCTTTTCGGCCATGTCGACGAGCAGCTTGGGGGGGGTGTAGCGGGGGCCGTATTTGTCGGCGTAGGTGGACAGGAGCTCCACGGCCTCGGGGATTCCCATGCGGTCGAGGTAGGACAGGGGCCCGCCGGTGTTGGGGGCGAAGCCGATGCCGAAGATGCCGCCCACCTCGGCGTCGCGCGGGCGCTTGATCACGCCCTCCTCCACGCACCTGACCGCCTCACAGCACTGCATCATCAGCAGGCGCTGCCCCAGCAGCTCGTTGCCCGTCTCGGCGGGAACCTCGGGCGTCAGGTCTCCCAGCCCGGGCCAGAACCCGCGCCGCTTGCCGCCCTCGTAGTCGTAGAAGCCCTTGCCCGCGGCCTTGCCGTGGCGCTCGTGCTCGTCCACCAGCTTGCACAGCAGCTCGGCGCCGGGCGCGTAGTCCGGCTTGTCGCCGACATACTCCTTGCCCGCCTCCATGGCGTGGCGCACCAGCGACAGGGTCACCTCGTCGAACACCTGCAGCGGCCCCACGACCATGCCCGCGGCCCGCGCCGCCCACTCGATGAGCGCCGGCTCATGCCCCTCGGCCAGCAGCTGGACCGCCTCCATCAGGTATGACGAGAACACCCGCGAGGTGTAAAAGGCGTAGCTGTCGCCCACCACGATGGGGGTCTTTTTGATCTGCCTCGTGAACGCCAGGCAGCGCCCCAGGGTGCGCTCGTCCGTCTCTTCACCGGTGATGATCTCCAGCAGCGGCATCTTCTCCACCGGCGAAAAGAAGTGCAGGCCGATGAAGCGCTCGGGGTGCGCCGAGGCCTGCGCCAGGTCGGTGATGGGCAACGCCGAGGTGTTGGACGCCCAGATGGCGTCCTCCGCCAGCAGCGGCTCGATCTCTTTGGTCACCCGGTGCTTGAGGCCGATGTCCTCGAACACCGCCTCGATGATCAGGTCGCAGCCGCGCAGGTCCTCCAGCTCGAGCGTCACGTTGATGCGGCCCAGCAGCTCGGCCCGTCCAGCGTCGTCGAGGTGCTTCGCCCCTTTGGCCGTGAGCTTCTCGCAGTGCGCCCTCGCCGCGTCCACCTGCTCCTGCTTGATGTCCTTGAGCACCACGTCGTAGCCGCTCCTGGCGCACACCCAGCCCAGCGCCGCGCCCATCATGCCGGCGCCCAGGATGCCCACCTTCTGGATCCCCTGCTCCTCGGCGTGGGGCAGCCCCTCGTGCTTGTCCGCCGCGTTCTTGTGGTACCAGAGCGTGCGGATCATGTCCTTGCACTGGTCGCCCACTGCCAGGTTGACGAACAGCCGCGCCTCCACCTCCAGGGCGCGGTCGATGTTGATCATGCCGCCCTCATACACGGCGCGCGCGGCCACCTGCGGCGCCAGGTAAGCGCCGGCAGTGCGCTTGTTGATGAACGCGCAGACGCCGGTCATCAGGTCGCGCGCGGCCTCTGTGCCCGGGGCCGGCGGCGGGAACGAAAAGCCCTTTTCGTCCCACGGCTGCCGGGCCGATGGGTTGTCCGCGATCCACTTCTCAGCCGCGGCGCGCAGGGCCTCCGGGCCGTCGCACAGCTCGTCCACCATGCCCATGGCCGCCGCCTTGGGCGCCCGCTTGAGCCCCATCTGGCCGGCAGCGATGATCTCCATGGCCGGCTGGACGCCGATCAGGCGTGGCAAGCGCAGGCAGCCGCCCGCGCCCGGGATGACGCCCAGGCTCACCTCGGGCAGGCCGAGCTGGATGCGCGCGTCGTCCAGCGCGATGCGCCGGTGGCACGACAGCGCCAGCTCGTAGCCGCCGCCCAGGGCGGAGCCGGTCAGCGCCGCCACCACGGGCACGCCGCAGGTCTCCAGCTGGCGGTAGCCCAGCTGAAGCCGCCGCACCCGCTCGTACAGCGCCGCAGCGTCCCGCTCCCCGTACAGCATGTCGATGTCGGCGCCCACGCACCAGTCCCGGTGCGCGCTGGCCAGGATGATCCCCTTGAGGCCCTCCTGCGCCAGCGCCCAGCCGATCGCCTGCTCCAGGCCCACGCCGAAGGATTCGTTGATCTTGTTGTGCCCCCCCTCCATGGCCATGGTGAGGGTGGCGATGCCTGTGTCCGCGTCGAAGGCGAGCTGCACGGCGCCGTTGTCAGTGGTCTTGATCTCGGTGGTCATGTCGGTCGCCTCCTCACACGCGCTCGATGATGGTGGCGGTGCCCATGCCGCCGCCGATGCAGAGGGTCACCAGGCCAACGGACTTGTCCTGCTCCTCCAGCACGTCGAGCAGGGTGTTGAGCAGCACCGCGCCGGTGGCACCCAGCGGGTGGCCCAGGGCGATGGACCCGCCGTTGACGTTGACCCTGTCGTCGCTCAGGTCGAACTCCTGCAGGTAGGTCAGGGTCACGGCGGCGAACGCCTCGTTCACCTCGAACAGGTCGACGTCCGACAGCTGCATGCCGGCCTTGTCCAGCGCCAGCCGGGTGGCGGGCAGCGGCCCGGTGAGCATCAGCAGCGGCTCGTCCCCCGTGCTCACAGCCGAGACGACGCGCGCCCGCGGCTTGAGCCCAAGCGCCTCACCCTTCTCCTTGCTTCCCAGCAGCAGCGCGGCCGCCCCGTCCACGATGCCCGACGAGTTTCCGGCGGTGTGCACGTGGTTGATGCGGTCCACCTCCGGGTAGACCTTGCGGGTCATGGCGTCGAGGCCGAACTGCACCCCCATCATCTCGAACGACGCCTTGAGCCCGGACAGCCCCTCGAGCGAGGAGTCGGGCCGCGGGTACTCGTCCTTCTCCAGGATCGGCAGGCCGCTCTCGTCGCGCACCGGCACCACCGAGCGGTCGAAGCTGCCCCGCTCCATGGCCGCCACGGCGCGCTGCTGGCTCTGCAGGGCGAAGCGGTCCACGTCGTCGCGGCTGATGCCGCGCAGGGTGGCCAGCAGGTCCGCGGAGATGCCCTGGGGCACCGAGCCGATGCGCAGCTGCGTGGCCGCGTCGAACATGGCGCCCACGTCGGAGCCCATCTTGACCCTCGACATGCTCTCCACCCCGCCGGCCACGACCAGGTCGGCCCACCCCGCCGCCACCTGTGCCGCGGCCAGGTTCACCGCCTGCAGCCCCGAGGCGCAGAAGCGGTTGACCGTGTAGGCCGGCGCCTTGTAGTGGTAGCCGGCCTCCAGCCCGGCGAAGCGGGCGATGCATGTGCCCTGCTCGCCGGTCTGGGTGACGCAGCCCATGGCCATGTCCTCCACCTCCGCCGTATCGAAGCCGTTGCGCCGCTGCAACGCTTTGAGCGCCACGCCCAGCAGGTCCACCGGCCGCACCGTGTGCAGCCCGCCCTTGTCCTTGCCGACGCCACGCGGGGTGCGCACGGCGTCGAAGATGTAAGCCTCGGCCATTGGGGATCTCCTCCGTTGTGTGTACTGAACGGGAGGGATTCTTACATGGAGGGGGTGGCCGGAGCCAGCGGCGCGGCGAGATCAGCCCGCGCGGTGGTCCTTTTCCATGGAGGCTGGCAGCTGGATCCCCGCCCGCCGCATCATGGTGCCCAGCTCGTCGCGGTTGACCGTCTTGCTCAGCGCCTCGGCCGGCTCCACCAGCTCCTGACGCACCAGCTCCATCAGCGAGTCGTTGAGCGTGATCATGCCTTTGTTGCGGTTGGTCTGCATCAGCGAGGGGAGCTGGTACGACTTGCGCTCCCGAATCAGGTTGGCCACGGCCGCCGTGTACAGCAGCACCTCGTAGGCCGCCACGCGGCCGCCGCCCACCTTGCGGCACAGGGTCTGGGCGATGACCCCGCGCAGGCTCTCGGCCAGCATCTCCCGGACCTGCTCCTGCCGGTCCGCCGGGAACTGATCGATGATCCGGTCCACCGTGGCCGGCGCGGTGGTGGTGTGCAGGGTGCCGAACACCAGGTGTCCCGTCTCCGCGGTCTCCACGGCGATGGCCACCGTCTCCAGGTCGCGCATCTCGCCCACCATCACGATGTCCGGGTCCTCGCGCAGGGCCGCGCGCAGGGCGTCCTTGAACGAGTCGGTGTGCAGCCGCACCTGGCGCTGGTTGACCAGGCACCCCTTGTTCTCGTGGATGAACTCGATGGGGTCCTCGATGGTGATGATGTGATCCCGTCGGGTGCGGTTGATGTGATCCACCATGGCGGCCAGGGTCGTGGACTTGCCCGAGCCGGTGGGGCCCGTGACCACCACCAGGCCCTTGGTCAGGGTGCACAGCCCCATCACCCCGGAGGGCAGGCCGAGCTGCTCGGGGGTGAGGATCTCCAGCGGCACGGTGCGGAACACGGCCCCGGGACCGCGGCGGTCCTTGAAGCGGTTGACCCGGTAACGCGCCTTGGGCAGGGCGTAGGCGAAGTCGGTGTCGTTATGTCCGGCGTACTCCTTGAGGTTGCGCTCGGGGGTGAGGTTGTCGAGCTGCTGGGTCAGGTCCTGCGCCGACAGGCGCGGAAAGTCGGTCAGCCGCACGATGTCGCCGTGGATCCGCATGAAGGGGCGGCAGCCGGCCGCCAGGTGCAGGTCCGACGCGCCATTCTCCGCCATCATGGCCAGCAGCTTGTCCAGGGCGCCCGCCGGTGAGATCTCGGCTTTCTTGGGCGGCGCCTTGGGGATGCGCAGCGCGCTCGGCGGCGACTCCGCCGGCGCGGGGGTGTCGTCGCTCAGGTCGATGGCGTTGGGATCCAGCGGCATCTGGCCCAGCTCCACCTCGGGCATGGGCGTCACGTTCACCTGCCAGGTGGTGGGCGACACCTGCACGTCCACCGAGTAGATCTCGCCGCCGAAGCCGTACTCGAAGGTCGTGGACTTGCGCTGGCGCAGCTGCTCCGTGGCCTCGGGCGAGGCCGCGTCCAGCACCAGGGTCACCAGGTCCTGGTGGGGGATCGACTGGTTGGCGAAGCGCGGGCCGGTCTCGAACAGCAGCGCCACCTTGCGGCCGCTGATCAGGGTCGCCCCCTTGGCGCCGAACCGCACGATGCTCTTGAGGAACACGTCGATCTTGGGCATCACTCCTCTCCCTGCACAGGCGCCTCGTGGGCGGAGATGATGAACAGCTTGTTGACCAGCACCACCTGGCTCGCCTGGTTCAGCGGGATGAAGTGGTCCGACTGGTTGAGGTAGTCGCCCAGCCTCCTGCGGTCTTCGGGCGCGGAGAAGAGCAGATCGCCGCGCACCGTGGTCCCGCTGGTGAGGGTCGCCTCCACCCCCTGGCACATGTCGTACAGCTCGGGGATGTCCAGCTCGCGCTCCGGCAGGGGGACGGCGATCTTCAGGGTCTGCTCCTTGTTGATCAGCTTGAACTGGACGCTGTCACCGTCCTGCTGCAGGCAGGGGAAGAACTGGCTGCGCTCCTCGAGCAGCTGCCGCACCGCCTCCTCCTCCGGCTCCCCCTCCACCGGGGGCACGAAGAGGCTGGCCTCCAACTCACCGACCCCCTTCAAGTCGATGATCACTTTCACCTGCCGCTTGGGGATTCTCAGCACACCGCCGCTCATGGTTTATCTCCCTCCCGAGCTGTTTTTGGAGATTGACCCGAGTCTCGGGGAAGAATGGCCCAGGCGCAAAAAAGCGTCAGAACAGCGAGCGCGCCGGGCGGAAGCCGATGCGCTTGATCTTGTACTTGGGATCGTTGGCGTCCCGCTTGGCCGCGCGCATGTAGGCCGGCCCCTGCATGTAGGAGCCGCCGCGCACCAGCTTGCGGCCGCCCGTGGAGTCGCTGATCCAGGGCGCCGTGACCGCGGCGTCGGTCAGGTCCTGCTTGAACCAGTCGTCCACCCACTCCTGCAGGTTGCCCGCCATGTCGTGCAGGCCCCAGGCGTTGGCCGCCTTGCCGCCGATGGGGTGGGTGGAGCGGGCCTTGCCGTCGTTCTCGGAGTTGCCGCAGTACCAGCCGATGGCGCTGGCGTACTGGTCCATGTCGCAGCTCCAGCAGGTGGTGGTGTTGGTGTCGCCGGAGTACAGCGCCGTGGTCGTGCCCGCGCGGTAGGCGAACTCCCACTCGGCGTCGGTGGGCAGGCGGTAGCCCGGGCAGTCGTAGATCTTCTTGCCCACCAGCCAGGCGCCCGCGGTGACGCAGCTGACGGTCTTGCCCGAGCCCTTGCAGTCGTAGCAGCGCTTGCGCTTGGCGATGTCGGACAGGGCGTTGCAGTAGGCCGCCGCCTCGTGCCAGCTCACCGAGTCCACCGGGTTGTTGCCGCAGCTCTTGCGGCCGCAGTAGGTGCCGCCCTTGGTCTTGTCCGTGCCCTTGAACTCCGCCGGGTTGTACTTCATCACGGCGTTGAACTGGGCCTGGGTCACCTCGTACTTGGACAGCTCGAACCGCCGGGTCAGGGTCACCTGGTGGCGCCGCTCGCTGCTGCCGAAGGTGCACACCTCGTCCCCGCGCTTGCCCATCTGAAACTTGCCCGGCTTGACGGTGATCCAGGTGCCGGGGATCTTGCCCGGCTTCCCACCACTGTCATTCAGGGCGCCGTCCTTGTTGGTGGTGCCGCCGCCGTCCTGCTTGCCGCCTCCGCCGCCATCCCCGCCTTGGCCCGACTTGCCGGTGACGCACGCCGACAGGCAGAGCGCCGCCACGAAGATGAGCGCAGTCCTGCCCACGATCAGAACCGGAAGGTTCCGCCCACCATGCCCCGCCGGGCAGGGGCGCCAGGTTGAGCCGCGCCGTGCGGCCGCTCCCGCTGGTGTCGCTGAAGTAGAACAACACGAAGGAGGTGATGGCGCCGGCGGTGAACACGCCGAAGCCCACGTGGCCCACGATGTTCAGCGTCTTGTACGTGCTCAGCTGGGCGTCGTCCACGCCGATGACCAGCTCGTTGCCC
>CAZEFW010000242.1:0-9098 GCA_964511535.1 uncultured Myxococcales bacterium | reverse complement strand
ATGTAGAAGCGGCGTCCCGCCGCTTCACGCCACGCGGCATGATGCCGCGTCTACCGCATTGATTGGGCATTTCGCGGGCCCGGTTGAGCGCCTCTGGTACGCCGTGCCCGTCCTGCGCGCCTCCGGCGGAGCGCGCCGTGCTCGCCTTGCTTTGCAAGGCTCCGCGATGAAGCGGCGCGCTACTTGACGATCTTCAGCAACTTCACGTCGAAGATGAGTACCGAGTTGGGCGGGATCGGGCCCACGCTGCGATCGCCGTAGGCCAGCTTCGCGGGGATGGTGAACTTGAACCGGTCGCCGGGGCGCATGCGCATCAGGCCCTCGTCCCAGCCCTTGATCACCTGCCCCACCCCGACCTTGAAGCGCAGGGGGTCCTTGCGGTCACGGCTGCTGTCGAACTTCTTGCCGTTGGTCAGCCAGCCAGTGTAGTGCGCCACCACGGTCTGGCCCCGCTTGGGCGTCTCACCCTTGCCTTCCTCCAGCACGGTCCACTTCAGCCCCGACTGGGAGCTGTGCTCCTTCTTGTCCGCGGCCGCCTTCTTTTTGGCCGCCTTCTTGCCCTTCTTCGCCTTGGCCTTCTTCGCCTTGGCGGCGCCAGGTTTCTTTTCGCCGGCGTGGGCAGGGAGGGCCGGGCCCAGGGCCAGCGCCAGGGCCAGAGTCAGGGTGCTCAGGATGATCCGTTTCATTGTTCCTCTCCTTGCGCCAGGCCACGCTCGGCCTCTGCGCGCATGGCCGCGATGGTCGCGCCATAGTCAGGGGTACGGAAGATGCCGGTGCCGGACACCAGCATGTTGGCGCCGGCGGCGGCCACCTCGGCGGCGTTGTCCACCACCACGCCGCCGTCAACCTCCACGTCCATCTCCAGGCCGCGCGCCTCCAGGGTCGCCCGCAGCTCGCGCACCTTGGCCAGCGCCGACGGGATGAACGATTGCCCGCCGAAGCCCGGGTTGACGGACATCACCAGCACCATGTCCAGATCCTCAAGCACCCAGTCGATGGCCTCCAGCGGCGTGGCCGGGTTGAGGCTCACGCCGGCCTTCTTGCCGGCGCCGCGGATCTGCTGCAGGGTGCGGTGCAGGTGGCGGCACGCCTCGGCGTGCACGCAGATGATGTCCGCGCCGGCCTCGGCGAACTGCTCCACATACCGCTCCGGCTCCTCGATCATCAGGTGGACGTCGAGGGGCACGTCGGTGACGCGATCCAGGGCCGCCACCACCGGCTGGCCGATGGTGATGTTAGGCACGAAGCGACCGTCCATCACGTCCACGTGGACATAGTCGCAGCCCCCATCGGCGATGGCCTGAACCTCTTCCCCGAGGCGGGCGAAGTCTGCTGCGAGGATGGACGGTGAGATGAGTGCCTTCATGTGACCTCCGTGGTTGCGGCGAGGTTACCCCTCACGAGCGAACCGCGCCAAGTAGAAGCCGTCGCAGCCGTGGCGGTGGGGCCACAGGGTCAGCGCGCCGTCAGGACCGGCCAGCGCTGCCAGGGCCGGCGGTGGGGCGACCTGCCGCAGGTCCGGGTGGCGCTCCACCAGCCCCTTGGCCTGCTCCGGTCCCTCTGCCCTGGTCATGGTGCACACCGCGTAGACCAGGACTCCCCCCGGACGCAGGGCGCCGACTGCCCGCTCCAGCAGCTGCCGCTGGAGGCGGACCAGCCCGTCAAAGTCGGGCCGCTCGGCGCGCCACTTCAGCTCGGGGTGGCGACGGAGCACGCCGAGCCCGCTGCACGGCGCGTCCACCAGCACCCGGTCCGCGGTGACGTCATCCAGCGCGCCGGGCGCCAGAAGATCCCCTGGCCGCGCCGCGCAGATGGTCAGGCCGAGGCGCATGGCATGCTCCTGCAGCAGCTCGAGCTTGCGCTGGCTGCGATCGGCGCAGACGACCTGCCCGCGATCCTGCATCAGCGCTGCCAGGTGCGTCGCCTTGCCCCCGACGCCGGCGCAGGCGTCGAGCACCGTCTCGTCTGGCTGCGGGTCGAGCATCAGCGCGGCCAGCTGGGCCGCCTCGTCCTGGACTGTCCAGAGCCCCTCCAGGTAAGTGGCGGAGCGGAAGGGGTCGGGCATCCCTTCCAGGTGGAGCGCCCCGGGCACCAGGCGTCCGCGCGTCACCGACGCCCCCTCGGCCGCCAGGCTCTCCTCCAGCGCCTCGAGGGTGCCCCGGGCCAGGTTGGTCCTCACCGTCAGCGGCGCGCGCTCCAGCAGGCTGGCGGCCAGCGCCGCGGCCTCCTCGGCGCCAAGGCGCCGCAGCCATCGCTTGGCCAGCCAGGTGGGCAGCGACCCGCGCAGCGCGACCTGCAGCACCGGCTCGTCAGGCAGGTTCGTATCGAGCTCGGCGTGGGCCACCTTGCGCAGCACCGCGTTGGCGTAGCCGGCCGGACCCTTGCCGCGGCCGCGCCGGACCGCCTCCACGGCGTCGTTGACCGCCGCGTGGGCCGGCACGCGCCTGAGCAGCAGCAGCTGGTAGGCCGCCACACGCATGGCGTCGAGCAGGTCGTCCTCAACCCGGGACAGCGGCCGGTCGCTGTGGGCCGCGATGCAGTGGTCCAGCCGCCGCCGGTGCCGCAGCACGCCGTAGACCAGCTCGGTGGCCAGGCCGCGCTCCCGCGGCTCCAGCCTGGCGCGCGCGAGCTCCCCGGCCAGGGTCAGGTTGGCGTAGGCGCCGTCCCGCCGCACCCGCCGCAGGACCCGCCGACACAGCTCCCGGGCGCCTGCCGGGGCGGCGGCGTCAGCCATGACCGAGGATGGTGCCGGCCGGGATGGGGCGGCCGGCCACGAGCGCGCGGGCTGGCATGCGCTTGCGGCCTGCCAGCTGGAGCTCGCCCAGCCAGACCGCGCCCTCGCCGCACGCCACCAGCAGGCCGCGGTCGTCGCAGTCGAGGACCTCCCCGGGGCGCCCTCGCCCCGCGCCGGCCGCGCGGCTGCTGAAGAGCTTGAGCAGGTCACCGTCCAGCTTCGTGAAGGCCCCGGGCCAGGGGGTCATGCCGCGCACCCACTGGTCCACCTGCTGGCCAGTGCGCTCGAAGTCGACCTCGCCGTCGCCCTTGCACAGCATGGGCGCCTCCGTGGCAAGGTCGTGGTCCTGGGCCTGCGGCATCACCGTGCCGTCCAGCAGCCCCTCCAGGGCGCGGATCAGCAGCGGCCCGCCCATGGCGGCCAGCCGGTCGTGCAGGGAGCCAGCGGTCTCGTCCGGGCGCAGGGCGGTGCGCTCCTGCAGCAGCATGTCGCCCGTGTCCATGCCAGCGTCCATCTGCATGATGGTGATGCCGCTCTCCTGCTCGCCGCGCGCCACGGCCCAGGTGATGGGGGCCGCGCCCCGCAGCCGCGGCAGCAGCGATGCGTGTACGTTGACGCACCCCATGGGCGGCACCGCCAGCATGCGCGGGCGCAGGATATGCCCAAACGCCGCCACCACGAACAGGTCCGCGCCCAGGGCGGTCAGCTCCAGCCGCACTGACTTGCGGCGCATGGTCTTCGGCTGCAGCACGGGCAGGCCGAGCTCCCGGGCCGCGATCTTCACCGGCGGCTCCTGCACCTTGCACCCGCGGCCGCAAGGGCGATCCGGCTGGGTCACCACCGCCACCACATCGCACGCGCCTGCCAGGGCGCGCAGGCTGGGCACTGCGAAATCTGGACACCCCATGAAGACAGCCTTGAGCCGGTCGATATTCACCTGACGCACCTCCGCGAGCGATGCAGTATAGCGCCGATTATCGATCCAGGAAGACGCTGACTTTGCCTGATCCCCGCACGATGAGCGGGCGGGAGATGCGCTCGGCCTTTCCCGCGGCGTACGCGAGGTCCACCTCCACCCGGTAATCGCCGGGCAGCAGCTGCACCTGGTGCACCTGAACCTCCCCCGGCGCCTCGCTGGTGTAGGAGAAGGCAGCCCGGCGCACCTGCTCGCCGTCCTCACCCACGTAGCGCAGGGCAAGCCGCTGCAGGCCGTCCCCCGCCGCGCCCAGGTGATAGGACACCTCCACGGTGCTCGGCAGCCCGGCCACCACCCGCACCACCAGCAGGATCACCGCGCCCAGCACGAACCACTTGGCGAGGCGATGGCGGGCCACCGCCCGCAGCCGCTCCAGGATGGCGCTCACTTCACCGGCCCCAGCGCCACGTCGGTGAGCTCGAACCGGTTGGCAGCGTCGGTGAGCGCCCAGTCCTTGATGGGCGCGTAGCTCTCAACTGAGATCTTGCGATTTACCCGGTCGACCTTCAGCAGCCGCATCATGCCGTAGCCGCTGACCTGGGCGTGCTGGTAGTTGGTGAACATCTGGTAGACCTTGTTCCCCTTGTCGCCGTCGCTCACCAGCCGGGCCGCCACGCCGCCGATGTAGTGGCCGTTGAAGGTCAGGGTCATGCCGGCGTGCCTGGCCACCAGCCCCTTCCAGATGCGCTCCCCCGGGCTGGTGCGCTTGCCGCTGGGGCCGAGGTAGGCGTGGGTCAGCACGATGACCCGGTGGCGCGGGTGCCTGGCCACCACCGCGTCAGCCCAGGCGAGCACGTCCGCGGGGGGGTCGTAGATCAGCGACAGGATGAGCCAGTCGGTCCCGGCCCCGGTGAACAGGTAGTAGGCGCTGTCCATCTTGCCCGCCGGGTAGCTCCCGCCGAAGTGAGGCAGCGCGGCGAACTTGCTCAGGGGGAAGTACTTGTTGAACTGCGCGGTGCCCGAGCCGCCGGGCTTCATGTCGTGGTTCCCCACGTTGAGGGCGTAGGGCACCTCGCCGTCCAGCTTGCTCAGGGCGATGGAGGCGTTCTTCCACTCGGCGTCGGTGTTGTTGTGGGTGATGTCCCCCTCGTGCAGCGTGAACACGATGTTGCGCTTCTTCTTCTGCTCCACGATCCACTGGGTGTTGAAGTTGAAGATCGGAAAGTAGGAGAGGCTGAGGTACTGGGTGTCGGGCATCACGGTCAGGGTGAACGGGTCGTGGCTGCAGGTGGCCGACGCAGTGGCCGGGTCCGCCGCATCACCGTCGGCGTCCAGGGCGAAGGCCGCGTAGGCGTATCGCTTGCCATGCTCGAGATCCCCGTCCAGGTGGGTGGCGGCGCCTTTCCCTCGGTAGACTTCGGTGCCGCTGGTGGGATCGGCGGGCGCGGAGTCCAGCGCGCGGACCACCACCACCTGGTGGACCGCGGCGTCGTCGGGGTTGGTCCAGGTCAGCCGGATCTTGCCCTGCTCGGGGGTGGCGGTGAACCCCGCTACAGGCGGCAGTTCGGTGCACCCGGGGCTCAGCAGCGACAGGGCAAAGATGAGGAGGAATCGGCGCATGGTCCAGCTTGGTTGAAGGTTCGACGTCGGTAACCATACCATTCCGTGCCTTGACAGTGTGTACTGTTTAGTACACACTAAACACATGAGCGAGACCTTTGGCAGCTACCTCAGGCAGCGACGCGAATCCCTCAGGGAGGAGGACGCGGGCTACTCCGTACGAAAGGTTGCCGGCCGGATCGGCATCCAGCCCTCCTACCTGAGCAAGGTGGAGCGCGGGGAGGTGGCGCCACCGTCGGAGGCCACCATCGTCGCCCTGGCCGGTGAGCTGGGCGAGGACGAGGATCTGCTGCTCGCCCTGGCGGGCAAGGTCTCCACCGAATTGCAGCAGGTGATCCTGAAGCGGCCGGTGCTTTTCGCCCGGCTGCTCAGGGAGCTGCGCGAGATGCCGGACCACGCCGTGCTGCGGCTGGTGCGCGAGGTCCGGGACGGCGACTGGTAAGGGCGCAGACCGCCAGCGGCGCCCCGGCGCCGGCGGCAAAAACGCAGGAGGAGAGCAATGATCGAGCTGAAGAACAACGGCCTTGTGTTCACGTTCCCGAAGGTCCACAAGCGGGCCGAGCTGCGGGTAGAGCTGCAGCGCACCCTGCGCATCCCCGACGACGGAAAGGACTACCCCCTGCCCCCCGGCCTCGGCGCGTTCCCCCTGAAGCATGTGGACGACCACGCCGATCGGGTGCCCAGGGGGTGGGTCACTCACGGCGGCGTCATGATGCCGATGTACCAGTCCGAAGCGACCTGGCTCAACTTCGCGCCCGGCTACATCCAGGACCGCTCCACCGGCTACCCCTTCGCCATCAAGGTGGCCACCGGCAAGATCAACGCGGTCACCGGCGATGATTGGCGCGAGGGGCTGTCCAGGGTCAAGCAGGACTACATGGTCTCCACCGAGCAGCCCTGGCTGGACGGCTACTGCGTGGAGGAGGGGTTCATCCGGCAGTTCGTGGCCATGCCCCTGGGCGCGGGGTACTCGGCCGAGGAGCAGATCACAGGCAAGGCGGAGGTGGGGGGGCTGCAGCTCATGGTCTACCCGATGAAGCGCGAGGTGTTCGAGCGTCGGTTCCCGAAGCGCTCGATGTTGACCCGCGCCGGGGCGGCGTTCGGCATCGCGCAGGCGGCCTGCGCCCCGCCCGAGCTGGCCTGCGACGAAATGGAGGCCGACATGGGCCTGGCCCCCGGCGGGCGCATGCGCCAGGAGATCTACGACGATCCGTTCAAGGTGAGCGACTGGGATCTGGACCGCGGCAGCCGCTGCTTCGTGCACCTGTGCAACTCCATGGTGTGGCGCGCAATCACGGGCCAGGACCCGCCCACCGTCGCCCCCACCGCGCGGGAGTACAACGACGCGGGGCTGCCCTGGTTCGACTACTACGACGACGGGGCCAAAGCTGTGGCGGGCTCCGACAAGCTGGCAGATCTCAAGAGCGTGGCCGAGATGGGCAAGGAGAAGGGGGACGTCCCGCTGCCCGAGAACCTCTCCGTGACTCCGGAGACGGTGGTGGAGCTTCGCAAGGGGTTGAAGAAGGGGCAGGTGCGGGAGGGCGAGTTTTGAAATGCCAGAATGCCAGAATGCCAGAATGCCAGAGTGATTGGTCCTGGTTGAATGCCAGAATTTGCGCTGGCGACCAGGGGCTGAGAGCATCGCGGTGATGGTTCGCTTTTTGGTCATGGTGCTCTTGCTGGGTTTCGGGTGCGGGGGTGGAGAGATCCGGCGGGACCGGGCGGCTTACAGCTACCGGTCGTCGCTGGCCAATGGCAGCGATCGGGATCCATTGATGGGCGAGCAGTCCCGGGCGCGGGTCGCCGCGCGGGCGCCTGCTGCCTCCCCTGTCCTGCTCGACGGTGACGCTGCAGCGCGGCGGTGCAAGAAGCGCGTCGGCTGGCGCTACCGGGGTGAAATGGATCACGCCACGCACACGCTGATCTCCGCATGCCTCGGCCGCAAGGTGTCCCGGCGCGCTCTGCGCGGCGAGGGGCTCTCCTTGCGGACCGATTCACCGTCTCCGGGGGAGGCGGTGTTCTTTCACAATACGCACGACCGCGACGGCGACGCGGCGCGAGACGACCGGTTTACCCGCGCGGGGCTGGTCATCCGAGCAGATGACGGCGCCGTGACCTTCGTCTACATCCACCGCAACCGGGCCCGGCTGGGTCGGCTGAGCCTGCAGCAGCCGAATCGGCGCAGGCTCGAGCCGGGGGGGCCGGTGATCAACAGCTACCTCAGGGCCGTGCGCCCGGGCGACGCGCCGGACATGCCCACCCTGGCCGGGCAGCTCCTCGCCGGCTTCGCGGCGCTCTGAGCTTCAGGTACATTTACTGGATGATTCATCGAGCCTTGCTTTACGCCGTCCTCGCGCTGCTGCCCCTGTGCGCGTGCAAGCCGCTGCCCGAAGTTGAGGGCGCCTCCACCCACATCGAAGCCGGGGACTACGCCGCCGCGGTCAAAAGGATCGAGCAAGGGCTGAGCCGCCGTCCGGGGGACGATGGCCTGTACCGCATGCTGATCCACTCGCGCATGGCCATGGACCAGCCAGGGGCCGCCGTGGCCGCCTACCGGCGACATGAGCAGGCGGTGGGCCGGGACCGCGAAATGAGCGCCTTCCTCGGCCTGACCTTGCTGCGCTGGGCGCTGACTCACCGGGACACCGAGGTGCGCCTGGCCGGGATCCAGGGGGTCCGGAGCTCCGACGCTGCGCCCCTGCTCCGGGACATGCTCCGGCGCCTCAACGACCCCAACGAGTTCGTCCGGACCTGGGCGGCCGTGGCCCTGTCGAGGTTGCCCCAGGGGGCCGAGGTGCTGGACGAGCAGCTGCGCTCCTCCTCCGCCAGGGCCAGGGCTCTCGCCGTGCAGTGGGTCGCCCGCATCGCGGGAGACCGGGCCGTCGCCGTGGCCGGAGGGGCCGCAAAGGACGGCAGCGCGGAGGTGCGCGTCGCCGCGGCGGGCGCCCTGGCGCTCACCGGGCCTGGCGGCGTCGAGCCGCTGCTCAAGCTGCTCGGCGACAAGGAGCGGGAGGTCAGGGTCGCCGCTGCCCGCGCGCTGGGCGAGCTCAAACAGGGCAGCGCACGCAAGGCGCTGGCGAAGGCCCTGGCGGACGATTACCTCGCCGCCCGCCTGGCCGCGGCCGAGGCGCTGGGCAAGCTGGGTGATGCCCGGAGCAAGCCGGCGCTGCGCAAGCTCGCCAGCAGCGAGGACCTGATCACGGCCCTGGGCGCCGGCAAGGCGCTGGCCAGGCTGGGCGAGGTCCAGCCCGCGCTGGACGCCATCGCCCGGGCAATGGAGCTGGGCGACGGGCCCGCTCGTGTCGCGGCCTGCAACGCCGCGGTGACGCTCGAAGACCGGGTCGCCGGTCAGCTCACCGCCCGCGGCCTGAAGGACGCCGACCCCGCGGTGAAGATGGCCGCCGCCAGGGCTGCGCGCGCCCACGGTGACGTCACCGCCGCGGTGCGCGCCGCCCGCGCCGTGCTGGCTGCCTCGTGCAGCAAAAAAGCTGCCGGGGAGAGCGACGGACCGCGCTGTCTCTCCGCCGCGGAGCTGCTGGCTCAGGAGAAGGTGCGCGAGGGATCACGGGAGCTGAAGCGCCTGGCCACCGCGGCCACGGAGCCCGCCCTGCGGCTGCAAGCCCTCAACGCAAACCTCCGCCTGGCCCCCGAGCATGACCTGGCCGTCACCGCAGTCGGCGACAAAGATCCCAGGGTCAGCGTCGCCGCCGCCGCGTGGCTCTACAAGAAGTACAAGTAGTCTGAGGTCGGCGAGCGCGAGCCAGCCCAACCATCTCCCCTCAAGCCCCAAGCCAGGCGAGCGCAAGCGAGCCCAACCATCTCCCCTCA
>CAZEFW010000241.1:0-9165 GCA_964511535.1 uncultured Myxococcales bacterium | reverse complement strand
GGGAGAACGCCAGCTGCCTGGTTCATCAAACAGTGGGAAGAAGCCATCATGGATACCATCTGGTGTAAAAGCGCCTGTTTGAAACCGAACAACGCCAGAGTTGCCTCTTTCCCCTGACGTAGTCTTCGAACTGTGAAGGCAAATGGGCGAATGCCTTCAGAGCCAGCGCATTCAGGGCTCCGGTCAGGCCTCCTCTCTCATCATTGTCGCCTTGGGCATGCCTGGCGTACTGTGCCTTGTAATCGGATTGAATGGGGAATTCTTGAAAAATGGGCCTCGTATCAGTGCGAATTGCATGAACCATGATCGTGACTGGTGACCTGGAGACCAGTCCAATCCTGCTGTTGACCTGGGCAGGGTCTTTGACCGAGAAGCACTTTGACCGTGTGCTCAACTCTGCGCCTGGAAAGGGATGTATTTCCAATATCACGTCGACTATGCGATAGCCGTTCGATTCGTGGAACACTCTATAAAAAAGCTCAGGACTGAACTGGTAGAAGCCATGCCCCGTGTGATTGTTGCACATGGAGAACAGAAAGATGCTGCCGCCTTTCTTCACAAGGCTCATACAGTTTTTTAGGGCAACCGGGAAATTGAAGACATGCTCGAGTGAACCACCATCGATGACAGCGTCAAACTCCTCGTGATAAATCGGGTCGATGGGCTTGTTCATGTCGTGGACTATATCGCTACCTTGATAGTCCGAGTAATCCAGTGACGTTAGGTTTTTTGCCCCAAGGAATGTTTCAAAGAACCGGTCTGCATATTCGCTCTGCGCGAGGTCCGCGGTGTTGACCTGCAGGTTGCCTGTCCTGGCCAACTGCTCGAGTTGCTTGCGAGACAGATACTGGTTCAGGTGGCCAATGGTGAGCAAATTGTCAAAGGATACGTTTCGACGTTTTGCTTTGACCAGCAGGGCGGCGTTGCTATACAGAATTCCCATTCAGCGCCTCTTCTGATGTTTCATCGAATTGCGGAATGTAGCGAGACCTTGATGCTTGTGAACCCCTCCGGATGAAGTGTGGTCACGATGTGCAAGACCCATGCGTACAGTGCTTCGGTTCGGTGGCCAACTCCAACAATCGCTCGACGGTATCCCTGATGTCATGGTTTTCAAGCGCATAGCAGTAGGCGTTTTCCGACATGCGGGACAGCGTATCGCTGTCTCCCAGGAGGCTGGATAAGGTGGCATCCAGCAAGTCAAAATCTCCACCCGAGCATGATCCGCACCCATGATCATCCAGGAAACCTCCCGGGTTCACGTTGAGGGTAATTATCGGCGTGCTGTTCATCGCCGCCTGAATGAAGGTCTGAGGGAAGCCTTCGAATTTCGATGTATTCAGGAACAGCTTCGCGCTCTGAAAGAAGGAGTCTATTTGATCCCTCGGGATGAAATCATGGAACTGCAAGTTCTCCACGGCATCAGCTCGGGACCGGACCTTCGCGAACAGCTCGTCGTCTCCCGCCCGGGGGCAGACCATTACAAAACTCTCCGCCGGGTGTCTATTCGCAATTTCAATGAACAGCTCCGGGTTCTTCCATGTCTCGCACCTCGCGACCCACAGAATGCTCTCGCCCCCCTGCCTTCTCTCCGGAATGACGAAGCCATTGTGGACCACGATCGATCTGGCTCCATAACGGGTCCTCAACACCCGCTCCTGATAGTTGTTCTGGCTGATCAGGCAGTGTGAGCAATCCAAAAGGAGCTTGAACAGTTTGACCTTGTTCTGTGTCGTCTGTGAGAGCCCCTTTGCCTCAACATCATGCGCAAACATGAATATGAACTTAATGCCCGCCAGCCTGCAATATGCCGCCAGTATGCATGACTCCGTCGTCAACCCGTGTTGAATGATCACATCGGGCGCGATTCTTCCAAGAGAACGGAACACGCTCAGCGCCTTGAGTGCAAAGTTGTCCGTTTCCTTGTAAGTTTTTATGAGACGGAACTCGTTCTGTGCTTTTTCGTCGAGCGAATGGTAACTCGGGATCAGGCAATAGGTGTCCACCGCGTCGATCTCATTCAGTCCGATCGCGATATTGTACATCTGTACACTCGCGCCGCCGAAAGTCCTGCGGCATTCTGTATTGAACAGAGCCTCAGAGTCTTTTGGGAAGATGACTGCAAATCGATTGGACATCTGGGTCACCAGCGCGCTGGTATGTTCGGATTTCGAAAATGGTAACACGGGCAATGCGCTGGCACAGGGTGACTGGAATCGAAGTCACCCGACACGCGGCCACTGCCGATGAGGCCATCATGCCGCCTCCTCATGCTCGTCGCAAGACGGGGGGACGGTGGGCAGCGGCCGTCGTGCACCGGGAGGCAGAGCGCGATGGAGCGCTTTCTTCTGCTCCCGCCATGGCGAACCAACGGGGGCAAACACCGCCTGGCATCCGGACAGCTTCGGATGGTTTCCTCTTGGTTCTCACGAATGGGTGTATACTGAACTCGATCAAGGGCTATAAGGGCTCGATATGGCAGAGGATTGTCAGGCCACGGATACAACCTTCGGTGATTCACCCGCAGAGAATGGATAAAGGTCGAGCTTCAGTTTTCCTCCGCCTCGCCCTCGCCGCCGCCCTGGTGCTGGGGGTGCTGCTGGGTCCTGCGTTTCCCTGGGACGAGGGGGAGCATGGCCAGGTGGCGTGGCTCATGGGAGCGCTGGGGCAGGAGCCGATGGAGGAGTTCTTCCAGCACCACCAGCCCGTGCTGTGGGACCTGCTGGCCATGTACTACCAGCTGGGCGGGGAGGGCCCCGGCGTGCTGCTCTGGGGCAGAGTGGTGGCGGCGCTGTCAGTGCTGCTGATCCTGCTGAGCCTGCCCGCGGTTGTGCGATACATCCTGCCCGGTGGTGCCCGGGGGGCAGGCGCCGGGGGGGCGCTGGCCATGGCGGCGCTGGCCCTGGTGGTGCTGCTAAACCCGTCGCTGCTGGTGAGCCGGCCCGAGACCCTGGCCGCCGGGCTGTTGTTCCCCGCGCTCGCCCTGTGGCTGGCGGCAGCGGGGGCAGCAGGCGGGCGCGGCCTGGCCCTGGCCGCCGGCGCCGGGGCGCTGTTCGCCATGAGCGGCTGGACGAGCCCCCGGTTCGCGCTGGTGGCGCCGCTGTTCCTGATCCCGCTGCTGTCCGGCGCGCTGACCCTGCGGGCGGCGTTGCCCCGGGTGGGCGCCGCCGCGGCTGCCGGGGTGGTCGCCATCGCGCTGTACCACCTGGTCACGGGCCACCCGGTGGAGCGCACCCTGTTCTATCTGTCGTACAGTTCCACCCTGCAGGGGGTGGGCGACGGCCACGTGGAGTGGTCCATCCTGTCCAACCTGGCGCTGCTGGTCGGTTTGCCCGGCGCGGCGCTGGCCTTCTGCAGGCAGGAGGCCCGACGAGCGGGCCTGTTCCTGGTGGCCTGCACCGGCGGCGTCTGGCTGCTGAGCTGGTGGTCCTCGGGGCTGTACCACTACTCGCACTGCTACGTGGCGATCTGGCCGTTTCTGGTGGTGCTTGCCGCGCTGCTGGAGCGGACGCCCGTGGTGGGCGCGCCGGTGGTCCGCGGGGTGGCCGGCGGCGCCGCCGCGGTGGCCGCCCTGCTGCTGTTCAACGTCTCGGTCACGGCCATGTCCAGCGGAAATACCATCCTCGACGACATCAACACGCGCGCGACCATCGCGAAGATGGTGCCCCGGGATGACACGGTGCTCACCTTCACCCGGCTGCACCCCATCACGCGACGAAACGCCAGCTGGTACGGCCCGCCCATGGCCGACTCGCCCCACAAGCTGTGCCACACGGTGGCGAAGATGGACCCCGCCTGGGGCCTGCGCCCGTGCGATTACACGGCGGCGGTTCGCCAGGCGAAGCCGGCCCTGATCGAGAAGCGGGCCGTGGAGATGGTGCCCGACCAGGCGCTCTACGGGCTGGTGCGCGCCAACTACGTGCCGGTGGACGGCGCGCTCTTTCTGCGGCGGGACCTGTACGCCCGGCTCAAGCGCAGGCCGAGGTAGGTCGGCGGTGGACCGCAAGATCACCTATTCGGTGCTGGCCGGGCTGCTGCTGCTGGCCGCGGCCCAGGCGGGCCTGGCCATGTTGCCCACGGGATCGGCCGAGTTCGCCTACCTGCCGTTTCACCCGCACCTGCCCTGGTCCGCCATGCGCGGCTTCACCGCCGAGCAGCTGGGCGGACACCTGCTGCGTATCCTGCTGGCCACTCCGGCGCTGGTGCTCATCAGCTTCGGCCTCGGACGGCTGGCAGCGGCTCGCCTCGGCCCCGGCGCTCCCGGGCAAGCTCGGCTGGACCGGCTGGTGCTGGCGGCAGGCGCGCTCAGCCTGCTGTACATGACCGGCGCGCACTTCTTGCTCTACGCGGGCCACCCGATCATCGACGACGAGCTCGCCTACCGACTGCAGGCCCGGCTCCTGGCCGACGGCAAGCTCGGCTTCACCCTGCCGCAGCTGGTGACCATCGAGCCGTTCACGGTCAAGGGTGCGGCGGGCTTCACCGGCAAGTACCTGCCCGGCGAGCCGCTGGTTCAGCTGCCGGGGGTGCTGGTCGGCCACCCGGGGCTGATGCACCTGCCACTGGCGCTGCTCACCTTGCTGTGCGTGCACCGCATGGTGGCGCTGCTGGCGGACCGCTCGGCCGCGGCCTGGGCCACCATCCTGCTGGCGCTGTCGCCCACCTTCCTGCTGACCACGCCGTCGGGTCAGAGTCCGCCCACCGAGCTGTTCTGTCTGGCCCTGGCCGGCTTTGGCTACGCGCACCTGCGCAAGGAGCGGCCCGGCGTGGCGGGGGCGATCTGCCTCGGCGTGGGCATCGGCTTCGGCATGATGGTGCGGCCCCAGGCGGCCATGCCGGTGGGCACGGTGCTGGTGGCGGCTGCGGGCTTGCGGCTGCTGCGGGCCCGGCGCTTCGGCGTCCTGGCGCTGCTGCTGGGCGTGCTGGCCCTGTGGGCCGGCGCCATCCTGGCCTATAACCAGGCCGTCACGGGATCGATCTTCAAGCTGCCCTGGGCGCTGCACCCCGACTCGGAGCACTATGGGTTCGGCCCGGTGTGGCAGGGCGGCGCTTACGAGCACAGCCTGGTGCGGGCGCTGGAGAACCTCGGCGTGGTGCTGGTGCGGTTCAACGCCTGGTGGCTGGGCGCGCCGTCGAGCCTGCTGCTGGTCTGGCTCTGGTTTCGGCAGGGGCGGCCAGGGCGCGGGGTGCTCGGCATCTGGCTGGTGGCCGCCGGAGCCCTGCTGCTGTTCGAGTTCTTCTACTACTCCACGGGCGTGTCGGACACCGGCCCGGTCTATCACTACGAGCTGCTGCTGCCCCTGACGGTGTTGGGAGGGGTGGCCCTGGGGAAGCTGTTCGCCGCCTCGCCCCGGCGGGCCATGGCCTGGGTGGCGGTGCACTTCGTGCTCGGGACCGTGCCCTTCGTGGCCGGGGAGACAGCGCGGGTGGGGCGCCTGATCCACCTGACCCACGCGGCGGCGGACCAGGCGCTGGAGACGGTGAAGAAGCCCGCGCTCCTGCTGCACGAGCAGGACTGCGCCGAGGTGCTGCGGGCTGGCTGGATCTTCAACACGTTCCCGCGCCAGTACCGGTCGGACAACGATCCGGTGGTCACCTTCCCCCGGCCGCCGTGGGGGCTGCTGCCGCAGTACCTCGAGAAGTACCGCGACCGCACCTGCTATTACTACCGGCTCAACCCGGCCAGCGGTCGCCGCGAGCTCATCCCCTGTCGCGCCGCCCAGGCCCTGCTGCGGCGGCCCATGCGCCTGACTGGCCCCTGCCTGCGGCACATCTCCACCGCCGAGCAGCTGGGGCTCTTCGACCAGCTCGAGAGCGCCTCGGGGGCCTGGCGAAGCGAATAATTCGGGCCGCCATGCAGGGGGACGCTCCACCGCTCGCGGTTCGAGCCTGCCCATGACATGAGAACTCGCCCCGAGCCCCTGGCCGTGCGACGCTCTGGGGAGATGTTCAAGGACCTCACCGACCGGCTGCTCAAGGGCAAGGACGACAGCACCCTGGTGCAGATGTTCCGCTACCTGATGGTGGCGGTGGTGGCGTTCGCCGTGGACTTCGGCCTGCTGTTTTCCCTGACCCACTACGGCGGCGTCTACTACCTGATCAGCGCCGCCATCGCCTTCAGCGCCGGGCTGGCTGTGAACTACAGCCTGAGCATCCGCTGGGTCTTCTCCCAGCGCGCCATGGAGGACTGGCGCAAGGAGCTGGCCATCTTCGGCGCGGTGGGGGTGGTTGGGCTGTTGCTCAACGAGCTGATCATCTGGGCCTGCACGGAGAAGGTGGGGCTGCACTACCTTGTGTCCAAGCTGATCTCCACCGGGACGGTATTCTTCTTCAACTTCGGCCTGCGCAAGGTGCTGCTCTTCAGCAAACGCCCTCCAACGTAGACGTGGGCGCAGACATGGCCGTGCCCGACTTACCCTGACCAGATCCGGCCCACCGTCCGTACCGGTCCGGCCAGCCGGACATGCGGAGCGGACCGTCCACGCAAGCCCCTGAATCCACGCGGCCGCGCGCCTGGCATCCCCCCTGCATTCCTCCACGCCGCGCGGCGCAGCAGTCCCCCTGAAACGGAGGCTATAATGAAGGGCATGGTCGACAGGCAAGACAGTCAGGGCAGCTTCACCTACGCCGACTACCTCACCTGGCCCGATGACGAGCGCTGGGAGATCATCGACGGCGTGGCGTATGACATGACCCCGGCGCCGCGCCCGAGGCACCAGGAGTTGCTGGTCAATCTTCTGCTCCAGATCGGCAACTTCCTCGAGGGCCACCCCTGTATGCTCTACCCAGCGCCCTTCGATGTGCGCATCCCGGATGGAGATGACACAGCTGACAGCGCCATCTCCTCGGTGGTGCAGCCGGACATCTCGGTGATCTGTGATCGGCACATGATCGACGATCGCGGCCTGCTGGGCGCGCCCGATCTGGCGGCGGAGATCCTCTCGCCTTCAACGGCTTACAAGGACCAGACCGTCAAGCTGAGCCTGTTCGAGCGCGCAGGCGTACGGGAGTACTGGGTGGTCAACCCGGAGCGAAAGTGCGTGCTTGTCTACCTGCAGCCAGGAGGAGAAGGGGGCTTCGAACGGGCCACGGAGTACCGGGCGCCAGAGGCGCTGCCATCAGCCGCGCTGGGAGGTCTGGATGTGGATCTGGGGAGGGTCTTCGAGGAGTGAAGTGTAGGACCAGGTCATCAATGGGCGATAACTCGCTGACCATCCAGCCTCAGGCCTCAAGCCCCAAGCCTCAAGCCAGCGAGCGGAGCGAGCTCCCTAGCCCTTCCTGTAAACCCCCACCACGCTGGTGCGGTCGTCGCCGCCCATGTTGGCCGTGACGCCCACCGAGGGCGTGCCCGGCACCTGGTAGTCACCGCACTGGCCGGTGAGCTGGCGGTGGATCTCCAGCGCCTGCTTGACGCCGGTGGCGCCCACCGGGTGGCCGAAGCCCACAAGGCCGCCGCCGGTGTTGACCGGGACCTTGCCGTCGATGTTGGTGGCGCCGTCGCGCAGCAGCTGGGCGCCCTTGCCCTTGTCGGCCAGGCCGATGGCCTCGTACATCAGGATCTCGGTGACGGTGAAGCAGTCATGCACCTCGGCCAGGTTCAGATCGGCCGGGGTGACACCCGCCTCGGCATACGCCTTGGCCACGGCGTTCTCGGTGTTGGCCAGGCGCAGGGGATCCGGGTCCTCGCTGATGGGCGCGGTGGAGACCACCAGGCTCGCCACCTCGGTGCAGTCGCCGGCAGCCTTGCCGATCTTGGCCAGGCCCGCCTCGGAGCAGAGCACCAGGGCCGAGCCGCCGTCCGAGACCTGGGAGCAGTCGCTGACCCGCAGGAAATCGCGGTAGCTGTCGTTGGACAGGAACACCGGGTTCTTGTTGGATGCCTCGCTGGCGATCTCGTAGGTCATGCCCGTGTAGGCGGTCATGTGAGCGAAGGGGTTGCGGTTGGCGTTGCCGTACGCCTTGACCGACGCCAGGGCGCAGTCGTCCATGGTCGTGTCGGTCTCCTCCACCACATGCTTGGTCCGCTTGCCGAACAGGCAGGGGAATGTGAAGGGATCAATCTCGCGCTGGCGGGAGTAGTGGGACGCCCGCGCCAGGAAGTCGGCGCCGACCTTGGCGTTGACGGTGTTCTGCACCTCCGCCCCCACCACCAGCACCACGTCGGCGCCGGCGCGGATGGCGTCGCAGCCGAGAGAGAGGGCCAGGCCGCCGGATGCGCAGGCGCCCTCCACGCGCAGGGTCGGCTTGCCCGACAGGGCTGGATCCGCGCCCGCCAGGGTGGCGCCCAGGTGTCCCTGATTGTCGAACAGCTCGCCCGCGAAGTTGCCCACGTAGCCGCGGTCCACCACGGCTGCGTCAGCGCCCGCGGCCTCCAGCGCTTTCTGCGCCGCGGTGTGCACGTACCAGTTGGTGTCGGGGTTTTCCTTCGTGCCGAAGTCGGGGTGCTTCTTCCAGATGAAGTCCGGATGAAACTTGCCGATGTAATTCGTGTGGGCGCCGCCGGCGATAAATATTTTGCGCATGAAAAAGCTCCTTTTTTTGCTATTTGTCAATCAATGCGAGCACTTGTGATGTGTTGACTTTTGCAACATACCGCACTGCACAATAGATTGCAAGGGCGGCACCTTTGTTGCCCTCGGCGCACATTACCTGCTAGATTCAATACTCTCAATTGATTCGCGGAGGAGCGCCATGCGCACCAAGAAGAGCCTTTTGCTGGCCACGCTGCCCCTGTGCCTCATGCTGTGGGGCTTCGTGCCGTTCACGGCGCAGAACGACGTGTGTCCCACCTGCCCCAAGGCCAAGACCGATGTTGTGGTGATGCTCACCGGGGCCAAGGTGCCGTGCAGCGTCGTGGCGCAGAACGCGCACTTCTACGTCCTCGAGTGGTACGGCGAATACCGCGCGGCGCTCAAGTCCGAGGTCTCCAAGATCGAGTGGAAGGATCCCAACGGGGCCGCATCCCTCGGCACGGGGGACCAGCTGCTGACCAAGAACAACATCCTGTACCACGGGTCCATCGTGAAGGAGGAGCCGGGGCGGTACTTCGTGATCCAGGTGGGCAGCCTGCAGCACACCATCTGGCATTCCCAGGTTCAGAACGCCTACAAGGGCGGCCAGCCTTATGCCCTCGCCGGCGCCCAGCCCGCAGCGGCTCAGCCCGCC
>CAZEFW010000240.1:0-9225 GCA_964511535.1 uncultured Myxococcales bacterium | reverse complement strand
GCGCTCCCGACCCCGTCTCCGCCCCCGAGCCCGAGCCCGCTCCCGCTCCCGCCCCCGCTCCCGATCCCGCCCCCGACCCCGCCCCCGACCCCGCCATCCGCGCCGAGCCGCCCCCGCCTCCCCTCGGCCAGCCGCGCGTCCGCACCCGCAAGCTGAAGTTCACCGAGTGCTCCGACGCCGACCCGGACCTGTACCACGTGGCCCGGCGCCCGGGGCAAAACCGCCTGACGCTGACCTGGCGCGACATCAACACCGGCGAGCCGGTGCGCAGCAAGGTGCGACTCCGGGGCCGCACCATCACCCTCGACACCGCCACGCCGGACATGGCGTTTCTGTCGGGCATGCTGTGCGGCAGCATGGTGCGCGAGTTTCGCACCGCCATCACGAACCTGCCCGCCGGGACCTACCGGATCCGGGTCCACGGTCGCGCCGTGGGCCGCGCGGTGGTGCCCGGTCAGCCCGCCCCACAGGGAGCGCCTCGCCGCTCGGCCAGCGAGCTCCGCGGCTGGGGCATCAGCGCCCACCGGCGGATGCTCGAATCCATGCGCTCGGACAGGTGATACCCTACGGGGCATGACTATCGCTGATCCCCGCGACGCATCCACCGTGCTGCTGCTGCGCCCCTGCTCCGACGACGATCCCACCCCGCAGGTCTACATGCTGCGCCGCCACCCGAAGAGCGAGTTCATGGGCCAGGCCTATGTCTTCCCGGGCGGCGCGGTGGACGCCGAGGACAGCGCCGACGAGCTCGCGCGCCACTGCCCGGACCTCCCAGCAGACGAGGCAGCCCGCCGCCTGGGGCTGGACGACCCGGCCCGCGCCATCGGCTTTTACGTGGCCTGCGCCCGGGAGACCTTCGAGGAGGCGGGGCTGCTGCTGTGCCAGGGAGCGCCCCCGGACGCAGAGGCCATGGCCGCCATGCGCGACGCGCTCAACGAGCGCACCTCGCCCCTGGCGCCGCTGCTGCGCGACCGCGGCGTGGACCTGGCCCTGTCCGCCATGCGCGTGCTGGACCACTGGGTCACGCCGGTGGTCTCTCCGCGCCGCTTCGACACCTGGTTCTTCATCGCCCGGGTGCCCGCGGGCCAGCGGGCGTCGTACAACCCGCGAGAGAGCACCGACGGCCGCTGGGTCACCGCGGCCGAGGCGCTGGAGCAGAACGACGCGGGCGAGATGATCATCGCCCCGCCCACCCTGTGCATCCTGCAGGACCTCGGCCGGCACGCCACCGTGGACGCGGCCCTGCAGGCCGCCCCCGACGCGCCGGTGGAGCCGAAGATGCCGGAGCTGCTCATGGGCTCGGACCTGCCGTCCCTGCTGCTGCCGGGCGACCACCGCCACAGCGCGGGCCAGGGCGACGGCGAGGACTACGCGGTGCTGGAGGAGGGCCGGTGGCGGCGGGTGCGCGGTCCAGGGTAAGTAGGGTAAAGTAGGGACCGTGCCCGACAGTCAGAATTCGACGCCCAGCCCCGCCCTGTGGGTCTCGCTCATCCCGGTGGGGTTTCTGGTGGCATCCCTGTTCGGCTCGGTGGTGGCCTTCTCCGAGCTGGAGCTGACCACCCACATCCCGCTCATCATGGGCACGGTGGTGGCCGCGCTGGTGGCGTGGCGGCTGGGGCTGAACTGGATGAGCATCCAGGAGGGGATGGAGAAGGGGATCCACAAGGCCATCGGCGCCTGCCTCATCCTGCTGGTCATCGGCCTGCTGGTGGGCTCCTGGATCCAGTCGGGCATCGTGCCGAGCATGATCTTCTACGGGCTGAAGCTGCTGACGCCCTCCATCTTCCTGCTGGCCACCTGCGCGGTGTGCGCCCTGGTGTCGCTGGCCACCGGCTCGTCATGGTCCACCGCGGCCACCGTGGGCATCGCGCTCATCGGCGTGGGCCAGGGGCTCGGCATCCCGCGCCACCGGGTGGCCGGGGCCATCATCTCGGGCGCCTACTTCGGCGACAAGATGTCCCCGCTGTCGGACACCACCAACCTGGCGCCGGCCATGGCCGGGGCGAACCTGTTCGACCACATCCGCCACATGTTCCTCACCACCGGGCCGAGCCTGGCCGTCTCGCTGGTGATCTTCGGCCTGCTCGGCCTCGGCTCGTCGGGGGACCTGGACACCTCGCAGGTGGACGGCATCTTCGGCGCGCTGGAGAAGGGCTTCGTCATCAGCCCGCTGCTGCTGCTGCCGCCGCTGGGGGTCATCGCCATGGTGATCCTGCGCACACCGGCGCTGCCCGCGCTCATCGGCGGCTTCATGCTGGGCGCCGTGCTGGCCGCCACGGTGCAGGGCCAGAGCCTGGGTCAGGTGCTCACCGTGTCCTACGCCGGCATGACCGCCGAGACCGGCCACAAGCTGGTGGACAGCCTGCTGTCGCGGGGCGGGCTGTCGTCCATGTTCTCAACGGTGGTGCTGGTGCTCTGCGCCCTGTCCTTCGGCGGCGTCATGGAGCGGGCGGGCATGCTCGAGACCCTGGCCGCCGCGGTGCTCAAGCTGGCCCGCGGCGTGGGCGGCCTGGTCTCAGCCACGGTGGCCACCTGCATCGGCATGAACGTGCTCGGCTCCGACCAGTACCTGGCCATCGTGATCCCGGGGCGCATGTTCCGCGACGCCTACCTCGACCTGGGCCTGGCGCCCAAGAACCTCTCCCGCGCCCTGGAGGACTCGGGCACCCTGACCAGCGTGCTGATCCCCTGGAACACCTGCGGCGCTTTCATGATCGCCACCCTCGGCCTCCAGCCCTGGACCTACGTGCCGTTCTGCTTCCTCAACCTGCTCAACCCGCTCATCAGCATCTTCTACGGCTTCACGGGGATCACCATGGTCAAGAAAGACGCCGATCCCCAAAACTCGTAGCCGTGGCCGATTTCTGAAACGCGTCCCCTTTTCTGCGGCCGGCCGCTACCGCCGCCGCTTGGTCCTGGCCGTGGGCTGGGCGCTCAGCGGGTCCTCGGGCCACGGGTGCTTGGGGTAGCGGCCCCGCAGGTCCTTGCGCACCAGCGCGTAGGAGCTGCTCCAGAAGGAGGCCAGGTCGGTGGTGATCTGGGCCGGCCGGCCGTTGGGCGCCAGCAGGTGCAGCACCACGGGCACCCTGCCCATGCAAAGACGGGGGCCGTCGGCCAGCCCGAACATCTCCTGCAGCTTGACCGCCAGCACGGGCCCGGCCCCCGGCGCCAGCGCCGGCTCGTAGTCCAGGGTCACCTGCCGCCCGGAGGGCACCGCGATCTTCTCTGGCAAGTGCCGCTTCAGCGCCGCGACCTGCTGATGGGTCAGCAGCCCCCGCAGCGCCGCCGCCCAGTCCAGGCCGCGCAGCTCGTCCAGGCCATGCCGCCCCTGGCACTGGGCCTGCAGCAGCGCCCGCCGCCCGGCCTCCTCGGCCACCTCGGGCCAGGGGCACTGGTCCACGAGCTCCCGCGCGGCCAGGGCGATGCGCGCCATGAGCTGCCGCCCGGCCCGGTCGGGCCGGAATACCTCGTCGAAGCGCCGCGCTGCCTCCCGCGCCAGCGCCTCCGAGACCTGCGCCGGGTCAGCGTCAGGGTCGCGCGCCTCGTCGAGGACCAGGTCCTCGAAGCAGCGACGCCGCACCCCCAGCGCCGCACCTCGCGCCGGGTCGAAGACCACCTCCCGCCGCACCGCCAGGCAGTGGGGCAGCTCCTGTTCGAGCCACGCCTCGCGGACCACGCTGGCCACAGACACCGTGGCCCGGGCGCCCGTGCCGGCCACGCCGCCCGAGACGCGCAGGGCCAAAAAGAGCGGCGCCTGACGCACGCCCGAACCCGCGGACAGGCGCACCCCCGCCCCTCCGACCATCACCGCCTCGCGCGCCCCGGGCGCACGCCGCCGGCAGAGGCGGTCCGGGTAGGCGTGCAGCAGCGCCCGCGTCAGCTCCGCTCCCTCTGCCCCCTTCGAAGCAGGCCAGCGCGCGCGCACCAGCCGGTGGATCTGATCCCGGGCACGCAGCACCCCCCGGGCGCCACCGGGGTGCAGGCCGAGCCGTCGCGCCGCCGCGTCCTTCGCCCCCCGCTGCTCCCACTGCTCCATGAGCTCGGCCCGGTGCAAGAGGTCAGAGTCACCGTCGGGCAGCATCTGCTCGTCGCCCCGGTGATCCCGGGCCAGGGGATCGCGCTCGGCCAGCAGCGCCGCCAACAAGGCGCCCTGCCGCGCCCGCCCCCGCGCGTGGGCCGCGTGCATCAGCGCGCCGAGCCGCGGGTGCAGCGGCAGCGCCGAGAGCTGCTGTCCCAGGTCAGTGAGGGTGAAGCCGTCTGGCGCCACCGCGCCGAGCTGGCGCAGCAGCCCCAGCGCCCGCGCCACCTCCCCCGCCGGGGGCGGGTCCAGAAACGGAAACTCCGCCGGGTCCCCGGGGCGGAAGGCCATGGCCGACAGCAACACCGGGCTCAGGTCCACCAGCGTCACCTCGGGGGCGTCCCGGGCGGGCCGCGAGCTGTGCTCCTGCTCCGTGTACAGGCGCAGCGCCACGCCCGGCCCCAGGCGCCCCGCGCGGCCGGCGCGCTGATCCGCGCTCGCCTGGCTGGTGGGGCACAGCTCCAGCCTGTCGATGCCCGCGCGGGGGTCGTGGCGCATGCGCTTGCGCAGGCCGGTGTCCAGCACCGCCCGCACCCCGGGCACGGTCAGGGAGGTCTCGGCGATGTTGGTGGACAGGATCACCCGGCGCTGGCCTGGCCCCGGCGGCCGCAGCGCCCGGTCCTGGGCCTCGGGGGGCAGCGCGCCGTACAGGGGCAGCAGCTCGGGCGCGCCTGGAAGCTTCGCGGCCGCCAGCGCCTCGGCCGCGCGCCGAATCTCCGGGGCGCCGGGTAAAAAGACGAGCACGTCCCCCTCTGCCTCGGCCAGCAGCGACGGCAGGGCCGCGGCCACACGCTGCGCCAGCGGCCGGCGCGGGTCCGCCTGCCGCGGCTGGTGCCGCACGGTCAGCGGGTGCTGCCGCGCCTCGGCGCGCAGGTGCGGCGCATCGCCCAGGTAGCGGCACAGGGGCGCCGCCTCCAGGGTCGCGCTCATCACCACGAGGCCCAGGTCGTCGCGCGCCTCGAGGGTCTCCTGTAAAAACGCCAGGGACAGGTCCGCCTGCACCGACCGCTCGTGAAACTCATCGAGCACCACGCAGCCCACCCCGTCGAGCAGCGGGTCCGAAAGCAGCATACGCGCCAGCACCCCCTCGGTGACCACCAGCAGCCGCGTGGCCGCGCAGGCGCGCTCGTCGAAGCGCACCTTGTACCCTACGGTGCGGCCCACCGGCTCGTCCATGCGGGCGGCCATGTACCGCGCCACCGCCCGGGCGGCCAGGCGCCGGGGCTGGGTCAGGATCAGCCGCTGGCCCGCCGACATCAGCTTCGACCTCAGCAGCGCCGGCGGCACCCGCGTGGTCTTGCCCGAGCCGGGCGGCGCGCTGAGCACCACCCGCCGCTGCGCGGCCAGGTACGCGGCCAGCTCGGGCAGCAGCGCGTCCACCGGCAGCGCGTCGGCTCTGACGTCGTCGCTCACCGCCCCGCTCCGGGCGACCTGAACCGCAGCTCGGCCACCAGGCTCATGATGTGGTTGACCCCGCCGCCCCGGTAGTTGGAGGGCGGCGAGGCGGCGTTGCGGTCGGTGGATCGCGACATGTACCAGTAGTGCACGTAGGTCAGCGACAGGCGCAGCGCCTGCAGCGCACGGTAGCGCACGCCCAGGCGCATCCCGTGGTACGAAAAGGATGGCTGCTCCATGCTCACCTGGCTGTCCCGGGCGGGGGACATGTCGTAGTGGTAGCCCGCCATCAGCTCCAGGCCGCGCAGGGGCGGCGAGACCCGCACGCCCCCGCCCAGGTGAACCGAGTTGTGGCTCTCCCGCGGCGTCACCAGCTCGCTCAGCAGCGGGATCCCCTCCACCTGCACGCGCACGTCCTGCTGCTGCGAAAAGAAGTAGTAGCGCAGCTCGAAGGCCAGCTCGATCCAGCGCGTCATGTCCCAGTTGATGCCCGCCTGGACGGTCCAGGGCAGCATCATGGCCGTGCGCCCGCTGCCGGTCAGGCTGCTGCCGTCGCGCCCGGTGGAGGGGCCGAGGTGCACGGCCAGGTCCCCCTGCAGCGTGAAGTCGGTGCGGGTGATCATCACCAGCCCGAAGCTCACCCCGGGCAAGGGCCAGAACATCAGCCCCAGGGTGCCCCCCGCGGAGACGTCCGCCCCCTCGAGCACAAGCCGCGAGTCGCCGCCGAACACGCCGGCCAGGTCCAGGCCGCCCAGGGTGGGAAACAGCAGCCGCTCCACCCGCGCGCGGATGTAGAGCACGCTGACGGTGGCGCCCACCGCCACCCAGGGCATGGGCCGCCACGCCGCCGCCACGCTGGCCGAGCCGGTGAGGAAGTAGCTCTCCACCAGGTGGTAGCGGGCCACGCTGTCTTCATCGAACGCCGCGCCGATGGCGTTGGGCACGAAGAGCCCCGCCGCGATGACAAGGTCATCGGAGAGCAGGCTCACCGAGCCCACCAGCATCGGGATCACCCCGAAGGCGCGGCTGGGCGAAAACACCGGGTAGTAGCCGTCGTCGCCCACCGGCTCGTGGATGTAGCGCTCCGATCCCTCCCAGGGGCGCAGCTGCAGTTCCGTGTCCACCAGCGAGAGCCCCGCGCCGAGGTAGATGTTGATCCCCGGGCTCAGCACCAGGCCCGCCGGGTTGTGGTAGATGGCCGACAGATCGTCGGGCCGACCGATGATGGCCCCCATGCCGAGCTTGCGCGTGCCCATCTCCGGCACGACGCCGCCGGAGGCGGTGGCCTCCATGGGCGCGCAGCACAGCAGAACCACCAGCAGATGAAGGGCGGCGAGCCTGGCGACGGGAGCGGAACGGTCCGTGGCTCTAAGGCGAGATGACATCTGCATAGGCGAACTCGATGTTGAGCTGGCGGGCTTGTTTGCGGCGGTACGCCCGCCGCAGGCCCAGGGCCGCAGCGCGCGCCACGGCCGGGTCCGCCGGGCCGTCCAGGGCGCGCCGGTAGTCCGCCCGCGCCGCGCCGCGCCGCCCGGTCAGGTCCCGCGCCCTGCCCCGCCACAGGTGAAAGGTGCAGATCCGCTCCGGGTCCGGGTGGCCCAGCTCCAGGCAGCGGGTCAGCCGCGCCTCGGCCAGCGCCGCGTGCCCCTGCTTGAGCGCCAACAGCCCGGCCAGCACATGGTACAGCGGCTCGTCGGGGCGCAGGGCCAGGGCGTCCTGCATCAGCAGCCTGGCCCGGTCCAGCTCCCCCCGCTCGAAGCAGGCCAGATAGGCCTCGCGGTAGAGCAAAAACGCCGCCGCCGCCGCCCTGTCCCGGGGCTCTCCCCCGGTCAGCTCCCCTCGCTCTGGCGCGTGGTCCTCGGCCCCGAGGTCGAAGGGAACGTAGGCGTTCTCCGACACCGGCACCTCCCCGCGCGCCACCCACACCGTGCCGTCCTCGGGGCGCATCACCACCGACGCCACCGTCAGCAGCATGCTGATGGCCACCCGCAGCCGGCAGCTGCGGTCGCCCGGGTCTCCCATGATGGCGGCCATGCCGTCGGGGGACAGGGGCCAGCCCTCGGGGGCTAGCAGCTCGCGCACCCGCTGCACGCGGCCCAGGTTGTTGCGCCAGTAAGACGGGTACAGGTCCAGCTCGGTGCGCCCCAGCGACGGGTCGAGGTAGATGTTGCTGTAAGCGAAGCTGCCCGCGGACGGGTCCGGGTAGATGGCCGCCCGGCCCGCGGCGGTCTCCTCGTAGCACAGCACCCGGCGGCCCGGGCCGTCGGACAGCAGGTAGGTCCAGCAGCCGATGGGCCGGTGCTCGCGCAGCATCGCCTCGGCCTCGGCCAGCGAGCGCGCGTGGCGCATGATGCGGTCGCCGATGACGCCCACCGGCGTGCCGCCCAGCGTGGTGGCCGCCGCGAACATGTGCTGGTGCACGGCCAGCGCCAGCCCCGCCTCGTTGATGGCGGTGAACCCGGCCAGGGGAATGCCCACCGCCCCCACCGACAGGTAGCGCAGGCCTTTATCCGGCGCGTGGAAGGTGACCAGGCCGGCCCGGGGCCAGACCTCCACCCCGTGGTAGTCCATGTTGCGCGCGTGCAGCAGCGCCCCGCCCTCGGTGGCCTCGCCCCAGGCCACCGCCGACGAGCAGCCGAGCCCCAGCGCCGCGCGGTGGGCGGTGGCCCGCCGCAGCCCGCGCAGCCGCATGAGGGTGGTGGCCAGCCACATCAACGAGTCGGGCATCACCGCGCCCTGCAGCAACCGGGGCAGGTCGATGCCCGCCCCGTCGGCCATGCCGGCCAGGGCGTCGCGGGCGTCGGCCGGGAGCGCGCGCGCCACCCGGCGCCCCACCCCCCGCTCGATGGCCGTGGCCAGCAGCGGCGCCAGCGCGCCGAGGCCCATGTTGCGCAGCATCAGCCCCACGTAAGTGCGGTAGTAGGGCAGCGGCCCGCGGGGCACCCAGCGGCGCAGCAGCGCCCCGTGCTGCCGCCCCATCTCGCGCAGGCTGCCCTGCACGCGCAGCACATGGATCCCCCGCACGCGGCGGTACCAGGCCGGCCCGAGCCGGCGAACCTCGTCCTCATGCATGCCGGGATTCTAACCCGACTCTGCTATCCTCCGCCCCATGAGCACAGTGATCCGAATCCACGAGACCGGCGGACCCGAGGTGCTGCGCGTCGAGACGCACGCCCCTGCCGCCCCCGGGCCGGGCGAGGCCCTGGTGCGGCAGACCGCCGTGGGGCTCAACTACATCGACACCTACCACCGCAGCGGGCTGTACCCGCTGGCGGCGCTGCCGTCGTCGCTGGGCATGGAGGCCGCCGGGGTGGTGGACGCCGTGGGCGATGGGGTGACCGAGGTGAAGGTGGGCCAGCGAGTGGGCTACGCCGCCGGCCCGCCCGGGGCCTACGCCGAGCAGCGGCTGCTGGCCGCTGACCGGCTGGTGCCGCTGCCCGACGCGGTGGACGACAGCACCGCCGCGGCCATGATGCTCAAGGGCATGACCGTGGAGTACCTGATCCGGCGCGCGTTCCCGGTCCAGCGCGGCCAGACCGTGTTGTTGCACGCGGCGGCGGGCGGCGTCGGGCTGCTGGCCTGCCAGTGGCTCTCCAGCCTCGGCGCCACGGTCATCGGAACCGTGGGCTCCGCCGCCAAGGCAGAGCTCGCCGCGGCCCACGGCTGCGCGCACCCGGTTATCTACACCGAGCAGGACTTCGTGGCCCGCGTGCGTGAACTCACCGACGACCAGGGCGTGCCGGTGGTGTACG
>CAZEFW010000239.1:0-9248 GCA_964511535.1 uncultured Myxococcales bacterium | reverse complement strand
GTTACGGTTATTCACCACGGCCATGGGTTGATTTTTTGGCCTGGTAGGCACTCGACGGGCGCTCAGCGGTCAAGACGGCGGCATCCGCGGCACATTTGGGGGAGCGGGGGCGGGTTGACGTGCTTTTTCAACACCGCTGCAACTTGAGCCCGCAATGGCAGAACAGGACAAATCCTCCAGCAACGCGGACCCTGGGACTGACAAGCCGCGCGTGATCTCCGCCGCCAGGCAGCAGCCGGAGGTGCGCCGGGCGTTGCAGCAGACCGTTGTGGACGCGGCAGGCCCGCTGGCCGGTGGGCTCTCCCTGCTGTTCGTGGTCTTCATCATCTTCAACCTGCTGGACCTCCCCGCCCACGCGGTGGTTCCGGTCGTGACCTCCGACGCGGTGCTGGTGGTGGTCTTCGGTCTGCTCTGGTGGGCTTTCCAGCGGCACCATATTCCGCCGCGGTGGGTCAACGCCGTGACCAGCATCATGGCCTGCCTCGTGCTGTCCAACGTGATGCTGACCTTCGCGCTGCTCTCCGAGCCGTTTTACACCAACTACGTGCTGATCATCATCATCGGCGCGGGCACGGTGCTCCTCTCGCTACGCTGGGTGACCTTCACGCTGATCATCATCTTCTCGGTCTGGGCGCCCATCGCCTGGCAGGCCACCGACTCGAAGCAGTTCGCCCACCTGGCCTTCACGATCTTTGGCGCCACCATGCTGTCCCTGGTCTTGCATACCGCGCGGCTGCGCACGCACGTGCGCCTGGAGCGCATGCGTCAGGGGGACCTGTACAAGCAGAAGGAGGCGCTGCAGCAGGCCCTGTCCGTGTCCCAGCGAGACCTGTCCGAGCGCAAGCTGGCCGAGGAGCGGCTGCGTCACATCGTGCAGGGCGTGCGGGCCATCGTCTGGGAGTCCGATGTGGACACCGGGCGATTCTCCTTCGTCAGCGACTTCGCTGAACAGCTGCTCGGCTACCCGGTCGACCGCTGGAAGGACGAGCCCGGGTTCTGGTTCCAGCGGGTGCACCCCGAGGACCGCGCCCGGTGCGAGCGGTTCTTTGAAGCTTGCGGCGAGGAGCGCGCCGGCGAGCAGGAGTGCGAGTGCCGCGCCCTGACGCGGGGCGGGGACGAGGTATGGCTCCGGTTGATCGTCCGCGCCGTGCCGGGGCCGGAGAGGAGGGTACAGCAGCTCAGGGGCGTGATGGTGGACGTGACGCTGCAAAAGGCCATGGCAAAGGAGAAGGAGGAGCTGAAGGAGCAGCTCGATCATGCCAGGCGGCTGGAGGCCATCGGGACCCTGGCAGGCGGCGTCGCCCACGACATGAACAATATCCTCGCCGGCATCTCTGGCGTGGCCGACGTGATGGCGCATGACTTGGAGGCAGACAGCGAGGTTCGGAAGGATCTCGAGGACATCATGTCCTCCTGCAAGCGAGGCAAGGAGCTGGCGCAGAACCTGCTCGGGTTCGCCCGGCGGGGCAAGTATCAGAAGAATGTGCTCGCCCTCGATGCGCTGCTCCAGGGCACCCTCAGCCTGCTGGAGCGCACCCTGCCCAAGGCGGTCTGCATGCGGACGGAGGTCGACGGGACCTCCCTGAACGTGGAGGGAGACCAGGGGCAACTCAACAACGTGCTGCTCAACCTGGCCGTCAACGCATCTGACGCCATGGAGGGCAATGGGCGGCTGACCTTCGCCCTGGACCGGATCCAGCTCGGCCCGCACCGCCCGGATTACCCCGAGGCCAGACAACTCCCGGACGGCAGGTATGTCCGGCTCGTCATCTCCGACACCGGCTGTGGCATCGAGGCCGACCTGCTGGAGCATGTCTTCGAGCCATTCTTCACCACCAAGCCGGCGGGCAAGGGTACCGGGCTTGGGCTGGCGATGGCTTACGGAACCATCAGCAGCCATTGCGGCTGCATCGCCGTGGAGAGCACCCCGGGAGAGGGGACGGATATCACCCTGCTGTTGCCCGCGGTGGAGGGCGCTGCGACCTCGTCGGAGGCCTCCGCAGGCGAACGCCGGCCGGCGCGCAGGGAGGCCAGCGGAACGGTGCTGCTGGTGGATGATGAGCCGCTGCTCCGCTCCTCGGGGCGCCGCATGCTCAGGCGGCTGGGGTACGATGTGCTGCTCGCGGAGAACGGCCAGGCCGCCCTGGAGGTCTTCGAGCAGCACGGGGACGACGCCTTGCTCATCGTGCTGGACCTCAACATGCCCGTGCTCGACGGGGCCGAGACCTACAAGCGGCTCAAGGACATTGACCCGCAGGTGCGCGTGGTCATCGCTTCCGGCAATTTCAAGGAGGAGGTCACCAGCGAGCTGTTGGCCAACGACGCCGTCGGCTTTCTGCAGAAGCCTTACACCATCAGTGATCTATCGGAGGCTCTGGAGCAGCTGAATCCGCGCCGGGGATAGCCAACTTCGATTTTGAATCCTCGCGGGGCTGCCTCACGCTCGAGGACAATGTCCAGGCGCCCGCTTACTCGCCGGCCCCGGCTGGAGTTGCCGCCTCCCAGACGGGGAGCACCTCGGCCATGAAGCGGGCGAACTGGTCAGAGCCGGCCTGGTTCCAGTGGCCCTCGTGGGGGATGAACATCACCTCGCTCATCTCCGTCGGCAGGCCGTCGAAGGCGTGGGCGCCGTTGATCCAGGACGCCCCCATGTAGTGGGCGAACCAGCGGCCCCCGCTGGTATCGTGCTCGTGGAGCGCTGGCCCCGGGATGGCCACCACCAGCGAGCGCAGCTTGCGGGAGACGAGGAACTCACGGATCTCCTTCAGCCGGGCGATGCAGCCGTCGTCGCACTCCTCCGGCCGCCCGGGCGGCTCCTTGATCCGGGCGACGAACAGGTCCTTGACGGGAGCGCCCACGCGCGGCGGCGCGGCTCCAGCGGCGAGCTTGCGTCTGGCCTCCTCGAGAGGGTCGTGGCTGTCCTCGGCGTGCGGCTCCTCCAGCGCGCCTTCAGGTTCTGGCGGCGGCGCGGGAGGCTCCGGCGGCAGGTGTTCGTCCTTGGCCAGGCCCCACCTGACCCTGAACTTCATCCTCACCAGGTGGGCCAGGCGCCCGAACAGGAAGGGCGTCATCTGCGCGTCGAAGGGGACGCGCTCGTCTCCCTTGAGGATGCGATCGATCTGATCCGGGGGCATGATCCGCCACTGCATCCGGAACTCGGTGTGCTTCATCGCCTGCTCCAGGGTGGCGGGCAGGTCTTTGGGATCGAAGGATTCGATGAACCCCTGGGCCAGGCATCTCTGACCCAGCGGAGAGTCGTCGACGCTGTCGTCCCAGGTGGTGAAGCCGGCGTAGATGTTTCCGAAGTTGATCGAAAAGACCACCCCGTCCAGCTCGTACTTCTTGCGCTCCAGGTGGCGCTTGATCACGCTCCACCAGTTCATCAGGGCGCCGCCGTCGATGGACATGTTCATCAGCTGCACGGGGTGTCCGGCCTGGCGGGCCGCCCGCTCGGCGCGATCCGGCCAGTTCATCTGGACGAACTGCGCCGCGGTATAGGAGCGGCCGAACACGGCGTAGCGCCGGCGGCCGTCACCGGGCCGCTTCGCCTGGTGGTCGTCCCGGTCGGGGAAGCCCTCGTTGTTGCCCCTGATGACGCCGATGCTGCCCACGCGCCCGTCGGTCAGCACGCAGACCAGGCGCGGCTTGTTGGTCCGGGTCAGCCTGTAGCCCCGAACAGGGTCGAATGAGATGGACGACCCCGCGCCCTTCTTCTCCAGGATCCAGACCGGCCGCGGCTCGAACGCCCCCTGTGAATGGATGTAGCTGGTCACCAGCTCGGCCGCGCCGTAGACCACCAGCACCGCCATCAGGCTGTAGAGCGCCTTCCGCCACATCGGGATCTGGCGCCTCTGGACCATGTCTCACCTCTTGGCTCCCCGACAGAAGCGGGGCCCTTTCCTCGAGCCGATACTGCCAGAATCTCCTGGAACCTGCAGCACCTGACGAGGCCGGTGTCCTCGCCGTGGGGCAAGTTCCTCGGCCAGCGGGCGACCTTGACGGTCTTTGCCGCGGAGCCTGATACTTGACCCCGGTAGGAGAGTCCTGGCCGATTTTGCCAGCGTCGAGGAGAGGGATCGGTTTTCAGATGTTCACGCCCCCGGGGAAACCATGGCCGCAGCTCATCGCGATGATGATCCTGGCGTCGTCGGTGACGGGCTGCGGTGGCAGCGCCCCTGACGAGCCCGGACCTCCGGCGGCTTGCGATCTGCTCCAGCGCCTTGGCGCGGGAGTGGCGCCGGTGGTGCGCAGCGTGGCGCTGGAGGAGGTCTTCAACGCTTCCGGCATGGTGAGCTGGACTCACCAGGGGATGCCGGCGGTGATGACCGTCAACGACTGGCGCCCGGAGGAGGTCGGCCGGCCCTGGGATCCCCACCTCAGCGGGGTGCCCGCGCTGACCATCAATGATCCCGGTACGGGCGCCATCCTGGGTAACTCCCTGGCGCTGGACTTCGTGCGCGGCGGGCGGGAGATCGAGGCCATCACCATGGCGTCCGGCGCGCTGGCCGCGCTGTACGCCAGCGAGGACGGGGCTGGCATCGCGCTGCCGCGCCGGCGCCAGCAGCTGGACCTGGCCGCGGCCTGGAGCAAGGTCGGCGCCCACGCCTCGGCGGACCATGAGGGCCTGGCGTTCCATGGCGGCAAGTGGTTCGTCCTGATGACGATCCACAGGTCGCCGGAAGATCACGCGGACCGGCCGTGGACCAGCGAGCTCTACCTGGCGAGCTTTCACGGCGACGGGCGGCTGGTGGACGTGGCAGGCCCCGTGCGCGACCCGGACGGCACCTTGCACAACGACTTCGGCGGCGACCTGACCGTCTTGCCGGATGGGAACCTGATTATCCCCGGGTTCGTCCGGTCGGGCTTCGTCGTGGTGGACCAGAAGGCGAGGGTGCTGGCGACAGTGGACCTGCCCACCACCCGGGTGGAGGGCGTGGCCTGGGACGCGGCCCGCTGCACCATGCACATGGTGCGCGAATGCCTTGGCCAGGGGTGGGCCTGCAGCGGCGAGGTCGACACGGGGGTGCCCCTGTGGAGCGTCCGATTCTAGCCCACATATTGCGCCATTCTGCCTGCTGCGGCGTGGCACGCCCGGCCCGGGCGGGGCGATAGGGGGGGCCGTTGCCGACGATGGCGCGAATCGACCGGGCGTGGGCTGTCGTCCCCCTGCTGGTCTGCATCTGCTACTACAGCCCCCTGGTTGGGACCGGCGACCTGGCCACCCCCAACGACGACTGGCAGCTGTTCGTGGGCATCCATCGCACGGTCTGGAAGGCAGTGGCAGAGTTCGGGCAGCTGCCCAACTGGAGCCCCTACCACGAGGGCGGGTACCCGCTCGGTGCGCACCCCGAGTGCGGCTTCCCCTCGCCGCTGATGCTGTGACGCCTGCCCTGGCGGGGTGGAACCTGGGCATGAAGCTGAACATCATGCTCCTGGCGCTGCTCGGCACGCTGGGGCTGTTCGTGCTGTCGCGGGTCCTGGGGGCGCCCGCCATCGCGGCCGCCTTCGCCGCGTCGTTCTGGATAGTGGATCTCTGGGTGCCCAAGATCCTCGAGAGCGGCAACTACGCCGAGACTTACTTCATGATCTGGCCCTGGCTGATGGTGGCCGGCCTGAAAGCCGGCAAGCGGTGGTGGGCCATCCCGGTGGGGGCCGCGGCCATGGCCTTGCTGCTGATCAACGGGGCGCTCATGGCGGTCCCGGCCTGCCTGTTCTTCGGGATCGGCACGCTGGTCGGGCACACCCTCGATGGGGGGCGCCGCGGGTTGCTCCGGGCCTGCGTGGCGGTCTTCCTCGTCGTCCTGCTCGGGACCTTGCTCGCCTCACCCAAGTTGCTGCCGATGCTCGAGCTGCTCCAGCAGGACGTGCGCGCCATCGACGCCGCGAGCGTCGCGCCGTGGGAGCCGGACGAGCTCAAGGACTTCCTGCTGCTCGACCCGGCCATCATCGTGCTGGCGGCGCTGGGCGCCATCTCTTGCCGCGCGGGGCGATGGATGCTGGCCCTGGCCATGTTGGCCGCGTTCCTCGCGTTCCGGCCCGGGTGGCTCGTGGTGGACCTCTTCTCCCTGCTCAGGGGCCTCCCCCTGTTCGGCTCGATCCGCGCCCCGTTCAAGTACTTCATCCACTACTACTCCTTCTTCGTCTGTCTCGCCGCGGCGTGGGGCATATTGCGTGCCGTGACATGGGCCCGCCAGGGGCGCTCGGCGCGGGGCGCGGCGCTGCTGGTGGCGGCCCTGGGCTGGATCGGCATGAAGGCCGCCATCTGCTCGCCTGACTACGCGGAATGGTTTGGCGCGCAGCAGCCATCCATCGCCGAGGCGGGCAGCTTCTACCATGTCCGCTGGACAGGGGACAGTGACCAGGAGCGCCCGTCCATCGCCCTGACCGCAGACAACGTCCTCAGGGGGATCGGCACCATGCCCGCCAGGCTGGATCTGGCCGCGCAGGTCATGTTCGCCTCCCCCCGGTACGTCATCCACAGCAAAGACGCAGTGAAGGAGAACCCCCAGTACACCGGGGAGGTTTACCTGGAGCCGCCGGAAGCGGGCAGCGCCAGGATCCTCAGCTTCACGCCCAACAAGATCGTCGTCGAGGTGAACGCCAGGTCCCACGGGTGGCTCCACCTCAACCAGACCTATCACCCGAGGTGGCGCTCCAGCATCGGTCCGGTCAAGGAGTCCCGCGGCGTGGTGGCCATCACGCTGGAAGAGCTCGGTCGGCAAAGGGTCGAGTTCGTCTACGAGCAGCCGCTGGTGGTGACTGGCGCGTGGCTGGCGTCGCTGGGCTTCGGCCTCTGTGGCCTCGTGGCCTGGCGCTGGAGGGCCGCCAGGGCAGGGCCGCCCCCAGCGCCAGCCAGTTAATACCCGCTCTGCAGCCCCGCGCTACTCCTCCGGTTCCTGCTCGTCCCCTGCCACCACCTCGGCCAGCGCCTCGTCGGTGGGGCCGGGGCCCACGGTGAGGGCGGCCAGGATCAGCGGGGTATCGGCGTCGCCGCGGAAGGGCGCCGCGGTGATGGTCAGCCCGTTTTCGTCCTCCACCGACAGCCGCCGGAACCCGCCCAGGGGCAGCACCTTGTCCAGCACCCGCGCGGCGTCATCTGACAGGATGGTGGCCGCGGCCGCCAGGGCCTCGGCCCGCTCGCCGCCGCCCGCCACCAGCAGCCCCGCGCCGTCTGCCAGCACCGCGCCGCGGGTGCGCTCGTCCTGCAGCATCGGCTCGAGCAGCCGCTCCAGGTTTGCCCCCAGGCTCCCGTCGTCGCGCTGGAGCCGCGGCCGCTCGGCGGGCTGCTCCCGTACCAGCCCCATGGCGCGCAGCGCGTCGTTGTCCTGGCGCAGCCGCTCGGCCTCCGCGCGCAGCTCGGCCAGTTCGTCGGCGTCGTCGCGCAGCGCGCGGTTTTCATCCTGCACCTGCTCCATCTCTGCCAGCCGCTCCTGCAGCATGGAGGCCCGGATGGCGAGGTCCTGCCGCTCCTCCTCCCGCGCGCGCAGGTCCTCGAGTTCATCTGCCAGAGAGGCCTCGCGCTCCTGCAGCTCTTCGAGGCGGTCCTTGAGCTGCGCCTTGTCCTCCCGCAGCGCATCGGCGTCCTGCTCCCGCTGGCGCAGGGCGGCCAGCTCCAGCACCAGGTCTTGCCGCTCCCCCTCCACCTCCCGGGCCTCGGGCCGCGCCTGGACCTCGGCCTCCAGCTCCTTGATCCGTTCGCCGAGCTGAACCTTCGCCTCCTCCAGCTCCTCCAGGCGCACCATCCGCTGCTGTACGGCGTCCAGCTCCGCCTCCTGCTCCTCCACCCGGGTCGACAGCTCGTCCTCCCGGGCCGCCTGCTCGCGCATCCCGGCCAGCGCCTCCTCGGCCGCTGCCAGCTCGCCCTGCAGCCGCTCCTGCTCGGCGGCGGCCTCCTGCGCCTGCGCCTCGCGCTCGTCCAGCTCGCCCTGCAGCTGCTCGGCGCTGCCCGCCGCCTCCAGGGCCTCGCTCAGTTGCTCCTCCTGCTCGTCCAGCCGGCGGCTCAGCTCGTGCACCCCGTCGGCGTCCTTCTCGGCATCAGACATCCTCTTCTTGCTCTCGCTGAGCTGGGCGTTGAGGGACGCGATGAGCTGCTCGGCCTTGTGCGCCTTGGCCACGCTGGCGTGCATGGTGCGCGACTCCCGCCGCAGCCACTTCACCTCCTCCCGGGCGCGGCTCACCTCCACGCGCAGGCTGTCCCGCTCCGCGGTGACATGCTCGTTGAGCGCCGCCAGCTTGTGGCGCTCCTGCTGCTCGGTGGCCAGCTCCATGTGCACGTCCATGTCGGGCTGGATCCGGGTCTTCTCGTCCAGCTCGTCGAACGCCTCGAGGTCGGCCTCCGCCCGGGCCTGTCGCGCGGTGGCGGCCTTGAGCTGGTCCTGCAGCTCGGTCATCTCCACCGCCAGGCGCGTTCGCTGGGAGCGGGCGGCCTCGGTCTGGCGCTCGGCGTTGCGCACCCGCTCCTCCAGCGCCTCGACCTCGCGCGCCCGCTCCTCCAGCGCCACCGCCCTGGCCTCGACCCGCGCGGCCTCGGCCTTCCACCGATCCGCAGCGCTCCGGGCGGCCTTCAGCTCGCGTCGCTGCTCCTCCCCCGCCTCCGCGTCAGCCTGGCCAGCCGGCGCGGCTTGCTCCTTGGCGGGCGCCTCCTGCTCATCGCGGCGGCGGCTGATGCCCGCCCAGTAGCCGAGGAACCAGAACAGCGCCGCGCTCGCGAGCGCGGCTATGGATATGATGATGATGACGGACATGGTGCTTCGTCCTGGCGACCGCCGCGTCGGGTCCGGCGCAGCGCGCCGACGCCCACGTGAACGGCCCTGTCGCCCGGCGCTCTTACAGCAGCTTGATCAGCTCGGGGATGGTCCTCCTCAGCTCCAGGAAGATCAGCCCGAGCTTGGCCTCCTTGGTGGCCAGCAGCACGAGCACCGCCTCCTCGCCGGCGGCGTTGAGGATGACGTACCCCTTCTCCGACTTGACGTAGGTCTGCTCCATGGTGGCGCGCATCAGCTCGCTGGCGATGCGCTCGCCCACGCCGAGCAGCGCAGCGGACATGCCGCCCACGAGCTCCTCGTCGATCTCGCTGGGGGCGATGGCCGAGATGACGAACCCCTCGATGCTGACCACCGACGCGCCGATGATCTCCGGGGAGCTGATGCGCAGGCCCCTCAGAATCTCCGCGATCTTTTCAGTTCTGCTAGCCACGTAATCCTCCTGTTCAACCTCATATCTGCAGTACGACCGTTGAGCGGTGCTGT
>CAZEFW010000238.1:0-9333 GCA_964511535.1 uncultured Myxococcales bacterium | reverse complement strand
ACTAGAGAGCTGACCAGCAGTCCTCCCGTCGCCAGACTCGCTCTTGAAATCACAGGCTTTGTTGCTCGTCGGTTGCTTGCCACCAGCAAGCGCCCTCCTCACGCCTTGCCAGTGATTCCAATACCTTCGCCTGGCTCGGTCCGGACTATTGATCAGCTCTCTAGGCCTGCTTCACCTGATGGGCGGGCGGAACCTCTTTGCGAACCAGGGGCGGTACTTCTTCATCAGCGCCTGCTGTTGGGCAGGGGCGCGGCGCTTGCAGGTCTTCAGCTCGTCGCCGCTGGCTCCCCAGCGCAGCTCCGCGCAGTCGTTGGGGTTGTAGGCCACCTGCAGCTCTGTCTGCCTGGCCAGGAGCTGTGCCATGGTGAGGGTCTGCTCGCTGCCGTCGCTCTTGATGTAGGTGAAGCGGTGGGCCGCGGTGAAGGTGTCGTGCTGGGTCTTCAGGTCCAGGCGCACCTCTGGGGCGGCGCGGCCGGCGGGCATGGCGAAGCGGTCGGGGTGCTTCACCACCCGCTCGGGGAAGCGCGTGACCTCGTCCATGGCGATGAGCAGGCGGAAGTCCCGGGCCGGCGTGGAGAAGTCCTCCCACGGCCCCTTGGTCTCGAAGATGCGCGGCCCGCGGGGCATCTCCATGGTCTTGTAGTTCACGCCCTTCATGTAGTCCTCGCCCGCCTTGACGCTGTCCACGCGCTCCTGGACCAGCTCGTACAGCGCCTTGAGCAGCTCCTTGTGCGCGGCCAGGGGGGAGAGGGGCTTCGGGTTTATCACCCGGTCCATGCGGTCGTAGAAGCCGTCGATGCCGTTCTTGTACTGCTCGTCGGACATGTCGCGGTAGGCCCGGTGCTTGTTGATCTCCTCGTTGGTCAGGGGCACCAGGGCGCCCTCACGCTTTACCAGGGGGCGGAACGCCTTGAACCCGCCAGCGGCGCCCTTGATGTTGTCGGAGAAGAGGAAGGCCCCGCGCCAGAACCGCTTGCGGCCCACCGACAGGTCAGGGTGCCCGTCGATGGCGAAGAGCTGGCCGGAGAGGCCGTCCTTCTGTGGGATGAAGCGGGAGACCACCAGCAGGTGCCCGTACGGGTCCACGTACACCGCGCCCGGGCGCAGGCTCCGGCGGGTGAGCTTGAGCGGGTAGAGGTCTGACTCCTCGTCGTCGGGGGCGGTGCGGCCCGAGCCGGAGTGCACGTACTTGACCTTGCGCCGCATGTACTCGGAAAACCGCTTGGCAGGGGGCGCCTCCTGGGCCGGCGATTCCTGGGCCAGGATGTGGCGCAGCTCGCCGCAATTGGTGGCGCGCTTGGAGCTTCCCCGGTCGCAGTGCCGGTAGCCGAAGGGGAGGCGCATCTTCCAGGCGAAGTAGCCGCGCAGAAAGTAGGGCAGGTCCGCGCAGTCGGGGGTGAGGCGCACGGCCTTGCGGGCCTTGGGGCCATCTTCCCGCGCACCCAGGTGGTTGTAGAGGAAGTTGCGCGACGGGTCCCGGGTGACCTTGTGCATGGGCGTCCAGGAGGGGCGCTCGGAGGGGGGGGCGTCGAAGGCCTTCTCGATCCAGGCCGAGTAGAGCGCCTCGGTGACCCAGCCCCAGCTCCGGCGCACGGGCCAGACCATGCCTGTGGGGGGTTCCTGGCCCTCCGGGCGCCTGGACGACACCCGGGCGCGGCGGCAGGCCAGCACCTTGCCGGCCGGGTCCACCAGGGCGAAGCGGTGCCGGCCCACGGCGGGGGTGTCCACCTGGGCGAACCACCAGAATGGGGGGCCCCCGCGCGCCAGCACCTTGAGGGTGTGCTTGCCGCCCGGGCCCTTGCCGATGAGCCTGGCGCCGGGGCGCTCCACCTTGGAAACCACCACCACGCGTAGGGCCTCCTTGCGGTGGGGCCTCTCCGGTGAGGCCAGCACGGCCAGGCCGTCCCCGATGGGGCAGCGGCCCTGTAGGGCCTGGGCGTCCGGGTCTGGTGGCGCGTCCTGGGCGCCGGCCGCAAACGGCATGATCAGCGCTGCCGCGAAAACCACCATTGCGCGTTCCAATTTCCGGTACATCATCAACCGAACCGTACCGGATGATTTGACCCAAGGCGAGTTCCCATGGCGCGCAGAGCTGACGACCCCAAGGACATCTACCTCGTAATCCACGGGCACTTTTACCAGCCCCCACGGGAGAACCCGTGGCTCGACACCATCGAGCGGGAGCCCAGCGCGGCCCCCTTCTCCAACTGGAACGCGCGCATCGCCGAGGAGTGCTACCGCGTCAACGGCTGGGCTCGGGTGTTCGACGACCGGGGCCGCATGGTGGACCTGGCCAACAACTACTTGCACATGTCGTTCAACTTCGGCGCCACCCTGCTCACCTGGCTGGAGCGGCGCCGCCCGCGCACGTACGCCCGCATCCTGGAGGCGGACCGCCTGAGCGTGCAGGCCCACGGCGGCCACGGCAACGCCCTGGCGCAGAGCTACGGACACGCCATCCTGCCCCTGTGCAGCCCGCGGGACCGGCTCACCCTGATCCGTTGGGGCAAGCGCGACTTCGAGCACCGCTTCGGGCGCCCGGCCGAGGCCATGTGGCTGCCCGAGACCGCCATCGACGCGGCCACGGCTGAGGACCTCATCGCCGAGGAGATGCGCTTCGTGGTGCTCTCGCCCTATCAGGCCCGGCGGGTGCGGCGCCTGGGCGAGGGGGGCTGGCGAGAGGTGTCGGGCGGGGCGGTGGATCCGCGTATGCCGTACCGGCTGATCTCGCGCAAGCACCCGGGGCGCCACCTGGACGTCTTCTTCTACGACGGCCCGGTTTCTCACAGCATCAGCTTCGGCGAGGGGCTGCGCTCCAGCCGCCAGCTGGTGGACAAGCTGTGGGGCGCGGTTGATGCGGGGCGGGACGGCCCCCAGCTGGTCCACTCGGCAGTGGACGGCGAGACCTTCGGCCACCACCACCGCCACGCCGAGCGGGCCCTGGCCTACGCCCTCACGGAGGAGGCCTCGCGCCGCGGCTTCACCCTGACCAACTATGGCGAGTACCTGGAGCAGTTCCCCCCCACCCACGAGGTGGAGCTGGAGCCGGGACCCAATGGCGAGGGAACGGCCTGGAGCTGCGCCCACGGCGTGGGACGCTGGATCCGGGATTGCGGCTGCAACGCCGGCGCGCCCGCGGGGTGGAACCAGCGCTGGCGCGGGCCCCTGCGGCGAGCCGTTGACCTGGTGCGCGACGAGGCGGCCGCCCTGCTGGAGGAGCTGGGCGGGGAGCTGCTCAAGGATCCATGGGCCGCCCGGGACGACGCGGTGAGCCTGCTGCTGCGGCCCACCGGCCAGGAGCGCGCGGCGTTTTTGGCCCGCCACGCCCGGGACAGCCAGAGCCTCACCGGCCAAACCCGGGTGTTCAAGCTGCTGGAGATGCAGCGGTTCGCCCTGATGTCGCAGACCAGCTGCGGCTGGTTCTTCAACGATGTGTCAGGGCTGGAGGGGGTGCAGGTGATGCGCTACATGGCCCGGGCCATGCACCTGCTGGAGGACCTGTGCGGCCGCAACGTGGAGGGGGAGGCCCTGGAGGTGTTGGCCGAGGCGCGCTCCAACATCGGGGAGAAGGGCACCGGCGCCGATGTGTTCCGCAAGCATGTGCTGCCGTCGGTGGTGGGGCCGCGGCGCTACGTGGCGCAGTACGCCATAACCGACATGTTCCGAGACTACCCGGCGGACCTGGAGTGGCACGGCCGGCAGGTGCACCGGCTGGAGCGGCACCGAATGTCGTCTGGCCCGCTGACCCTGCTGGTGGGGCGGGTGGAGGTGGAGGACCGGCGCACCACCGAGACCTTCGACCTCATCTATGTGCTGATCCACTTCGGCGGGCACGACTTCCACTGCGCGGTGCGCTCCTTCCCCGGCACCCAGGAGTTCCGCGCCTTCACCAAGAGGCTGCGGGAGATCTTTGGGCGCGCGACGGTCACCGAGCTGTTGCGCGCGGTGGACGCCCACTTCGGCGACGACTATTTCGGCATGCCCCAGCTGCTGGCCGAGGAGCGCGCCGAGGTGCTCGACGCCCTGTTCCGGGACATGAGCGAGCGCTTCGCCGAGATGTATACCCGGCTATACATGGACAACCGGCGCACGGTTTCCGCGCTCATTGACAGCGGCCTGGAGGTGCCCACCGAGTTCCGCATCGCCGCGGAGTACACCCTGTCGCGCCAGCTCAACGCCGAGATCCTGGCCCAGGGGCGCAGCCGGGACAGGGGGCGCTACCGCCGCGCCCGGGAGATCGTGCAGGAGGCGGAGCACGGCGACTACACCCTGGACCTGAGCCGCAGCGAGGCCCTCTTCTCGGAGATGATGGGTGAGGCGGTGGCCGCGCTGGCGGGGAATCCCACGGCCGAGGCGTGCCGCGCGGCCCTGGACACCATGGACCTGGCCGCTTCCCTGGGCGTCTCCCCGGACCTGGACCGCTGCCAGGAAGAGCTGCTGGAGCTCATCGTACGCAGGGAGGCGTGGCAGGGATTCGAGCAGCTGCTGGGGCAACTGCTGGCCGCGATGAAGATGAGCCCGGAGTTGTTGGAGTCCGGGACGCAATAGCGTCCCCAACTACTCCGCCAGCAGCTCCCTTAGCCGCGCCATGGGCACCGGCTTGACCAGGTAGTGGTCGAAGCCCGCGTCCTTGGCTTTCTGGCGGTCTGGCCCCTGGCCATAGCCGGTGATGGCGATGATCAGCAGCTTGTCGCCGCCCTCCGCCGCGCGCAGCTCCCGCGCCACCTGGTAGCCGTCCATGGCGGGCAGGCCGATGTCCAGCAGCACCACGGCGGGTTCCCACTCCCTGGCCGCCTCCAGGGCCGCCGGCCCGTCGTGGGCCACCTTCACCTCGTGGCCGTCCCCGCGGAGCAAGGTGGCCAGCATCACCGCCACGTCCCGGTTGTCGTCCACCAGCAACACCTGCCGCTGGCTGGCGGCCCGCGCAGAATCTCTGGCGGGGGTGGGCAGGCGGGCCGCGGCCTTGTCCTGGCCCGCCACCGGGAGCTGGACGATGAACTCCGAGCCGGTTCCCGGGCCGTCGCTGTGGGCCGAGATCCGCCCGCCGTGCATCTCCGCCAGGCGGCTCGCCAGGGTCAGGCCGATGCCGAGCCCGCCCTGGGCCCGGTCCAGCGAGCTCTCCCCCTGGACGAACAGGTCGAACACATGGGGCAGCACCTCCCGCGCGATGCCCACGCCGTTGTCCCGGATGCGCACCACCGCCATCCCGTTCTCCCTGGCGGAGCTCACCCGGACCTCTCCGTTGGGGGGCGTGTACTTGGCCGCGTTGCTGAGCAGGTTGGTGAAGATCTGCTCCATGCGGCTCGGGTCCGCGTTCACCGTCAGCGGATCATCAGTCAGGTTCAGGGTCAGCTCGTGCCCCAGGTTCTTCAGCAGGTCTCTGGTGCCGCGCATGGACTGCTCCAGGCAGTCCCCCAGGGGCACCACCGCCCGCCGCAGCTGGATCTTGCCCTGGGTGATGCGGGACACCTCCAGCAGGTCGTCCAGCAGCCGGGTCATGTGGCCGAGCTGCCTGTCCGCCGCGGCGCGGGCGCTGCCCATGTCCTCGGCGTCGGCGCCCTCCTTGCCGAGCAGCTCAATGGCCCCGCTGATTGCGGCCAGCGGGTTGCGCAGTTCGTGGGCCAGCATGGCCAGGAACTCGTCCTTGCGCCGGTCCGCCTCCTGCATCTCCCGGTAGAGGCGGGCGTTGTCCACGGCCACCGCCGTGCGCCGGCCCAGCTCTTCCAGGGCCGAGAGGTCGTCGTCGGTGAGGCGCGGCTTGTCGCCCAGCTGGAGGAAGGTCATGGTCCCGGTGATCTTGCGGCGCGCGGTAAGGGGGACCACCACCACGGCACGGGGAGCCAGAGAGCGCCACACCTTGGCCAGCCCCTGGTTGGGGGAGTCGGTGAGGGCGTTGAGCGCGTCGTCGCCGGTGAGCAGCAGGGGGCTGTCGTCATCCGCCGAGTCCAGCAGAGGCTGAAGGCAGAGGTCAGGGCCCGCGTGGCGCTTGAGCCTGCGGCGCAGCCGCGCCTCCTCTTCCTTGTCGGCAAGGGCGATGACCTGCGACGGGCTGTGGTGGCCCTCGTCTGAAACCTCCAGCAGGCAGGCGTTCGCCACGCTCGGGATGCCAAGCCGGGCCGCGTTGTCCAGGGTCTGGCGAAAGTCGAGGGTGGAGGAGAGCACAACCCCGGCCCTGGTCAGCAACAGCCGCGCGCGCAGTGCCCGCTTTCGTTGGGAGATGTCGCGGATCACCATCTGCGAGGCGAGCCGCCCCTGGTACATCACGCGCACCGCCACCACCTCGACGTCCACCGTGTCGCCGTCGAGGGTGAGGAACTGCTCCTCGATGAGCGGGGCCCACCCCTCCTCCAGCACCCGGCGCATGCGCCGCTTGATCACGTCCACCTGGTCCGGAGGCACGAAGTCGAGCACCGGGCGGCCGATGAGCTCCCCGGGCGACTCGGCGCCCAGCAACTTGGCCCCGGCCTCGTTGACATAGACCACCACGCCGCCGCTGTGCACGGCGATGGGCTCGGGCGAGAATTCCACCAGGCTGCGGTAGCGCTCCTCGCTCTCGCGCAGGGCCGCCTCCGCCTCCTTGGTCTGGGTGATGTCGCTGAAGGTCATCACCACGGAGAGGGTGCGATTGCCGACGCCGAGGATGGGGAACACATGCACGCGCAGCACGGCCGAGGGGCCGTCGGCCCGGCGCACCATCAGCTCCTGGCCACTGATCACCTCTCCGGAGTCCAGGGTGCGGGCCAGGGGCCAGGGCTGGTCGCCCAGGGGGCGGGACTCGGCCAGCAGCGGGGTCTCGGCCCAGTACCGTCCCGGCTGGGTGGCGTCCTCGGCGGTGCTGCCGAGGATCTCGGCGGCCCGGGAGTTGGCGTACAGGAACTGGCCGGAGTTGGGGGAGACCACCACCACCCCCACCGGCAGCTGCTCCAGGATGTCCTCGAGGAAGGCGAGCTCACGCAGGTTGATCCCGGTGGTCTCCGCGCTGAACTTACTCTTGTACCGTTTCGCCACGGCCAATTCCTATTGGATCTTCTGGAATGGAGTAGGCCTACAGGATACCCCCCCACGACCCGGCTCCGAAGCCCAAAGTCGACGTCGGCGAATCTACTTCTTCACCAGCTTCGGCAAGTAAACCGTCTTGGGCATGCTGTGGCTGAAGCCGCCCATGTAGGCGCCGAGCCAGATGGTGAGGCCGCTCTGCAGCAGGGCCCCGGCGCGGCCCGAGGCGGCGTCCTTGTCCGCGTACCCCTTGGCTGACAGGAGTCCGGTGGCCTGCACCACCTCCAGGAACGAGGCGCTCACGTCGAGCAGGCCGGTGTAGAAGGTCTGCTTGACCTTGTCCTTCTTCATGAAGGTGCCCCACACGCCGCGGCCCAGCAGCTCGGCCACGGTCTGAGAGCTCTGGATGCCGAAGAAGTCCTTGTAGCGGCCCTTGCGGGCGCCGAGCTTGGTGGAGATGGTCTTGAGCGCGACCAGGGACGGCACCTGCTGGTTGAGGTAGTCGCACCAGAGGATGCCGCTGCACTTGACGAAGCCCTTGGGCGCGGTGAGCCCCTTGGGCGGCTTCTGGTAGATCTCAAGCAGGTAGCCCTTGTTGTAGCCAAAGTTGCTGGCGATGCCGAGGCTCGGGTAGATGAAGGCGAGCAGGCTCTTTTTGTTGTAGGCGTACAGGTCGGCCGTGGAGCCGGCCGCGGCCTTGGCCGCCTTGCGCGACTCGCCCACCATGTCGCCCAGGGAAGAGCCGCCAGAGGTGCCGCCGTCGGGCAGGGAGGGGAAGCCAGCGTCGGTCGGGGAGCCAGCCGTGGTCTTTCCCAGGCCCACGTTGAGCCAGAGCGCGCCGAAGTAGCCGGACACATGCATGACCCAGCGCATCTTTTTGATGTCCGTGGTCTTGCCCGCGATGATCCGGTTGAACAGGGTCACCGGCGCCCAGCTGTAGAAGAAGTCCACGTCATCCAGGGCCTTGCCCGCCTTGATCTGGGCGCAGGCGTACTCCGTGGCCAGGGTGTCCAGGTACTTGTTGTCCTTTGTCGCCACATCGCTGTTGGTGAAGGCGTAGGGCGGCAGCACGGCCTTGTAGGCAGGGCAAGAAGCTCCGTCGGGGGGACCCTGATCAGGGGGCTGCTGGTCGACGGTCGCCATGTCAGGCGCGCCGAGGTCCTGGGCAGGCGCATCTGGGGCCCCGAGATCAGCGGCGGCGCCCTGGTCCTGGTTGGTGGGCTGGGCTTCATCTCCGCAGGCGAGGGTTAGGAGGGCAACGGTGAGGGCGAGGGACATTGAGCAGCGCATAACGCCAGTATAAGCTCAGGCGTTCTCTCCTGCGGGATTTCGGAAAAAAGGTAGCGATGGCGGTTTCCTCAAGACGTCGGTTCATCCTCTTTGTCGTTTTGCTTCTTCTGGGCGTGCCGCTGGCGGGGCTGCTCGGGGCCGAGGCCATCGTCCGCGTGGACGACTGGGACTGGCGGCTCATCTCCCGGCTGGTGCCCACACCACCCATGAGCTTGAGGTCACAATGGCCAGCGCCGACCCGCGGCTCTTGATGACCAACAGACCCGGGGCCACGTTCACCTACTCCCACGCCGGGCAGTACACCGTGTCCATCAACGCGCTGGGACACAGGGGCCCGGCCCGAACGGCGGCCAAGCCAGAGGACACCTTCAGGATCATCTGCGTGGGCGGCTCCAACGTTTACGGCGCGGCCCTCGACGACCATGAAACCTGGCCCGCTCAACTTGAGGCGCTGCTCAACAGCTCGGGCGGGCGGCGCCACGAGGTCTGGAACCTGGGAGTCTCCGGCTACAACAACCGCCAGCTGAACATCGTGGGGCGGGAGGCGATCCAGAGGTACGACCCGGATCTTGTGATCTACGCCCCCACAAACAGGGGGCCGCGCTTCTTCTACGGCGAGGACAGCCCCATCCACCGCTACTACCGGGACGACCCGTCGCTCTGGCTTGAGCTCATCCCGAGCCGCTACTTGGGCCCCAACGAGCCCCTCTCCAGGGGCACGGCCCTGGTCCTGCTCAGGTGGTCCGGGATCTACCGGTTCTTCATGGCCGCGCGGCTGTCCCAGGACCCGGCGCGGCGCACGGCGCACTTCCTGTACCTCGACGAGACCCGGGCCTTCTTCAAGTGGGCGCGGGCGCGGACCCCGGTTGTCATATTCACAATCCCCGGAAAAACCGGCGAGCAGTTCAAGGGCATCCACCAGGGCCTGGACCTCCCGGTGCTGGACCTGGACGCCAGCGGCAAGCCGCCTGGATACCGTGACGTCCACCCCACCGCCGAGGTGATGGCCTGGTACGCGGCCTCCCTGGAGAGCTGGCTCAGGTCGCA
>CAZEFW010000237.1:0-9408 GCA_964511535.1 uncultured Myxococcales bacterium | reverse complement strand
CCTGGGGGCCGCCGATGACGAAGCGCCCGGTGGGGTTGATGAAGAACTTGGTCTTGCGGGTCAGCAGCCGGGCCGGCACCACCTTGCGGATCACCTCGTCCATGATCGCCTCGCGCAGGGTGTGGTACCGCACGTCCGGTGCGTGCTGGGTGGAGATGACCACGGTGTCCACCTCGACGGGCACGCCGTTGACGTACTTGATGGAGACCTGGCTCTTGCCGTCCGGGCGCAGGAAGGGCAGCTTGCCGCTGCGGCGGGTGGTGGTCAGCTTCTTGGTCAGCTTGTGGGCCAGCATGATCGGCATCGGCATCAGCTCGCGGGTCTGGTTGCACGCGAAGCCGAACATCATGCCCTGGTCGCCGGCGCCCTGGTCCTTCTTGGTGTAAACCCCGCGTCCCTCCACGCCCTGAGCGATGTCCGGGCTCTGGGCCTCGATGGCGGTGAGCACGCCGCAGGTCTCGTAGTCGAAGCCCTTGGCGCTGTCGTCGTAGCCGATCTTCTTGAGCGTGGCGCGCACGATGCTCGGCATGTCCACGTAGGCGGAGGTGGTGATCTCGCCAGCGATGAGCACGAACCCTGTCTTGGTCAGGGTCTCGCAGGCCACGCGGCAGCCGGGGTCCTTGGCGATGATGGCGTCCAGGATGGCGTCGGAGACCTGGTCGCAGATCTTGTCGGGGTGACCCTCGGTCACAGATTCGGAGGTAAACAGGAAGTCAGCCATAGGTCATAGCTCCGTTACTGGTTGGGTGGTGTCGTACGAATGGGGTCTGAATAGATAGAATGGCAAAGGGGTGTTGTCAACATATGGCGAAATCGTCCCCCTGGATGGCCCGGGCGGGGTTTTGCTTCCTGCCCCATGGAGCGAGGGTTCTGGCGTGGTACAGTATTCGCCCCCCGGGAAGGGGCTTGTGAGCGGCGGGGCCAGAGACCTCGGGAATCGTTCGGGAGGAATGACATGGAGCCAGGGCTCGATCTCCGCAGCTACCCCGTGCTGGTGGTGGACGACGAGCAGGACAACCTGGACGCGTTCCGGTTCAACTTCCGCAAGGTGCTCGACCTGCACACGGCAGGCAGCGCGGCGGAGGCGCTGGAGCTGCTGGAGGATCTGGACCCGGCGGTGATCGTCACCGACCAGCGCATGCCGCGCGTGACCGGGCTGGAGTTCCTCAAGCAGGCGGCGGTGGCGCGCCCCGACGCGGTGGGCATCATCGTCACCGCTTACACCGACGTGGACGTACTCATCGAGGCCATCAACCTGGGCCACGCCTACCGCTACATCACCAAGCCGTGGGACTCCCGGGAGGTCAAGGGGGTGCTGGGCCAGGCGGTGGAGCGGTTCCACCTGCGCCGGGAGAACCGGCGCCTGGCGGAGCAGCTGCGCCAGTACGCCGGCTACCTGGACTACCAGTCCCACAGCGCCTTCGACTTCGGCAACATCATCGGCGAGTCGGACGAGCTGGGCGAGGTGCTCAAGCGGGTGGAGCAGGTGGCGCCCACCGGCTCCACCGTGTTGCTGCTGGGGGAGACCGGCACCGGCAAGGAGATGGTGGCCCGCGCGGTGCACCTCAACAGCGAGCGCGCTGACCGGCCCTTCGTGGCGGTCAACTGCGCGGCGCTGCCAGCGGACCTGCTGGAGAGCGAGCTGTTCGGTCACGAGAAGGGGGCGTTCACCGGGGCCATCGGCCAGCGCAAGGGACGCTTCGAGCTGGCAGACGGCGGCACGCTGTTCCTGGACGAGGTGGGGGACCTGCCCATGGCGGTGCAGGTGAAGCTGCTGCGGGTGCTGCAGGAGCGGGAGTTCGACCGTGTGGGGGGCGTGGCGCCGGTGCGGGTGGACGTGCGCCTGGTCTCCGCCACCAACAAGGACCTGGATCGGATGGTTGAGCAGGAGGAGTTCCGCCAGGACCTGTACTACCGGCTCAACGTGTTCCCCATCGCCCTGCCGCCCCTGCGGGACCGGGGCGAGGACATGGTGCTGCTGGCGGAGCACTTCCTCGACAAGTTCGCGCGAGAGAACAGCCGCGCCCCGCTGGAGCTGAGCGACGACGCCCGCGCAGGCATCACCACCTACCCCTGGCCGGGGAACGTGCGGGAGTTGCAGAACGTGATGGAGCGCGCGGCCATCGTGGTGGATGGGGACCGGCTGACCGCGGCGGAGCTGGACTTCGGCCGCGGGGCGGCGCCGCCCCCGGGGACGACGGCAGCCCGGGCGGGGGCCGTGAGCAGCGCCGCGGACCTAAAGACCCGGCTGGAGGACGAGGAGCGCGCCTCCATCTCCCAGGCCATCGCGGCGAGCGGCGGAAACATCGCGGCCGCGAGCCGCGCCCTCGGCATCAACCGCAGCACGCTCTACTTCCGCATCAAGAAGCTGAAGCTGGATCACATGCTGCCCAACCGCCTCATGGGCGAAGAAGGGTCTCACTGACGATGTACAGCAGTATTCGCCGTACTCTCCTGCTCTCCACTTCGCTCGTCATGACCCTGGGCTGGTTCGCCGGCTGCAGCGAGGAGGTGGTGGAGCTGCCTCCGCCGGTGACCTACAACGAGCTGGTGCGGGGCTGCATCGCGGCCACCGCCTGCAACGTGCTGGCCTACCCGCGGGTCACCGACTGCGTGGAGGCGTACTACAACCTGCACACCACCTTCGGCATCAGCCGCATGTACGACGCCAAGTACCACTGCGTGAACCTGGCCAACGGCGACTGCGACGTGGTGGCCGAGTGCATGGGGACCAACCGGCTGGCCGGGCGCTGCGACAGCAAGTTCGTGGCGCGCTGCGAGGAGAACGTCGCCATCTCGTGCGACCTGCTGGACAAGCGCGTGTTCCAGCACCAGTGCAGCCACGCCGGGCTGACCTGCGCGCTGAAGAAGACCCAGACCTTCGAGGCGTCCTGCGCCTTCGGCACCTGCGCCACCGGCTACAAGCCGCGCTGCGACAGCGGCAAGGCGCTCAAGTGCATCGACGGCGTGATCATCGTGGAGGACTGCAAGGCCCAGAACAAGTCGTGCGGGGTCAACTCCAGCAAGTCAAAGGGGTGCGTCGGCAACACCACCAGCACCTGCACCCTCGGCAAGTACAAGGACAAGTGCGAGGGGAACAAGGCGCTCTCCTGCGTGGAGGGCAAGGTGCACAAGGTGGACTGCGCGTCGCGCATCTTCAACAAGCGGTGCAAGGAGGGCCAGTGCGTGCCCACCGGCACCGAGTGCACCGGCAGCTACGATCGGTGCGTGGGCAAGGACCTTCAGTACTGCCTCGACGGCAAGTGGCTGACCTTCGACTGTAGCAAGCTCGGCTTCGGCGACTGCCGCACCGTGGACAAGGGCGCGCGGTGCGGGATCAAGCTGTGAGGGAGGAGCGCGCATGAGGGTATTCATCGCCGAAGACGACATGGCCACCCGTGCGCTGCTGACGATGCTGCTGCGCAAGCAGGGGTTCACCCCGGAGTCCGCCAGCGACGGCGCGGAGGCCTGGGAGGTCTTGCAGCTCGAGGACGCGCCGCAGCTGGTGTTGCTGGACAGGCAGATGCCCGGCATGGACGGCCTGGAGGTGTGCCAGCGGATGCGGGCGCTAAAGCGGGAGCCGCGGCCCTACGTGAGCATGGTCACCGCCGTGCGGGAGACCGAGGCCCTGGTGGAGGGGCTGGAGGCGGGCGCCGACGACTACATCACCAAGCCCTTCGACCACGCCGAGCTGCAGGCGCGCGTGCGGGTGGGCGAGCGCATGCTCGCGCTCCAGCGGCAGCTGATCAAGCGGGCTGAGGAGCTGCAGCGGGCCACGGACGAGATCCACGCCTTGCAGGACCTGGTGCCGATCTGTTGCCACTGCAAGCGGGTGCGCGACGACCAGAATTTCTGGCAAGAGGTGGAGCAGTATGTCCACGACCGGACCGGCGCCGAGTTCAGCCACGGCGTCTGCCCCAGCTGCTACGCCAAGCATTACCCGGGGTAGGGGGGCGGGGGCGGCCTTATGGCGCCCGCGTCATGACAGGATGCGATAGGCATGGCCAAGCGGTTGGAAGACATCGTCGAGCTGATGCTGGAGATCAAGCGCGGCGAGTGCTCCATCACTGACGAGATGATCCTGGGCCAGCAGGACCGCGACATGGCCGCGGTCCTCACCGAGCTGCGCTCCGTGCACCAGGAGCTGGCCCTGGCCAGGGAAGGGGGCGAGCAGGCGACGCGGTTCAAGACCGCCTTCCTGGCCAACATGAGCCACGAGATCCTGACCCCGCTCAACGGCATCCTCGGCCTGTGCACGCTGCTCGGCGACACCCGCCTGGATGACGATCAGCAGGAGTACCTGGAGGGCATCCAGGCCAGCGGCGAGCTGCTGGCAGGCGCGGTCAACGACATCCTCGACATCTCCAGGCTCGAGCGCGGCGGCCTGGATCTGGAGCAGGATCGGTTCGACCTGTCACAGGTGGTCCAGGAGACGGTGGCCATGCTGGCGCCCATCGGCCATCGCAAGGGGCTGAAGGTGGCGTGTGAGATCGAGCCGGACTTGCCTCTGCAGGTTGTGGGGGATGCGGTGCGGTTGAAGCAGATGGTGGCGAACCTGCTGGCGAACGCCATCAAGTTCACGGAGGAGGGCGAGGTGATGGCGAGGGCGGGAGTGGTGAAGCGCCAGGATGCCGGGTCCGGCGCCGGCGGCCCCGGCCCTGTCAGGATCTGGTACGAGGTGAGGGACACCGGCGTCGGAATCTCTCGGGAGCGGCTGGGGCGAATCTTCGACCCCTTCAGCCATGCGGACAGCGCCACCATCCGTCGCCACGGCGGGACGGGCCTCGGCCTCGCCATCGTCAAGCAGCTGGCGGAGCTGATGCGGGGCCAGGTGTCGGTGCAGAGCGAGGTCGGCGAGGGCACGGTCTTTCGCTTGGAGGTTGAGCTGCTAGAGGCCCCCTGGACCGACGCTGTCGAGGCCTTCACGCCGACCCCGTGCCTCACCCCCGTGGGCAAGGCGGGCGACATCCCCGTGCCGCTGCCCCCGTGGCGCGAAGGGCCTCCGGAGAGCGTCGACCATGGAAGCCTGCGGCGCATCCTGCTGGTTGAGGACAACCGGCTCAACCAGGCGGTGGTGCTGGGGATGCTGGACGACGACGACCTCCAGGTGGTGGTGGCGCGCGACGGGCTGGAGGCGCTGGAGACGATGTTGCGCGGGCGCAGCTTCGACCTGGTGCTGATGGACCTGCAGATGCCGCGCATGGATGGCCTGGAGGCGACCCGCGCCATTCGCTCCGAGCCGGAGCTCGTCCAGCCGCCCATCGTCGCCATCACCGCGTCGGCCACGGCGAGGGATCGGGATCGCTGCCTCGAGGCGGGCATGGACGGCATCATGACCAAGCCCTTCACCCGCGAGGCGCTGCTGGAGATGGTGGACAGCTTCATCCGTCGCCCCGAGCAGGGCGCGCCCCCCGAGCAGGAGGAGAGCGGCCACGAGGCGGCCGGCGAAGCGACCGATGCCTTCGACCGGCAGGAGGCGCTGAAGCGGGTGGGCGACGAGGCGCTGCTGCGCGAGATCGTGGTGCTGATCCTGCAAGATGTTCCGCGTCAGGTGGCCGCGCTGGAGCAGGCCATGAGCGGCGGCGCGTCCGCCGGCGACGTGGAGCGGCTGGCGCACCAGCTGGCAGGCGCCTGCGGCAACGTCTCGGCCCACGAAATGGAGCGGCTGGCGCGGGCGATCCTGGCGGACGCCAGGCAAGGGAACATCGAGGCCGACAGGCGAGCCGAGCTCGGGCCGACCTGGGCCAGGCTGCGTGAGGAGCTGCTGGCCTTCGGGGATTGACCCGGCGCCCGCTTGCGCCACCGGCGCAGCGCAGGCCCTCAGCCGACGCTGAGCTCGCGCAGCCCGCGCTCTCGCGCGTACTGACGCAGGCGGCGCACCATGGCGTCGTCGGGCATCGCGTTGAGATCGGCGAAGCGGCCGGCGTGGCCGCAGGGGCGGTACTGTTCCATGACGTTGACGGCTGTCCCGGGGCAGGTCTCGGCCACCAGGTCGATGACATCGCGGCCGTCCTGCTCGCGGTTCGGCATCACCAGGTGCCTCACCAGCAGGCCGGAGCTCGCGAGCCCCTCCTGGTCGCAGGCCAGCGGACCCACCTGCCGGGCCATCTCGGCCAGGGCCGCGCGGGCCATGTCAGGGTAGTCTGGCGCCCGGAGGTAGCGCTCGCAGAACTCCGTGTCCAGGCTCTTGATGTCGGGCATGTAGACCTGCACGACACCCTCGAGCAGCCGGAGCACCTTGAGGCGCTCGTAGCCGCTGCAGTTCCAGACGACCGGGATGTCGAGGCCGTCGGCCCGGGCCTGGACGACGCCCCTGGCCAGCACCGCGGCGTGGAGCGTCGGGGTGACGAAGTTGACGTTGGCGCACCCCTGGCGCTGAAGCTCGAGGCAGAGGCGGGCCACCTCGCTGGGGCCGACGGGGCGGCTCGGATCCACGGCGCGGCTGAGGCTGAAGTTCTGGCAGAACACGCAGCGCAGGTTGCAGCCGGCCAGGAAGATGGTGCCCGACCCGCGGGAGCCGGCCCAGCCCCGGCTGATGCCGGTGAGCACCTTCTCCTCGCCGAAGTGCGCGAACACGGAGCTGACCAGGGCAAGGTCCTTGCCCCCCGGCACCTGGCACACTCCGAGGTCTCCGTCTGCCCCATCGCCCAGTCGTGGGGCATCGCACTTGCGCGGGCAGAGACGGCACGGGGAGGTGAGGGCGTCCAGCTGGTCCAGCTGGTCGGGCGTCGGGTCCTGGGGCATGTCCCCCTATGCTGCACCCGATCCGGGTCGAGGGCCAGCCATGGCGGACCGGCCGGGGGCGGCTATGCTTTTGGGATGCGCACCCGCGACCCCGGCCCAGGCCCCATCTTCGCCCTGACTCTCCTGCCATTGCTCCTGCTCGCCGCCTCCCCGGCCGCCGCTGAACCAAGGACCTACACCCTGGTCCCGGGCCGGTGCAGCTTCGTGGCCCAGCTGTTCAAGGACGGCATCGGCTCCGGCTTCGCCCATGACCACGTGGTGCGCGCGCGCACGCTGTCGGGGACCGTCAAGCTGGATCCCGCCGCCCCGCGGGCCAGCGAGCTGCGGATCCAGGTGGACGCCCGCTCCCTCGACCCGGACCCGCCGGCGCTGCGCAAGGCCTACGGCTACAAGGAGATGCTCTCGGCGTCGGACCGGGGCAAGGTGGCGGCCAACATGAAGGGCGCGGACCAGCTCAACGTGAAGCGCTTTCCGAAGATCACCTTCCGCTCCACCCGGGTGGCGCCGATGAAGAAGGCGGGCCGCTACAAGGTGGAGGGCAAGCTGACCCTGCGCGGCGTGACCCGCAAGGTGTCGATGATCGTCAAAGCTCGCCTGTCCGGCGACACCCTCAAGGGCACCGGCCAGCTGCGCATCAAGCAGAGCCAGTACGGCTACGAGCCGTACAGCGCAGGCCTGGGCATGGTGAAGGTCAAGGACCGGGTGACGATCAATATCTATTTGGAGGCCAAGGCCTCTTCAACGTAGACATGGACGTTCTCGTGGACGTGGCCGACAGTCTCCGGAGCGGTCGGCCAAGTCCACGTCCACGTTGTTGTAAGTCCCCCCTTGTGGTAACTACGATCCGGCCATGTTTGAGACACTTAGCAAAGGATTCCGTGCAGCGCGGTCCGCCTTGCAGGGCGAAGCCGAGCTGACCGAGAGCAACATCGAAGGCGCCCTTCGCGACGTCCGCCTCTCTCTGCTGGAGGCTGACGTCGAGTTCAAGGTGACCAAGGAGTTCCTGGCCCGCGTCAAGGCCAAGGCCCTGGGTGAGACCGTCAAGCTGCGCGCCAGGGCGCGGGGCAAGAAGGTCAAGGTCTCGGCGGGTGAACACTTCGTCAAGATCTGCCAGGAGGAGCTGGTCAACCTGATGGGGCCGGTGGACACCGGCATCACCTTCGCCCGCAAGGGCCCCACCGGCATCATGATGGTGGGCCTGCAAGGCTCCGGTAAGACCACCACCACCGGCAAGCTGGCGCGTTACCTGGAGAAGAAGCGCAAGCGCCCGCTGCTGGTGGCGGCGGACGTTTATCGCCCGGCAGCCGTGGACCAGCTCAAGGTGCTGGGGCAGCGGCTGAACATGCCGGTCTACAGCGAGGAGGAGGGGTCACCGCCCGGCATCTGCGAGCGGGCCATGCGCTACGCCCAGGAGAAGGGCAGAGATGTGGTGCTGTTCGACACCGCCGGCCGGCTGGCCATCGACGAGCCGCTGATGCAGGAGCTGGAGGAGATCAAGCTCCGCACGCGCCCGGCCAACATCTACCTCGTGTGCGACGCCATGATCGGCCAGGACGCGGTGACCACCGCGTCCACCTTCCACAAGCGGCTGGATCTGGGCGGCGTGATCCTGACCAAGCTGGACGGCGACGCCCGCGGCGGCGCGGCCCTGAGCATCAAGGCCGTCACCGGGACGCCCATCAAGTTCCTCGGCATGGGCGAGTCCCTGGACAAGCTGGAGGAGTTCCGTCCGGAAGGGCTGGCCTCCCGCATCCTCGGCATGGGCGACGTGGTCGGCCTGATGAGGGACTTCGAGGATGTGGTTGACGCCGAGAAGGCCGAGGAAGACGCCGTCCGCATGATGCAGGGGAAGTTCGACATGCACGACTTCCTCGAGCAGATCAAGACGCTGCAGAAGATGGGCTCGCTGGCCGACCTGTTCGACAAGCTCCCCTTCTTCCCCGACGGGCTACCCGACGGCATCGTGCTCGACGACCGCGAGCTGGTGAAGATCGAGGCCATGATCAAGTCGATGACCAAGCAGGAGCGGAGCCGCCCGGAGCTGTTCATCGTCTCCGAGGAGGACATCGACAAGACCGGCAAGAAGGTGCAGAAGGACGCCTTCCATCAGGGCCGCTGCGCGCGCGTCGCCCGGGGCTCGGGGCACACCGACAACCAGGTGATGGAGCTGATCAACAAGTTCGCCATGATGAAGACGATGATGCTTCAGATGGGCTCGGCCTCCGGGTTGATCGGCAAGATCCCGGGACTGAAGCAGCTGAGCCAGATGAAGCAGATGGCGGGCGTGGACATGGAGCAGCTGATGGCCATGAGCGGCATGGCTCCGCCCGAGGCCCCCCGCCACAAGATCCGCCCGCCCAAGAAGAAGGTCAGCCGCGCCAAGGTGAAGGCCAAACGGCGCGCGGCGCGAAAGAGCCGCAAGAAGCGGAAGAAGTAGCCCGCCAGCGATTTCCGGAGCCTCGCGAGCGAGGCGAGGACGGCGGGCTACTCCCCCGGAGGGGCGTCGAAGGGGCATGGCGCTCCGCGGCGCCGGCCTCAGACTTCGGACCTCAGGCTTCAGGGTGGCTACTCAAGTGGGGGAACCGCGAACCACGAGCACTATCACCTGAAGCCTGAAGCCTGAAGCCCGAAGCCTGCCGTCCCCACAGGGGACGGCCTACAAGT
>CAZEFW010000236.1:0-9480 GCA_964511535.1 uncultured Myxococcales bacterium | reverse complement strand
GCCACCAGGATCTGGTGCCGCACCAGGTCCTCGCCGGTGCACAGCTCGGTGATCGGGTGCTCCACCTGCAGCCGGGTGTTCATCTCCAGGAAGTAAAAGTTGCCGTCGCCGCCGTAGAGGAACTCAACCGTGCCGGCGCCGCGGTAGTCCACGGCCTTGGCCGCGCGCACGGCCACCTCGCCCATCTTCTGGCGCGTGGCGTCGTCCAGCACAGGGCACGGCGTCTCCTCGATCACCTTCTGGTGGCGCCGCTGCACCGAGCAGTCGCGCTCGTACAAGTGCACGGCCGCGCCGTGGGTGTCGGCCATAACCTGCACCTCGACATGGCGCGGGTTGTCCACGAACTTCTCGATGTAGACCGTGCCGTCGCCGAAGGCGCCGATGGCCTCGCGCCGCGCGGCGTCGAAGGCGCGCACGAAGCGCTTCTCCTCGGTCACCAGGCGCATGCCCTTGCCGCCGCCGCCGGCGGTGGCCTTGAGCATCACGGGGAAGCCGATCTCCCTGGCCACCGGCAGGGCCGACTCGCCATCCGGGAAGCCGCCCTCGGGGCCGTGGTCGCCCGGCACCACCGGCACGCCCGCGTCCTCCATGTGACGCCGGGCGGTCATCTTGTCGCCCATGGAGTTGATGGCGTGGGTGTCGGGGCCGATGAAGCTGATGCCCGCGTCGGCGCACGCCAGCGCGAACTCTGCGTTCTCCGACAGGAAGCCGTACCCCGGGTGAATGGCGTCGGCGCCCATGGTGCGGGCGGCGTCGAGTACCTTGTCCATACAGAGGTAGCTCTCGCGCGCGGCCGCAGGCCCGATGTTCACGGCCCGGTCCGCCACCCGCACGTGCAGGGCAGCGCGGTCGGCGTCGGAGTACACAGCACAGGGAGAGATGCCCATCTCCCGACAGGTCCGCATCACGCGGACGGCGATTTCACCACGGTTGGCTACGAGTATCCGCTTGAACATGGCGGGGAATTTACCGGACGAGGGACCGGAGGTCCATACGGGTGTTGGACCACCAGGTCATTCTGGCATTCCGGCGTTCTGGCATTCTGGCATTCTGGCAATTGCGGGCCACAGGCCCGCGCCGATCAGGGCACTTTAATCCCCAACCGCTTCACCAGCTTCTCGTCCATCTTCACCGGCTTGCCCTTCACGTCGGATTTGCCCTTCTCCCCGTGCCCCGCCAGCTCCATCAGCACCAGCGGCGTGCTCACCTTGACCAGCGGCCAGCCCTTGATCGTTTTGGAGATCCAGGCCTCGCTCACCTGACCGTCATTTTCGGTGCGATATCGAACCGCCTTGAAGGATCCGGCCGCCACCTTCACCGTCTCGCGCTTGCCCTTTGCCCCCTTGCCAGCGACGGCGCGCCCGCTGCGGAACGTCGGCAAAGGATTTTTCAGCATGGTGGGGGGCAGCTCCAGCGGGCGCTGCCCGGGGGGCTGGACGATGACCTTCTTGATCGCCTTCGGCTTGGAGAGCTTGCCCTGCACCAGGGTCCTGAAGATCAGGGTGCGACGCATGGGGTCGGTCAGGGCGATCTCGAACCACTGCCCCTCGTCCTCCACCGCAAGCGCCGAGAGCTTCACTTTGACGATGGTGCGCGATTTTCGCATGAGCATCTGATACTGCACCCAGGTACCGGGCTTCAGCTCTCCGCTGGCCACCAGCGGGGGGATCATTCGGGTGGTCAGACCCTGTGCCCGGACTGTGCATGGGAAAAGAACGCTCACCAGCGTGAGTATCATCAAGGGTGGGGTTTTCATCGCGCCCTGGAAATCAGGTAGTAAATAGCCATACTTGGCAGTTTCCACCATTTGGCAGTTTGTTTGCAAACGTCACCGGGCGTAAGGTATTATCCGAACCGTTGACCCAACTACTGGCGGACCTGTACGCAGCCTGAATCAAAAAGGAATGGCGAAATATGCCCAGTCCCGTGACGCTCAAGATCAAGTTCAAGAGCGCCTCCCTGGAACAGTTCATCGAACGCTACTCGGTGGACGTGAGCAAGGGGGGCATCTTCATCCGGACACCCAAGCCCCTGGCGGTCGGGACCACGCTGAAGTTTGAATTTCAGCTTCAGGATGGTAGCGCGCTCCTGTCGGGTAACGGCACGGTGGTCTGGGTCAGAGAGCAGGATCCGCGCAAGGCAGGGGTGGCCCCCGGCATGGGCGTCCGGTTCGACAAGTTGCCGGATCAGAGCCAGCGGATCCTGGGGAAGATCCTCGCCTACAAGAAGCAGCAATCCGAGTTCGCAGACGTCCCCACCCGCGTCGCCGATACCAGCGAGGTATCCGAGGCGCTGGAGGAGAGCGCGGGCGATACGATCCGTGGCAGAGACCAGGCCGGCGGCGGGCATACGATCCAGGGCATCGGCATAAACGAGGTGCTCAAGCCACCATCTGGCAAGACAGATGAGGAGGCCCCGGAGCCCGAGGAGGAGGCGCCCGAGGAGAAGGCCGCTGAGCCCGAAGAGGAAGAGCCCGAGGCCCAGGAGCCGGAGGCCGAGGAGGCCGAGGAGAAGGAAGCCGAATCCGAGGAGGAGGTCGAGGAGACCGCCGCCGAGGAGGAAGAGCCCGAGGCCCAGGAGCCGGAGGCCGAGGAGGCCGAGGAGAAGGAAGCCGAGCCCGAGGCGGCAGAAGCAGAGGAGAAGGAAGCCGAGCCCGAGGCAGAGCAGGCCGAGGCGGAGGAGGAGAAGCAGGCCGAGCCCGAGAAGGTCGAGGAGGACGAGCCGGCCGCCGAGGAGGAGGGGGAGAAGGACGAGAAGGACGAAGCGGCTGCTACCTCGCCGGAGCCCGAGCCGGCAGAAGACAAAGAAGAGGAGAAGGAGGAGGCCGCGGCCGCCCCGGCCGAAGATGCGAAGTCGGCCAAGGACGCCAGCGACGCGGACGACGAGCCCGAGGAGTCCGAGGAGGAGCGCCGCGAGCGTCTGGCGCGCATCCTGTTCAGCCAGTCATCCGAGACGGTGGAAGAGCCGGAGGAGTCGGCGGGCGCCGAGCCGCTGGAGGACATGACCAAGTCAGCGCCCAAGACGGCCCCTCCCCCGCCGGCGCCGCCGCCGCTGCAGAAGGAAGAGGAAGAGAAGAAGACGCCGCTCTGGATCTTCGCGGTGATCCTGCTCGGGATCGCTGTCGTGGGTTACTTCGTCTGGTCTGGCGGCCAGAAGAAGCCTGGCCCCGGTCAGCCCGGCGGCACGGCGGCAGGCAAGCCGCAGATCGCCCCGGACCTGAAAGAAGAGAAGCCGGCGCCTGGCAAGGTCACCGTGAAGGTCGGCTCGGTCCCGCGCGGCGCCAAGGTGATGGTCAACGGCGAGATGACCGACAAGGTCACCGACACCGAGCTGGAGGGCCTCGACCCGGAGCAGGAGTACGACCTGGCCTTCATCCTGCCCGGCAAGAAGATCGTCCACTGGCGTGGCAAGCCGAACCCGAACGAGCCCGTGGTCATGGAGGTCAAGGAGGACACGGACAAGTTCATCAAGCTCATATCGGATCCCCCCGGCGCGGAGGTATTCCTCGGCAAGGCGTCCAAGGGCAACACCCCGCTCAGCTTCCGGGAGCCCTACGATCCGGCCCGCAAGTATGACTTCAGGTTCAAGCTCGAGGGCCACAAAGAGGCCAGGCTCGAGGTCACGGGCGACAAGGAGTGGCAGCGGGACGGCGACGACAGCGCGTTCTTCGAGGTCAAGGCCCAGCTGGAGCGGGCGGCCGCACCTGCGCCCAAGCCTGAGCCTGCCCCGGCTGCTGCCCCGCCGGCGCCTGCGCCCGCGCCCAGGCCGGTGGTCAAGCCCAAGCCGGTGGTCAAGCCCAAGCCAGAGCCGGTGATCAAGCCCAGGCCCAGGCCGGTGGTGGCGCCCAAGCCGAAGCCGCGCCCCGTGGTGGCGCCCAAGCCGGTGGTCAAGCCCAAGCCCAAGCCGGTGGTCAAGCCGAAGCCCAAGCCCCGGCCCAAGCCCAAGCCCAAGCCCAAGAAGGAAGACGAGGGCATGGAGATGCCGAGCTGGGCTGACTGATAGCCCTGCAGCTCAGCAGCTCGCCCCGCTCACACCACCGCAGGATCCCGCCTCGAACTGATCTTCAAGTCCCCCCAGCCCGGCGCAGCGGTCACCTGCCACGAGCTCCATGGCCCGGCGCAGGTCCGCCAGCTCCTGGTAGCCCACCAGCCGGGTGACCTCCCTGCCCTGCCCGTCCAGGAAGATGAAGGTCGGCACCCCCTGCACGCCCATTCTGCGCGCCTGGATCCGCCCGCGCGGTCGGGTCAGGTCATGCTCTCTGATCTTCACGTCGCGGCCGCCGCACTCCCGGTGCAGCGCGGCCAGGGCCGGGCGCATGCGCTTGCAGGCGGCGCAGTAAGGGGCGGTGAATTGCACCAGGGTCGGGCGCAAAGCAGAGGGAGTCGCAGGCGCGGGGGTTGACCGGGGTTGCGAAGGTGGAGGGGGTGAGTTGGTCAGGGACAGGAGGGCCAGGGCCAGGGCCAGGGCCAGGGCCAGGGTCACGGTGATTCCACGGATGGGAGTACGATGGCTCATTACCTGGATAGAGCCAGGACCGGCATGGCCGGTTGCGCGCGCTGGCCAAACTCTGCCATAAAGCGGTAAATTATGGCCTCGTGGTTCCGGGGGAGATTGTGGCGGTCCCGCAAGGAAGGAATTCAATGTCGAAATGTTACGCGATCATGGCCGCCGGGCTCCTGGCGCTGTCATGCACTGACACCTCCAGCTTTGACGACGAGGACGGCGGCGTGCTGCTGCCCGACAGCGTGCTGGCGGACCTGACCCTGGACGACGTGCAGTCCATGCGCATCGAGCCGGCCGACTACACGCTGCGGGTCAAGGATGGCTCCAAGTCCACCCTCACCTTCCGCGCCTGGGGCAAGTACAGCGACGGAAAGGAGCGGGACATCACCTCCAAGGTGGAGTTCCAGCTCAGCACGGCGCGGGTGGGCAACTTCTCGGACAATGTGTTCTACCCGGCGGTCTCCTGGGGCGGCGCCACCACGGTCTACGCATCCACCAAGACCAACATGAAGGCCACCACCACCCTGACCGTGGTGTTCGACCGCTCCTACGTGGGGACCGGCGTGCCCGCCACCGCGGAGTCCGACTTCACCAAGGCTGCCGGCACCAAGGGGATCCCCCTCTCTCTGGCCTATCCCCCCGAGGGTGTGCTCCTGCCGCCGAACCTGATGGAGCTCGAGGTGCAGTGGCTGCCCGCCGGCGGTCAGAAGTACTTCGAGGTGTCCTTCAAGAACACCGGCACCGACATCCGCATCTACACCACCTGCGCGGTCAAGATCGGGACCACCGGCTGCGGCTTCACGCCCTCCGCGACCCAGTGGAAGGCCATCGTGGGGGCGCTCAAGGGCTACGAGCCGGCCAAGGTCAGCGTGCGCGGCACCGACGCGTCCTTCCTCTCGGTGGGGGTGTCCAACACCCGGAGCGTCAGCGTGGCGGAGGAGGAGATCATGGGCGGGCTGTACTACTGGAACGCCACGCCCGGCAACATCATCCGCTACGACTTCGGCAAGGCGAACCAGAAGGCCAAGCGGTTCTACACCGCCGCCGACGCCAAGGCGCTGTTCTGCGTGGGCTGCCACGCCCTGTCCCTGGACGGCAGCCGCATGGCCGTCGGCCTGGACATGCCCGCCCCGGCGCCGCTGAAGGTGCTCGACGTGTCCAACCGGACGGTGCTCTCCAAGGGCGCGGCCAACTTCATGGCCTTCTCCCCGGACGGCAAGATGATGATCGCCAGCGACGGCAACAGCATGTCCCTGCACGAGTCAGACACGCTGAAGGTGATCAAGAAGCCCCTGCGCGCCAAGGGGACCATGCCCGACTGGTCGCCCGACGGGAAGTTCGTGGTCTACGCTGAGCCTGCAGTGGCCCTGCCGATCCCGGTGGGCTCGCCGGGCATCTCCAAGGGCAGCATCAAGCTGATGGGCTACGACGCCAAAACCAAGGCATGGAGCGCGGGCAACATCACCCTGGTGGCCTCGGCGGGCGAGAACAACTACTACCCCACCTTCTCCCCCGACGGGAAGTGGGTGGCCTTCAACCGCGCCAGCGGCTCGTCCTACGACGCCCCCGACGCCGCGCTCTGGATCGTGCGCGCCGACGGCAAGGGCAAACCCCAGCAGCTGAAGCTGGCCGACGGCGGCACCAACAAGTGCAACTCGTGGCCCAAGTTCAGCCCCTTCCTGCAGAAGTACAAGGGGGGCAAGTTGATGTGGCTCACCTTCTCCAGCCGGCGGGACTACGGCCTGCGCCTCAAGGGCAAGGGCACGGCCCAGCTCTGGATGACCGCCATCGATCCGAGCAAGGCGGAGCTGGCCACCACCGACCCGTCCTACCCGGCATTCTGGCTGCCGTTCCAGAACATCAACACCGGCAACCACATCGCCCAGTGGACCAAGAAGCTGGTCAAAAAACCGTGCGGGCCCGACGGCTCCTGCCCCGCCGGCATGACCTGCGACAAGAAGACCAAGCTGTGCGAGCCCAAGTAGCGCGGGCCTGATCCGAGGCCCCACGCGTTGTCCGAATCCAGACCCGTCATAGCCCTCGTGGGCAGCCCCAACGTGGGCAAGAGCGTGCTCTTCCACCAGCTCACCGGGCGGCGCGTGATGGTGGCCAACTATCCCGGCTCAACGGTGGAGGTCACGCGCGCCCGGGCCCGGGTAGGCGGCGTGGTGCACGACGTGGTGGACACGCCGGGCATGTACTCGCTGGTGCCCATCAGCGACGAGGAGCGAGTGGCGCGGCGCATCTTGCTGGACGAGCCGGTGGCCCTGCTGGTGCAGGTCGTGGACGCCAAGAACCTCGAGCGCATGCTGCCCCTGACGTTGCAGCTGCTGGAGCTGGGCCTGCCCATGGTGCTCTGCCTCAACGTGATGGACGAGGCGGACCAGCTGGGCATCGAGATCGACGTCGAGGGGCTGGCGACGGACCTCGGCGTCCCCGTGGTGCCCACGGTGGCCATCTGGCGCCGGGGGATCCGGGCCCTGCGCAAGGCCATGGAGCAGCAGCTCGGGGCGGCGCCCGCCCCCGGCTTGCCGGTAACATACGATCCTGCCCTGGAGCAGAGCATCGAGGGTATTACCTGCCGGCTCCCCCCCGATCTGGTGAGCCGCGGCAGGGCGGTGTCCCTGCTGCTGCTCCAGCGCGGCAAGGAGATCTGGACGCAGCTGGAGACGACAGGCCCCGAGCCCGCGGCCGCGGTGAGGGAGCAGGTGCGCGCCGCCGCCCGGGCGCTGAACCGCACCCCTGCGTTCAAGATTTCCCGACACCGGCAGACCCGCTGCCGTGAGCTGGCCGGCGCTCACGTCACCCTGCCCGAGCGCGTTCCCCGCACCTGGGCCGACCGGGTCAGCGCCCTGACCGAGCAGCCCCTGACCGGCGTGCCGATCCTGCTGCTGGTGCTCTACCTGGGGCTGTACAAGTTCGTCGGACAGTTCGGGGCGGGCACCCTGGTGGACCTGCTGGAGTCGCGGGTGTTCGGGGCGTACGTCAACCCGTGGATCGACGCCGCGATGCTGCGGCTGCTGCCCGCGCCGGAGGGCTGGCAGATGTGGGGCAGGGAGCTGGTGGGCGGCCACTACGGGCTGCTCACCATGGGCGTGACCTACGCCATCGCCATCGTGCTGCCCATCGTGTCCATCTTCTTCCTCTTCTTCGCGCTGCTGGAGGACACCGGCTACTTCCCGCGGCTGGCCATGCTGGTGGACCGGGTGTTCAAGCATATCGGGCTCAACGGGCGGGCCATCATCCCGCTGGTGCTCGGCCTCGGCTGCAACTCCATGGGCACCATCGTCACCCGGATCCAGGAGACGCGGCGCGAGCGCCTCATCACGGGGGTGCTGCTGGCCATGGCGATCCCGTGCTCGGCCCAGTTCGGCGTGATCACCGCCCTGCTCAGCCGGCAGCCCAGCGGCGCCCTGGGCGTCTCATGGGGGTTCGTCATATGGGCCCTGGTGGTGCTGGCGGTGTTCGTCACCGCCGGGCGCGTCATCTCCCGCGCGCTGCCCGGAGAGACCGCCGGCTTCTACATGGAGCTGCCCCCCATGCGCTTGCCCCTGGCCGGCAACGTGCTGTCCAAGGCGGCGGCGCGCACGCGCAACTTCCTGCTTGAGATCCTGCCCCTGTTCCTGGCCGCCAGCGCGGTGATCTGGGTCGGGCGCATCACCGGGCTGTTCGACCTGCTGGTGGGGGTCTTCGCCCGGCTGGTGCGGCTGCTGGACCTGCCGGCCAGCACCGGCGAGACGTTCCTGTACGGCTTCTTCCGCCGGGACCTGGGCGCGGCGGACCTGTTCCGCCTGGCCGACCAGGGGCTGGTGACCAACAACCAGATGCTGGTGGCGTGCGTGACCCTCACCCTGTTCATGCCGTGCATCGCCCAGCTGCTGGTGATGAAGAAGGTGCTGGGCGGCAAGACCACCGCGGCGGTGGTGTGCCTGGTGTTCTTCACCGCCTTCGGCGTGGGCGCGCTGCTCAACCAGCTGCTGAACCTCTGCGGGGTGACGTTGTGAGCGACCGCCAGGAGATGACCTGTGGCTTCTGCGGCCTGGAGTTTCGTGTGGGCGAGGCCCGGGCCAGCTGCGATGTTTGCCCCACGGCCGGGGCGTGCGCCGGCGTGCACTGCCCACGCTGTGGCTACGAGATGCCGGTGGAGCCGCCCTGGATCGCGCGCCTGCGCGCCTGGTGGCGCCGCCGCAAGGAGAGCTGAGATGTCCGAGTCCATTTCCGAACAGACCGAAGAGGTCCTGGAGCAGATCTGGGAGGCGCTGGAGGAGGCGGCCGAGCGCGGCGACGAGCAGCGCCACGTGACGCTCCCACCTGGCGAGGCGGACCCGGGGGCGCTGGACGAGCTCGAGGCGCACCAGCTGATCCGGAGAGACGGCGAGCAGCTCGCGCTCACCGAGTCGGGCCATCGGGCGGCCACCGGGATCATCCGGCGTCACCGCCTGGGCGAGCGGCTGCTCAAGGACGTGCTCGACATCGACGGCGAGGTGCTCGAGGAGTTCGCCTGCCGCTTCGAGCACATGGTGCACCAGGGGCTGGAGGAGAGCATCTGCACCCTGCTGGGGCACCCCAAGGTCTGTCCCCACGACCGCCCCATCCCGCAGGGCGACTGCTGCCGAAATGCCAGGCGCGACGTGGGGCAGCTGGTGGTGCCGCTCACCGACCTCACCGTCGGGCAGCAAGGCACCATCGCCTACCTGCACAGCGAGGACCAGGGCCGGCTGAGCAAGCTGATGGCCATGGGCGTGCTGCCCGGCACCCAGGTGGAGCTGCGCCGGCGCGCGCCGAGCTACCTGTTCACCGTGGGCTTCAGCCAGTTCGCGGTGGACGAGGCCGTGGCCGGGTCGGTGTATGTGCGAGTGGAGCCGGCGTAACGCCGCGCCGGCGGCTTGAGGCTTGGGGCTTGAGGCTTGAGGGGAGATGGCTGGGCCTCGCTGCGCTCGGCGGCTTGAGGGTTTACCCGGGCCGGGGGGTCATGAT
>CAZEFW010000235.1:0-9491 GCA_964511535.1 uncultured Myxococcales bacterium | reverse complement strand
TGCCCCGCGCGCTGGTCGTTGACCAGCCGGGTGGTGTAGCTCTCGCTCTTGCGGATCTTCTTGATCAGCTCGCGGGCTATCACGGCACTTCGATCTGCTCGAACAGCTTGCGGATGATGTCCTCCGAGGAGATCTCCTCCGCCTCGGCCTCGTAGGTCAGGATGATTCGGTGGCGCAGCACGTCGGCCCCGATGCTCTTGATGTCCTCCGGCGTGACGAAGCCGCGGTGGCGCAAGAACGCGTGGGCCCGGGCCGCGATGGTCAGGTAGATGGAGGCCCGCGGCGAGGCGCCGAACTCGATGAAGTCGGCGATCTCCCCCAGCCCGTAGTCCCTGGGCGCGCGCGTGGCAGCCACCACGTCCACGATGTAGTCCTTGATCTTGTCGTCCACGTAGACCTGCTGGACCACCTTGCTCGCCTTGAGCAGCGCCTCGGGGTCGATGACCGTGGTGGCGCCGGGGGTGGTCATGGCGGTCATGCGCTCCATGATCTCCCGCTCCTCGTCCCGGGTGGGGTAGCCCACCTTGATCATGAGCATGAAGCGGTCGAGCTGGGCCTCGGGCAGCGGGTAGGTCCCCTCCTGCTCGATGGGGTTCTGGGTCGCCATCACCATGAACGGGGTCGGCAGCTCGTAGGTGGTGTCGCCGATGGTGACCTGCCGCTCCTGCATGGCCTCCAGCAGGGCGCTCTGCACCTTGGCCGGGGCGCGGTTGATCTCGTCGGCCAGCACCAGGTTGGCGAACACCGGCCCCTGCTTGGCCGAGAACTCGCCGGTGTGGGGGTTGTAGATGGTGGTGCCCATGATGTCCGCGGGCAGCAGGTCGGGCGTGAACTGGATGCGGGAGAAGTCCATCTCCACCGCGTCAGACACGGTCTTGACCGTCATGGTCTTGGCCAGGCCAGGCACCCCCTGCAGCAGCACATGGCCGCCGGTGAGCAGCCCGATGAGGATGCGCTCCACCATGTAACGCTGGCCCACGATGACCTTGGCCACCTCGGCGGTGAGGCGATCCACGAACTCGCTCTCCGCCATCACCATCTCATTGATTACTCGTAGCTCGGTCTGCATTCCTCTTCCTCGGTCGTTCAGAACGGTAAGGTGGGTATCACACTTGAAATCACTCGGCAATTCCTAATGATCCCCCGGGCACTCCCCTGGCAAACCCCGCGCCGCCATGTTCCATTCCCGGGAGTTGTACGCCGGCGCCGGACTCCCGGTACGGACCGGGCTCCGAATATGCTGGCAATTGACCATGAGATGTTCTAAGCAGTGGCCGCTGGATGCCCACGCTGTACTGGTAAAATGCGGTCCTCTGGGGGGGCAATCAGCACCAAGGGCGCCATGGATCGAGACGACCAGAACGAAAGAGCTGACCACGCCGCCAGCATCAGCGAGCGCTCCCGGCGCGCCGAGGCCGCCCTGCAGGACGCCCTCGACCTGCTGCAGGCCATCAACCAGGCGTCGCCCTCGGGCATCGTGGCCTACCACGAGGACGGTCCGTGCGTATTCGCCAACGCGGCCGCGGCGGCCATCATCGGCGCCAGCGTGGACCAGCTGCTGGCGCAGAACTTTCGCGAGCTCCCGTCATGGGATGCCAGCGGGCTGCTGCTGGCGGCGGAGCAGGCGCTTGATGGCGGCGGCGTGGTGCACCACGACCTGCACATCGTCTCCACCTTCGGCAGGGAGGTGTACCTCGCCTGCCAGCTCACCACCTTCGAGTCCCGCGGCGAGCCCCACCTGCTGCTGTTGTACGAGGACAGCACCGACAAGCACCTGTCCGACGATGCCATGAACCAGGCGCTGGACGAGCTGGAGCGCTCCAACCGGGAGCTCAAGCAGTTCGCCCACGTGGCGTCCCATGACCTGAAGGAGCCCCTGCGCATGGTGGCCAGCTTCACCCAGCTGCTGGCCGAGCGGTACCGGGGCAAGCTCGACGCCCGGGCGGACATGTACATCGACCTCGCCGTGGAGGGCGCCACCCGCATGCACCGGCTGATCAACAGCCTGCTGGCCCTGTCGCGGGTGCGGCGGGGGGAGCGTCCGCGCAAACGCCTGGCGTGCGAGGAGCTGGTGCAGCAGGTTCTGCGAGACATGTCGGTCTCCCTGCAGGAGAGCGGCGCCCGGATCATCTACGATGAGCTGCCCCGGGTGGAGGCCGACCCACCCCAGCTGCGGCAGCTGCTGCAGAACCTCATCGACAACGCCATCAAGTTCCGCTCGGAGCAGGCGCCCCGGGTGGAGATCTCGGCGGAGCCAGGGGAGGACTGCTGGATCTTCACCGTGGCGGACAACGGCATCGGGATCCCCGAGGAATACCTGGAGCGGATCTTCGAGCCGTTCCAGCGCCTACATCTGCGGCAGGCGTACCCCGGCGACGGCATCGGACTGGCCATCGCCCGCCGGGTCGTGGAGCGGCACGGCGGCACCATCCGGGCCGAGTCAACGGTCGGCGAGGGCACGCGGATCATCTTCCAGCTGCCCGCCGGAAAGGGTGTCCAGTAGCCCGCACTCTGTAGTAATGTGGGGGAATCATGGATAAACAGATCATCAAGATCCTCATGATCGAGGACAACCCCGGCGATGCCCTGCTCACCAGGGAGACCCTGGAGAGCTCCAAGATCCTCCACGAGATGTTCCACGTGGAGACCGGCGACGCGGCCCTGGATTACCTCTACCGCCGTGGCGATTATCCGGAGGCGGAGCGCCCCGACCTGATCTTGCTGGACCTGAACCTGCCCGGGAAGGACGGTCGGGAGGTGCTCCAGGTGATCAAGGCGGACGGGCAGCTCAAGCGCATCCCGGTTGTGGTGCTCACCTCGTCCGAGGCCGAGGAGGACGTGGTCAAGTCCTACAACCTGCACGCCAACGCATACATCACCAAGCCGGTGGGGCTGGACGGTTTCGCCAGGATCGTTCAGGGCATCGAGTACTTCTGGTGGTCCATCGTGCGCTTCCCTCCCGAATAGCTCCCCCCCAATTTCTATTCATTTACGGGCATATGAGCCGCTTGCATGGCGGTGTCGGTTGCACGTAATCTCCCCGCCATGGATCCGGTTTTTCTGGCCAGACTGCAGTTCGCTCTCACCATCGCGTTTCACTACATCTTCCCCACCCTGAGCATCGGGCTGGGGGTAATCCTGGTGATCATGGAGGGCACGTACCTCCGGACCGGAGACGAGCTGTACCACCGCATGACCCATTTCTGGGTCAAGGTGTTCGGGCTGATCTTCGCCATCGGCGTGGCCACCGGCATCGTCATGGAGTTTCAGTTCGGCACCAACTGGTCCGGCTACTCGGCCTACGTGGGGGACGTGTTCGGCTCGGCGCTGGCGGCCGAGGGGATCTTCGCCTTCTTCCTCGAGAGCGGCTTCATGGCGGTGTTGCTGTTCGGCTGGAACAAGGTGAGCCCGCGCATGCACTTCTTCGCGACCTTGATGGTTGCCCTCGGCTCCCACTTCAGCGCGGTGTGGATCATCGTGGCCAACTCATGGCAGCAGACCCCCGCCGGGCACCACATCGTCAAGCACGGCAGCGGGATGCGGGCGGAGATCGTGGATTTCTGGCAGGTGGTGTTCAACCCGAGCACCGTGGATCGGCTGACCCACGCCATCATGGGCTGCTGGCAGGCGGGCGCCTTCCTGGTGATCAGCGTCAGCGCGTACTACCTGCTGCGCGGGCGGCATGAAGCCTTCGCGAAGGCGTCCATGAAGATCGCCCTGGGCGTGGCGGTGGTGGGCTCGCTGGGCCAGCTGGCGACCGGCCACTCCAGCGCCGTGACCGTGGCCGAGCACCAGCCGGCCAAGCTGGCGGCGTTCGAGGGGCACTATCCGCGCAGCGCGCCGGCGGATCTGTATATCGCCGGCTGGGTGGACGAAGAGGCCGAGCAGGTCACCGGGCTGAAGCTCCCCGGCATGCTCAGCTTCCTGGTGCACGGCGACAGGTCCGCGCCTGTCACGGGGCTGAGCGCCTTCGCGCCCGAGGACCGGCCGCCGGTCAACGCCGTGTTCCAGAGCTACCACCTGATGGTGGCCATCGGCCTGGCGCTCATCGGCTTGAGCCTGCTGGGCGCCCTGCTCTGCTGGCGCGGCGCGCTGTTCAGCAACCGCCTGGTGCTCAAGCTGCTGGTGCCCACGGTGCTGCTGCCGCAGATCGCCAACCAGGTGGGGTGGTTCACCGCGGAGGTGGGCCGCCAGCCCTGGATCGTCTACGGGTTGCTGCGCACCAGCGACGCGGTGTCTCCCCGGGTAACCGCCGGCGAGATCGTTGCGTCCATCGTGATGTTCGGCCTGGTCTACAGCCTGCTGCTGGCCATGTTCATCTTCATCCTGGACCAGAAGATCAAGCACGGGCCGCAGGAACCTGGAGACGAGGAGCAGTCAGCGGACTCGGAGGAGGTGCGAGCATGAGCTTCGGCATCGACCTCGAGACCAGCTGGTTCATCCTGGTTGGGATCTTGCTCACCGGCTACGCCATGCTCGACGGGTTCGACCTCGGCGTGGGCGCGCTGCACCTCTTCACCCGCGAGGACCGCCACCGGCGCATCTTCATGAACGCCATCGGCCCGGTGTGGGACGGCAACGAGGTGTGGCTGGTCACCGGCGGAGGGGCGCTGTTCGCCGCCTTCCCGCTGGTGTACGCCAAGGTCTTCTCGGGCTTCTACCTGGCGTTCATGGCGCTGCTCTGCATGCTGATCTTCCGCGCGGTGGCCATGGAGTTCCGCAGCAAGCAGCCCATGCGGTGGTGGCGCCGCATGTGGGACGTCTCCTTCGCAGTGGGCAGCGTGGGCGCGAGCCTGCTCATCGGCATCACCCTGGGGAACATGGCCATCGGCGTGCCGCTGGACGCGCAGCACGAGTACATCGGCGGGTTCCTGGCGCTGCTGCGGCCCTACCCGCTGCTCGTTGGGGTCACCACGGTGACGCTGTTCATGATGCACGGCTGCATCTACCTGGTGATGAAGACCGAGGGCGAGCTGCAGGCCAAGGTGCGGGGCTGGGTCAACCGGACAATCCTGCTGTTCATGGCGTGCTACGCCGTCACCAGCGTGGTGACGCTGGTCTACATCCCGCACATGCTGGAGATGTTCCAGGAGTACCCGGCGTTTTACGTCGTGCCGGTGCTCAACGCCCTGGCAGTGCTGAACATCCCACGCGAGGTGCACCACGGCAGGGAGTTCCGCGCCTTCCTCAGCTCCTGCGCCGCGCTGACGGCGCTGATGGTGCTGTTCGGCATCGGCATGTACCCGGACATGGTCTACTCGGTGCCGAATCCCGAAAACAGCCTAACCATCTACAACTCCGCCTCATCAGCCAAGACCCTCAAGATCATGCTCGCCATGGCCGGGCTAGGCATGCCTGTGGTGCTCGCATACACCGTGAGCATCTACTGGATCTTCCGCGGCAAAGTGAAGCTGGATCAGAACAGCTACTAAAATGTCATATAGGGGGGTCAGACCCCACCACTTGACATTTTATCGGCCGGGCGTCGGCAATCTACGTTCCTGTCTACGTCCGCGTTAACGCTGGCGTTTAAATGTCATATAGGGGGGTCAGACCCCACCACTTGACATTTTATCGGCCGGGCCGGGCCGGGCTTAGATTTGCATGTAGGGTCGGCCTCCCTGGGTGACCGTTTCTATGGAGCCGTCTTCGGCGAGCCAGTAGCAGAGGTCATCGGGTGTGTTGAGGCAGCAGCGTCGAGACCGCTCCCTGGCCGTGGTGGCGGCCCGCTCCAGGGCCTGGTCCAGGGTCAGGTCGCCGGGTAGCTTCTGCTGGGCGTAGACTCCGGCCATCATCCGCATGACCAGGTGGTAGGTCGGGTCTTGGCGCCGCGCCGCCCTGGCCTCGGCCGCCACCAGGTCGGCGTCTGCCCGAATCATTGCCAACACCTGCTCCTCGGGCAGGTCCAGGGCCCTGGCCAGCCGCGCCAGCTGGTCTCCCACCGGCGGCCGCATCCGCGCGACCCATGCGTCCAGGTGGCGCAGCCCTTTGACCAGGTTGATGTAGCCCATACGCCGCACCAGGGACACCCGGCGGTTGCCCGGACCTCTGAGGTGAATTCTGAGAAACTGGCTCAACGACGTCGACATGATCGGCCTCCTTCGGCGCTGGTGGCGTCGGAGGCGGGGCCCCCGGGGGAGGGCCCACGATGGCCTGGTGGGGCCATGGCTTTTTAGCGGCATGTTTTACGTGGCCGCAATACGCCTCAAATCACCACGTGTATGTTGCTTACAGTTTAATCATGACACGCCGGCGTGTCACCAGAGGTCACACCGGGACAGCCAATGCCGGCACCTGCGGCGGCAAAAAAGTACCTCCCCCCCCGGGGCTGCCTTACACTTCGTACCTATCCCTCGGGAGTCCATGATCCGGCCCAAAGAGACACAGCCCATATCCATCGAAGGGACGCGCCTATTCGTGGCGTACCACAGCGTGGACCGGGCCGTTGTGCGGGCCTGCGCGCCGGTGCTGGAGCAGCACGGCTGCACGGTGGACTGGAAGCCGCATTTCACCGCGCGGGATGCCCTGTCGGAGGAGGCCGCGGGCCAGATTCAACAGTGCGACCTTGTGCTGCTCTTCCTGTCCGCGGCGGCCAAGGAGTCGCAGTACGTGGGCTACGAGGTGGGCCTGGCCCGTGCCCTTCGCAAGCCGATCTTGCCCCTCGTGATGGAGGTTGACACCGAGATCCCCGAGGCGCTGGGCGGCGACCGCCTGTTCCATGCTGACCTGTACAACCTCACCTCGGACGATGAACGCGCCGACGAAATCCTGAGCAAGACCCGACAGGTCGTGCAGCAGCTGCGGCGACGCGAGCTGAAGCGATTCGCCGGCGGGCTCGCTTCGGTGGCTGCGGCGGTGCTGCTGTTCCTCATCGGCGGCGGGATGCTGATGCTCACCTTCGACGACGTCCGCGAGTTCGTGCGGCGCATGGTGGTGGGCGCGCAGAACAGAGACCGGATGGTGCTGATCCACCCGCAGCCCTACGCGCGGCAGTGGAAGGACGCCCAGGGCGCGGTGGCCAGCTCCCCGGTGGAGCCGTACTGGATCGATCGTCGCGAGGTGGCCGGGGTGGAGCTCGAGCGAATGCGGCAGGGCATGCTGGGCAAGCGCGGCTGGCTCGGTTCCAACGAGGGCGCCCCGGCGGCGAACCTGACCCACTACCGCGCCCGCGCCTACTGCAAGGCCAGGGGCGGAGACCTGCCCACGGTGGCCCAGTGGCAATACGCCGCGGTTGGCAGCGAAGTGCGTCCGTACCCCTGGGGCGACGCCCCACCCGACAGCGCGCGGGTGGGGTGGCACTGGCCCGGGGGTGAGGCCGGCGCGGCGGCGGCAGTGGAGAGTGACGCGCAGCGCGACCGGAGCCCCCTCGGCGTCTGGAACCTGGCGGGCAACGTCCAGGAGTGGGTGCTTCAGCCCGGGACCGCGACGCCGGTCCGGGTCCTCGGGGGTTCGTTCCGGACCCTCCCCGCCGAGGCCGCGCGCATGAAGCGATGGCTCGGCACCGTGGGGGGGCTGGTGGAGGACAACCCGCCCAAGCGCGCGCGCCACATCGGGTTCAGGTGCGCCATGCGAGCCAGGTGACGCGCCCCGCCGTTTGACCCTCCGTATCCCCTGCGGCTATGGTCCTGCCGGACTGAAACCGGGAGACGAACATGGATGAGTTCGGGGTGATCCCCGCCACGGGCGTCCCGCGCGCCGAGCTGCTCGAGCGCATGGCAAAGATGAAGGCGGGCGACCTGGACTGGGAAGGCGGGCGGACCTTCAGCCTCGTGTACCACGGCGGCGAGGAGCACCTGCGGCTGCTGCGCGAGGCGTACAGCCTGTATATCGCCGAGAACCTGCTGAACCCCATGGCGTTCAAGAGCCTCAAGGGCATGGAGTCGGAGGTGGTGCGCATGACCGCCAACATGCTGCACGGCGGCGCCGGGACAGTGGGCTCCATGACCTCGGGCGGCACCGAGAGCATCCTGCTGGCGGTCAAGACCTACCGCGAGCGGGCGCGGCGCAAGAAGCCCTGGATCCGGCGCCCGGAGATGGTGGTCTCAGCCACCGTGCACGTGGCGTTCGAGAAGGCGGCCGAGTACTTCGGCCTGAAGTTCGTCAAGGTCCCGGTGGGCGACGACTTCAGGGTGGATGCCCGGGCCCTGCGGCGGCGCATCGGCCGCAACACCGTGATGATCGCCGCCTCGGCGCCGCAGTTCCCCCAGGGCGTGATCGATCCCATCGCCGAGCTGGGCCAGGTGGCGCAGCAGAAGAAGCTGCCGCTGCACGTGGACGCCTGCATCGGCGGGTTCATCCTTCCCTGGCTGGAGCGGCTGGGGCACCGCCTGCCGGAGTGGGACTTCCGCGTGCCGGGGGTGACCTCCATCAGCGCTGACGTGCACAAGTACGGCTACGCCTCCAAGGGGGCGTCGGTGCTCACCTTCCGCGACATGAGCTTCATGCGCGACCAGTTCTTCATCTCCACCGACTGGACCGGGGGCATCTATGCGTCGCCCAACATGCAGGGCACCCGGCCGGGCGGGGCTGTGGCCGCGGCATGGGCCGCCATGAAGTTCATGGGCGAGGAGGGGTACCTTGAGATGGCGCGGGGGGCCATGGAGGCCACCCACAGGTACGTGGCGGGGGTGCGGGGCATCCCGGGGCTGCGGGTCCTCGGGCCGCCGGACGCCACGCTCGTGGCCATCGCCAGCGACGACCCAGAGGTGGACATCTACGTGGTGGCCGACCTGCTGGAGGAGAAGGGGTGGGCGCCGGACCGGCAGCAGTACCCGGCCAGCTTGCACGTGACGCTGACGTCGAACCACGAGGCGATCATCGACGATTACCTGGCCGACCTGGCTGACGCGGTGGCGCAGTGCAGGGCCAACCCGGCGCTGGCGTCCGAGGGCAAGGCGCCCATGTACGGCATGATGGCCAAGGCGCCGCTTCGGGGCATGGTGCGCATGAGCGTGCGCAAGATCATGGAGACCATGTACAGCCCCGGCGGGGCCATGCCCGACCTGGGCAGCGTGGGTCAGGGAGAGGACGACGACCCGCTGTTGAAGCTGATCGGCAAGTACGGCGAGCCGGCCATGAAGCTGCTCGACCGGCTGGAGCCGCTGCAGCGGCTGTTGCGGCGGCGGTAGAGGAGGGCCAGCAGGGCTACTTCTTCGCGGGGGCCTTTTTCCTGGGCGCAGCCTTCTTGGCGGGTGCCTTCTTCCTGGGCGCGGCCTTCTTCTTCGGCGCGGCCTTCTTGGCGGGCGCCTTCTTCCTGGGCGCAGCCTTCTTGACGGGCGCCTTCTTCGGGGCAGCCTTCTTCGGCGCGGGCTTCTTCGGCGCAGCCTTCTTGGCAGGCGCCTTCTTCTTCGGTGCAGCCTTCTTTGCCGCAGCCTTCTTCTTGGGCGCAGCCTTCTTCGGCGCAGCCTTCTTCTTCGGCGCAGCCTTCTTCGGCGCAGCCTTCTTCTTCGGCGCAGCCTTCTTCGGCGCAGCCTTCTTCTTCGGCGCAGCCT
>CAZEFW010000234.1:7921-9650 GCA_964511535.1 uncultured Myxococcales bacterium | reverse complement strand
CCCCACCCCCGCCCCGGCCGAACAGGCCAGGCCAGCCAGGAAGCGAGTCATCGCTCCCAGGCCTCGCCGCGCGCGCAAGCCGGGCTACCTCATCGTCGTGGCAGCCAGGCCATCGAAGATCTTCGTGGATGGCAAGGACACCGGGCGCAAGACGCCCATCGCGCCGTCCAATCCGCTCTCACTCAGCCCGGGCCGTCACAAAATCAAGCTGGTGGAGGGCGACAACACTTCGGAGCACAAGGTGCTGATCAAGAGCGGCCAGACCGCCAAGCTGATCCACCGCTGAGGACTCAGGTCAGAACGCCCGCTCCCCGGTGATGTCATGCCCCACGATGAGGGTGTGGATGTCGTGGGTCCCCTCGTAGGTGAACACCGACTCCAGGTTGCACAGGTGGCGCATGGCCTGATACTCGCCGGTGATGCCGCTGGCGCCGAGCACCTCACGGGCCAGCCGCGCCGCGTCCAGGGCGGTCTTGACGCAGGTGCGCTTGGCCAGCGAGACCTGCGCCGCGGTCACCTCTCCCTGCTCCTTGAGCCGCCCCAGCCGCCAGCAGAGCAGCTGCCCCCGGGTCAGCTCCGAGAGGATCCAGACCAGCTTGTCCTGCACCAGCTGCTTGCCCGCGATGGGCCGCCCGAAGGAGCGCCGATCAGACGCGAAGGCCAGCGCCTCCTCGTAGCAGGCCGCGGCCGCGCCAAGGGCGCCCCAGGCGATGCCGAACCGCGCCTCGTCGAGGCAGGACAGGGGGCCGCGCAGCCCCCGGGCGCCGGGCAGCATGTTGCCCGCGGGCACCAGGGCGTCCTCCAGGATCAGCTCGGCGGTGTCCGACGCTCGCAGGCTGTACTTGTTCTTGATTGCGCGGGAGGAGAAGCCGGGCGTGTCCCGCTCCACCAGGAAGCCGCGGATGGTGCGTCCCTGCTCCTCGTCCACCCGGGCCCAGACCACGGCCAGGTGGGCCATGGTGCCGTTGGTGATCCACATCTTGGCCCCGTTGAGGCGGTAGCCGTCTCCCTCCTTGACCGCCCGGGTACGCATCATGCCGCCCGGGTCCGAGCCGCTGTCCGCCTCGGTGAGGCCGAAGCAGCCGATCACCTCCCCCCGGGCCATGGGCGGGAGCCACCGCTCGCGCTGCGCGTCGCTGCCGAAGGCGAAGATCGGGTGCATGCAAAGCGAGCCCTGCACCGAGGCGAAGGAGCGGATACCCGAATCGCAGCGCTCCAGCTCCTGCATGATCAGGCCGTAAGCGGTGGGCGAGGCGCCCGCGCAGCCGTACTCGGTGGGCAGCGAGGCGCCGAGCAAGCCCAGCTCCGCCAGCTCCGGGATCAGCTCATCCGGGAAGCTGCCCTCCTGCCAGAGCGCGGCGATGCGCGGGCCGAGGCGGTCTGTGACCCAGCGGGCCACGTTGTCACGGATCAGGCGCTCCTCGTCGGAGAAGAGCGCGTCGACGTTGAAGTAGTCAGTGGGGGCCATGGGGCGCCTTTGGGCTGTTTGGGGAGTAAGTTTGGATCGGGAGGGCGGGGAAACAAAAAATTAGGAACAAGGAACAAGAAATAAAAAATCAAATGGCCCCCCACCCACAGGCGGCTATCTCATCTTTTGTTCAGCATTTTTTGTTCCTTATTTCTTGTTTCGGCGGAGCGAAGCGACGCCGTCTTAAGGCAGTCGGATCACCAGGTCGCTGATTGGATACGCCATACAAGGATGAATATACCCATGCTCCCGGTCCCCCTG
>CAZEFW010000234.1:0-7821 GCA_964511535.1 uncultured Myxococcales bacterium | reverse complement strand
CCGCACGCCCGTGCCCGGCGGATCGTAGATCGTGCCTCGCAGCAGGCGGCTGCGGAGTGAGGGACAAGAAACAAAAAATAAGGAACAAGAAATACCAAATGAAAAATGAGCTGGTTCCGCCGGGTACATGGCCAAGATGGGCCGTCGGGCTTGGCCCCATGCGCTGAGCCCACCCGTTCTTTGTTCAGCCTTTTCTGTTCCTTGTTTTTTGTTTCGGCGGAGCGAAGCGACGCCGTCGTCATGGCAGGCGGATCACCAGGTCGCTGATGGGGTACGCCATACAAGGATGAATATACCCATGCTCCCGGTCCCCCTGCCGCACGCCCGTGCCCGGCGGATCGTAGATCGTGCCTCGCAGCAGGCGGCTGCGGCAGGCGCTGCAGGTGCCAACGCGGCAGGTGGCGGGGATGATCATTCCCGCCCGCTCCAGCGCGTTCATCAGCGGCTCGCCAGCCGTCGCCTGCACCTGGCCGCGGCCCTCCACCTCGACGGTGAACTGCCGCTGCGCGTCCAGCCCGGCGGGCCAGCCGGACAGGGCGGTGACGTCCGCGGGCGGGCCGAAGGTCTCCACCCGGCGGCGATGCAGGGGCACTCCCAGCCCGTCCAGGGTCTCGAGGCAGAACGGGATCATCGGTTCGGGCCCGCAGATGAAGAACAGCCGGTCCGCCACGTCCCCCACGCGGTTGCGGATCAGCGCGCGGTCCAGCAGCCCCCCCGAGCCGCCGTTGGGTGACTCGGAGAACACCACCGCCAGCTCCAGGGCCTCGTGCTCCTGCGCCAGGGCGCGCAGCTCGTCGGCGAAGATCACCTCGTCGGCGTTGCGGCAGCCATAGAGCAGGGTGACGCGGCAATCGAACCCGTCCCGGGCCTGCTGGCGGATCATGCTCATGAACGGCGTGACGCCGCTGCCGCCCGCCATGAACACCAGCTCCGCCGGGTCGATGAGCGGCTCTCGTCGGAACCACCCCTCCGGGCCGGAGCTGCGCAGGGCGTCCCCCTCGGCCACCTCGTTGACCAGGTGCGGGGAGACGAAGCCGTCCGGCTTCTCCTTGACGGTCAGCTCCAGGAACGGCTCGCCCGGCGCCGAGGCGATGCTGTAGGGGCGGCTCGTCTCCGTGCCGTCCACCGTTACATGCAGGTTGACATACTGCCCTGGCGAGAAGGGGGGCAGCTCGCCGTCGGTGCGGACCAGCCGGAGCGTGACCGTGGTGGGGGTCTCGCGGCGGCGCCCCTCGACCTTCAGCTCCATGGATGGAGGGTGCAGCCGCTCAACCAGGCGCCGCTCCCGGACCCGCTCCCGCCAGGGGAACGGATCGGGGCCGTCGCCCACGGGGGGGATGGCCATCGCGGCGGCGGCCCGGGCCCAGGCGCCCAGGTCCTGCGCCACGTGGGTCAGCCGCGATCTCAGATCCTTCTTCATGCTGCGGCCTCCTTGCGGGCGCTGTGGAGCACCTGGCTGGCGGTCATGCTGCCTGAGATGATGCTCGGCTCGAAGCCCCCGCCCGGCACGGTCCACGCGCCGCAGAAAAACAGCCCCGGCACCGGCCCGCGGGCGGGCATGTTCCAGATGGTGTGGGACGCAGGGGTCGAGGCGAAGCCGTAGATGCTGCCGCCCAGAGCCCCGGCGTAGCGGACGTTGGTCAGCGGGGTGGAGACCTCCACCACCTCGGCGTGGCGCCGCAGGTCCGGAGAGAGCCGCTCGGCCAGGTCGAGCATGTCGCTGGCGATGCGGTGCTTGACCCGGCCGTACTGTGCCGGCCGCAGCCGGCGCCAGTCCTTGCCGAACTTCAGCGTCGTGAGCACCACCATGGAGGTGCCTGGCGGCGAGATCTCGGGGTAGACATGGTTGTAGCAGGTGACCACCAGCGCCGTGGCGGGGCCGAGGCCGTGGCAGTCCCGGAACTGGCGCTCGAAGTTGTCGCTGCCGTTGAGGAAGATCTCGTGGTCCGTCAGCCCGAGGGCGTCCGCCTCGCGGTTGACGCCGAGGTAGACGTTCAAGGAGCTCGGCCCGAGCACCCGGCGCCCCAGGCCCCGGAACCAGCGCTTCGGCACATGCTCCTCGCCCACCAGCCCGCGGCAGGTGGCGATGGGGTCGGCGTTGGAGACCACGAAGCGGGCGCCCACGCGCTCGCCCTCGTCCGTCTCCACGCCGGCGATGCGCCCCCCCTCCACGAGGATCCGCCGGACCCCGCAGCCGAAGCGCGCCTCGCCGCCGTGGTCCTCCAGCGCGGCGATAAACGCGTTGGACATGGCCTGGGAGCGCCCCTTGACGTAGGACGCCCCGTGGATGATGTAGGACGCCAGCCCCATGGCGAAGAAGAAGAACGAGACCTGCGACGGGGGGAGGCCGAAGTAGCCCCACAGCTGGGCCAGCACCGCCCGCGCCTTGGGGTCGTTGATGTGGCGCTCCAGCATCGGGCCGAGGGTGGCCTGGTTGTAGCGCAGCAGGTTCGGGTACCGCGAGGGCATGCGCGCCAGGTTGCCCGGGTTGAAGATCTTGCTCAGGCCCCCCATGCGCAGCTCCTCCAGCTCGCGCAGGATGGACACGGAGATGTGGAGGATCTCCCGGATGCCCCCGGCGTCGGCGGGGAAGGCGCTGCACAGCGCGTCCGTGGCCTGCGCCAGCCCGTGGGGCATGGTGAACTCGAAGTCGGAGAAGATCGCCCGGTAAAGCGTCGGCGCCGTGACGAACTCCAGCCGCTCGGCCACGCCGATGGAGTTGAGGTAGTGGTACACGCCGCCGCGGTTGTCCTCGGGGCCCACGCCCGATAGCTCGTGCAGCGCGACCTCGAACTCGTATCGGCCTCGAACGAAGGAGGTGGCGTAGCCGCCCGGGACGTTGTGCCGCTCCAGCAGCAGCACGTCCAGGCCCTTCTGGGCCAGGCGCGTGGCCACCGACATGCCGCCGAGGCCGGCGCCCACCACCACCACATCAACATCTCTCTTGCTGCCGCTCATGTGTCTCCCGTCGCGCAGGTTGGAGCGATCAAGGATGGCAGCAATCCGGCTGCTTGAGAAGGCTCACCCGGGGGGGGCGCCAGGGCCGCCCCTACATGGTGGGCAGCATCACGGGTGGGGAGGGGCTCGCCTCCTGCCCCGGCGGCTAGCCGTGCACGGTGTGCAGCGTGCTGCGGGACCAGGCCACGGCCTCGTCGAGGGAGCTGAAGATCCGGGTCGGCACCGTGGGTTTGCGCATGCCGATGAGGAACGAGCTGATGGCCCGCGCGAAGAACGAGCTGCTCACCAGGGCGCAGCAGCGCAGCACGTCAGGCTTCATCACCCGCTGCCAGAACGCCCGCACCTCCGGGGTCTGATTGCCCAGGCGATCCACCAGCACCACCACCGCCACCGGCGCCCCGTACTCCTCGGCGCAGCGGCAGTAGCCGTCGTAGACGAGCTGTGACAGCTCCGGCGTCTCCACCACGCCTTCGTTGGGCAGGCCGGCCACGATCCCGGGGGCGATGCGGTAGATGAAGCCGTGGGGGAGCTCGACGGCGATTTCCCACTTTTTGACGTCTATGTCCATGGTCAGGTCCCATGGTAATTTACACGCCAGGAACGCATGGGCAAGCACGAGGACACCGAACAACAGATCCAGCGCATCGCCGAGGCCCTGGTGAGCTTCGGCGCCGGCGACTTCGCCGCGCGGGCGCCCCGCGGGGACAACGGCTCCAGCGCGGATAAGCTGGCCTTCGTGGTCAACCTGACGGTGGAGGAGTTCGCCGCGCGGCTCCAGGAGTCGGAGCGTCAGCTGGCCGCCCTAAACGAGAGCAAGCAGCAGCTGCTGGAGCGCCAGTCCGAGCTCGAGACGGCCAACCGCCAGCTCGCTGATGCCCACGAGCGCATGCGCCACATGGGGAAGCTGGCCGCGATTGGCGAGATCAGCGCCATGCTGGCCCACGAGTTGAACCAGCCGCTCACCGCGATCCTGGGCTACGCATCGCTCCTCATCGCTCCTCCGGCGGACGACCAGGAGGTCCCGGCGAGGTTGCTCGACGACCTGCGGATCATCCATGACGGCGCTCAGCAGCTCAAGCGGGTGGTGCAAAACCTGACGCGCTTCAGCCGCAGCGGCCAGGCCTCGATGGAGCTCACCGAGCCCATCGCGCCGCTGGACGCGGCGCACGCCCTGTTCGCCGCGAACCTGAAGAAGCTCGGGATCCGGTGGACCCTGCGGGCCGCCTCCGCGCTGCCGGCGGTGCGCATGGACAGCGCCCTGGTGCAGCAGGTGTTCATCAACCTGCTCTCAAACGCCCGGGACGCCGTGCTGGAGCTGCCCGAGGGCCAGCGCGGCGAGATCGAGGTGGAGATCACCCCGGATCAAGCCGGCGGGGTGCGCTACCTGTTCCGGGACAACGGCCCCGGCGTACCGGATGAGAACCGGGCCAGGATCTTCGAGCCCTTCTTCACAACCAAGCCAGACGGGCAGGGTACCGGCCTCGGGCTCTCGTTGTCCCGGGACATCATCCGGCGCCTGGGCGGCGAGCTGCGGCTCGGCCGCTGGCCCCGTGGGGCCTGCTTCGTCGTGCGCCTGGGCCGCGCGGGCGCGGCAGCGCGCGCGCCCAGGACCGACCGATGACCCGCCCCGCGAAACCAGCCATGACCGACCTCCAACCGAACGACCTCTACCAGGATCCCCTGCAGCCCTTCACCATCAAGGACACCCTCGTCAGCCTCGGCACCTGGCCCGTGGCCTTGACCCAGATGGCGGGCTGGCTGGGCGCCTTCACCCTGCTCGACCGCTTCGTCATCCCGGGCCGGGAGATCGACCGCCTGGCCCGCGCCGTGTGTCGGGCGGGCACCCTGTCGGTGGGCATCCGGGTGGAGGTGAGCGGGCGCGAACGTTTTCAGCCCGACACGGCCTACGTCATCGCCTTCAACCACGTGAGCCTGCTCGACACCCCGGTCCTGGTGCAGTCGGTGCCGGTCTATTGCCGCACGTTCCAGGAGATGGGCCACCGCCGCATCCCGATCTATGGATCCTTCGTGCGGCTCATGGGTCAGCTGCCGGTGGAGCGGGGCAACAGCGAGCTGAACGACGCCTCCTACCAGGACGCGCTGGCGCTGCTCCGGTCGGGCAAGAGCTTCGGCGTCTTCCCGGAGGGGCACCGAACCCGCGACGGCCGCCTGGGCAAGTTCTACCTGGGCGGGTTCCGCCTGGCCATCGAGGCCGGGGCGCCGGTGATGCCGTCAGTGACCCTCGGGCTGCGCAACCTCTGCCCGGCAAAGGAGTGGCGCATGCGCCCCGGGCGAGTGCGGGTGATCTTCGGCGAGCCGATCCCCACCGCCGGCCTGCGCCTCGAGGACGCCGGGGACCTGGCCGGGCAGACGCGGCGAGCGATGAACGAGCTCTTGCGCGCCGGCGCATCGCGAGAATAATAAAACCCTCCAAGGAGGGTTTTGGGACCATGGGTTTTTATCAGGATCGGTATCCTTACTCCATGCCTCAGGAGGAGGCTGTGCGCCGCGTGCGCGCCCTGACCGACTACTGGGACACGCGCTACGGCACGCGCACCGAGTGGACAGGGAACCGCGGCAGGATCCGGGGCAGGGCCTTTCGCATCTCCTTCGACGCCACCTTCACCATCAACCCCGAGGTGATGCTGGGGGAGATGAAGGTGAGCTTCCTGGCCGTCAAGATGGGCGGCCGCAAGTACCTCAAGAGCAAGCTCGACGAGTACCTCGATCCGCAGAAGACCGTCGAGGAGCTGCAGAACCGGCTGATCGGGCTGACCGCGATCCGCGTCTGAGCTTCAGGCCCCCAGCAGCTGGTTGAGCAGGATCCCGGCGGTGATGGCTGGCGGGTAGGCGAGGCTCGCCCTGAAGAACCGGCGCGCCCAGCGATCCGCGCCGGCGGCGGACTGGGGGCGCCGCAGGCCGCCGAGGGCCACCAGCAGCAGCCCGAGGCTGGCGCTCACGGTGATCAGGGCGAACGGCCAGCCCTGGCCCGCCGCGGGCAGCAGGCTGAGGCTCACCGGCAGCAGCAGCGCGCAGGTGACCACCACCTGCCGGCCGATGAGCGCGGCCTCGTGGGTCTGGGCGGCGGTGCGGTAGCCCGCGGCCGAGTACTCCTGCCTGCGCACCACGGCGATGGTCAGGAAGTGGGGCACCTGCCAGAGGAAGAACAGGGCGAACAGCAGCAGGCCAGGCAGCTCCAGGCCCCCGGTGATGCCGGTCCAGCCCATGAGCGGGGGCAGGGCGCCGGCCAGGGCGCCCACGGGCAGGGCCAGCGGCGTGCGCTGCTTCATCGGAGTGTAGAGCAGCGCGTAGGTCAGCAACCCCACCACGCCCAGGGCGGCAGTCAGCGGGTTGACCGCCAGCAGGAACAGGGCGGTGGCCGCCACTGCGCAGAGCCCGGAGAAGAGCCACGCCGACAGCGGGGCGAGCTGGCCGGTGGGCAGCGGCCGCCCGCGGGTCCGCAGCATGCGGGCGTCCAGGTCGCGCTCCAGCGCCATGTTCGCCGCGTTGGCCGCGGCCACGATGAGGCCGATGGCCAGCAGGCTGAGGACCAGCTTCACCCCGTCGCCGGACAGGCCGCCGGCCAGGACCCCGCCGCTCAGGGCGGCCACCATGTTCATGACCACCAGGCGGGGCTTGGTCAGGGCCAGCAGCAGGCCGGGGCTCGGGAGGCTCATCCGCCGCTCCGGATGACCGCCGCGCAGTGGGTGGCGATGGCGCGGTACGCCATGGCGCACGCCTTGCGGGTGTACTTGCGGGTGGCCCCGCGCGCCTTGCACTCGCGGTAGCCGTAGCGGGTGTCCTGGCTGCGGTCGCCCAGGGCCTGGCACTCGGGGGTTCGATCCTTGCCCTTGATGCACGCGTGGGCCATGCGGGGGGTGCTCGCCGTGCACAGGCTGCGCATGGCGCGGCAGCTCGCGGCCCAGCCGAGCACCTCGTCCACGCACCCCTCGATGGGGACGGCGGCCCCCTTGAGGTTGATCGCCGCGGTGTCCTCCTTGAGCACCCGGTCCGACACCACGAACCTCCAGTAAGCCACCACCCCGGTGATGCTGGCGAAGATCATCAGCGCGGCCACCATGAGCCAGCCGTTATGTCGTCTGTTGCCGGATCTTGCCACGGGTCCCTCTGAGCCTTACCGCTGTTAGCACCCGGTCCTTGCAGGGTCAAGGCGACGCGGAGGCGATGCCTCGCCGCGCCTGGAGCGGAGCCATGCTCACGAGCCAGGGCGCCGGGTCTGCTCCCGGGTCAGTGGCAGGTGCCGTCCGGCATGGCCTCGCATCGCCCATGCTCGGTGCAGGCCCGCGAGGTGGCGCAATCTTCGTCCACCGTTGCCCCGCAGCCCTCCCAGGTGCCGAGGGGGCGGAGCTTGTAGCTGTCGAGGAGCAAGAACTTGCCGAGGCTGCACTTGCCCTGCAGGGCGCACCCTCGCGAGGTGCGGCAGTGCACCATGGCCCGGGGCCGGCATCGGTCAGCCTTCAGCGCGCAGGCGCCCCGCAGGGCGCACTGCCGCGAGGCGGCGCACTGTGCGTCGCTGCCGGGGACGCAGCGGCGGCTCACGGCGCTGGCCACGCAGCGGCCCTCCTCCTTGCAGGCCACGGAGGCGGCGCACATCTCGTGGTCGGTGGCCTTGCAGCGCCCTCTCACCAGGGAGCAGAGGCCCTCCTGGCGGCAGCGGCGGGTCAGGGCGCAGCCGCCTGCCCGGGCCTTGACGCAATGCCCCTTGCGCGCCGAACAGCGACCGCTGGCGGAGCACACGGCGGCCTGCTCACAGTCGGCGTCCCGCCGCGCCACGCACCGGTCGCCGACGAAGGCGCACAGGCCCGCCCTGCGGCAGGCCACCGAGTCGCGGCACCCGCTCTC
>CAZEFW010000233.1:0-9695 GCA_964511535.1 uncultured Myxococcales bacterium | reverse complement strand
AGCTGGGCCTCGTTGCCCGCGAAGAAGGCGGCTCGCTTGCCCGCCTTGTCCCCCGCCTTGGCGATGGCGTTGAGCTGGCTCTTCTCCGAGGCGAGCACCGAGAAGCCCACCACGTAGGTCTCCACCCCCAGCTTGCGCAGGTCGGCCGCCGCCGTCACGGGAGAGCCGCCGCAGGTCTCGGCCCCGTCGGTGAGCAGGATCACCGCGTATCGGCGGCAGGAGACGATCTGATCGTCTGCGCGCTGGGCGGCCAGGTAGTCACGCGCCGCCTGCAGCGACCCGGCCAGGGGCGTGGGCCCGGTGCCTCGCAGCTCGCAGTCCCCGCCCGCCGCGCCCCCGCCGTAGCCGCAGAAATCCCCCTCGGTCACCCCTGCGTTGAACGCCGTCTCCTTGTGATCGAGCCAGCCGAGCTTCTGATTGAGCTTGCGCCCGAACCCCACCAGGATGTCCGCCCCGCGCCGCGGGAGCCCGCAGTGCCCGGCGTAGTGGATGCACTCCTCCCCCTTGGAGATGGCCTGCACCGTCAGCGTGCCGGCGGCGCCCGCCTTGACCTTGCAGCTGCCGCCAGGCGGGGTCCCGCCGTGGTTGTTCTTCGGGTTGTCGTAGCTGCAGCAGATGCCGGCGCACTCCAGCCAGGAGGCGAGCTGGCAGCTCAGCGACTTGGAGGTGTCCTGGGCGAAGCGCGCCAGGCCGAAGTCTATCTCCGGGTACGCCGCCAGCACCTTGGTCAGCGCCTCCTTGGCCTTGTACAGCCGGCTGTCGTCGGTCTTGCCGTTGCCGTCGGTGTCGAGGCCCGCGTGCCCCACAGAGCCGTCGCCGAAGGTGGCCACGCCGGAGAGGCTGGTGAGCATGCTCCCCGAGGTGTCCACCACCACCAGGAACCGGCTGCGCGGATCGTTGAGCGGGGACATGCAGGAGAGGTACGACTTGGGCAGGCAGGTGCCCGGGTGCGGCGCCGAGGGCACGCTCTTGTCGCAGGCGGCCACCGTGGTGGCGCAGTTGCCCTTGCCGCAGGTGACGTTGCCGAAGCCCTCGTCCACCTGGCCGTCGAAGTCGTTGTCGTAGCCGTCGCACACCTCGCCCTGGTACACACCGGAGAGCTGCAGCTCGCCGGCGCCGCCGCCCGCCTCGCCCTGGCAGATCGTGCAGGTGCCGCCCAGGGCGCCCGAGACGTCGAACCGCGCCAGCGGGTCCAGGGTGGCCGGCGTGCGCGACTTGATGGCCACGATGCCGCCGCCGCCGCCGCCGCCGCAGTCGTCGCAGGTGCCGCCCTTCTGGGCGCACTTGGGGCAGGAGCCGTGGCCCTGGGTGTCGCCGCCGAGGCCACCCGCCGCGCTGACCCGGGCGTTGGCCCCCACCGAGATGCTGTCGCCCACCAGCAACACCGAGCCCCCTGCCCCGCCGCCCGACGAGTCGTTGCCGATGCCGCAGCCGCGGCCGCCGTCGGCGGTCACCCGGCCCAGCACCGTGAGCTTGCCCGTCTTGCCGGCGTTGACCGCGGCCAGCACCACGCGCCCGCCGCCAGAGCCCGCGGTGGAGCAGTTCCAGCCGTCGCCATCGCGGCACCCCTTGTCGCCGCCGGCGGCGCCGAACTCGGCCTTGTAGATGGAGTGGAAGTACGGCACGCCCGCCACGCTGGGCAGGGCGTTGTAGTTGTAGCAATTGCCCTGGCTCACGCACTTGTTGCCGCTGCGGTAGCCGCAGTCCTCTTCCCACTCCTGAGGGAACTGGCAGGTGGTCTTGGAGCCGTAGACGAAGCAGTCCTTGGTGCCTCTCCCGCCCTTGCCGAAGTGCGCGCCGCCGCCGCCAGAGTCCTTCACCGAGCAGCCGCCCCGGCCGCCCGCCTTGCTGTTGGGACCGGGGCCGTCATCGCACAGCCGCCGCTGGTAGCCGGCGCTGTCGGCCGTCACCCGGCTGCTGGCGTCGACGTGGATGGAGTTGGCCCGGATCACCAGGTTGCCGGTCTTGGACTTGTCCCCGCCCGCGTACGGCTTGACCAGGATCCGCCCGTTGTTGATCACGCGCACCTTGTTGTAGGTGTGGCGCCCCGACAGGGTGATGGTCTTGTTGTTGACGGTGAGGTCCTGGGCTGCCGAGGGCGCGGCGACCAACAACAGGATGAAGACGAGGGTTGATGAAGGCAGGAAGGTACGGCGGTGCGGCATGGTGTCTCCCGGGCTTGTTTACCCGGGATAATCATACCAGAGCAGCGGGGGAGCCTCGACGCCCCGGCGCGAAGATCAGAACCAGAAGTGAGACCCGCTCTGGCGGTACTGCTCCTTGGGCACCACGCGCGGGCCGTAGGTGTCGCGCTGCCAGATCCAGCCGTTTTTGGTGCCCTTGTTGGCGGCCACCTTGGGGTCGGTCTTGTTGAACTTCAGGTTGGTGGTGTCCACGATCTGCCACTTCTTATCGACGTACACCTCGTTCCAGGCGTGGCCGCCGATGATCTTGCCCTTCTTCTTGATGGTGCCGTAGACCAGGCGGCTCTTGAACCCGGCGTCTTCCAGCGCCACCTGGGTGATGTGGGCCATCTCGCGGCACACCACCTTGTGCATCTTGAGGTAATCGCCCAGCTGGGCGAGCTTGCCGCTGCTGCTCATCTTCTTGTTGAACCTGTTGTACTTGTTCGGGTTCTTCTTGACGTCCAGCTCGTTGCCCGCGTGCTTGACCTTCTGCCGGATCACCTTCTGCAGGTAATCGATCTTTTCCCACGGCTTCATGTTGGGCTTCATGCGCAGCTTGGCCGCCTTACGCCGGATGTTGCGCTTGAGCCGCCGCTCGGACTTGTCCACGAGCACCGACGGCTGGCTGCCCCCGCCGCGGATGACGTAGTTGTGCGGCACGTTGGTGGGCCCGGTGCGCGGGTTGCGGTTGGGGGCAGGGCGCTTGGGCCAGTTGCGAAACCCATTTTTGGAAGCGCGGAACCACTTGGCGTAGGCGCCCTTGTTCTCCTGGCGGAACTTCTTGCTCGCCGCGATGTTGGCCAGGACGCGCTGGCGCATGCCGGGATCGCGCGCCTCGGCCTGGTTGGGGGTGCTGCTCACGATGAGCATCAAAGCAGCCAGGGCCAGGATGATTCGGTTCGTTTTCTGTGAAATACAGCTCATGATGCACTGTGTTAAGCAAGGTGCGATCCAAGATCGATTTTTTAACGATCCCGAACAGTTGAATGGGTAGTCGTGGGGGGCGCTCCGATTATCGGAGCGTGGGGGCGCTGACCCTGACCACCGCAGTGGCCAGGGCGCGTTGCAGGGGCGCTACATGCGCAGGGTCAGGTCGAGGATCCCACCGAAGAAGATGGTCTTGTTGTACTCGCCCGAGGGCCCGGCGAAGATGTTCAGGTTGGTGTCCGGGTCCTGGTTGTCCTTGCTGGTCAGGAACTCCTTGGTCACCTCGGTCTTCTTGCCGATGAGAGTGTACATGCCGAGGTCGATGTCCAGGAACATATCCTTGGGCAGGCTCACGGTGTAGCCGCCGCCAAAAGTGATGATGTGGGACGTGGTGTCCACGCTGGCCACGGAGTTGGCGTTGTCGAACTTGGCCGCGGGGTTGTAGATGTACCCCAGGCGGATGGGCAGGTTGTCCTTGAGCACCTTGAACTCGCCGCCCACCATCACGGTCAGCACGTCGTCGTAGCCGGTGGGGAGGATAACCTCCTCGGCGATGACGCCCGCCTCGACGGCGGCCTTGGGGATGCCGAGCTGGGACCAGTCCAGCACCAGCTGCTCCGTCTCGGACCAGAGGGTCCAGTCGATGCTGACGCCCACGGTGAGCCGCTCGATGGGGGTCACGGAGACGCCCACCATCAGCACGTGCGGGATGTAGAAGTTGGCCTCGGAGTCGCCCTCCAGCGGCAGGGTCACGCCGAGCTGGGAGATCAGCTTGTTCGCCACCTCGTTCTGCTTGGTCTTGGGGATGTCGAACTTGGTGGTGCCGCTGGCGTTGGCCTCGTACTTCATCTTGTACGACACGCCCAGGCGGAACATCTCGTTCGGATCCTGCAGCATCAGCCCGAAGGAGCCGCTGAAGGCAGCGCCGAAGCCGGAGAACTCGTTGTCCACGTAGATGTTGCTGTAGGTCAGCGCGCTCTGCTTGGGGTAGTTGGTCTGCTTGAGGCCCACGTCGGTGAAGTGCACGTTGAAGTTGGCCCCCAGGGTGATCAGCCGCTTCCAGCTGAAGGCAGCGCCGACGGAGAGGTAGTGGATCGCCAGCTCCGAGCGGAAGCCCGAGATGTTCAGCGGGTCGGTGGCGTCGAGCTTCATGTCCTGGAAATCCACCGTGCCGCCGCCCATGGGCACGTACCAGCCGATGCCGAGGCCCAGGTGGAAGTCCTTGGGCAGGAACTGGTCCAGCACGTTCGTGGAGATCAGCAGGTGCGGGATCACCGGCACAACCTTCGACTCGTGCAGGTTGCGCTCGGTCTGGTTGGTGACGGGATCGGTGTAATCGATGTCGGACGAGTAGTTGAGCATCGCCGGGTAGTGCACGCCGATCTGCACCGACAGCAGCTGCCCGCTCAGGGCCAGGCCAGCAGGGTTGAAGTGCAGGGCCATGGGTGTGTCGGCCAGGGCGTGGAACGCGTTGCCCATGCCCACGGAGCGGGCGTCCAGCAGCCCGCTGGACCAGCCCGCGGCGTCGGCGTCACGCACGCCCGCCGGGCTCAGCGCGAGGGTCGCCGTCGCGAGCACCGCCAGGGCGATTCGCTTGGTTGAAACCATCATTTTCTCCTTCGGAACTGAGGCCGAAACGGCGTTGAAGGGGTGCTGCGAAGGCCAGGCCCCGGGAGAACCCGGGGCCGCCTGGGTCGCTTCTTATTTGCAGGTCAGGACGCCGAAGGTGGCCGCGTCCTTGATGACCTTGACCTTCAGCTTGTCAGCCGAGGCGCCCATCCAGCCCTGCTTGATGGTGCAGGTCTTGCCCTTGCTGTTCTTGAAGGTGGCAACGTAGTCGCCCTCGTCCATGTTGACCACGAACGCGCGACCGGCAACGGAGGTCTCCTTGAGGGTCTTGTCCGGCAGGCCCAGGGCACTCAGGTAGAAGGGGCCCTCGCCCGAGGTCTTGTCCAGGGTGAAGGACACGCCCGCGGCGCCGGCGCCGGCGCTCAGGATCAGGTGGCCCTTGCCGGCCTTGGTGGCGGTGCCGAGCACGGTGAGCAGGGTCTTGATCAGGGTCGGGGTCAGCAGGGAGGTCTCGGTGTAAGCCAGGTCGGTCTGGCCCTTGCCGTACATGCCGAAGAACGGGAAGAAACCGGTCTTGCTCATGCTGATCAGGGCGTCAGCGTCGGGCACGTTCTTGAGGGTGAAGGCGCCCTTGGCGTCGCTGGTGGTGCACAGGGTGGTGCTGTCCTTGACGCAGACCTTCACGCCATCGACCACGGTCTTGGTGCCGAAGATGAGAAACGAACCGGTCAGGGTCACGCCGGTGCCGGTGCCGCCGACGTCCTTCTGGGTGGTGCCGGTGTCCTTCTGGGTGGTCCCGGTGTCCTTCTGGGTGGTCCCGCTATCCTTCTTGGTGTTGTTGGTGTCGTCGTCGCTACAACCGACGACCAGCGCGAGGCTGAACAGGGCGATGATAAGGGTCCTCATTTGTTTCCTCCTTGAAGCTTCAACTAGTGACAATTAAACAACCTTGAGGCAGCACTGTGCTGCCAATCCCGAAAGTGCGGCAAGTTGTACTCTGAGTTGCGCAGTGAAATAGCAGCAATTCGTCGTGTAATCAAGGTCTGGCAAGCTATTTAATAGGTCAACGGGCCTCCCGATGTGGGTTACCCGTGATCAACAAGCTTCCCGGTGCTTTCCTTCCCGAGTTGTTTCAACAACGATCACACCAGGGGTACTTGGAGTTGGCCGAGCAGCCGCTGGAGTACGTGTAGCTGCAGCCAGCGGGGCACTTGACCTTGTACTTGTTGCACGACCAGTTGTTGCAGGAAAGGGAGCAGGCGCAGGCCTTGGAGCAGTCCACGTGGCCGCGGCAGGAGGATCCGGAGCAGAGGATCTCGCAGCGCCCCTTGTCGCAGTTGATCAGGTTCTGGCAGGAGTGATCCGAGCAGGTGATCTTGCAGCCGCCAGCGCCACACAGGATCGGATCGTTGCAGGATCCCTTGAAGCAGGCCACCGTGCAGGCCGCGCCCCCGCAGTCGATGGGGAAATTGCACGCGTTTTCACTGCAGTTGATCACACAGGATTTCCCGGCGCTGCAGTCGATGGTTCCGCTGCAGCTGTCAGCCTTGCACTCGATCTTGCAGCTCTGTCCCTTGGGGCAGGCGCACCCGGCGGTGCAGTCGAGCACACAGACCCCGTCCACGCAGCCGTTTACGCAGGCCGGCGGGCAGGCGCCGGCCTCTTGCTGCGGCGGGTAGATCTCGAGGTCGGTCTTGAGCGCCTGATCTTGTCTGGCCGCCAGATCCACGGCGGACAGGAGATCAGCGGCGGCGTCGGGTGGGGCGGCGGGGCCGTCGCTGAACAGGCTCGCCCTGTTGTCGAGCAGGGAACAGCCGGGTCCGGCGCCCAGGAGCACCACGATCAACAGGCCAGCGCTCCGGCCCCACGCCCTGTGAGCTGCGGTGGGCATCACCTGTCAGGGTACCTTACCTGAAGAGGACCCGGTACTGTCCCTGCGGGAACTCCGCACGGTACCGGGCAGCCACGCCAGCCGCCGCGTCTGACTTGCCCTGCGCTGTCAGGGCGCGGTGCAGCAGATAATAGGCGCCCTCGCGCTGGCGCCCTTTGCGGTAGCTGGAGAGGTAGGTCTTGAGGTGCGCCGCGGCCCGGGCTGGCTTACCGAGCCGCTCGAGCTCCATGGACGCCGCGCTGTACAGGGCGTCCATGCCGTACAGCGTGCGGGGGAAGGCCTTCCAGGTGCGGAGGTAAGACGACCGGGCCCTGGCATAGCTGCCCTGGCGCATGTGGGTCTCTGCGACGAGCGCGTGCAGCGCGGGCGCCTCCCGCTGGGCCATGGCGCCGGGGCGAGCCAGCAAAGCCTCGGCTCGGGCGCGGACCTGGGCCGCCTTGCCCCGCAGCAGCAGACCCTCCAGAGTACGTAGCTCCATGCGCAGGCTCGGAGGCCTTGGCGCGGCGGGCGGCGGCTTGACCGCGGCTCTGGGGCGGGATTTGGGCCTGGCCCGGTGCTTGTTCGCCGAGGTGAGCCTCCTGACCAGATCGCGACCGGCCGCGCCAGAGAGTCGCTCCGGCTCCTCACCCCAGGTCAACTTCGCAGGCGCCTCCAGGGTCACGGTCCGATGGGGCGAGCGGACCAGCAGCTTGCCCTCGGCCAGAGCGATCTCGGGCTGCCCCGCGCCGGTCCAGTTGATGGAGAAGACGGTACCGACGGGCCGGACCATCAGCGCGCCGACGGCCACCTCGACATGCTCGGCGTCGGCGGTGGCCCCGGGCTGCTGCTTGCGAGTCAGCACGGTGATCCGACCGCGCACCAGGCGCACGCGCGAAGCGCCGGCCTTGCCTCCCACCAGGTCGAGGCTGGTCTTCTCGTCCACCACGACCACCTCGGAGGGGCCCACCAGCAGCGCGCGGCCCCTGCGGCCCACCTGCAGCCGGTCGCCCTGGTCCAGCACAGCACCCGAGGCGAGAGATCCGGCGCCAGTCGTGGCCTGACCATCCACCCACCGGATCTCCCACCGCCGCGAGGCGGGGGTGGTGGGCATGGTCTCCTGAGGCGCAGGCTTGCTGAGCGAGGGCGCTCGCGGCGCGGCCGCGGGAGGCGCGGTGGCCAGCGGCGCGGCAGGGGCAGGAGACGGCGCGCGCCGGGGCGCGCTGGCGTCGGATCCGGCCAGGTACCACGCCAGCCCCAGCGCCACCATGGCCGCGCACGCGGCGGCGGCCAGCAGGGCGAGGTTGCGGCGTCGTTCGGGGCGCCGCGCCGGGGCGGGCTGCGAGGACGCCGCCTCCACCTGCTGCCACATGGCGTTGACCCGGTGGCGAGGCAGGCGCGCGGGCTCCTCCTGCAGCAGCTCGACCATGGCCGTGATGCCGAAGGTGCGGCCACGGCAAGCGTCGCAGGCGTCCAGGTGCTCGGCGAGCCTCAGGCGGCTCGCCTCGTCCAGGTCGCCGGTATGCAGGGCGGCGGCCCAGATATCTACCTGTTTGCAGTCGACCTTACTCATGACGCTCACCATCCAGCGAGAAATAGCTCGCCAGCACCGAATCACCCCTGGCCAGCCGCTCCAGGTCCCGCCGCGCTCGCCAGACCCGCTTCTTGGCCGCGGTCACGCTGATATCCAGCAGCGCAGCGGCCTCGGGCAGCGAGTAGCCCTCCACCTCGTGCAGAATGAACACCGCCCGGCGGCTCTCCACGATATTGTCCAGCAACTTTTTGAGCCGCTCCAGCGCCGCGCGGGCGTCCGCTGTGCGGGAAGGATCCTCGGACCGCTGATCCCCCGCGTCCTCGGGCACCAGTGACAGGGCCACCGTGCCCTTCTTGCGGCTGCGGCGGCGGTAGTGCCCCGCCGTGCGCACCGTGATGCGGTGCACCCAGGATCTGAGGGACGCCTCACCGCGAAACGAGCGCAGGGATCCGAACACCGCGATGAACGACTCCTGGACCACATCCTCGGCGTCCTGGGCGTTGCCCAGCAGCCGGAACGCGAGGCGGTAAACAGCGTCGCAGTGGTCGCGAAACAGCTCCTCGCGCGCGCCGGCGTCTTCCTGACACCTGCGCGCGAGGGCCAGATCCTGGCGCCAACGGCTCCTGACCTCTGGATCTCTGCTGTAGCTCTCGCGGGTTGGGCTCATCTCGTATCCATTACATATGTGGTTACCAGCATAACATCGGTCCCACAAAGAGGCCGCCGGCTTCACCCGACAAAATGTCATATAGGGGGGTCTGACCCCACCACTTGACACTTTATCGGCCGTACGCTGGCGCTAAAATGTCATATAGGGGGGTCAGACCCCATCACTTGACATTTTATTGGCCGGCGGCTTTGGCCACTGCGGCCTTGAGCGCTTCCAGGTCTGCGCCGCTGCCGAGGTCGTACTCCTCGTCCCGGTATGCGACCTTGCCCGCTCGATCGATGAGCACGATCTTGCGGGCTGCCATGGTGACGGCGGGGATCGACATCACGGCGTCGAACTTTCGTACCATCTCCCCCTCGGTGTCGGCCAGCAGCGAGAAGGGCAGATCCAACGAGGCGCGGAACTTCCTGTGGCTGTCCACCGAGTCGGTGGAGACGCCAAACAGCTTCACACCATGCTTCTGAAAGAAGGCGTAATCTCTCCGGAACTCGGAGAGCTCCTTGGTTCATCCGCTGGTGAAGTCCTTGGGGTAGAACGCGAGCAACACCAGGTTCTTGCCGCGAAACGAGGCCAGCGAGACCACCTGTCCCGTCTGGTCCGGCACACTGACCGCCGGCGCCACGCTCCCCACCAACGCCACCGAGGCCGGCGCCCCCTTGTTGCAAGCCGCTGTCGAAAACACCGCCCCAAGAAGAGCGATCGCAAACCCAGTCTTGATTGCCATGGACCAAGTCTAGCCGTATCTGCCCGGCTCGCCATGCCAGCCGAGAAACTCATCAATTCTGGCATCCTGGCATTCTGGCATTCTGGCATTCGCCGGCCAAAGGCCGGCGCCCCCCCCCCCCCCCGACCCCCCCCCCGCCGCGGGACCCCCCCCCCCGGGGGCGTCGAAAGCAACCCGGGGCGCCCCCAACACGCCCCCCCACGGGACCAGGTGGGCCC
>CAZEFW010000232.1:0-9791 GCA_964511535.1 uncultured Myxococcales bacterium | reverse complement strand
TCGGACCGCTACGGGCTGCTGCACCGGGGCACCCGCTGCCGCAAGATGCACAGCTCCTACCGCTCCACCTTCCGCACCATCGGCGACGTGCCGCTGTGCCGGGTCAGCCGGGACGACTTCACCACCATCAACGACAACTACCTGCCGCGCGACCCGGCGCGCCAGGTGAAGATCGACGCCTGCTACGACGACCGCACCACCATCCTGTACTACTACCCGGGCATGACCCCGGACCTGGTGGAGGCGCTGGTGGACAAGGGGTACCGCGGCATCGTCATCGCGGGCACCGGCCTGGGCCATGTCAACAAGCCGCTGTACCCGGCGCTGGCGCGGGCCATCGAGCAAGGGGTGCACGTGGTGATGACCGTGCAGACCCTGTGGGGCTACGCCCAGATGTATGTCTACGACACGGGCCGCGACCTGCTGGACATCGGCGTGGTGCCGCTGGAGAACATGCTGCCCGAGACTGCGCTGATGAAGCTGTCATGGGTGCTGGGCCACACCGACGATCACGACGAGGTGCTGAAGATGATGCGCGCCCCGGTGAACCACGAGATGACCGAGCGCGAGCCCCACAACGGCTACCTGATCCTGCAGGGCGGCCTGCCCGAGACCGAGGAGTGGATCGCCAGCCACTGGAAGTAGCGCCCCGCTTCATCGCGGAGCCTCCGCAGGAGGCGAGCACGGGGCGCTCCCCCGGAGGGGCGTCGCACGGCCGAAGCGTAACGAAAGCACACATCCAGACGCCGCGCAGCGAGGCGAGCACGGCGCGCTCCCCCGGAGGGGCGTCGCCCGACCGAAGCGCTAAACAGCGTCCCCATCATCAGGGCGCGCTGGCCCGGTACCACACCCGCCAGATCACGCCCGCGAAGTCATCGCTGATGAGCAGCGACCCGTCGGCCAGCTCCAGCAGGTCCACGGGCCGGCCCCAGCGGGTGTCGTTGGACTGCAGCCAGCCGTCGACGAACACCTCGGTGCCCGTCACCTTCCCCGAGGCGTCCAGGAACACCGCCACCACCCGGTAGCCCACCGGCGAGCTGCGGTTCCAGGAGCCGTGCTGGGCCAGGAAGATGGCGCCGCGGTAGCGGGGCGGGAACGCGTCGCCCCGGTAAAAGCGCATGCCGAGGGGGGCGACATGGGCCTGCAGCTTCAGCCGCGGCGCCACGAAGTCGGCGCAGGGACGCTGGTTGAACTCCGGGTCGGCCACGACACCGCCGTGGCAGTACGGGTATCCGAAGTGCTGCCCGGGCTGTGTGGCCCGGTTCAGCTCGTCGGGCGGGACGTCGTCGCCCATCATGTCGCGGCCGTTGTCGGTGAACCACAGCGCGCCGGTGCGCGGGTCCCAGTCGAAGCCCACCGAGTTGCGCACGCCGTGGGCGTAGACCTGCAGGCCGCTGCCGTCCGGGCGCACCCGGCAGATGGAGGCGAAGCGCGGGTCCTGCTCCAGGCAGATGTTGCATCGCGCGCCGAGGCCGAAGTAGAGCCAGCCGTCGGGGCCGAAGCGCATGTACCGTCCGCCGTGGGAGCGGTCGTTGGGCAGGGTGTCGAGCACGGTCACCGGCGGCGGCGGATCGGCCAGCCGCGCGCTGACGCCCGGCAGCTTGAGCAGCTTGCTCCGGGCCGAGACGTACAGGTCCTCGCCGTGCAGGTCGAGCCCGATGGGCGCGGTCAGCCCCTCGGCCAGCAACCAGCGCCCCTCGGCCGCGCCGTCGCCGTCGGCGTCACGCACGGCCCACACCCGGCCGGCCGCGCCCCTGGAGCCCACGTACACCGTGCCGTCCTCTCCCCGCGCAAGGGCCCGGGCGTCAGGCAGGTCGCCGGCCCAGCGGGCGATGGCGAAGCCCGCCGGCAGGCTCAGCGCCCGGCGCGCGGCAGGGGGCGCGGGGGGCGCGGGGGGCGCGGGCTCGCCGCCCGGCGGGGGAGCCACCAGGAACCACAACGCCCCGGCGGCCACGAGCAGGCAGAGCAGGACAGCCAGCCGGCTCCGCCCCTTCATGGCAGCGAGCAGGAGCCAGTCTCCAGGCACTTGTCATCCAGGATCACCTTCCCCCCCGTGGCGAAGAAGTGCCCGGCCAGGTTGTTGAGGTAGGCGTCGACGTTGAACTTGTTGGACGGATCTGTGATGAAGAAGCCGTGCTTGCCGCACGGCTTGATGTGGGCGAAGCGCACGCCGGAGCGGCCGGTGGCCGTGGGCACGGTCAGGCGCAGCTCGTTGCCCCGGGGCGGCGACGGGGCGTAAAAGCCGTTGCCGTCGTCGCCGGGGCTGGTCTTCAGGTCGTCCAGCCGGTCGGGGTCGAACAGCGCCTCGAAGCCTTTGCGGTTGGGCGGGAAGCGGCCGAGGCCGCAGATCCCTTCGTAGACCCAGTTGTCCACCAGGAACTGGTTCTGGGTCCCGCCCAGGATCGGGTCCGGGGTCTTGTACTCCACCAGCCCGGCGGCCCGGCTCACCGCGCCGTGGGTGTCCATGGGGTTCATCGGGTCGCCCAGGGTCAGGATGTTCAGCAGGTTGGTCACGCGCTTGCCCTCGGGGCGCACCGTCAGCGGCGCGCGGAAGAAGTGCGGCGCGTAGTTCACCGGGTCGGCCGGATCGAGCACCATCTGCGCCAGGCCCAGCAGCCGGCGCAGGGCCGGCGACCCGCGGTGGTAGCCCCACCCCTCGGCGGGAGACCGCAGCAGCTCGCCCTTGCGGTAGGTGGACGCGGCGCCGCCGGAGAAGTGCGCGTCCGCTGGCCAGCGCTCCAGCCGGGCCAGCTCGGCGGCGCCGTCCTTTTCGTACAGGGTGACGTCGAAGCGGTCGCCGACGTCGGTGCCGCCCATGTGCAGGTTGAAGCTCAATTTCTTGTTCACGGTGGCCCAGGCGCTCCGGCCCTTGCTCAGGTTGCGCAGCCGCACGCGCATGCCCTGGCGGATCTTGTCGAAGCTGCCCACGGTCAACACCCGCAGCGCCCCTGCGTACGGGTGCACGAACCTGACCCGCGCCGCGCCTGGCGCCCCGGGCGCGGGCTCGCCCACCAGCACCGGGCCGAGCACGCCCATCACCGTGTTGATGCGCACAGTGCCCTGGATCGACCGGGACGTCAGGTAGGTCAGCGCCCCGCCGCCGGCCACCGGCGCCGCCGCGATGATGGCCGGCTCCACCGCGCCGAGCACGCCGCTGTGGATCCCGCCCATGGACGAGCCCCAGACGAAGTAGGGCAACGAGGGCCCGCCCGCGTCCACCACGCCGTCGCCGTTGAAGTCGCCGGCCAGCGTGCCATCGCCCTTGCCGTCGAGGTCCACCTTCCAGCGCCGCTTGCCGTCGAAGCCGCGCAGGGCGCGCACCAGCTGCAGGTGGTCCACCACCGACTGGCGCACCGTGTCCCGGGAGTGGAAGGTGTAAGCGCTGAAGGTGTCGGCCCCCACATCCGTCCTGCCGTCGCCGTCCAGGTCCCGCGCCCGGCCCGTAAACAGCGTGTCGGTAAACCCCTGGACCCCCAGGGCGGACGACAGCTTCTGCATCAGCGCGCGGTCCTTTGCCGGCATGTTCATGCCGTGGCCCCAGGCCTCGATGCCGATGGTGGCCACGCCGTAGCGCGCCAGGGCGCCGGCGAATGCCAGCCCCTCCACCCGGGCCATGCCGAAGCCGTGGCTGTAGATGGCCACCGGGAAGGGCGGCTTGTGGCGAGCCGTGGTCTTCGGGATCACCAGGGTGAAGGGCACCGTGGCAGGCTTGACCCGCGCGCGGCCGGCCCGCGCGTCCAGGTCGAAGGTCCAGTCCCAGATGTAGGCAGAGGGCGAGGTGAGCAGGTCCGCCGTGGTGAAGGATCCCTGCACCACGTAGTCCACGCTGCTCAGCTCGTCGGACAGGGCGCTGGCCTGTGCGGTGGAGATGCCGAAGGCGGGCACGAACACCGCGGTGGCCAGCGACCGGAACAGCGCGCCGTCCAGGGTCAACCGGGCCGGGGATGTGGGGTCGTCCCTGGCGGGCAGCGGCGTGACGTCGGCGGGCACCTTCTGGCCCAGCCAGCCCAGGGGGCCCACCCCGTACAGCCCCTCGCGCAGGGCCACCAGGTCCGTGGTCACCGACTGGGTTGAAAAGACCCAGGCGAAGGCCACGTCGTCCCAGGAGCACTTGATGCCCACGCGGCGCCAGGTCTCGAACACCTCGGTAAGGGGTGACAGCGCGGCGGTCTGGCTCAGGTGGTGCACGTAGTCGAAGGGCGAGCGCACGGCGCTGCCCTTGAGGCCCGTGACCCGTTTGGTGATGATCACGGCGTAGCGCCCGCGCTCGCGCAACGGCACCAGGGGCCGCATGATGAGCGTGTCGGTCTGGCGCTCGTAATGGCTCATCAGGCCGTCCTTGACCGCGGCGCCGGCGGGGAAGCTGTTGGGGCGGTCGAGCACGCCGTCGTTGTCCGTGTCTTCCCCCGGGTCGAGCACGCCGTCGCCGTCGAGGTCCTCGTCGACGGTCTCGAACACCAGCGACAGGGCGTCCTTGCGCGGGTCGCCCGGGAAGTAGGTGGCGCCTTTGGGCTGGGTCACCGGGTAGTTTCCGCGGCCCAGGTCCAGGGGCACCGGCCGGCCGTAGGCGGGGCTGGCGGGGTCGATGTCCACGACGAACACCACGTCGTCCTGCGCGTGGTCGTTGCGCTGGTGGTACCTGGCGAACACGCCCAGGTCGAGGGGCGCGTCGAAGGCGACGGTGATGGGCTGGAACGTGCCGAAGCCGTCGAGGGTATTGAGCCTGGCGCGCACCTGCCGCTCGAGGCGCGTGGCGCCGGTGAGGCTGACGTTGAGTCGGCGGCCGGTGGGAGATGACGGGTCGAGGCGGGTGGCGACGTCGTTGGGGAACGGGATCTCGGCCAGCGGCCGACGGTCCAGGTCGAAGACGATGTGCGGGCCGGAGCCGGAGGGCGTCTCGCGCAGGCCCTCGGCGGGGTCGGCGCAGGCGGCGCTCAGCAGGAGGAGCGCCAGCATGAGGGGCAGCTTCGCTGAATGACAGAACGACGAAATGACAGAACGACGGAATGACAGAATCGCAGGCTGAGAAGGCCGGGCGCGCATGGTCAGTACCTCAGCGTGGCGCGCAGCTGCACCAGGTCCACCGGGGCGGCCTCGCCCGACAGATCGTGGAACACCGGGCCGGGCCAGAGCCGGCCGTAGAGCAGGCAGAGCTCGCCCTTGGGGCCGAAGCTCACCGCGCCGCGGTATGCGATGGACATGTTCAGCTCATGGCCCAGGGTGCGCAGCAGCGCCGCAGAGTGGCCCATGGCGGTGGTGGGCACGCCGCCGTTGCGAAAGGTGAGCGACGGGTCGAACAGAGCGGCCAGAGCGCGCGCGTACAGGTAGCCCACCTTGAGGGACAGCGCCCCGTCCAGCAGCCAGGGCGGGGTGTAGGCCAGCACTGGCTGCAGGTAGACGGCGTTGAACACCGCCCCCTGGCTGGGGAACGCGCTGACGCCGGGGGGCGCCTGCCCCACCAGGTCGCGGTCAGCCGCGCGCTCGGCGCCCCGCGCCGTCACCGCCGACAGGTAGCGTGACCAGAGGATCAACGACGGCTGGTAGTCCGGGTCCATGCGGAACTGGGTGCTCGTGTTGTCGTGGGGGTTCCCATCGCCGGTGGCGACGCCCAGCTCGAAGCCCACGCGCAGGCCGTACCGGGGCGCCCTGAGGCCGGCCCGGCCCACCGCGGCCAGGGCGCGCACCGCCACCGCCCCGGGGGCCGCCTCGGTCAACAGCCGGTCCGACTCGCCGTGCAGGTAGGCCACCTCGCCGGCCAGCTCCAGCTCCAGCAGGTCCGGGATCAGCACCGGGCGCAGGTGGCCGTACAGGTCGAACGCCGCCACGGTCAGGCCGGTGCCCGCCGCGTCGTACTGGTCGCGCACGGCCACGTACGCGCCGGCGAACACCCGCGGGCACGGACGGTAAAACAGCGCAAAGACGCCCTGCAGCGCGATGTCCTCCCGGTTGACCAGGTCGGCGTTTTCATCCAGCAGCACCAGATCCACGGCAGCAGCGAGGAAGATCTTTTTGGCCAGCGGCGCGTCCGACAGCAGCGCCAGCACCGGCGTCACCATGCCGAGGCGCACCACGCGGTCGCCGTACCAGGGCGCCGCGAACTCCGAGCTGGGGCGCTGTCCGCCGTTGGCCAGGATGCCCAGGCCCCAGTGGCTGGCGGTCAGCCCCACCGTGAGCCGGCCCACCGGCGCCTGCCAGGTCAGGTTCAGGGCGCGCACCACGGCCGGGTCGAAGCCGTCGGCCTGGCTCAGGACCGTGCCGCCCGGTTCCTGCCCCAGGGCGGTGTCCGCGCCGTACAGGTGGTTGAAGCGCAGCAGGTCCAGCCCGGCGCTCAGCGTGACCTCGCCCACGGTCATCGAGGGCGCCAGGTGCAGCCGGTGCAGCATGACGCCGCCCGCGCCGCCAGCGCGCTCCGCCCCGGCGTCGTCCAGGCGGAACGCCGAGACCGAGAGGTACGAGATCCGCTCCTCCGCCTGCAGCCCGAAGTTCACCGCGGGCGCCGCCCCGGCTGTCTTGCACGGAGCGATGGCCAGCAAGACTGCCAGGCCGCTGACACGGAGGGGGATCATCCAGGCAACTATCCCACACCTATAAAAGGGGTGGCCAGCGGCAGGACATCGCCGTAGATTGTCCGGCGTCGTACCTGGAGGTCCCGTGAGAATCATTAGCCTGGTATTAACCCTTCTTTTCATCACCGCCTGCGCCGATCAGGGCTTCGAGGAAGCCGACGGCACAGTGGTCCCGCTAGACGGCGGCGGCGGGGGAGCAGATCAAGCGATCTTCCCCGACGCTCCGCCCCTGCCCGACGGCTACACCGTGCCGCCCTCGCTGCTGATGTACGCACACAGCCGCGAGGAGCTGTTCGCCATCTCGCCCGGGTCGCTCAAGCTCAAGGTGCTGGGCAAGTTCAGCTTCGACAAGGGGATCCCGGACAACGAGAAGTCCGTCAACGACATCGCCATGACCAGCGACGGGCGGCTGTTCGCCATCACCAAGACCTTCATCTACGAGGTGAACTTCAAGACCGTCAAGGCGACCAAGGTGACCCAGGTGCAGGGCGCCACCAAGCTGCCGCCCATGGTGGCGCTGACCTTCGAAAAGTCGGGCAAGCTGCTCGGCTCGAACATCGACGGCTCGCTCTACCGCATCTACTACAAATCGGGCACCGGCAAGCCCCAGGGCACTGTGGAGAAGCTGGGGGAGTACGGCAGCGGCATGGGCTCGTCGGGAGACCTGGTGGCCATCAAGGACGGCTCGATCTTCGGCGTGACCCACAAGGGCTCGGGCGCCACCAAGGACAACAACAAGATGATCAAGGTGCGCCTGCCTGGCGGCTCGGTAAACAAGAACAGCCTGGCCCTGGCCGGCTGCCCCCTGGGCCACGGCAAGGTCTGGGGCCTGGCCTACTGGGCCGGCACCATCTACGGCTTCACCCGCGGCGACAACAAAGACGCCAAGATGATCTCCATCAAGCCCAACGGCGGAGACGTGACCAAGACCTGCACGGTCAAGGAGATCAAGACCTACCCCTACCAGTTCTGGGGAGCCGCCGTGACCCCCCTGGCGCCGCTCAAATAGCGCCCCACTTCATCGCGCGCAGACTCGAGGCTTGAGGCTTCTGGCTTAAGGCTTGAGGTGCAAGTGTCGGGGACCATCCCCCCTCAAGCCTCAAGTCTCAAGTCCCAAGCCAGGCCGCGAAGCGGCCCCTACTTCTTCGTCTTCAGAAACTTCCTGATCCCCCGCCGCAGGCGCTTTGACTGGGCCGGCGTCAGCGTCGGCGCGAAGCCCTTGGGCTTCTTGCCTCCTTTCTTGGAGTAGACCGGATCCGACGGCCCCGGCGTCATCAGGTTGCCGCCCGCGCGGTCGTGGGGCAGCCCGAAGTAGTGGCACAGCTCGTGGGCCATCACCGGCGGAATGGAGCGCCCCGTGATGAAGACCCACCGCTTGCCCTTGTGGTCGGCGTCCTTGCCCCGGTAGCGCCAGTGCACCCCCATCAGGTTGTAGGTCAACACGTCCACGTCGCGCACCCGGGGCAGCACCAGCACCGTGGCCTTGCCGTCCATGGTCACATGCGCCGCCATGGCGTTGCGATGCGCCCGGGTCAGCAGCTCGCAGCGCGCCGGGGTGAAGGTCTCCACCTCGGCCTCGAGCCGAACCCCGTGAGGCGCGAGCACCAGGTTGGAGGCCACCACATGGGCCTTGATCCACCCCGCGCTCATACTGCGCTTCAACCCCTTGCCCTTGCCCCTCCCCTTCCCCGCACACATCGCCACCCGAATGCGAACCGGCACCTCGAGCACGTCGAGCTTCTTCTTTTTGCTCTTGCCCGCCAGCGCCGGGGGCAGGCAAAGCCCGGTCGCCAGCGCCACCGCCAGCAGTGACAGGATGATTCCGCGCGCCATGTCTACTTCAGGATGGTCTTGCACCCCACCAGGATCTGGATATTCGCCTTGGCCGCCTTGCCCAGGTCGTTGCACGCCTTGCCCAGGATGGCCACGTTGTCCTTGGCGTCCAGGTCCCAGCAGCCCTTGCTGGTCAGGCAGGTGTCCTTGGGATCAGAGCGGCGGGGGATGGTGTAAGCGGCGGCGCCGTCCAGGGTGAGCTGCACGTTGATCTTGGTCTTGTCGATGACCTTGTTCTTGTCGTCGGTCTTGGGCAGCTTGTAGGTGCAGCCGAGCACCTTGCCCCGCAAGCCGGCCAGGGCCCCGGCCAGGGCGTCGGCGTTGAAGGTGCCCTGGGTCATGTCGAAGTGGCACGGCTGAGTGGGCGCCCAGCCGGTCTTGGTGAACTTCTTACCGTTGCAGGTGCCGGGCACGGTCTTGGGGGAGCCGACCCAGGCGTAGGTGCTCAGGGCCAGCAGCATCTGGTACGGCGCGGTGGCGTAGCCGCCCTGCTTCTTGCCGGTGCTGTCGGAGCCGGGCAGGCCCACGATGAGGGTGTTGACCGGCTTGGTCTTGTCCTCGTAGGCCGCCTTGAGCATTGTGATCACCGAGTCGGGGTACTCCCAGTCCGGGCAGGCGCCGTCCGAGTAGCCGGGGCGCTTGGGCGACGAGAGCGAGGCGCAGGAGAAGCCCCCGTCGGTGATCATCACCAGGATCCGCTTGTCCACGCTGGTCAGGTTCTGCAGCGCGGCGATACCGTTCTTCAGCGCCACGTAGCCGGGCGAGGCGTCGGTGCCCGTGTTGTCAGGCGCGGCGGTGGTGAGCCAGCTGTAGATCGCCTTGCGCGGGCCCTGCGAGCCGTTGGTCTTGTCCACGCCGCTGTTGCTGATGGCCACCTGCGGAAGGGCAGACACGCCGCAGCTCACCGGCCAGCCCCACAGGCAGGCGGGCCCCTTGACCTGGTGCGATGGGTAGGCCAGCAGGCCGAGCTCCAGGTGGTCGAAGGTGCTCTTGTCGATGGCCTTGACGATGGCGGTCTGGGCCGCGGCCCACTTGCCCTTGGTGGTCATGCTGGAGCTGCGGTCGAGCACGATGAGCACGGCCGCCGGCGTCTGCTTGGTGTTGACGCTGGTGGAGGCGCAGGTGGCGTCCGGGCTCGGCAGCCCGTCGGGCGCCACGAAGGTGTCGATCTGTGGGGTGGTGCCCTGGTCCCCGGCGTCGGGCTTGGTGATCCCCTTGTCCGCCGGCTCCTCCCAGTTGTCCTCCGCGCAGCCCACCAGCAGCGCCGCCAACATCACCGCACATATCCAATCAAGCCGCATCAATATCTCCTCATGGCTGCGAAGCACATTGTACGCCATATGCCGAAAGCCATGCGAGCGAAGCGAGCCAACACAAGCGAGCGAAGCAAGC
>CAZEFW010000231.1:0-9812 GCA_964511535.1 uncultured Myxococcales bacterium | reverse complement strand
TCGAGCAAGGCGAGCGACATCGACGCCCAACCATTCCCCCTCAAGCCTCAAGCCTCAAGCCCCAGGCCTCAAGCCCCAGGCCTCAAGCCGCGCCGCGAGGCGGCGCCTCTCCTTTGACCCGCTCGCCGTTTAGCCGTATACATCTCCGATCCCAAAGGCTTCGGAGCAAATCGGGTGAAAGAGGACGAGGCAAAGACCGACTGTGAAGACCACCAGCTGCTGCTCTACGTGGAGCGGGACGACGGCTCTTACGGGCCGCTGCAGACCGGCTCCTACCTGGTGAGCAACTACCTGGATGATTACTTCCAGAAGCGCGGCCGCTTCGAGCGGCAATGCCTGGAGAGGCTGCTGTCCGGTGAGTACTCGCCGGTGGCTTACTACCAGGAGCTCGCGGAGCTGACCCTCAGCGAGCTGGCCAGCCGGGCACGGGTCAGCCGCCTGAGCGCCTGGCTGCACCGCAAGCCGAAGTACTTCGCCCGCATGCGGCTGTCCACCGCGCGCCGCTACGCCGAGGTGTTCGACGTGCCGGTGGCCAACCTGCTGCAGCTGGTGGCCCAGCCCGAGCGGGGCGAGATCGTGCACGAGCGCACAGACAACGACGGCCTGGTGGTCACAAGCTACAGGGAGCCGGAGCCCCGATGACCGCCATGGAATTCAAGCACAAGATGGCCGCCCACTGCGAGACGGGCACCATCGCCGCCCTGATGGCCCACGCCGGCCAGGAGCTGAGCGAGCCGATGATCTTCGGCATCGGCGGCGGCATCTTCTTCGGCTACCTCAAGACCCCGTCGTTCAAGTTCCCGATGATCGTGACCCGCACCGAGCCGGGCAAGATCCGAAAGAAGATCCAGAAGCGCCTGGGGGCCAGCTTCCGCACCCACACGTTCCGCAAGCCGGAAAAGGCGGAGGCGGCGCTGGACGAGCTCGTCGGCAAGGGGATCCCCACCGCGGTCCAGGTGGACATGTTCTACATGGACTACATCCCGGAGTACATGCGCGCCCACTTCAACGGCCACTACGTGGTGGTGGTGGGCAAGCAGGGCAGCACTTACCGGGTCAGCGATGTGTACTACCCGCGCATCAGCGACCTGAGCGCCGAGTCCATGCGCAAGGGGCGCTTCGCCCTGGGCCAGCTGGCGCCCAAGGGGTTCCTGTTCTACCCGCGCAAGATCCCGGCCCTGGGCGACCTGCGCAAGCCGATCATCAAGGGGATCAAGGAGGCGTGCTTCAACATGCTCAGCCTCCCGATCCCGTTCCTCGGCGTGCGCGGCATCCGCACCTTCGCCAAAAAGGTGGTGGACTGGCCCACCCTGGCCCGGGACGAGGACCACCTGTCCCACGAGATCATGATGATCCATGTCACCATGGAGGACCGGGGCACTGGCGGCGCCGGCTTCCGCTTCATGTACGCATCGTTCCTGCAGCAGGCAGCCGAGGCGCTGGACAACGGCGCCCTGGCCGAGCTGAGCAAGGAGATGATGGGCATCGGCGACCGGTGGCGTGAGGTCTCCATCCACACCGCGCGCATGGGCAAGCGCCGGGAGTTTTCCCGTGACAAGCTGGAGGAGTTGAAGGGGATGATCCTGGCGCGCGCCGACGAAGAGGAGCGCTTCTTCAGGGCCCTCCGCAAGGCCGTCAAATGAAGGGAGCCGCAGCGAATGAGTGACACAGCCTCCCCCGAGCTGAGGCTCGAGGTAAAGCAGCTGATCCTTGAGACGCTCAAGTTCGACGACGTTGAACCCGACGAGGTTGACGACGACGCGCTGTTGTTCGACGAGGACGCAGGGCTCGGCATCGACTCGGTGGACGCGCTGGAGATCGTGGCCGCGCTTCAGCGCAAATACGGCGCGCGCATCGACGACCAGAACATCGGGCGGTTCATCATCCGCTCGGTGGCCACCATCGCCGACTTCGTGCACTGCCACCAGCAGGGCGTCCCCTACGTGCCGCCCGACGCGGAGGAGGCGTAGCCATGGCCGAGCAGCGCCCCGTGGCACTGGTCACCGGCGGCAGCCGCGGCATCGGCAGCGCCATCTGCGTGGAGCTGGCCCGCGCCGGCCACCACGTGCTGATCAACTACCGCAGCGACGCCGAGGCGGCGGAGCAGACCCTGGCCCGGGTGCGCGAGGCCGGCAGCGACGGCGAGCTGTGCCCCTTCGACGTGGCCGACGCCGAGCAGGCGGGCGAGGCCATGGCGCGGCTGCTGGATCCGAAGCCGGACCTGGCGGTGCTGGTGAACAACGCCGGCGTCACCGCCGACGGGCTTCTGGCCATGATGCCGCCGGAGGACTGGGGCCGGGTCATCGACACCAGCCTGGGCGGCTTCTACAACGTCACCCGCCCGGTGCTCAAGCGCATGGTGGAGCGGCGCGGCGGCAACATCGTGACCATCTCGTCTGCCTCGGCCCACATGGCCAACCGCGGCCAGACCAACTACGCCGCGGCCAAGGCGGGGCTCATCGCGGCCAGCAAGACCCTGGCCCGCGAGGTGGCGCGGCTCGGCATCCGGGTCAACGTGGTGGCCCCCGGGCTCATCGACACCGACATGACCGAGGCGGTGCCGCGCAAGATGCTCAAGCAGCTGATCCCCATGGCCCGCATGGGCCGCGCCGAGGAGGTTGCGAAGGTGGTCACCTGGCTCTGCGGCGAGGACGCCTCCTACGTCACCGGCGCGGTGATCGACGTCAACGGGGGCATGATGTAGCCGGGTGGGACGGATCGGGCGGGCCGCGCCTCTAAGGGGGTATGCTGCTCGCTGGAAAGCGGCGCAAGCTGGTGTTAGGCGCGGTGATGGTTCTGGGTGTCCTCTTGCTGTTGCCGCCGGTAGTACTCTTCGGCTCCGTCCTGCTGGATGAGCGGGCGCGTGCGATCTATCAGGACGGGGTCGGCGATCAGGTCCTCGAAGGGATCAGGACGCGCTATCTGTCCGATACGCGCTTGGCCGCCGCCCCGGACGAGGTGGCGCGCCACGAGCCGTGGGTCGAGCTTGGCCGATATCGCTCTGGCAGCAGCCCCTTCGAAGGCGCCAGGCCAGCGCCGCTGGCCGAGCTGCCCGGCGCCAACGCGCTCACGCGCCAGATCGAGGCGCTGCTCAACGACTCCGACTATGACAGGGCGCGCCAGCGGGTGGAGCAAGCCCTGGCTGACGCCCCGGACAACCTGCAGCTGAAGTACCAGCTGTCGCTGATCCTGCAAGCCGACGGCGATCTGCAGCAGGCGCGCGAGGTTCTCGAGGCGCTGGGGCAAGCCGCTCCTGGCCACGGGCCCACCTGGATCCAGCTGGCCATCGTGCTCACCGACATGCACCGCTGGTCCCAGGACTTGCCCGAGGCGCGCCGGCGCCCCTTGATGGCCGCCGCCCTGCGCGCCATGGACCGCGCCGAGCTGATGAGCGGCACCGGCGACCACCTGGTCCACCTGGAGCGGGGCATCGCCCTCTGCTTCGCCGAGCGCTTTGAGGAGGCGGAGTGGGACCTTTGGAAGGCGGTGGAGGCGGCCCCCCAGGACGGCAACGCCTACTGGGACATCGCCTGGGTCGAAGCCCAGCGCGGTGACGCCGCGGCCACGGTGGAGGCCATGCGCTTCGCCGCCCGCGACCCGCGCCTGTTCGCCATGCGCATGTGCCAGGAGGCGGTGCTGTGCGATCAGTACCTGGAGCCCGTGCGAGACGCGCCGGCGTTTCGGGCCTGGGCCGACCGCCTGCCCCGGCGCTGCGTGGTACAGGATCGTGAACGAGGCCTGCTCGAGGCGGTCAAGACCCGCCTGAGCACCCTGGTGAGTCGCTGCGGATCGTGAGCCGGCGAGCCGGGTCGCGGTGCACGCGCCTCGCGCCTCCGGCGGAGCGCGTTCGGCTGTCCTCGGCCCGCTCCGCGGCCCTTGCGGGATGAACGACTCACTGCTCGCCTTGCTGCGCAAGGCTCCGCGATGAAGGTCGCGCTATTTCAGGTCCACCACCTTGGTGGTCCACTGGGCGATGTGGTTGTGCTTGGTGACGTCCTGCACCGGCAGCCAGAACGGCGAGTATGATGGGTCGAGCCCCTTGAGCGCCCGGTCCCGGCTGAAGGCCGCCATCCAGATCTGCGGCGCCTTGGCCTCGTAGGGCGTCACGCCGGCGTTCTTCAGCTTGTAGCCGTAGTCCCGCACCGACGAGAAGGTGAGCCAGTACAGCACGCTCCCCTTGTAGACCTGGGTGAACGGGCTCCAGCGGCCCCAGGAGTTGGACTGCTTGGCGCCGTTGATCTTGCCTAGGGCGATGGGCTTTCCGCCGGCCACGGGCACCACGAACAGGTTGGCGTCCTCGTCGGCATAGCTGTCGCCCGACGACCGGTTGAACAGGATCCACTGCCCGCCCGGCGAGAAGCTCGGGTAGTAGTTGTTCACCCCCTGAGCGCCCTTGACGATCACCTTGGGCTTGGACCAGTCGCCGTCCGCCTTGAGGGTGGCGGTGGCGATGCTGCCGCCCTTGAGGTGCAGGTCGTTGTCGAAGCCGGCCATGGTGGCCAGGGTGAACACCAGGGTCTTGCCGTCCGGGGACCAGTCCGGGTGGGTGGTGGGCGCCGCGGCCCACACCGCCTGGCCCAGCTGCTTGCCGCTGCTCACCTCCCGCCGGAAGATGTTGCCGAGGTAGGTGTAGGCCACCTGCTTGCCGTCGGGGGAGAAGGTGTAGACGCTGGCCTTGAACTTGCCGTCGAGGATCGGCTTGCGCGTGGCCACGTCGTAGACCGACGCCGGCCCCAGGCCGCCCTCGCTGGTGAACGCGATGCGCGTCCCGTCCCGGCTGAGGGAGTGGCAGCCCACGCACCCCTTGCCCTGCTTCGGGCCGAAGAACACCTCGGTCTTGGCGTTGGCCCTGGAAAAGTCGTAGCGGTGGATCGACCCGGCCTTGGGCCCCACAACCCAGAAGTAGAGGCCCCCCTTGACGTCCATCTTGCCCACCTTGAGGGTGGCCGCCGCGGAGGTGCCGACCCCGGCGCCAGCCTTGGCGCCCGATGTGCCCCGCACCCGCACCTTCACCTCGGACTCGCGGCTGGACCAGGCCACCGCCTGCCAGGCCTTGCCGCTGAGGTTGTACGACCGCTGCCTGGTGTAGACGCGCACGTCGCACAGCTCACCGGTGAAGGCCACCTCGAACAGGTCGTTGCCGCTCTCCTTGGTCCACTGGACGTCGAGCTGCCGCATGTTGGGCGGCACCAGCACGCCGTCGCCAGGGTAGAGCAGCTTCGGGGCCCGCTTGGGCGCCGCCGGGCCGCCGAACTTCTTCTCCGCTCCGGCCGCGGCGCCCCCCGCGTAGAACCGCCGCAACAGCTTCACCTTCACCGTGGCCTGCCCGGTCACGCCGCCCAGGGCGGCCGTCACTGTTGACACGCCCCCCTGCCCCGCCGCGACGGCCTTGCCTCCCGACAGCACCTCGGTGCGCAGCTCTGGCCCCACGAACCGCCCCACCAGGGGGTTGCCCACCCGCCAGGTCACCTTGCCCGTGACCTCCACGCCGCCGCTGGCCGGAGCCCGGGCATCGCCCGCCACGGCCCCGGATCCGTAAAACGCGAACGCCCTGAAGCGCTGCTTCGCCACCTTGCCGTGCTGCAAGGTCAGCGCCGCGCTGGCCGGCTCCACCCGGATTGCGTACAGGGTCCCGCCGCCGTCCCCGGGATGTTCACCGAACTCGGCCCCGCTGCAGGCGGGCAGGAGCAAGGGGAGGATCAGCAGTGAGGCGCGACGCATCTGATGATCTTAGAGCAGCAACGAGCGCCACCGCAATGAGCGCCTGCCGCGTGGGCCGCGACGCCCGGGAAGGGCAGCGGCGATCAGGGGCCGCTCTGACGGTCAGCAGGGCGCTTGAGATCGCTTCCAATGAACCGCAACGAGATGAGGCCGAACACCAGGTGCAGGCCGAGCATGAGCACCGGCAGGGCGATGCTGTAGGCCAGCGCGGCAGCCTCCTGCTCGGCGGGGGTCGCGCCCGAGGCGAAGGGCGAGAAGAAGTAGACCTCCGCCACCTGGATGGTGCCGATCCCCATGGGCGTCAGCGGCAGGGAGCTCACCAGCAGGATCGCCGGGATCAGGATCAGGACAGTGGCCGCCGGGGGCGTGATGTCGAAGCAGAGCATGGCCAGCCAGTGGGCGATGATCAGGGCCGCCACGTGGGGGATCCTCAGCGCGGTGGCTTTGAGGTGGCCCCACACGCCCGCGTCGAACAGGGGCTGGAGCAGCCGACGCCGGTAGAGCCACGCCGGGCGCACGGCCAGGATCACGAAGTAGACGCAGGCCCCGGCCAGCAGGACGGCGGACACCTGCCCCACCCGCCGGACCATGCTGTCCTGGGCCAGGGGCAGCGCCCCCAGGGTGATAAAGCACAGCACCAACAGCATGGTGCCCATGATCATCAGCTGGACGCCGGTGGCCGCCAGGGCCGAGGCGCCCTTGACGCGGTGAATCCAGTAGACGATCCCGGCCTGGCCCAGGTTGGCGTTGATCATTCCGGGCAGGTAGGTGACCGCGCGCACGGGCACCAGCTCGCGGAAGGTGACCGGAGTGAGGAACCAGCTCAGCACCCGCGCCGTGGCCCAGCTGTCCACCAGCAGGGTGACGATGCCGCTGACGAAGATCACCAGCAGCAGCCACCCGATCCGGCTCTGCTCCAGGGCAGCGAGGAAGTGCTGCACCGGGATCTTGTAGAACATGTATCCCAGGAGCCCCAGCCCGATGAGCCAGGGCACGACCTTCCGGAGCAATTGAGCGGGCGAACTCACAGCTGATACTTATACCGCAGGACCGGCGAAGCGGCAGGTCCGCAGTGTGAGCGCGGCGAGTCCCGCGGCCCGGCGTCGGCGCCTCCCGCCAGGGATGTGAGACCCAGGTCATTGTCATTCCCCACCACCTGCCCACATAATCAACGGCCCAAGGAGCGGTGATGCCATGAGCCCGAGCTTTAGACGCGCGTGCCTGCTGGCCCTGGCCGGGCTGGTCCTCCTGTGGACCTCGCCCGCCGCCGCCGGCCGGGTGGTCAAGCTGGACGAGGCGTTCCGGCTGGCCATGAAGAACCACCCATCCATCAAGATCCTTCAGGAGCGGGTCAGCGCGGCCGAGGCGTCACGCTACAAGACCTGGACGGCGGTCAAGCCGACGGCATACATGCAGCCGAACCTGTCGATCTACGACAATGAGGTGATCATCCCGGCGGGCCAGATGGGCGCCCCCGCCGGCACGCCGGACCTGGTGTTCCAGAAGAAGTACCAGTGGGGCATGTTCATGAGCATCAAGCTGCCCCTGGTGGTGGCGCCGGCCTACCCCGCCATCCAGGCCGCCTACAAACAGGTGGAGATGGCGCGGCTGGGCAAGGTGCGCTCCACCCAGGAGTTCCTGCTGCAGGTGGCGCGGGCCTACTACGCCGTGGTGAGTCAGAAGGAGATCCTGCGCTCCCTGGAGACCAAGGTCGGCCTCGACGAGAAGCACCTGGCGTCGGCGCGGGCCAAGGTGGAGGTGGGGCAGGCAGCGCGCTCCATCGTGCTGCGCGCCGACCTGGTGCTGACCCAGGACCGGCAGAAGCTCCTGGTGTCACGCAACGCGCTGGACGCGGCGCGGCACCAGCTGGCCATCCTGCTCGGCGTGCCCGGGCCGGTGGACGTGGAGCGCCCGGCCGAGCCGCCCACCCCGGCGGGCAGCTACCAGGAGCAGCTGAACCAGGCGGTGCAGTCGCGCCAGGACGTGCGAGCAGCGGCCCTGGGCGTGGAGGCGGCGCGCAAGGGGCGGCTGGCGGTGTGGCTCCAGTTCTTGCCCACCCTGGACATGAACTGGAACTACCGCTGGACCCAGGCCGCCGGGTTCATCGGCGACCAGGACACCTGGTACTTCCTGTTCAACCTGAACATGCCGATCTACGACGGCGGGGATCGCTACGCCAGCCTCAAGAGCACGGCCTCGCAGATCCGCGCGGCGCAGGCCCAGGTGGAGGCGCTGCGGTCGAGCATCGCGGGGGAGATCGTCAAGCTGCGCAGCGAGCTGACCACCGCCGAGGCGGGCCTGGTGAGCGCGGGCAAGGCGGTGAAGCTGGCCCGGGCCACGGTGCAGGACATGAACGCCAGCTACGAGGTGGGGGCGGTGACCCAGCTCGACGCGCTGGACGCGTCCCAGCGGCTGCTGGAGGCCGAGATCCAGCTGGTGAGCGCCAAGTTCCAGCGCGACGTGGTGCGCCTGTCGCTGGCCCACGCCCTGGGCGCCTTCGGGCCGCGCGGTGACCGCAAGTAGCGTGGGGCCCCGGGGCTGCCGCTTGACCTGCTCCGGGCTACACCCAAATACTTTGAAGGTAACCAGAGGGAGTATCCCATGAGCCAGAAGCGTTCCCTGACAGCGGCCGCGGCGGCGCTGTTCATCCTGTCCCTGGCGGCGTGCGACGGCGACACCGGCGTGCCCGCGTTCAACGACGACATCGGCACCGACGGCGGCGCCGCGGACCAGGGCCAGGGCAACAAGGACCTGGGCAAGGCGGACAGCAAGGGGGGCGCGGACACCGGCGGCGGAAAGGACACCGGCGCCAAGAAGGACGGCGGGGGGCCGGACAAGGGGACGCCCGACGCGGCTCCAATCGACATGGCCGGGCCGGACCAGATGCTGCCGGACCAGATGCTGCCCGACCAGATGCTGCCGGACCAGATGCTGCCAGACCAGATGCTGCCAGACCAGATGCTGCCCGACCAGCTGCTGCCGGACCAGATGTTGCCCGACCTGGTGCCGCCGGATCAGGGGATCCCCGCGGTGGTGATCACCAACTCCAGCCCGCTTCCCAACGGGCTGATCAACAAGCCGTACTCCTTCTCATTCACCGCCACCGGCGGCCTCGGGCCGGGGAGCTACAAGTGGAGCGGCAGCCTGCCGCCCTGGGGCAAGATCGATCCCAACACCGGCGTCTTTACGGGCACGCCCACCAGCTCGGGCGCCTTCAACCTCACCATCAAGGTCGACTCCGGTCCGCGCTCGAACCAGAAGCTGTACCAGCTGGCGGTGGCCAGCCTGCTGATCCTGTCGCCAGGGGCCACGCCCTACATGAAGGCCACCTGCTCGGCCACGAGTCAGATCAAGGTCTCGTCGCTGTTCACCGGCGGCCTCGGGCCGTACACGTGCAAGGTCTACAGCGGGCCGGGCCAGGGCACCTTCCCCACCAAGCTGGCCTACGCCTCCTCCGACCCGTCGGGCTGTACCCTCACCGGGGGCTTCGACGCGGCAAAGGACAAGCCGGGGGCCTACGGCTTCATCGTCACCGTCACCGACGGCGTGGGCCAGACCCTGGACGTGCCCATCGCCTGCAAGAACGGCGACTGCCCGGCCAATATGGTGATGAAGCCGGCCATCTGGCCGCCGCGCACCATGTCCCCCGCGTTCTCCTACAAGTGGGTCATGGACATGAACGACGTCAACGTGCTGTGCAAGGACGCCCAGTGCCTCTCCTGCGGCGCCTGCTCCAACACCCTGATGGGCATCTCCAGCCCCATGACCGCGGACGCCAAGCTCGACTGCACCAAGCCGGGGGACATCTGCCTGTTCAACAGCAAGCTCGGCATCATCACCTCATGCCCCAGCGTCATCGGCTGGCACGCCGAGCCGCTGGTCAAGGCCCACACCCCCCAGCGCGGCGCCGGCAAGGTGGCCTGGAACAGCCTCGAGCTGACCATCAAGTACAGCGGCAGCATCCTCAACCCATGCGGCAACAAGGAATGGACCTGCCACTGGGACACCCTCGAGAAGTAGCCCGCCAACGCTTTCCGGAGCCTTGCGCAGCAAGGCGAGGACGGCGGGCTACTCCGCCGGAGGCGCGTCGC